>MESE01000029.1 GCA_001770855.1 Burkholderiales bacterium RIFCSPLOWO2_02_FULL_57_36
AAAGCAACCGGGTGTTCTTCCGCATTGAATTGCAGGTGCCTGGGGACGTCCCCGTGCACCAACGCGCCTGTCGTCACCATCTCGGTGTACAGCAGCGCGTGGCGCGTTAGGAGGCGGTGGAAATAACGGCAATGGCGGTCCGTCCAATCCATCATCGGGGCAACACTTAAACGCCACCGCCCCTGAAGATCACCTTTACCAATGAAATCCTCGCCGCTTCCAACTGTCTGATTCACGCTGATTTGCTCACTTTCAAGCCCATTTAGTGCAACGGGTGTAACATCCAGTGCAACAAAACTTTTGATGTTGCACCAGCATGGGGACAATTCTCTCACGCAAGCGTAAAGACGGGACTATCGGCCATACGGCGCTGATCCGCCTCAAGAAGAACGGCAAGATCATATATTCCGAGACCGAGACCTTTGACCGCAAGCCCGCTGCACAGGCTTGGCTGAAGAAGCGGGAGACCGAGCTGGCCATGCCTGGTGCATTGACCAAGCCAACAGATCCGCTCCTGAAGGATGTGATCAAGCAGTACAACGAGGACAAGCTGCGACCGCACGGCAAGACAAAAGACCAGGTGCTGCGCACCATCAGCAACTCGGAGCTGGGCGAGCTGAAGTGCTCGGAGGTCACCAGCCAGGCGATCATGAAGTTCGCCCAGTCGATTGATGCCCAGCCGTCAACGCGGGGCAACTACATATCGCATTTGGCATCGGTGATGGCGGTGGCCAGGCCAGCGTGGGGTTACCCGCTCGATAAGCAGGCTATGGACGACGCCCGCGTAGTGCTGGACAAGATGGCGTTGACCGGTAGGTCCCGGCAGCGCACTCGCCGCCCTACACTGGAGGAGCTGGACAAGCTGATGAAGTACTACACGGTGATGGAGCTGAAGCGCCAAGACAGCATCCCAATGACACGGGTCATCCCCTTCGCTATCTTCAGCACGCGCCGCCAGGAAGAAATCACCACCATAGTGGGCAAGGACCTGGACAAGGCCAATCTGGAGGTAATCGTGCGGGACATGAAAAACCCCGGCGAGAAAATCGGCAACGATGTGGCCACCACGCTCACGCCCGAGGCATTGCAGTTCATTGAGCTGCAGCCGGCGACTCAGGGCCGGATCTGGCCTCACAACGCCGACTCTATCAGCGCGTCATTCACCCGGGCCTGCGCATTCCTGGGTATTGAGGATCTGCACTTCCACGACCTACGCCATGACGGCATCAGCCGCCTGTTTGAGATGGGTTGGAGCATCCCCCGCGTTGCCTGCGTGTCTGGTCACCGGTCGTGGACCAGCCTGAAGCGGTACACACACCTGCGGCAAGTAGGGGACAAGTATCAGGACTGGAAATGGCTTCCCAAGATGGCGAATCTGTGAAATTCTGTGGATAACCCGTGCCAACCGGTGGACAAACTGTGTGCACTGTATGAATAACCAGAAAACACTACCAGCAGGGTCTTGCGGTGCCAACAAACACCATATATAGTGCCGCCAGTTACAAATGCAAAAGGCCAAGGTTGCACCCTTGGCCTAAGCACCCCCAACACCATTGGCCGGGGGGAAACTCACTGTGACGTGAAGCTTTGTATCTTGCCACGAAAATGGCAAAAACGGCCAATGGAAAACCCTAAACCCGCATGTCGGGAGATTGGAAATTACCGTGGCAATTAAGAAAATCGATTTTTTCCGCGATTCAGGTACAGGCAAGTTTGTGACTGAGAAATACGCAGATAGTCACAAACGAACTACCGAACATGAAGTTCGCAAGGTTGTAGTGCAAACCCCTAAATCAACGGACACTAAGAAGAAGTAAGCAAGAAAGGCCCACCGAACCATGACAATGCGGTCCGGTGGGCTGTCATTTCAACTGCGCCGGCCGTACGCCTGGCCAGCTTCATACGCCGCTTTCAGCGCGGCCTCAATCGACCACACAGCCAGATCATGAAAATCCAAGCTGTCTGATTTGCGCTCATTCAGCGTTTCGAGACCGAGGTGTTTTCGGGCGATTTGCTCCAGGATGTTGGCTTCGGTAGTCATTTTCCAAAATACTCCAAAATCTCCTGCAGCCGATCCTCAACAGCACTCAAGTCACCAGTGAACGCCCAATTTTCGGGCTGGCCAGCGATCTTTTTTGCATGTGCTTCAAGCGCCGTGCCGATGGATGCCAATAGTGCTTTTGCGCGGACTTGGCGGGCTGCGTAGTCGCGTTGGGCGGGAGTAGGTGTTTTCATGGTTTGCCGGGGTAAATTGCTTGTGGTGCCACCAGTACCGCTCTGGTGGCCACGGAAGTCAACGCCGGGCGCGAGTATCCCCACGCCGTGGTCTGACATCAAAACAGTCCAACGGGCTGGCTGGCCACATCCCAACTGCTGATGATCAGCTCGATGCGATCAACGCCCTGCCCGCCTCCCACCGTGTACTTGATCGGCACCTCCTCGGTGTGAAAGCCCGCAAAGCAGCGGCGAATGTCCGGGTGGTCGTTGATGCTCAGCATGGCCTTGCCTTTCATCTTGCGCATGATCTCGGCCATGGCTTCGTATTCGGCCCAGGGGAACGGCACGCCGTAACCTTCAACCTCCCAATACGGCGGGTCCATGTACATGAAGCTGTGCGGACGGTCGTACCGACGTATGCACTCTTTCCAGTCCAGGCGCTCGATGTAGGCGCTGGCCAGGCGCAAGTGGGCCATGCTCAGTGACTCCTCGATGCGCAGCAAATTGACCGCAGGGGCCGTGGTGGCCGTGCCCCAGGTCTGCCCCTGCACGCGACCGCCAAAGGCCTGGTGCTGAAGGTAGTAAAAACGGGCGGCCCGCTGTATGTCTGTCAGGGTCTCGCTGGGCGTAATTTGCGTCCACTTGAAGATCTCGCGACTGCTGAGTGCCCACTTGAATTGGCGCACGAACTCTTCCAAATGGTTTTGGACCACGCGGTAGAGGTTGACGACGTCGCCATTGACGTCGTTGATGACTTCAACTTCAGCCGGTTGACGTAAAAAGTAAAGGGCCGCGCCGCCTGCAAACACCTCGACGTAGCAAGTGTGCCGTGGAAAGCGCGGGATGATGATGTCGGCCAGACGGCGTTTGCCGCCGAGCCAAGGAATGATGGGAGATGCCATGGTTGTGAGTAGGTCCAGTGGGGTTGTTACACTTGGCCCGCCTCCCGGGAGGTGGCAGGGCCTTGGCTGGCTCACGGCTAGATCGTGGATTGGCGGCTGGTTTGGGTGTTGACGCACCCAGGCCGGTCGCTCTGTCTTTACACCTGGTGTAAAGACGGGAAATTCAGTTCTGCGCTCTTACTGTGTAGACGTCTGCACGGCAGCTGATGTAGGCGTCGTTGATGTCGTCGGCTTCCCGGATTCGCGCTCGAAGTAATTCAGAAAACTCTGCTGAAAGTAGCCCACCGGTTTCGGTAGGGTCTGCTGGACGATCACCGGAGGCGGCGGGATCTGCACCCGGGGTGCTACTACCACCGCCCCCACATCGAGCGGCGTGGGGGTCGCGCAGCCGCCCAGCAGGGTCAGCAGCACGGCGAAGGCGATCAGACAGGTCAACGACAGTTTTTTCATTTTTGGCATCCTTGATGTTTTGGGTGTTTGTGATGTCCTGCAAGGCCTGTTCGGCCTTACGGGTTTCCTGGATCTCGCTGGCCAACGTTTCCGCCGCCTCGCGCTTGACCTTCTCGATTGCGGCCAGGTCTTCGGCCTTGGCCCGGTCGTAGCCGCGCCCCTCGACGTATTGCTCGGAAAAATACAGCCCTGCGAGCAGCGCCAGCACGGCGGCAATGCCGGCGGCTATTTTGATGAGGCCTTCTGTCATGCCAATGCCTCCCCTGCCAGATCTGTCAAGTGCTCGCGATCAGCCAAGCCGATCAGCCCACCGTTCACGCGCCTGGTAACCTTTTCCGGGTCACCCAGCATGCTGTCGGGGATGCGGTCTTCCCACCAGTGGATGCAGGCCTCCAGCGCAAAGTGCGGCTGCTCCAACAATTCGGGGCTGTTGACCAGGTCTTGTCCCATCAGCACGCCCACATGGCCATAGTTGTCTTTGCCGGTCAGCCCGATCGGTGTGCGGGCGCGATACCGCCAACCATCGCCGGGCGCGGTGTTGCCCATGCGACCACCATAGACGCAGTTGGCCAGCGCTTCAGGGTTGCGGGCATAGGGTCGGGCATCGGCTAGCGCGGGGAAGCGCGTGGGCCACACCTGGCACAGACGCTCGGCGCTGTAGTTCATGTTTTCGGTCAGGGCCTGCAGGCGGTCGCTTTCGTGCAGGATTTGGCCGAGGAAGTCATCCAGCTCGGTATCGCCTTGGCTGAAACTCCGAGCAGTGATGACGTCGGCAAAGACGCCAGACCAGATGGCTGCGACGGTCGGCTTGACCTCGCAGCGCATCAGTATTGCGTACCAGGTGGCGGGGGTGCGGTTCATTGAAATTCCTTTAAATAGTGGCGAAAAAAAACCCGCTCAAAGGCGGGTTCGTGAATGGAAGTCGTGGTGCCGAATTTTTGGTCAGCCCTCCTTTACTCGTGTCCGAATGATGAGCACAGCAAAGCCCAGCAGCACACACACCTCCGCCAGCGACGGACTGAGGTGAGCGATGATTTGGCTCGACTTGGCTCCTATCCCCAGCGGCTGTAAAAATGGGCCAATGAGGGCACCGCCCGCGCCCATGGCCAAGAGCAGCCACGCCAAAGCCTTGAGGCCATCGACCAGGCGCACGCGGGGAGATAGGCCCGGTGCAAAGGGTGCTGTGCGCTCCAACTTATTGAGGGCTTCGGCCATGACGATGAACGCCGCAATGCTGTGGATGATTTGCATTGCGGTCATGGCTTGGCCTCCAGTCCTGTGCTGCCCGGTGGCGGGGCCAAGCGGCGAATCACAAAATTGAGCACCTGTTGCGCACCGCCACCCACCGCACAGGCACAGCTAAGCAGCAATGAATCTGGCACATTGGACAGGAGCAGTACCAGCGGCGTGAGGTACCCAGCTGTAATCGCGCTGGCCATGGCGACCATCATGCGGCGCACCGTTGTGCGCATGAGGTGGAGCCAAGTGTCGGTGTCGCCGGGAACAGTGTTGAGCAGAATGATGCCCACAAGCGAGCCCAATAGCCCGGCAATGAGCACATCTGCGCGTAGGCCCAGCGGCACACCAAATAGCGTGAGCATTGGCAGAGTCAGGCCGGATGCGGCCAAGGTGGCAACGGCCACGGTGGTGGAAGTTGGCTCAGGCATCAGCACCTCCGCTGAATAGCACCCGTGCATTGCTCACAACAACCCAGGCGTAAGCCGCAGCGCAGAGGCCCAGCAATTCCACTGGAAATCCAGGTCCGTACACCAGCAGACCGGCGATAAATGCGCCCTTGACAAGCACCATGCCTGGCACAAGGCCAATGGCATCAAACAGGCGCCGGAGCACCGGGTTTGCCTCTGCGCCCTTGCCAGAAGTGATGCACATGTAGGTTGTCACGATGTCGCCCACTTGCAGGGCGGCGATGATGTAGATCAGAATTTGAACCATGCGTAGACTCCGGTTGGGATGCCAAGTACCAAGAAAATGATGATGGCGTTGATCACGTCCTCGCGGATCTCTGCGGGTGTGCGTTTGTATGTTTTCATGCTGCAGCCTCCAGGGCTGTAACACGCTCTGCCAAGGCTTCGATAATGCCTTGCTGCTCTTGCAGCGCTTTAATCAACATGGGCACAAAGATGCTGTACTTCACAGACTTTGTTGTTTCGCCCGTGGCTTTGCGCTCAAACTTGGCAGGCACCTCAACGACTTCCTCAACGGCTTCCATGATGGGTACACGGTGGGTTGCCTGCCGGTATTCAGCGGGCTTGAATGGTGTTATGACTTCACCATCTTCGTCCAGCACCTCGGGCTGCTCCGCTACTACCTGCTCCATGACTGGCATGCCCGTTTCGTCAAACAGCGGGTGGTCCTCAAAAAGGGGCACTGCCTCCATCGTAGTGATGGGCAGCTTGCGCCACTGTCCGTCCACCAGAGTAGTCTCATAGCGCACCGATTCGCGCAGTTCTGTCTTTTGCCGCTGGGTAACCCGCACTTCTGTGCGTGCGGGCTCAACCTCAACGTCGATGCAGTCTGGTGTTTCTTCAATCAGCCCCGGCGAGATTTCCTCCAGCTCTTGCGCGATTACGCCGATCTGCTTATGCGTCGGGTCCGTCTTGAGGTTGTAATTGACGATGCGGACCTTCAGCAACTTGGCGAGCTTTGGTGTCGCGTCAGTGATGTTTTCTTTGAGTTTTATGTCTGAAATAGCGCCGTATGAATTGTTTGTGTTGACTACGTTGCCGTTGCCCTGCACGATGTATCGCACATATGACCCGCCGTCGTCAGCCCCCACAAAAAACGAATCACCGACCCCGCCTGAGACATTGGTGAGTTGTACCCTCAACCCTTTGGGCGCACTGGCGGAGGTGTTGTTGATAATCGTAGCGAAGCCATTGGCTGCGTCTTTGTTAATTGTGTGTGTGGCTCCACTCGTCACCCCCACCAGCAGGTTGCCATCAGATGTAAACCGGGCGACAGGCGTGGTAAAGGTTGTGCCGCCTTGCGTTGTGCTTGGGATAATATCGAATGACCCTTCTGTCAATAGATCGCATCCAATGGTCCAATTTCGCGTAACGCTGAATGACCGGCTTGTCATAAATCGTTGCATTGTTCCCGCCCCAGAGTGCAGGGTAAGTACATCGCTGATGCCGCTACCGGGGGTGCCCAAGGTACCCCTATCCGTCGCGGTCAGCGCCCCAGTGACCGCGAGACCGGTGGGTGAGAGCGTCGCAAGCGTATTCCATGCCACAGGCGCGCCTGCCGTGCCGGGTGCGGCGTACTTAAATGCGTAGCCCCCCGTCCCGGTGTCGAAAAAAACTTGACCAGCGGCTTGGGCGATATCGTAAGTTGGCACGTCAGAGCCGATAACAGAATTGACGTTCCAGCCAAGGTACGAAAACCCATTCAGATTCCCGATGCCGAAGGAGATTTTTTGATTCGCTGCGTTGTAGCGGGCACTGCTTGCGGAGCCGCCCAGGTTTGGTGCAACAGCACTCATCGTCGTAAACGATGCCTCTCTTGGGGTTGCCTGCCCGATTGGCGTGTTGTCCAGCCCGAGCAAAACACTCAGGATTCCAAGCGCGTTGAATTCGTTCTGCAGCGTGACAAGTGCGGCATTCCAGGCATCGGCGCGGGCTGCAAAAGATGCCGAATCGGCGCGACTGGGTGGGGCGGGTAGTGGGGTTAATAGCATGGTGTTTGTGGGTCCGTGGGTGAATAAATCAGGTCAAGCCTTCGACTTCCAGGCTGCAATAGCTCTGTGCCGGGTAGGCCACGTCAATCGAAAAATCGCGGTAAAAACCGAACATGGTTAAGGGCTCGAACCCTGCTGAGTCGGTGCCGAGCCACGCGCAGGGCGTGGCGCGCAGGTCCGCCAAAACGCGTTGCACCTTGTTGAGTTGGCTGTTGGGCAGCATCAGGGAGGCGCTCATGCGTTTGCTGTAGGCGCGCCTCACAAACGTGGTGACACCCAGGGCATCGGTGTCCTTGCGGCTGTAGTCTGTGATGCTCGCCGTGGCGCCGTATTGCGTGTCGCCCAGCACGTACACCGTACCGGCGATCAGGATGCCGCACTTGGCCGTGCCACCGCTGCCCACTTCCACGGTGATGTGGGCATCTCCGTAGGGGGGGAGATCGGTCAGCACCACGTCCGCAAGCTGCACCGAGGACTCGAAATAGTACTGGTACCAGTCCGCAATGATGGTGCCGTCCAGATCCTTGGTGTAGGTGTAGACCACCGGGCCACTCAGACCGTCGCGCACAGTCACGGCAAGCGTGGCCCCCTCAAGACCGAACACGGCCAGACTGTTGACGTAGCCCGGTTTGATGACCACGGTGAGCGCCGTGGCCTGCGCCGACTGGGTGCTGATCTTTTCGTCAAACATCGCCCACTTGTTGGTGGGTCCAACATCAATCCAGTACAGCGGGCTACTGGCGGGCGGGTGGTTGGTGTTGGGGTCCACGATGCACTGGTAAATGCGCCCTGCAGCGGCCAATATCACGCGGTCGTTGAGCGCATAGGTGGTGACACTGCTCCACTCGCTATGGGCCTCTGTGGCGGTGCTGCTCACCAGGTTGGCGCTGGTGATGGGGGTGGGTTTGACGACTTTCATGCGGCCACCGTTGTTGCGATTGCATCGCCATTGGGAGTAATGTTTGTCAAGATTTTTGCGGTCTTTCCCGTATTGCTCGCCGTGGCGCGTGCTTCAAGGCGAAGGCCAACTAATTCACTGGTCAGCGCTTCGTTCTGCTGCACCAGGCGCTCCACCAGCGCTTCAAGGCGGGCGGTGTTGCCACCCTGCCCGCCACCAAATCGGGCATGCACACCCAGGCGCCCGCCGATGTTGGCCAGCGGCAAGATGCCTTCGTCCCCTGCCTCACCCATCAAACCCATGTTGAATACGGTCGGACGGGAAACCACCCCATTGGTAAACGCTGCACCCGTAGCAAACGCCGGTATCGACTGCCCCGTCAGCGCAGCAATCACCGCGTGCAGGCCTGCAGCGGTCTTGTCGGCTCCCGCATTGATGGCCGCAGTGATGATTTTTTCGGCGCTTTGGCTGGAGGCGTCCAGAGCGGCAAGCGTGGCATCGATGTTGCCCAGCATCGCCAGGCTATCGGCCTGGTAGTTCATCGGCTTGGTGTCTTCCAGCAGCTTGGCAATGCTCTCTGCCTGCGCTAGGTAGCTGTCCACTAAATTGGATTTGCCCGTTTCGCCAAGTTTGTCGATCAGCGGCCCCAGCATGCTGTTGAGCTTGTCGCCGTAGCTGGCCAACGTGGCGCCGTCGCCCTGGGCTGCAAGCGCCAGGCTGTACGCGCTGGAAAACTTGCCCTGCAGCTCCGTCACTTGCTGCTCTGGCGTCTTTTGGGCGTAGCGGTAGTCGGCAACTGTAGTGCGCAGGCCTGCGGCGCTGGTGCTCATCAGGTCGGCAAGCTGCTTTTGTGCGTCGTAGTACCGGACGGTTTCCTCGCGCAGGCGGGTGAGCTTTCCGACTGATTTACTGGCGTCAATTGCAAAGTTTTGCATCGCATCGGCATATGCGAGGGTGGCTGCTTTGGCCGCATCTTGCGCGGCCTTAAGCATGTCGCCCAGATACACATCAATGCTTGCGCCCATGTAGGCCTTACCCGCGTTGATGATGTCGTAGTTTCTGTCGCCCTCGATGTCTGCGTAGGACACAATCGACCCGGCCCCTACGGGCAGTGCCCCCAAAGACGTTCCCGCGCCATCCGTGCCTCGCCCGGACTCGTAGAATTCTCGGACCCACGCGCGCCCCAGCTGGGTCGCGTTCGGGCCCATGAAGTAATCCATGGCGTAGGCATTTGCAGCCGTCCCGGCAATTTTCCAGTTACTCGCCCGGTCCCGCCACTGCTCAAGCACAGGCAGGGCCTGCTGCAACGCCGCGTTGCTTGGCAGGCTTGTGTTGATGGCGGAGATTCCAGCGTTGATCTGGGTCTTGCTCATCACAGTGGGATTGATGATTTGCAAAGCAGCTTCGCGCAGCGCCACGCGCTCGGCGCTGATGCTGTCGATGACGTCCGAGATGCGGGTGGCCAGGTTCTCAAAAACAAGGCCAACGGTGCTCACAAAGGTCTCGGTGTTGACCGTGGCCAGCGCGGTACTCAGGCCCGCGATGTTGATAACGGCCTTGTCCGCCTTGGTGCGCAGGCCCTCAATTTCGGTGTTGAGCACCAGGCCCGCAAGCTGGGCACCGGAGTACGCGCCTTGCAGCGTGCGCACGCCGGTGCCGAACGTCAGCACGCCGCTGTTTGCATCGCCCATCACCGAGTTGATGCTGCTGAGCGCCCCGGTCGCCGTGACCGTGGTGGTGCCAAAGGTGACCATGGCGCCGTTGATCAGGGCAAAGCCGTACTGCGCATCCAACAGGCGTGCAGCGGTGGTGCTGACGCTGCCAGTGGTTGTGTCCAGCACACCAGCGAGCACGGACGAGTTTTGCCCCAGCTGCACCAGGCTTGGACTGGCAGTTCCCAGTAGCACCAAGGCCATGCCTTGCGCGGCATCAGACGCAGCAAACAGGGCGGTGCTTGTGCCCCCGAGTGCGCCGGTGGAGCTGCTGGACCATGCGCCCATGGCGGCCAGGCCATCGGTCAATGCCCCGGCGCGGACTTGCGCCTCGGTAAGTCCAGTGGCCAGCGCAAGTGTCTTCACCTGGGCGTCCGACATGCCGCCCGACATCGCATCCACCGCGCCACCGGCTTGATTGGCCCAGTAGGCAGCCGCAGACAGGGCGTTGCTTGTGCCTCCGAGTGCGCTTGTGGAGCTGTTGGACCATGCGCCCATACTGGCCAGGCCATCGGTCAGCGCTCCGGCGCGGACTTGCGCCTCGGTAAGTCCAGTGGCCAGCGCAAGTGTCTTCACCTGGGCGTCCGACATACCGCCCGACATCGCACCCACCGCGCCACCGGCTTGATTGGCCCCGTAGGCAGCCGCAGACAGGGCGGTGCTTGTGCCCCCGAGTGCGCCGGTGGAGCTGTTGGACCATGCGCCCATACTGGCCAGGCCATCGGTCAATGCCCCGGCGCGGACTTGCGCCTCGGTAAGTCCAGTGGCCAGCGCAAGTGTCTTCACCTGGGCGTCCGACATACCGCCCGACATCGTACCCACGCCACTGGTCAGATTGCTGATATTGAGTGCGGCCGCATCCAGCGCGGGCACCAGGGCGCGGGCACCTGTGAAGGCATGCATCAAATGGGCCGCCGTGTCGCTGGCCAGTTTTGCGGTCGCGTCGGCGATGTCCCGCGCCATCCGGGCCGTGGCGTCGGCGGTGCTGGCGAATTCGGGCGCAATGGTCAGCAAGGTGGCGTAAGCCCTGCGCCCGGCATCGGTGTTGAGGTCCAGCGTGGCGGCCAGATCCCGCAGCGCGTCTTTGCTGGTGGGCAACGCCAGGCCGACCGCCGACAACGCATCGGTCATCAGGCGTTGGCTATTGGCAACTTTTTCACCCTCGGTGTAGTAGCTGTCGTAAAACGCTTTGCTGCTCGCGCTGAGCTGGTCCAGCCCGCCGAAGGCGTCAGCCAGCTTACTTGCAGCGTCACCGCCAGCAAGCGAAACCTGAAACAGGCGCTGGCGCAAGATTGAAAGCCAGCCGTTTGCCGTAGTGATGCTGCCGGACAGGCGGGCCAGGGTCACACTGGCGGTTTCGCCGTCTTTGGCCAGCTCTGCAATCTTGGGGGCAACCTTTGCAGCCATACCGTCGGCAACACCCTTGAACAGCGATTCAATCGCCTTTTTGTTGGCTTCGGCATCGCTGCCCAAGGCCACGCTGATATCTTGGCTGTATTCCGTGATTTTTTTGGCGTCCAGACCCAAGGCCGTGGCCATGCCTGCGGCTGCGCTCTGCACGCCAGCAAAAGCCGCTGAAAATTGGCGGGTTGTTGCACCGTCAAGCGCACTAAAGTTGCGCCCGCTGCTTGCCCGTGCGCCCCCAATGCCAAAAAACCCACTGGAGCCGTCGTTTTTCCAATCCTGGTAGTTGCTTCCTGAAAAACCTGCGCTGCTGACATGGCCGCTGATGCCGCTGCCAGTCGTGTACTCGTGCCCACCAGAAAATGCGTCATCCACAAAGCCGCCAATCGCGCCTCCAATGGCCGACCCAATAGGGCCGCCAAAGTACGTACCCAGGCCTGAGCCAATGGCTGCGCCCCACTTGCCTTCGCTGGCGAGCACTGCGGTATTGAGATAGCCCAGGGCATCCCCCGCCACCTGCGCATAGTTGCCAATGGCGGAAGTATTGCGACCGATCATGCCTCCCAGCTGCTGCATGCTCTCGCTGGAGGTGCCAGACAACCAGCTCCCCAAGCTGCCCGCGCTGGAGGCCACGCTGCCGCCAAAGTTGGTGAGCCAGCCCAGGCCACTGGTCGCGGTGCTGGCCCCGCTGAACATGCTTGCAATGTCGCCCAGCCCGCCCATACTGCCCGCGTTGGCGGTGCCGCTCATGCCCATCATGCCGGTGATGCCCATGGACACCGGCTGCACAAACACTTTCAGCACGTCCGTTTTGAGCTTGTTTCGGATGGCGTCCCACATGTTTTCGAAAAAGCCCTTGCCGTTTTCAAAACCACGCATCAGGGCGTCGGTCCAGAACTTCTCCGACTCTTCGGCGGCTTTTTGGTTGGCTTTGGCGAGCTCATCCACAGCTTTGGCGTTGGCTTCGCGCGCCTCCTTTGCGCCTATCAGCGTGGCAAGCTCTCGGCGCATGTCTATCTCGCGCTGGATGGCGGCTGCAGCCACATCGTCACCGTAGGACAACTGCACCGCACGCGCCTCCTGCAGGCGGGCAATCTCGACTTGCTCAATGGCCTGGGCCAGGGTGATGTGCTGCGCCGCAGAGATGATTAATGCAGCCTCTTCGTCCTGGAGTTTTTGGACACTCACACCCACAGAATCGGCTGATTTTTCAAGTGCATCAGTGAATTTTTCGTGCTCTTTAACCACGTCTGCGAGGGACTTTGCCTCAGCTTCGTTGGCCGCAGTCACGGCATCACCCATCGCCATAGCAACCTCTCGCCCCATCTTCATGCGTTCTTGCTGCTCTTTAAGTGCGGCGGTATTGGCTTTGACGGCTTTGGCTGTTTCTGCGATTTCACCGACTGTTTCACGCCACTCGACAAAGCCGGGGTTTACAGATCCACGCCCACCTCCTAAACCGCCGTCGGTCAACTTGAAATAGGCTTTTTTGGCTGCATCCAGCATTGCAATTTTTGTATCAATTTCCTGTTGGATTGCACCCTTTTTCCCGAACACATCCATCGTGATGGCGGCCTGGGCTTCGCGCAGATCTGCCAAATCGGATGTCATCCTTTTGATGCTCTTACGCGCCTGATTTCCCTCCCAGTCAAAAAGACGATTTCCGAGTTCATCAAGACCCGCCGATAGGCCGCCCTTTTTCATGGCGTCAATGACCGCATTGATAGCGGGCAGCATGTTGGACAGCAGCGAACGTGATGCGTCCAGAGCGTTTTTTTGCAGCACAAACAGATGTTTATTGAGGTTTTCAGCCTCTTCTGCTTCACGTGTCGTGACGGTCGCGTGCAACTCGCCGGCCTCGGCCAGGTCTTTCAGAAATGGCGCCACTTCTTTCAAGCTCTTGCCAAAGAGTTCTTGCGTGATTCGCGCCTTGTTCGCGTCATCCGCAAACCCGGACAACGCTACAGCCGTCACGCGCATGGCTTCGCCTGGGTCCAGCCTTTTAAGCTCGACCACGCTCAAGCCCAGGGCCTTAAATGCCTTTTCAGCATCGCTACCTGATTTGGCGGCGCTGAGACCCTGGTTCATTTTTACAAGAGCGGTCGATACGGTGTCGAAGCTAGAGCCGGTGCGCCTGGCGACATCCTCCAGGGCGCTGATGTTTTCGATGCTTGCGCCCGTTGCATCCTTCAAATCATTCATGGCGTCAACTGAGTCACCTACCTTTTTGGCGAAACCGACCAGTGCGCCAACGGACAAACCTGCAGTAAGGCCGCCTAGTGCAGCTTTTGCCACGCCAACAGCTTTTTCAATGCTTGCCATAGCTCCACCTACGGAGCGTTTCGCATCGTCCATGTCTTTTTGCAACCGGGCCATATTGGCCAGGAGTTGAATCTCTAGGGTTCCGGCGATCATTTCTTGGGCCTTGTGGACATTAGGGTTCGGAATGCGTTTTGCACTTTTTTGCTCACGTCTTCGCGGGCTTCTTCGGTTATTTCTTTGGTCCACGGTGCGGGACAATCGGGTGCCTCTGCGGCTTGTGACTCGGCCAGGTAGGCAGACGACAGGGATCGCAGGGTTTGCGCCTCCCAGCACGTCAGCACGGTGCCTGTGTTGTCCTGCCAGGCCTTGATCTCGCTGTGAGTGAGTGGCGTATGGCCCATGCCACCAGGCATCGTGGGCCCGGCGTCCCACAGGTAGCCCACCAGGTACTCGCACAAAGGCATGGGCGGGTACTCAGGGATGCCGCCATCGGCCTTGATGGCTTTGAGGCGCGATGGCAGCGGCTTGCCCTCTTTGTCACTCTGCCCGGCATTCAACCAGGCTGTGTGGCGGACGTAGAGGGTGAGCTGTTCGCAGGCAAGGGCAAAAAATTGGCACGCTCACCCAGAAATTTCTCGGCATCTTCGGCAATGTGGCCAATCTCGATGTCGGCGTACACGGCTTTGTAGAGTTCGTAGCCTGCCAGGCCGTCCAGGCCGAAACCGTTGAAGGCTACGGTGCAGGCGGCCAGAAATTCCGCACGTTCAGCGCGTTTTTCTGCCTCGGATTGCTTGCCCTCTGCCTTGCCCTGCATGCGGGCGAAGGCGCGGGTGCTGTTGCGCTCTTCCGCCTTGTGTTTGGCGGCCTGGTACGGCTTGGAGCCTGGGCCATACAGCGCGATGGTCAGAGGGGCACCGGCTTCGTCAAGCTGCGGTTCACCAGCGGCATTGCGCACGGTCATGACAGCGGTAGCGAGGATGGCGAGTTTTTTGATATTAAACATGGTGATTTGCTTTCGTAGGGAGGAAAAATGCCCATACCCACCCCATGCGCCCTACGAAGGCGACATGAGGCGGGCGGTACAGGGATGGCGGTTAGGCCGGGGGTGGGTTAGGCGGCGAGCACTTCGACAATGCCGACGCCAGCGCTTGAGGTTTGCAATTCCAGCTTGCAGGTGGCAGAAATGATGGAGCCCGAGTTACCGGTGCCGACTTTGAAACTCAGAGCCAACGCGCGGAAGTAGTACACATCGCCAGTGGGATGGGCGATCTTGAAACTGTAGTCCGCATCAGACAAGGCGGCAGCTTTCAGCAGCACGGTGCCGGCATCGTCGGTGTTCAAACCCAGCTTGAGGTCAATGCTGCCCTCATTGAAACCGCCTTTTTTCTTGACCGTGCCACGTGAGCCTAGAGGCTTATGGGTGATCAGCTCGAATTCACGGCCAAAGTCGGGAACGTCGGTAATTTCACCAATGGGCACAAAGGTGAGCGCGGCATAGCCAGTGGCGTCAAATGTGGCGGGGGCGCCAAGAACGATGCCGATGGTGGTGCCAGCGGCGGTGGAGACGGAAGTCTGAGCGGTCATACGATTTTCCTTTCAGGTATAAAAAAACCCGCCGGGCAGATGCTGGGCGGGCGGGCTTTTCGCGGGAGCGAAACGGGGTCAGGTGGGCTCAGTAAAACCCACCTTGAAATCTTGGCTTTGCATATAAAAACCGGTGTCGGCATCGTTGAAGTCCGGGCCGGTGGAGGCCAGCAGGACGCTGACGCCACCCACGGCGGCAATAGTCCCCACTTTGTCGCGGCAGGCGTGGCGTACCGCGCCGAGAATCTGTTTTTGCGCCGGGTAGCTGGCCGCTATGACGGTGACTTGCACGCGGCTGGTGCAGTGGAAGGATGCTCCAGGCTTGAGAACTGGGCGGTCGAATCGGCTGACTTCGGTGATCGCCACTGCGGGTAGCGCCGTGCTTTGCTGAACTATGCCCGCCACGATGCGTGCAGCGGGCACCAGGGCCATCAAGGCAGCGTCTGCTACCAGCAGCGCCCGAATGATCTTGACCGCGCTCATGAGGCCTCCAGATCAACGCCCGAGGCATCCAGGCCTTGCTTGGTCAGACGCGTCTTGATGGCTTCGCCCACGGCCAGCAAGGCGGCTTGGGATTGGCTGTCGAGGGCTGGGCGCAGGAAAGGTTTGGGTTTCGCCCCAGGGTGGTGAACCGATTCACCCACAAATTTCCCCCCAATAACCAGACTACCGCGACTGACCATTTTGTTAAATGTCTTCATCGAAATCAATTTGATAATTCCGTTGCGCTTGATTTTCTTTGGACGGGCCACGTCTGGGACCGAAATGAAGTGGGCTGCAGTACCGTACTCAACCCAAATTGCTTGGTTAGCCGGGTCGCCATCTGCCTTCACGGAAGCGTACACAACACCTGACTTCTTCTTCCCGGTTCTCACACGAAGACTGTCACGAAGAAAACCTGATTTAACCGATGAATTCGCGGCTAGATTTTGTCTAGCTGCATCACGCACCACATTGGCGCCCTGCCGAAGGGCAGCACGCATGATGTTGGCTTCCATTTTTGCCGGGAACTGTTCAAGGAAGACCTGCAATTCGCTCAGGCCTTTGACGTAAGTAAATTCGCTCATGATGCCTGCCCATCCGTTGAATATTCTTCTGCCATGAATTCAAGGCCCTCTTTGCGGCCCAATTCAGCAGGGCCGGAGACGATTTGTAGAACGCGATTGCCCCGGCTGAGTTGCACCACGCGCATACCGGTGGTGACCCCTACCAGGTAGCGGGTTCGGATGCGTGCCGGGCGGCTTGCAACACGCATGCCGCTGGTTTGCGACTCGGCTTTGCTGGGCAGCACGTCCTGCACTTGTGCCCAAACGGTGGCAAAGGGAACCCATGCGGCCACCGGTGTCCCGTAGTTCGGGTCTTGTGCCATTTGGCTGACTTCGATACGGATACGTTGGTCAAGTTTTCCAAGCTTCATACCAATCCGCCCCAGATCTTGTAAGGACTAAGCAACTCGTCTGCAAAGCTTTGGGGTAGCGCAGGCCGTTCTGCACTGCGCTCACGCTGCAGATCCAGGTCGCCCAAAGCAAGCAATATCCACTGGACCAGTGGGAGTGGCACCGCTGCAGCATTTGCGTACCCGGCTGTGTAGTCGACCGTGATGCACCCATCCCCAGGTGCAACCGCTGGCCATTGGCTACCCCAAGCCGGTTGGAGCTGTGCGCCCGCGGTCTGGATGGAGGACAGTGCAAACGTCTGCACAGTGCCAAGCGGGTCCCGGTAGTCAATGTGGTCAACCTGCAGCAAGGGCGCAAAGGGCAGTACAAGGGCACTTGGCCAGGCGTCCAGCGTGAGCCGCCAACGCTGTCGGCTCAGGAGGGTGCGCCGGGTGCGATTTTCCGCGTCCATGCGGGCCGTCGCAATGCTGGATTGAAGGTCTGCATCCAGGTCCGCATCCACACCGTCAATTTTCAGGTGCCGCTTGGCCCGTGCAAGGCTCACGGGCTCTTCAGCCGTGGGGTCATTGGCTTGTGCAGGGAGACGCTCGATGTAGATCATTTTTGGGGTGGGTCGGGATTAGGAACAGGGCTGCACTGCTTTTGCTCTGAAATGCGCCCGCTTTGGCAGGCGCATGACGCAACATGGGCGGCTATCAGACGGGAGGATTCGCGGTTGGAATATGACCGGGGTGGCCAAGCAGAGCCACCGCACTCACCAGGGCGGCGGCCGCATTGCCGGTGGGGGTGATGGTCAGGCGCGTGTAACGCAGGCACCCTGTGTAGCCGATCTTGCGGGTTTTGTTGTCATCCGCGTAGGTGAAGGCTGCCAGCGCGGCGGTGCCCAGCAGGTCAGCAGCTGTCACATCCGCTGCATCGCTCAGGTTGGCCGCGCTGCCATGCTCCAGCTTGACGGCAAAGGTGGCGTCGGCATCGGCAATGGAACCCAGGGCGATCATAAAGGTCAGGCTATTGAAGCCCTGGCGGTCAATGATGGCGCTGACTTGGGGCGTATTGTCAGCAACGCTGACGGGGGCAATGGCTGGCAACGGATGCACCAGGTTAAACAGGTCTTTCATGGGGGAACTCCAAAAAAAATGAGGGGGAAATAGGCACCCAGACTGCGTGACACAGGCTGGGCGAACGGGCGGCTGTTAAGCGGCGGTCTTGAGCAGCTTGACGGCTTCGAAGTTCTGCACACCGCCACCAAAACGGCGGCGGAAGTTGAACTTGGTAACGCCTTTTTCTGTGATGTTGTCGCGGATCAGCACAGTGCCGCTACGGTTGACTACCACGTAGGCCTTGCCGATGTCGCCGTAGGCAATGGACAGGCTGTTGGCTGCGACGCCGGGCATGTTGTCATCGATCTCGACGGTGCTGCCCAGCAGGCGGCCACCGAAACCGGCCAGCGGGTCCGGCTGCCACAGGTAGAAAGCACCGGTGCCATCCTTCATCTGGCGCACTTTGCCCAGGGTAGAGTCGTTCATGAGCCATGCTGCGCCAGTGCGGTACTGCGCTTTCAGGGCATGCTGCAAGTCGATGAGGGCGTCGCCGGGGTTGGAGGCTGCAAAGTCGGAAGCACCGCGACTCTTGACGTAGCCGATCTTGCCCCAAGCGTAGTTGGCATTGGCTACGGTGTCGTAAGCCAGCAAACCGCGTGCGCCCTGGACGCCGTCGCCCACCGCGTACTCATAAGCGGCCAATTCGGCAAAGGCGATGGCGGCTTCATTGGACAGGTCTAGCTCCAGGGCGTAGTCGGCATCGTCCAGCGTTTCGTTTTCCACCTGCGGTTCGGCTTCGGCGGTGTGCGCCGTGAACTCAAGCACGTCCCAAGTGGGTGTGTCGGAATTGCCACCACTGCGGCCGTTGCGCACACGGCGTGCCGCCATGCCGCCTGTTTTGACGCGCTTTTTGAAGGTGTCGGTACCGATGGTGACGTTGCGGGCCAGGCGACCAATAGCGCTGGTCTGGCCTACGACGCGCAGAAGCTCAACGTCCATCTCTGCCGTGACAAAGATACCCCCGTCCGGCACACTGGAGCTGTTGTATTTTTTGGTGCCGTACGCTTTTTGGTGCAGGTCCAGCCCGCCCGATTTTTCACCGGTACGCAGGAAGTTATTGACAAATTCCTTGTACGCAATCTGCTCCGGTGTGAGGCCTTTAACGTCAGCGAGCAACCCAGCCGTGGGGCGGTTGGTTTTTTTGGCCATGTCGGTCAGATCGCCGCTGAGCTTGGTGAGTTCGTTGTTCAGTTTTTCAACGGTAGCCTGCAACTCACTTACAGCCTTTCCGTCCGCTTTCGCTTTGATCAGCTCGTCGTTTTTGCGTGTGAATTCGCCATAGGCGTCATTTTGCTTTTGCAGCAATTCTTGAATTTCTTTGAGGTCCATTTTTGATTTCCTTATGAAAAAATGAAGGGGATTAGCTGCTGAGCAGCGCGGTGTTGCGTCGGATGGCCGCCGCCAGTTCATCCAGCTCGTCGGAATCACTCCGGCCCTGCGTGGCTTTGATGCGGGCCACCAGGCCCAGCGCTTGGGATTTGCTGAACCCACCTACCTCACGCAGGAAGGCTTCGGCATCTCGCAAGGAGTCGATTTCATGAATGGCCTTGACGCCGGTGATACGCGCAGCATCGTTGGCGGGAAAGGTCACCAGGGAGACCTCCCACAGGTCCAGTGTTTTGAGTGTGTTGACGCCGGTGACGCGGTCATAGCTTTCGTCGCGCACTTCAAATCCAATGCTCAGTCCGCTGATGGCCCCCATCTTGAGCAGCTCGTAGGCCTCGGCACCGCGCACAGTTTTGAGGGCCAGTTTGCCCTCGACGTGCAGGCCGATGGCGTCTTCTTTGACGCCGGTGTAGATCCCGATGGGCTCGCCGCTGCGGTGCTGCCAGAGCAGGCTGGGCTGACGGGTTTTAAGCGAGTCGGTGAACGCACCCGCCACCACGATTTCTTTGTAGCTGTCGATCACGCCAAAGACGCTACCGTAGCCAGAAAAAAGGCCATCTTCAGAGACGGCCTTGACTTTGAAAGGGACATCGAGGTGTTTAAGCATTGCTGGTTCCTTGTCCTGCGGGGGCACCGCTGGGGTCGTTTGTCATGTTGGTGGGGGTGAGGGGTTCGTCCAGGCCTTCAATGGGGTTGAGGTCGAGCTTTCCGCGTGCCTCATTGCGGTCCATGATGCCGCCCATGGTCATGCGGTAGAGGTACTCGGCTGTGTCCTTGAGGGCGCCGCGCAACATGCCCGCTTCGACCAGCTTGGTGTAGTAGCCCTTTTGCCGCTCTGCGCGGGTCAGCAGGTTCACATCGGCGCTTTGCTGTATGCGTTCGTACCAAGGCATCAGGGTGTGGACCATGTGGGCCAGGAACATTTGCTCCGAGGAGGCGTAGGTGGCTGCCTTCCCGCCGCTATAACCGAGCATGATGGGCAGCACCCGGAAGAACCGGGCTACTTCCTCGATCTGGTGGCCGCGTGTCTCCAGGTGCTGCGCATCGACGCCGGTCATGACCTGACTGGTGAATTTGGCGGCACGGTCCAGCAGCATGATGCCGCCGCGCTTGGCGCCCGCGTTGTTGTCTTCAATCCATTTTTTCAGGGTTTTGTACTGCCCTTCATCCAAAGTGGAATCAACCGAGTAGAGGCCGCTGGGCTGCACACCATTGGCATGCAACTTGGCCTGACTTTCTTCCGTGGCTATGGACAAACCAACCGCCTCGCGGGCCAGCTGCAGCACATCCAATCCGTCGACTCCGTTCCAACTGGGGCCTCGCAGATGCCAGATCGACTCTTGCGGGAATTCTTTGGCCACGCCGTTGGCCCCCTGGACGGTGTAGGTCAGGCTCCAGTCGGCGTTTTGCTTGACAGTGACGCGGCCAGGGTCCAACGGAATCAGCTCTGCAATGCGTAGGCCTTGGGAGCCCACGTCCACCCGGTTGATGAATGACACGGCGCGACCAGTCAGCGCCGCATGCATGGTGATCATCTCGCGGTACTCAAAACTCGTTTGCCAACTGTTCGGCTGGCGGTGCAGCAGGTCGTACAGCGGGTGTTCGATGGCGTTGCGGCGCTGCGGATGGCGGCTGATGGGGGACGGCAGTTCCTGCAGCAGCTTGAACGGCACCTGGGCTACACCTTCTGCAATGACGCGGATGGACAAAAACACCGCGCCCACCCGCAAGGCGGTTTCACGATTGACGGTGACACCGGCCTTGCTGCTCACACTGCCCAGCAACAGCCCGGTCAGTGCGGCCAACGGGTCACCCGATGCGCCAACCGATTTGCGGCGAAAAATGTCAAGTAGTTTCACTCAGGGTTTCCCAAAAGGATTTTTCGGTTTTTTCGTACGTCAACGCGCGGCCCAGCGCCATCAGCATGGCCATGGGGCCGTCGATCTTGTTTTCGGGGCGTTCTTTGGTGGGGGAGCGCAGTTCATTGAACTTGCTGACCTTGACCACCAGGTTGCTCACCATCCAGGTCATGACCGGGTTACCGTCAAACTTCAGTTTCTTTTCAAGCACCAGGTTTTCCACCTGGATCAGCGGCGGCGTGAAAAACATGGCACGCTGGGTGATTTCCACCAGCGGCAGGCCTTCTTCAATCAACTTGCCAGCGAAATACATGCTCAGTGCCGGGTCGAATGCAATTTCCTGCACGTCAAACAGCTTGCAATAGCGGCGCATGTCTTCGGCCAGCACATCAAAGTCGGTGATATCGCCATCGGTGACGATCACATGCCCTGCCCTAGCCCATCCGCTTAGGTGGGCGTTTCCGCTTTCCTGCACTGCCAGCTCGTTCAAGTACAGACGTATGCACACATGCCATTCGTCGCCACGCTGAAATACCAGGCATAACGCGGCAAAGTCTTTCTTTTGCGCCAGGTCGAGGCCCATCCAACACCGCTCGCCAGCAAAGTCACCCAGGCTCATGCCTGGCACTGCACACTTGGCCCAGGCCACCATGTCCATCCAGGCGCTTTCTCCGTTGACCCAGACGTTGAGCCGCTTGGTGAAGAAGTTGTTGCGCGAACTCTCAGAGTTTTCCGCGTTGCGGCTGACGGCTTCCATGTCATCGCGCAGCACCGACACCAGCCAGTTGGGGTTTGCTTTGGCCCAGCTGGATTCAACAAACGGGTTGTCGCCATCGTCTATGGTGTAGATGATGCCGAAGGTGCTGTGGTCGTCAATGACGCGCTCCAGCACTTTCGTGGTGTGGGTGCGGCGCTCGTAGCAGATGCCACTCAGATCCGTACCCGCCGTGGTGATATTCCACAGCAATGACTGCTCACGGGCGCCCCTGGCGGTGTCGATCACGTCATAAACGGCTCGCGTCTTGTGCGCGTGCAGCTCGTCCAGTACTGAGAAGTGCACGTTCAGACCATCCAGCGTGCTGCCTTCTGCGGCCAACGGCTTGAAGCTGCTCGCGGTGTGGGCCACGGTGATGCTGTGCTGCAGGATGGCCAGGCCCAAGTAGGTGCGCATGTCGGGCGTGCGCTCGGCCATTTGCTTGGCATCGTCAAACACGATGCGGGCTTGGTCCTTGGTGGTGGCCGCGCTGTAGATTTCAGCTCCGGGCTCGCCGTCAGCAGTCAACATGAACAAGGCCACACCGCTGGACAAGGTGGACTTCGCGTTCTTGCGCGGGATCTCCAAGTACACGTCGCGGAAACGGCGCAGACCGGTGTCGCGGTGGACCCACCCAAAGATTGTCGTCAAAATGAACGACTGCCAGGAGCCCAGCTCGATCAGGCGACGGTCACGTGCCCACTTGCCTTTGATATGCGGCAGCAGCTCAATGAATTCGCACGGCCGCACGGCGCGTGCCGGGTCAAATACCCACGGCCACTCGTCCGAGACTTCACGCTCCAGGTCATCGACTTGGCGCTGCACCGCCAGGATGGTCCACTTGCAAGCCGGAATTGCGCCCGACAGCACGCCGCGCATGTAGTCATGCGCCTCATTGATGTGATTTCTCACGGAACCAGTGAGAACTTTGCGAAGCCGCTGACGACGTTTTGGCTTGGCGCTGGATCAATGCCAGGTAAGGACGGCTGCACGTAGTTGGAGGGCTGCACGCGGGCGCGGGCTGATGGACTCAGGCCGAAATGCGCCAGATGCCGGTGCACCTGCAGGCGGTGACCTGCAATCAGATTCACGATCACGCTTTGCTGTTCGTAGCCACTGGGGGTAACTACCCGACTCGCAGCAAAGACTGCATCGGGGTAAGTCATTCCTTCGTTGACGTGGCCTTGAACCTTGCCATTGAACGCCATTTCCAACTCAGACAAACGACCCACCGCCTGGCAGTAAAGCGCCAGTGCGGCGCGGTCCAGGCCGCTGATCAAACCCAACTCTTCCAAGAGCGGTGCAATGCGTTTCCATTCCTTTTTTGCTTCTTGCCCAAGGTGTTTGGGTGGCGACGGAATTTCTACGCGCGGATTTACCCCATCAGACAGGTTCAGTGCTCGCTTGCCGGGGTTTCCCTCCAGCACCTTGAGCGCGGCAGGCTTCGGCAGTGGCCCCCGTGATCCAATCATGTTCAAAATCCTTGCTGTGTTTTGTTGAAGATGGGCATGGCACCCCACGCTGGCGGGGTACCCCCCCTCCCATTACTTGCGCACGTGAAAAAAGTGGGAAGCGTTCGGTCCCGGTGGGAAAAGTCCTAGACTTTTGATGCCCCCCACCCTCTATCTATTCCCCTCTTCGCCTCGGCTTGCGTCTTTTCCAGATGGCAGGCACAGCAGATGGATTGCAGGTTGCTTTCCTCATCGGTCCCACCTTCGGCCTTTGGTATCTTGTGATCGACCTCGCGGGCCAAGGTCACACGGTCCAACTCCATGCAGGGCTGGCATAGTCCGGCATCACGCTTAAGTACCGATTCGCGCAGCTTTGTCCACGCAGTTCCATATCCACGCTCATGTCGGCTACCGCGTTTCTTGTCTGCAAACCGATTGGCTTGGGGGTGTTTTGCACAGCGACTAGAGCCGTCGCGCACCAGCACACCACAGCCGGGATATCCACAGGGTTTAGGTGCTGCTGTTGCCATATGAATCATGCAAAGAAAAACCCCTGCAAGTAGTGGCCTGCAGGGGTTTGAAGGGCTATTGAATTCGGGGTGGTGACACGAACTCCACAGCTTGCCTGAAATGTACATAAAAAGTCTATGTCGTAAAACTCCTTTTTTTCTTGAGTTCGGCCTGGTCAGCGAACCATTGCGCGATAGCGTGGTCAGCATGATCAAGGTTCGCCTTCACCGTGGACTCTGCGCGTGCCATGTTCCGCGCCGTCTCCTTGATACCGACTCCCTTGATATAGATGAATTGCAGGGTGACATACAGGTGACCACGCCCCAGCCTCAAGGACTCCACCGCCTGGTTTGTCTTCTCGGCGTCCACCTCATCCACTGGCAGCATGATCTCCCGACTGCGGTCCACCGGATCGGACAGCAGCACCGACTGCGTGGCCCAGCCCATGCCGCCGCTGGCCTCCCTCACCTTCCACAACGCCCAGTTTTCCAGCCGGTGTTTGATCCAATCAATGCGCGCCATTGCTTGCCCCTGGTGTTGGAGTCGCCATAAACACCGCGAACGTGCAGCCCATCAACAACGCATAGTTCTGCTCGGCCGCAATCGGGTGCGTGGCCGAAAATGGTGCGCCCAGGCAATGCCCAGCTTCCATGGCGTAGAAGTAGCCAGGCTCACCCTTGAGCGAGCGACGAATGCACGCATTGACGTACTCAGCACCCCACTCCTTTCGTTTGACTTCCACCCACTTGGCGGTTTCTGGCATCTGCTGACGAAGATCCACCCTCGCGGCTGGCTGGCGGGGCTGTTGGTTCATGGTTTATTTCCTGAAAAAACGAGGTGGTGGACCGGGTATGGACGTAGGGTGGACGGCGCAAACCCGCATGGATACTCAATCCGTCCATCCGTCCAACCCGACCACATGTGTGTGGGTAAGCTGCGCCCGTGCGTACGCGCGCAGACACGCGCCCACCCGTGTCTGCGTGTGTGCATACGTATGCACACGGCGGGGTTTGGGGTGGACGGGTGGACGGATAGCCATTTACCTAACAAAATCAACAGCTTGCGACGTCCACCCCAGGTGGACGTAAGGTGGACGGGGTGGACGGCGGCGGCGACAGGACCGACTGCACAAACGTATGAACGTCGGCACAGGCGGGGCGTGACCGGCCAGCAGGGCGTCCAAGCGCCACCACAAGCATTGATCTTGCGAGAGAGGGGGTTACAGCGGGAGGTCATCGTCCTCGCTCACTGGCGGCCCAATACGGGCCATATTCGGGGCCACAGGCGCGGCATTAGGCGCTGCCGGTGGGGGTGGCGGGGGACGCCGCACAAAGCCGCGTTTGCGCTTGCCTGACGTTTCCCGATGGCGATCAAAATTCAACGCCCGCATGGCATTGCCGATGCGCGTATCCATGTTGCCAGCGCCGTCAATACGATCTGCCTTGATGAGCAAAGCCCGCTCGTAAAGCTCCACAGTGGTGAAGAAGTCCCGCTTGCTGTTGACCGGTGCGTTGGGGTCGTCGTGCTTATCGGGGGTGTCCCGATTCACGTAGGCATCAAGCATGTCTTCCCAGGTGTCGGTGCGCTTGAATGGCTCCTGTTCAGGAAACACCAGATCGCGCTCCTCTTCCCGTGATGGCCAGAATCGCTCATCCGCATCAAGTCGGTGCAGTGCCTCAGCGAACAGCTGCAGCCGCATGCCTGCCAGTGTGTCCTCATTGACCACATGCACCTCTAGCGGCCAGAAACGCCGGTCACCCGTCGCGTCCTTGAGGAAGGTGTCGGCATTGGTCGTGCCCACGTTCACTGAGTGCCGCTTGGCCCGGATCAACTGCGACCCATAGGGCGGTCGGAACATGTCCTCTTGCGCCGATAAAAACTGTTTGATCTGGGTGGTTTCGGACTTGTTGAGAGACTCCAGCTCGGCCGACTCCGCAATCCACACCAACTGCATGGCCATCAACGAATCCTTGTCGCCCATACGGATCGCGTTGTCGGTGAAAAACGGATAGGCCAGAGCACGGAACGCGGTGGACTTCTTCAGGCCCTGCGAACCTTTGATGATCAGCATGTAATCGAACTTGCAGCCAGGCTGCAATGCACGCTTAACCAGGCCCATGATGAAGCACTTGCCAATCAGCTGGGTGTAGGGGCGCTCCTCGATCTCATACACATCGGTCAGCCAATGCTCCAGGCGCTCAATGCCGTCCCACTTTTCAGCATGGATCAGATCCAGCACCGGGTTGTATTTGGCCGAGCGTGCTGCCATCAGAACACCATTGCGCAGGGTACTAGTCGCCTTCACGGCCATGCCGAAATTGCGCAACAGGTACTCACCCAGCATCAAGTCGTCTTCCTCATTCCACTCGCCCGCAACATGGCCCCAGGGCGTAGTGCGACTGCGCTCCAGCAAGTGGGTGAAGTCGTTTTGCTTGACCAACTCTTTGAGCTTTGGGTCAAGCTGCAGGCAATACATCACGTTCTCGCGGCAGTCCATAGGCCGCCCACGGATAGTGACCAGGTGCGACGCCACATCCACGAATTCGGGGTCGTCTGCGTCGGGCAGTTCACCGCCATCCTTCGCGCTACCCCCTCCCCCAGCGGGAGCGGGTAGGTCCGATTTTTTTTCTACCGGCTTGCGGGCTGCGGGCTTGGTCAACTCAATGCCAATGCGCTGGGCCAGCCAGTGCAAGGCCTCCTTGGGCTTGCCCGTGGGCAACCACTCCATCACCAAATCAATCGGCGTTCGTCTGCCCTGCTTGGGGTCACCCATGTCCGCAACACCGAAGTCCACGATGCCTTCCGGCATGATGCTCAAGTCTTCCTGGTTGGTGCGGTTGAGCGACTTGCTGGTAACGCGGTAGCCGCCGCCTTTGGGGATAGCCGACTGAAACAACGAAGGCACCCACACCTGCAGCGACAGCATTGCCGCTTCATTCACGCGCCGGAAATCGTCAGCGCCTGAAGCATCTGGCTGCGCGGCCGGAGTTGACGCGGGCTTAGGTGTAGGTGCAGGCCTGGAAGCCGCCTGACGCGCCTCCTTGGCTTCGTCTACCGTAGCGTGCAGGCGTCTGAGTACGCCTTCATCAATCGCCTCCAGGGTGGGCGGCGTATCGGGAAACAAAGACCCTGTAAACGTGAAATATTGCTTGCCGCTAAAAATCTCAAGACCAATGTCATTGCTCTTGTTGATGTGGGTGGTGCCCAGCACGATGATGTGCACGCCCTTGCCGCTGGGCGAATACTCGGTGTAGCTCTGGCAGGCCTTGATGATGTTGGCGCACCGCTCAGTCACTACGCCGGTGTCTGGGTCAATCGCGCCATCGATGTCGATGCCAATTAAACCATCGTCCGGCAGAAAGCCGAAGCCCACGCCCGACCACCCACCGCGCTCATAAGCACGGCGCACCACAGCTAACGTAGCCATGCGTTGGCGATCTCGCTCCTCGCCCTGACCGCCAGATCTGCGACCGCCTGAAACGTAGTACGGCATCTTGGCAGGCTTCGTCTGCCCTTCCTTAGCCTCAAACTTCCACAGCAGCCACTGCTGCCTGTTGGCCAAATCAGCGGGTATGTTGTCCCAAACCGGAGGCACCACCACCGGGGTTTGTTGATCACTCATGGGAGGCGCTTACCTCGTCCAGCTTGACATGCAGTTGCTGAGAACGGCGACACCCCGGACGAGCACCTCGCCGTCAGTGAACACAGGTGCGTATTCATAAACCGGGCGATTCCGGTTTGGAACACGCCGTTCACCCACTTTTTTCAGGTCACCAGATCTGTGCATGTTGTCCACATAGCGACGTGCCACATCGCGGCCCAGCGGGCACTTGCTGCCTACTGCAGCGGCCATTTCAGCCAATGTCGCACCCCGGTCTGGTTGCCCGATCTGCGCAACGATGTCACGGGCCGCCTGGATGAGTGCCAGGCGCACTTCGCCAGCGGGCCTCATGGCTTCACCCCGACTAAAGCCTGCTTGGTGGCAATGTTGTTGCGGGCCAAGGCCTCGCGCATGGCATGAATGCTGGCAATCAGCTCGCCACAGCCGCGATCAATGCGGGACAGTTCGTTGTCATTGATGCCATTTTCCAGATCTCCCGCCACCTCCTTGCAGAGTTCGCCGAATTCGCGGGCTGTGTCGGCCAAGCGCAACATGCAGTCGTCGTCCGCCTGGGTGAGTGCTTCAGGCAGGGGCACCAGCATTTGGCCGCAGTTCAGCGCGAAGGCCTCCAAAATGCGTAAATCTCCCGTGCGCAGGGTGATCTTTTCCGCATCAAGCAGACCCAGCTTGGCCAGGCCGGTGCCGTTCAGCTCATGGGCCAGCGTGGTGGGGTTCTTGTTGATGCGGGGAGCCAACGACGGCGCTCCACCTGGATAGTCATGTACCACATTGGCGGCTACGTCGCGCAGGTCCATATTCACACTCCACAGATCTTGTTGTTACAGACAAAAGCCTTTGCCATGGAGACACTGCCACCATGGAGGAAATAAAAAACACCCACCGCCCCGACGCACCAAAGGCCGCGCGTCTTCCCACGCGCGGCCAGAGTGAAAGGGAGGGAATCACCGGAGTAACCAGTGCGCCGGTTTTTATGGCGGTAGGTGTGAAAAAGATGAGTCCCCCTACAAACGGACAATGGAGTTCTCACACCACCAACGCCACTACAAGGGGTACTCATGACACCGGACGAACTCTTCACGCGCATTCACAATCTCCAACGCGATCTGATTGCGACAAAAACTGCGCAAGAGGCATTGATGATTGCTTTGCCCGCCGAGCAGCAAGAGTTATGGCTTCAAGCTCTTTACTCTCTTCGATCCACACGCGTCGCATTGCTCGAAAAGCTTGCCGAGAAAGGTGCCGACGCCATGGGGTTGCAGGAGCAAATAGACGCGATTGGATCGCGTTTCGTCGCGCTGGACCAAGCCCGGCGTTCCTTCGTGAAAGACGACGCGGAAGGACAGGCAGACTAACCCCGTCCCAACTGAGGCCCTCAAGCCAGTCGGCCAAGCGGGGGACGCCATCCCAATCAGGGCGGCTCAGTTCATTCAGCTCTTGCGCTTCCCGCAGCCAGACAGTCTGCATGGCCTTTAGTGCCAGCATGCTGGATTGCCGTTTGCGCCATGACAGTTGTTTTACGGGTTTCATCTCAAGCCCCCCGCCCAGCAGCTTGACAATCCGCAACGCGGCCAAATGCGGCCGGGTCATGATTGACAGGATGAACTTGCAACCCCGGAGCCGTTACCGTTTCAGTAGCGGCTTGTGCAGGAGTGGCTTTGTAGGGGTGATTTCGAAGAACCGCCCAATTCACATCCGGTCGCAAATCCTCGCACTGAATACCTGTCAACCGCTCGATGTCAGGACAGTACTCGGCCGGAACTTGCTTTTTTTTCCATTGGTAGATTGTTGCGTGACCTGTCAACTCCAGACTTCGGGCCAACTTTGTCATACCACCAGAGATGTCGATCGCTCGCTCAAGCGGGGTTTTTAACGTGGTTTCCATGATCACATTATGCGCTAGAAAATCTAACAATGCAATTTTATCTAGCTGTAATCTGATGAATATGTCCGTCCATCAACGAATTAAAGAGGCCCGCGAACGGCGCGGATTGAATTACCAGCAGTTCGGTGATGCCGTGGGCGTTTCAAGAGGCGCGGTACAACAATGGGAAAAGGGTGCAACCGCACCAACCCGCAAAAATCAACCCGCTGTTGCTAAGTTTTTGGGTATTACGGTCGCTGAATTAATGACTGATGATGCAGCTATTCCTGCGTCAAATCAGCCTCTAGCCCACGTAGAAACTGCGCAAGCAGCTGCGGAAAATGTAGCAATACCCATCGAGAAATTAATGGCGGGCTTGGCTCATTACCTGATGGAAATGGACGACGACGCACGCCATAGCGCCGCCGATGTGCTGCGCAACTTGACCCACAAGCCGGAGAACCACGCACGGGCAGCGGCCATGTTTACCACGGCATTTCAACTGGGCGCAAGAAAAGTGGCGTAGTTCAGGCGCGCAGAGTGTTACACCTTGTAACACCGGTGTCTATCCCCCATTCGGGTGAGTTTGCGAAAGGTTTGACGCGAAACAATCACACACACACACACACACAGCAAGGGCTGTGCCACGCTGAGGCTGCTGTAAGGCGTGTTTGCCATAATCCAATGTCAGGTTTAAAAATAAGCTGGCAGGCCTCGCCCTGAGGTTAGAGCCACTCAATTATGGGAGAGCGTGGATGTCCATTTTTTGGATTGCAGTCGTGTTATTTGCCGTTTGGTTTGCCACCCGCTATTTGCGCGTCAAGGTAAACAAAAGTTCAGGAATTAAAGACGCACGCTCACCAGCAGCAAGTGCAACGCCTGCGCCACCAAATGCATCACCAAGTGATTGTGATGAGGTTGAAATCAAAGGCGAATCGAATTACCAGCCTGCGCTGATTGCCAACTTTGGGCCATATACTGAAGAAGGCCATTCGGAGTATTGTGGTGCCGAATTGGTTTGTGAACCATCCAACCCATATGACAAAAATGCCGTGCGCTGCGAAATAGGCGGACTGCTTGTAGGCTACGTAAATAAGTCAGAAGCCAAAACAATTTCAGCCCACCTTCGAAAGAAAAAGCAAACGACTTTGCAAGTCAACGCCAGCGTTCGAGGTGGATGGCAAAGAAGTCGGGGCGACCAAGGCAACTACGGCGTCAGCGTAGAAATTGCACCTGGAATCTTAGACGCATAGCCCCCTGGCTACGCATAAGCAAAGCTCAATCCGCCAGCGCTTCCATCGGCACGAAAAACCGCTTGGCCAGGGCTTGGGTTTGCCGCAGGTTGAGCTGGCGTTTGCCTGATAGCACCTCCGACACCACACTTTGCCCTCCAATCTCCGGCAGATCGCTTTGGCGCAGTCCATGCTGCTCCATCAAGAAAGCCAGTCTACTTGCGGGAGTGCTGTTATCGGGCCAGGGGTGGACACGGCCTTCATATTCACGGATGCGCTCGGCCACCACCCCCACCAATGCAAAAACAGGATGTCGCTCGTCTTCGCCGAAACGCTCAAAGCAGTCTTGCACAAAGGTCAGCAGCTCACTGTAATGGGCTTCGTCTCGAATGGGCGTTGAAAGGCCCAGTGCTGCATTCACAGCCGCCCAGGGGGCAAGCACTTCAGTCATGTTCATTTCCAGTCTCCTTTGTCGTATTCGCGGTGGGTTAGCACCGCCTTGACCCACACCAACCCGGGCTGAAACGCAATTGCCGCTATCAGCCGGTACTTGTTGCCGCCAATGTTGAACACATAGCGGTCACCCACCTTATCCACACTGGCAAAGGTGGCCTTGAGCTGGGCAAAGCTGGCGTAAGTGCCCGACTCCACCAATCGCCTGAAGTCCTGCAAAGGCGTATCTGCATCAGGATGCAATGCTGCAAATTCACGCAGCGCCTTGTTGGAGATCAGTTTCATGGGCATGCGTTGACTATATCGCAAATTGCGATAAAAGAAAAATCCACAAACCTGCAAGTAGCTCAAAAGGCGTAGTGATAGAAATTTTTCACTAAAAAGCTAGATTTTCTTGCTTTGTTAGTTTTTCTAGCGCACAATTCGCCACATTCCCGCAATCCAGCGGACAAGGAGTGAACAGTGCAGACGTCTACACAGCGAGCAGCCGCCCGCCAGAGCCTGATAGAGCCCTGGCAGACCCATCTCAGATTTAACGGCCGTGAGCCGCGCACCCTGCACGAGCTGGGCATAGCGCAGGCGGACTATGCGCATCGCCAGCGCCTGGCCGAACTCAAGACGAGTGCCAAGAAGCTGGAGCAGATCGACGCGCTCCTGCCCCTATTGGATGCGCAGGGCATCAAGCTTGCTGGGCGCGACTTCGGCAGCTACGACGGTGGCAAGTCCATCACCTTGCACATCTACAGAACACCGGATGACAAGCTGCACCAAGCGCTGCTGACACTCGGTTTTCGCGAGTTGGCGCGCAAGGAGATTTACGCCGGCGCCCGTACCGATCGCGTGACACTGAAGCACGGCCGCTCATTGGTGCTGAACCTTGAAGTGTCCAAGCTGCCGGTGGCCCAACCACAGGCGACGGAGGTTGTGGCATGAAGAAGTTACTCAACTTTTTTGCTTGGATTCCCAAGCGGCAACAACCTGCAGAGCCCCTTCCAGGGCTGAATACATCGACGCAAGTTCGCCCAATTGCCAGTTCTTCTCCATCACCGAAGCACCCTGTTTCTCCATGTCTTTTTCCGTGGCGGCACACCACTGACCAAACTGTTTCAGCACCTGATGACGCCGACCTGGGACGGTGGCTGGCAGAAGTGTATGCACTAAAACCTGCGTCGCAGTCAGGCGGGTTTCCAGGCGGGCAATCCGCGTCTCGATCTCATCGTTCGTCATCAAAAGTCCTCCACATCATTGGCCTACAGGGGTGCGGTAAGTCTACGCTGGCACGGCAAATAAAGATGGCATATGAGGCGCGTGGCATGAGCTGCGAAAACCTCACCGATCTGGGTTTTCACGAGCCTGGCATGTCCATCGATGTTCAATATTTTCGTGAGCACGGCTACAGGGCACCCTATGCGGCCACCAGGACGCGCCCCGATGTATTGATCGTCGAGCACCTGGACTACCCAGTTCCAAAACAAGTGATGCCCGGAGATTTGCTAATTCGGCTGGAGCGTGCGGCATGACATACCACCACGGGTTCGACCGCCTTGGCAACCAGGTGAAGCCGCCTAAGGCGGACTGGCAGCACCTCCTGATTCGCGCGGCCAGCTGCGTCACCGGGGCTATTTTTCTTTTCATATTTATATGGGTGCGCTGATCATGCAAATGGCTGCACAAACTCCCCTGCCCGCCCACTGGCCCGATGCCGAGTACACCGGCACCCTGCTCCACGCTGCCGAGACCCGCACCGGCGTGCTGGACCGCGATGGCCATACCGTGCCCGTGCTGTGCCTGGACCTCGAACTGGACAACGCGATGCACACGCCCCTGCATGTTGAGCAGCCCTTCCCTATTGGCCACTTTGCACAAGCGCAGGCAGCAGCCCACCGGCTCAAAAAAGGCACGCGCGTCACTGTGCAGGCCCCGCTGGTGGGCATGCGCCTGGTGGCGCGCAATGCCACCCATATCCACGTGATTCCCGAAACCACACCCGACCTTTTCCAGGAGCAAGCAGCGTAATGCCGTCCATCACCATCACTTTGACCGATACGCCTCAGGGCGGCGTTTCCATCGCCCACGACTTCAAACCTGCCGTTGGGTCACCCTGCAGCCGCGCTCAGTCGGTGGCCCTGGAAATCATCAGCCGCACCCAGCGCGACTGGGGCACACCTGTCAGTTCCACCAACAAGAGCGGTTCAACCGCAAAACAAGCACCTCCCGCCAACCTGAAGTAACCATGACCATGACCAACACGACCACTATCCCCTTTGCAACCCTACCCACTGTGGGTGCCGAGTTGCAAGATGGCACCTTTGCCGGTATCACCACCAAAAAAGACGGCACCCACTGCGCAGTGGTGCTGCTGCCCAAGCAAGCCGAGCAACGCCTCACCTGGAAGAAGGCCAAGACCTGGGCTGCCAAACAAGGCGGTGAACTGCCCAGCCGCCCGGTAGCCGCCCTGCTGTTCGCCAACGTCAAAGACAAGCTCAATCCCAGCTGGCACTGGACCAGCGACGAAGACGACGCTTCCTTCGCCTGGCTTTGCACTTTCACCCTCGGCATCCAGTACGACTTCCACAAGAGCTACGAAGGTGGTGTTGTTGCCGTCCGCTTGATTCCCCTCACCGCTTGATCCTTCAATCCTTTTTTTCTCAGGAGCCAACCATGTCCCCCATCACCCTTGAAGCCCTCGAAGCCAAACAGACCGAGCTGAGCCAACTCATTGCCAAGTTCAAAGAGCAGCCCATGCAACCTCTGCTGCATGTGTTTTCCGAAGTCCAGATTGAACTGCATCCAGGCGAGCACTATGCCGGTCCTGTGCTGGATGAATCCGGCAAGGTTACCCACCACCTGGTGCTGATGGCCCAGCGGCCAGAGAGCAAGCTGGCCTGGCAGGACGCCATGGACTGGGCCGAAAACGTTGGAGGCGCCCTGCCAAACCGCCAGGAGCAGGCCCTGCTGTATGCCAACTGCAAAACGCATCTGGAAGCCGTATGGCACTGGTCCTGCGAGACCTATGAGGAAGACGCTTCCTACGCCTGGAGTTGCTACTTCGACGACGGCAACCAGTACGACTTCCACAAGAGCTACGAAGGTGGTGTTGTTGCCGTCCGCCGCATTCACGTTACCGCTTGATCCTTCAATCCTTTTGAACTGAACCCCGCCACCATGGCACTGCACACCGAACTCCCGATCTACCGCACCGGCGTGCGCCTGCTTGACCTCGCGGTCAGAGCCCAGGTGCAAATGCCGCGCACAGTCAAACGTGCGCTGGGCGAAAAAATCACCCAACACTGCGTTGAAATGCTGGATCTGATGGCCCTGGCCAACGCCACACAGCGCGACACGCGCGCGGGGCACATTGACCAGTTGCTCACCCGCCAACGGGCCATCACGGTCCTGCTGCGCGTCAGCCACGATGCACGGTACATCTCGCCAAAGCTGTGGGCAGACTCCATCGAGCTGCTGGGCAGTGTCGGCAAGCAGGCTGGTGGCTGGCTCAAGACAGCGAACAGGGCGCCTGCTGTATGACGGTCAAGGCCCTCATGCCCGTGCGCATAGTGAATCTGGTCGCGCCGCTGGCCCACAAGGCCACCGACATGCACACCACGGATACCGCTGCCCCCGTGCAGGCCCGGTCCGGTGCAGCTTCCCACCTGATCGGCTCCGGCCTTCGGGCGGGCGGCTTCAATAGCGCGATGGGTACGCTTCCTACGCCTGGAATTGCAACTTCAACAACGGCAACCAGAACAACAACCACAAGAGCTACGAAGGTGGTGTTGTTGCCGTCCGCAGATCCATACCTGTTCCAGAGGCTGGTGCAGGCCTACCTCGATTGCTTTCGCACCAAGCGCAATAGCGCCAGTGCAATGGCCTTCGAAGCCCAGGCCGAGCACAACCTCTACCAACTCCATGAAGAACTGTCCTCGGGCACCTACCGGCCCGGGGGCTCCATATGCTTCATCATCACCCACCCCAAGCCACGGGAAGTGTGGGCTTCGCGCATCCGTGACCGCATCGTCCATCACCTGCTCTACAACTACATTGCACCGCGATTTCACGCCCGCTTTGTGGCCGACAGCTGCGCCTGCATCCCGGGCCGTGGCACGTTGTACGCAGCCAACAGGCTGGAGCACCAGGTGCGCAGCTATACACGCAACTGGAGCCGCGAGGCCTACTACCTCAAGTGTGATCTGGCCAACTTCTTTGTCAGTATTGACAAACATGTGGTGCACGAACAGCTGCAGCGCCAGGTGAGTGAGCCGTGGTGGATGTCGCTGGCCAGCGTGATCCTGATGCACGACCCACGCAACGACGTGGAGGTGCGCGGCACCCTCGCCGAGCGCGCCCTGGTGCCACACCATAAGCGCTTGTTCAATGCGCCCGATGGCTACGGCCTGCCCATTGGCAACTTGTCGTCACAGTTCTTTGCCAATGTGCTGCTGGATGACATGGACCAGGAGGTCAAACACCAGCTGCAGGCCCCGCACTATGTGCGCTACGTGGATGACTTCATTCTGCTGCACACCAGCACCCAGTGGCTCAACCAGGCGAAGGCACAGATCGAGGACAAGCTGGCCGGGCTGCACCTGCAGCTCAACCCGCGCAAGACCATCCTGCAGCCCGTAGCGAGGGGCATTGACTTCGTAGGCCACCTGATCAAGCCGTGGCGACGCATCACCCGCCGCAAGACCGTGCACGTGGCCCTAGACCGCCTGCAGGACATGCCCGCCGCCGACCTGCACCAGAGCGCCAACAGCTACTTCGGGCTACTACGCCAAGCCACCCATAGCCACCACGACCGCACCCGCCTTGCCAAGCTCATGCTGCAGCGCGGGCATGTTGTCCAAGGTGACATGACCAAGATTTATCGCAAGAAAGGTTGATCCAATGAAGGAATATTCCACCGAATCCGGCGCCGTGCTGCACGACCAGAGCCATGAAATCATTGATCTGGACCTTGACCTGATCATTGAGAGCAGCACCAACCCGCGCACAACGTTTGACCTTGCCTACCTTAATGAGCTGGCGGCGACGATTAAACCCGCCGGTCGGGTATTACAGGCGATTTTGACGCGCCCTTTGCCGGCCAGCAGGCTAGCAGACACTGCGCACATGCGCCCACGCCCAACACATGAAATTGTGTTTGGTGCCTGTCGCTACCGCAGCAGCAAGATTGCTGGTTTGAAAAAAATACGAACCACAGTCGAGGACCTTACAGACGCCCAAGTTCTGGTGGTTCAGCTGATAGAAAACCTCAAACGCAAGGACCTTACCGAACTGGAAGAAGCCGAAGGCTACCGCCGTTTGATGGACGAATCTGGTTTGAGCGTCGACGCCATAGCCAAGGAAATCGACAAAAGCCGCAGCTATGTGTTTGCCAGACTCAAGCTGCTGGACATAGGCACCGAAGGCCGCACGGCCCTGCGCGACGGCAAGCTGGATGCCAGCCGTGCCCTGCTGATCGCCCGCATCCCGGACGGCAAGCTGCAGGCCAAGGCTGTGAAGGAAATCACCATTGGCGACTACTACAGCGGCGGTGAGCCCATGAGCTATCGGAAAGCCGCCGAGTGGGTGCAAAACAACTACATGCTCAAGCTGAGCGCGGCCAAGTTCAAAATCACCGACGCCTCCCTGGTGCCTGCAGCTGGCACTTGCATGGTTTGCCCCAAGCGCACTGGCCACGATCCCGACCTTTTCAGCGACGTCAAGAGTGCAGACGTGTGCACCGACCCGACGTGCTTCCATAAGAAGGAAGAAGCCCACGCGGCCACCCTGGTCAAGGAAGCCAAGGACAAGGGCCAGACCGTCATTGCGGGCAAAGAAGCGCAGGAGCTGATGACCACAAATGGCCAGACCAAATTCAAGGGCTACCGGCGCTTGGACGTGGCCGAAGACAGCCCGACTGACCAGCCGCTGCGCAAGATCATCGGCCAGCAAATGCAGGCCGAGGGCGTCACCCCGGTGATGATCGCGCACCCACAGAAAAAGGGCGAGCTGGTGGCCGCGTTGCCAAACGAGGTGGTGTTGCGCCTGCTCAAGACCGTGGAGGGCCAGGCCCAGGCCGCCAAGACGGTGACCAAGGAAGTGCGCGAGTTTGCCAATGAAAAGAAGGCCAAGGCCGAGCGCAAGGCCAAGGAGCAATATGAACAGGAGTGGCGCGACCAACTGGTGGCCCACACGTGGGGTGTGATGTGGCGCTCTGACGACCTCGTGACGTCCTTCACCTTCAATGTCGAGGTGCATCGCTACGTCGCGCTCAAAGTAGCACACAGCCTCAGCACCGAGCAATCGGCCAAGGTGTGCAAGCTGCTCCACCTGGACAAAGTGGGCTCCCACAGCGCCCTGCTCGACCACATCAAGACCAGCGCTTTGCCCGATGCGATCCACATGCTGATGATCATGGTGCACGACAGCAACGCCAACGATTTTTCATATAGCGACCGCATTGCCAACGAAGGCATGCATCTGGTTACCGGTGTTGTGCTTGGCAGCGGGCTCAAATCCACCACCAAGGACATTCAGGCCGAATCGCTGGCTAAGCATTTCCCCAAGGTGAAGGAAGAAAAAGCAAATGTCGCGACCGCTCCCGCTGCGCGGCCGAAGGAGGGACCGGGAGGAAACGGGGGTAAAGGGTCTGCATCCAAAAAACCACCCGCACGCGCGGCGAAGTTGTCGGCCGAGGAGGCAACACTAGGCATCGCTGCCGCGATGCAAGGCGTCGAAGGGTCAGCTTCCGCTAACGCGGTGGCGCTGCCTGCTGAGCCAGGAAGCGCGGCGGCGCGGCAACTGCTCGGTATCGGCTTGGCTATCGGCACACGGGTCAAGGCCTTGGCGGGCAAGCCAAAGGGGAAGGAAGGCGAGGTTATCCAAGACCTGGGCGACGACTGTTATCGCGTCAAGATCAAAGGCATCAGCGTGGCGATGAGCTTCCGCCTGGAGCAGCTGGAGGTTCTGGCATGACCACAACACGCAACGGGCTTCGAGTCCCCCGCCGTGCACGCTGGCCGCGTGTGGTGAACACCTTGGATATAGCCATGAATGGGGCGGCAAAAATTGACCGGCGGGATGTAGACGAGCTGCTGGCCGCCGTGCAGGCTGCATTCAAGTCGCTGCGCGAAGGAGTGGCCACGATGCACCAATGGTCGATCCTTGCGGGCAGTTTGGACGTGGCCAAGGCGATCGAACGCCAGGGCGTGGTGCGCGGCCTGCACGAACACTTGGCCAGCGCGGATACCGCCCTGCAGTCCATCTACAAACGCGCCCGCAAGGTAGATGGCTGGAAGCCCACCGCCCTGCACTTTCATGAGCTTGACGCTGTGCGCGAGTTCGTCAACCTACACGCCTTCCAGATCCGCAAACTCAGCCGTGCTGAGTTTGACCAGGTCGTCAATGCCGCAGCCGGCATGATCCGCAGCAATGGCGGGCGGGCTTCGGTCATTCGGATGGTTTCAGGAGCGGCGGCATGAACCAAACACGCATAGGTAGCCTGATTGAGGCGTTGATGAATGTTGTCATTGGCTTCTTGGTCAACATGGTCGCTAACTTCGTCATCCTGCCTTTAATTGGCTTTCACATCACGTTGGGTCAAAACTTTTTCATTGGCGTTTTGTACACGGTGGTTTCGGTGGTGCGGTCGTACACCATTCGCAGATTTTTTAACAATCGCTTGCACGTGACCGCGCAAAGGCTTGCCGGGAGAGTCTTATGAGTAGCCTCAAGATTAACGTGAAGGTGCGCGGCCGCACATCGCTGGCCATGCTGGTGTTTGACGGACAAAAGGAGGCTTGGGTGCCCCTGAGCCAGATCCAGGAGGTGATCGAGGAGTCTGGTCTTTTTGGAGATGAGGTCACCGCGATTGTGGTGCCCGATTGGGTTGCGGCCGAGAAGGGTTTGCAGCAACTGCAGCAGGATGACGACACGCTGGATCTGTTTGGGGGGGATGTATGAAACCGCGTCGCAAATGGACCCCCTTGGAAGAGGCGCTATTGGTCGATCTGTACCCCGATGTGCCTTGCTTCGACATTGCAGCGCTATTGGAACGTAGCTATAGCAGCGTCTACCAGGCAGCAGATCGGCTCAACCTTGCCAAGAGCGAGGCATTTTGGGCAAGTGAGCGCAGTGGACGTATTCAGCGCGGCAAGCAGCTGCCGGCCATGAAGGCGTCGCAGTTCAAACCCGGCGGCGAGCCATGGAACAAAGGAGCGCACTACACCGCTGGCGGCCGCTCTGCTGAAACCCGATTCAAGAAGGGGTTCCGTCCCCATACTTGGCAGCCCATTGGTACCTATCGAATCAGCGGCGACGGAGCTTTGGAGCGCAAGGTGACCGACTTGCCGGGCGCAAATCATGTGCGCTGGCATCCGGTGTCGCGCCTGGTGTGGGTGGCCGCGAATGGGCCTGTTCCAGATGGGTTCATGGTGGTCTTTAAACCAGGTTGCAAGACCAAGGTGTTGGCGGAGATCACTCCAGACAAGCTGGAATGCATCACACGTGCCGAGAACGCAAGGCGCAACCACCCCAACAGCAGCAATCCAGAGTTGGGCAAGCTAATCCAGCTCAAAGGCGCGATCACGCGTCAAGTCAATCGCATCAGCAGAGAACACAAAGAAAGGTCGGCATCATGAGCGGAAAAACCCCGGCGGCAAAGCCACATATCGAGCAGGTGCGCCAAAGCCTCCTGGACACCTTGGCAGACCTTCGCAGTCGCGAAAACCCGATGGACATTGAGCGGGCTAAAGCAGTGGCGACAGTCGCCAGCGTGCTGGTTGACACTGCAAAGGTTGAGAACGAGTACCTCAAGCTCACGGGTCAAGATCGTAGCGATTTTCTGGAGATTCCGGCAGACCCGCCCGTGGCGCATCTGGGTGTGTCCGAATCGCCCGCGCCGCGCAATGGCATCACCGCGATTACACGCCATCACTTGCGAGGCTGAGTGCAAATGACATTCCCCGCAGAATTGGCCAAGATGTACGTTGATCGTGCTGGCCAGCCCTACCAGCCCAGCAATGGCACCGAGGGAGAAGTATTCTGGTCTGAGTGGTGCCGCAAGTGCTCCAGGGACAGCGCCATGCGCGCAGACGCGGATCTGGACGACTGCGACGACAACGAGCAGTGCGAGATCCTGGACGCATCATTCCGTGGCGAGGCTAAGGAATGGCTATTCGGAACCGATGGTCAGCCGATATGCACTGCCTTCCACGAATTTGGTACGCCAGAGCCCTTCCGCTGCCCTGCCACTACTGACATGTTTGGAGATGCATCGTGAACGCCGCATGGAAGCCCCTGGCCCAGGCGTATCACGCCCACCACTTCCACTGCCCCACCTGCATCGCTGCTGGCATTGGGCATGGTCAACGCTGCAGCATTGGCGCCCCATTGTGGAACGCTTACCAGGAGAGCGCGTCGTGAGGATCTTCCGCATGTTTTGGTTCATGCATCTGTTGTGCCAGTTCCGCTGGTACAGGCGCTGGTACGGCGGCCGGTGGGAATACCACTACATCGAGATCTGCCACAGCGACATGTGGCTGGATATGACCCCGCCCCGCTGCTGGCCAGTGTGGCGGCAACCTTGCTCTTTCGGCACCCCCACTGTCGAAGATTACCCATTGTCCACCAGGAGGGGATCATGAACACTGCATTTCTTTTGATGGCGCAATACAACGCCCAGGCCGTCATCCCTGCATCATCCGTAGTGCGGGACTACTTTCCGCACCTGACACTGGACAAGTTCTTGCGCAAAGTGGCCATCGGCGAGATCAAGATTCCGTTGCTGCGCATCGAGGCGGGTTCACAGAAGGCCGCCAAGGGCGTTCACCTGACCGATCTGGCCGAGTACTTGGATGCACGCCGGGCAGCGGCAGTAAAGGAAGCCAAACAACTGGCTGGTGCTTCGGTATGAGTGATTGCTCCCATGGCCCAGTCTGCACGATGCCAGGATCGAGTATTCCTGCACCACTCAACGCGGTATGCGATACACACCCAGACCGCCCCGCATCTAAACGTGTGCAAGGCGAAACCGACTCATTTGGCTGCGAATACCACCACCTTTGCGTCGATTGCGTGGCCAGCCTACAAGCACACGCTGCAGCATATCGACAAGGCCGCTGTGACTGGTGTGGAACATTCGCCGAAGATTTGCGCAATCGTCGCGACTACGACGAAGGTATGACAGGAAGGATCTACCGCGTTTGTGGATCGTGCGTCAAAAAAGAACGAGCGGCAATCGATAATGACCAGGACGAGTGGTAGCACGGTAGTTCGGTGCAACATTAGTGCAACATGCACCAAGACCCAATCAGGTAACGCGTTGATCTGATTGGGTTTTTTTCATTGAGTCAGGACAATCCATCATCGGGGCCACGGAGAGCCGCCAGCGATCAGCGGGGACCGCATTAGGCGCGGCACTTGGGGAAAGAGCGGGTGTTAACAAAGCAGAAGACATGGACCCGATTATCCCAGCCAAGCCGTGGCAGTACGCTCAGGGTACTACGCACCAGGGCGCCGTGTTGTGCACCAGCCCCATCCACAGGGCCCAAGCTGAACTGGCGGCCAGGGCCGCACCAGCCAAGCGCACGCCCCATGCACCACTGCCCTGCACGGCCCCCTGCCCCCGCAGACGCAGCCACAACCAAGGCCCTGCCACCATGGTCACACTGGTACCGATGGCAAACAGCGCCATCACCATCGCCCCACCCAACGGGCTACCGGCCATGGCGGCAACCAACAGCGCGGAATACAACAACCCACAGGGAAGAAGAGCCCACAAGGTCCCCAGCACCAGCGGTGCGCCCCCACCCCAGCGGGCCCCCACTGAGCGGGCAAAACTCCAAATCTTCCGCCCCGCCTGTTCCAGCCACACCGGCTGGCGTGCCTGCCACAAGAGCAGCAGCCCCAACAAAAGAGCCGCCACATGAAACAGGGACCATACAGGCCGTAGCGCCGCCGATTGCACGGTCAACCAACCCAAGCCTTGCAAGGATGCAGCCGCCAGCCCTCCCAGCACCGCGTAGCCGATAACACGGCCCAATTGGAAAGACCACAAAGCAGAGTTTTTGTTCGCGCCTGCCGCCTGTCCGATACCCGCACAAGCCGCGCCACACATGGCGATACAGTGAGGCCCGCCGACGAGCCCCATCAAAAGCGCAGTCAGCGCCAAGGAATATTGCATCGGCCGATGCTAAATGATCTTGGAAAACTGCGCCCGGGTACGGTCCGTCTGCAGATGGCGATCAAACACCATGGCCACCGCACGCACAAAGAACCAGCCCTGCGCAGTCACCTGAATACTGCTGTCGTCCACCACCACCATGCCTTGCTCCACCAAGGCTTGCAAGGACTCCATTTCTTTGGCGAAATAGGATCGAAAATCGACCAAATGGGCCAACTCAATTGATTCAAATTGCAACTGCCCATGGCACATCAAGGCCATGATCACGGAACGGCGTACCAAATCGTCCCGCGACAACGCCAGGCCCCGAACCACCGGAAATTGGCCTTGGTCCAGAAAATCGTAGTATTCCTCCAGCGTTTTTGAGTTCTGGCTGTAGGTGGCCCCAATACGACCAATAGAAGACACTCCCAGGGCGATCAAATCGCAATCCGGCTGGGTGCTATAGCCCTGAAAATTGCGGTGCAGGCGGCCCTGCCGTTTGGCCACCGCCAGCGAGTCGGAGGGAAGTGAGAAGTGGTCCATGCCTACGTAGACATAACCAGCACCAATAAAGGTGGCCAATGAACGTGACAGCATCGATATTTTGGCGCCCCCGCTGGGCAACTCAACCGTTGCAATGCGCCGCTGCGGCTTGAAACGCTCCGGCAAATGGGCATAAGCATACAAAGCAATGCGATCTGGTCGCAACTGCACCACCTGCGCCAAGGTTCGGTCAAACGACTCGGGACTTTGCTGCGGCAGACCGTAAATGAGGTCCACGTTGATGGAGTCAAAACCGCGTGAACGTGCGGCTTCCACCAACGAAAACACCTGCTCCACGGGCTGCACCCGGTGCACCGCTTTTTGCACTGCCGGGTCAAAATCCTGAACACCGAAGCTGAGGCGATTGAATCCCAATTCCGCCAAGGTATCCAGACGCGAAGCATCTACCGTTCTAGGGTCAATCTCTATGGAGTACTCGCCGCCAGGCGCCAGCACAAAATTGCGGCGCAGCATAAACATAAGCTCCCGCAGTTCGTCGTCGCTCAGAAAAGTAGGGCTCCCCCCTCCCAGATGCAGCTGGCTGACCATTTGCCCCAAACCGATCAAGGCGGTATGTAAATCCACTTCACGACTCAGGTAGCGCAGATACTCTGCTCCACGGTCATGGTGTTTGGTAATAATTTTGTTGCAAGCACAGTAGTAGCACAAGGACTCGCAAAAAGGGATGTGCACATACAGCGACAAGGGCAAGGTCATCGCCGCTGCACCACTGCGGCGCTGGGTCAAGGCCAAAGCATAGTCATCAGCCGCAAAGGCCTCCACAAACCGATCTGCCGTGGGATAGGAGGTGTACCGTGGACCGGACACGTCATATCGGCGCAGCAATTCGTCAGTGATCGGGGCAGCTAAATCGTTCATGAATATTCCAAGACAAACCGGATCACTTTGCCGTAACTTCTCCAATTTTTGCTTGATTTGAATCAAGGACTGCTGAAGTTGATAGGTTTACAATTGATCTGTATCATGGGACGCCTATGTTTGATAACAAACTTGTTAGCAGAGTTGAAACTGTGGCGTCACATGCCGTGAAGCCAGGTGCGGCAGTGGTCGCAATAACCCCTCAAACCATCAAAGTAGCTTGCTCCAATTGCAATTTGCGTGAGCTGTGTATGCCTATGGGTTTGAGTCAGGCAGAGCTGGACCGCATTGACGATGTAGTTGCGAGCCGACGCAAAGTCAAACGCGGTGACACGCTGTTTCGTAACGGCGAAAAATTCACCAGCCTATTTGCCATTCGCACCGGTTTCTTCAAGACCTGTGTCGCGTCTGAAGATGGTCGTGACCAAGTCACTGGCTTTCAAATGGCGGGCGAAATCGTCGGGCTGGACGGCATTGTGAACGAGCACCACACGTGCGATGCCGTGGCACTGGAAGACGCCGAAGTGTGCATCATGCCCTTTGACCGCATTGAAGAATTGTCCCGAGAAGTCAACGCCCTGCAGCGGCATGTCCACAAAATCATGAGCCGCGAAATCGTGCGCGAAAACGGCGTTATGTTGCTTTTGGGTAGCATGCGCGCGGAAGAACGTGTGGCCGCGTTTCTTCTCAATCTGGTGCAACGCCTGCACGCCCGCGGTTTCTCTTCATCGGAATTGGTCCTGCGGATGACCCGTGAGGAAATTGGCAGCTACTTAGGACTCAAGTTGGAAACTGTGAGCCGCACGTTTTCCAAATTTGCAGATGATGGCATTGTGGAAGTCAAGCAACGCCATGTACGCATCATCAACACCGATGCGCTCAAAGACATCGTCAATCCCAAAATTTGCAACTAACCCCCTCCGATGCCTGAGACAGTCAGCATCCACCCTGTTTAGGACAGCCGTCAGGGCGCCCATCCGGAGGTAAAGGGCAACGATTGACCTCAAAGGGCGACATGGCCAACAAGGTGGTCAGCCCGCTGGCTACTGCTGTGATGCCCCAAAATACGAAAAACGCCAAAGCATAGACACTTTGACGTGATAGCTCCAGGGGGTTGCCCAACCAATGCAAGTCCTGCGGGTCCACCACTGCAAACACCAGCATCTCCAACACAGCGGCCATCAAAAAAGCGGGCCATAGAATCCACATCAGTCGTTTTTGCAGCATGTCTAAACCCCCAAGAGGATGCAGATCAAGGAGCTTTATGCAAGGGAGGCGCCCCCGTAGCCGCATGATTGCGGCCCTGCAAGGCAGGCGCCAAGCTGGACGGGTTCTCTGCCAGCGTCTGGTTAATCTGCAAACCCTTGCGATAGTAGTCTTCATCTAGCACAGGATCTGCATGGGTTACCGCCAAATACAGCGTCACCAAACTAGCAACGACCACAATCGCCGGGCCAGCCAGCACCATCCACACATGGCCAAACTTCCACCATGGGTCAGCGGAATCAGTTTGAATTTTTGTCATAAAACTCCTTAACGGGGAACAATGAATACTGACTTTTCAGACACCTTTGCAGCGGCATCCAGTGTGACGATATCGAAATAGATGGGGTGCGAGCCAGCAGGCGCAGCGTCAAAAGGCGCTTGAACCCCCACAGCAACCCAACGGGACTGCGTGGGCTCAATAACTACATCATTTTCTGAAACGACTACCAAGCCGGGAAGCCCGCTAACAGAAATTCGAAAATGCTGCTGGGATTCCATCGCGTTCATAATCTGTAAGCGATACACGTTTTCGATACGACCGCCAGAGGCAATGCGCGCCAGAGATCCTCGGTCTCGAACAACATCCACCTTAAACGGCGTACGCCATGCCAGACTGATTGCCATCGCAAGAACAACGGCTCCCAGTATGGCCGAATAGACCAACACCCGTGGACGAAGCACATGGCGCAAAATTTGGCCACGCGTCCAATGCTGATTGACCGCATTTTCAGTGGAATACTTTACCAAGCCTTTGGCATAGCCCAACTTATCCATCACGGTATCACATACGTCGGCACAGGCACCACAGCCAATGCATTCATACTGCAAGCCATCACGAATATCAATCCCGGTCGGACACACCTGCACACACAGAGTGCAATCCACACACGCGCCCAAATTCAGGGTGGATAAATCAGCCTTTTTAGAACGTGCACCACGCGGTTCACCGCGCTCGGCATCATACGTAACGATGAGCGTGTCCTTGTCGAACATGGCACTCTGAAACCGCGCGTAGGGGCACATATGTTTGCACACCTGCTCGCGCATAAAACCGGCATTGCCATAGGTTGCAAAGCCATAAAACAGAGTCCAGAAGCTTTCCCACGAACTCATATTGAGTTGAACAAACTCCACCCCTAACTCGTGAATGGGTGTGAAATACCCCACGAAGGTAAAACCAGTCCACAAGGCCACCGCCAGCCACAAAAAATGCTTGGCCGTCTTGCGCCCCACCTTGTCAAAAGTCCACCGACCGGCATCGCGCCGCATACGTGCCGAACGATCCCCCTCCACCTTATGCTCCAGCCACAGGAACATTTCGGTATAAACCGTCTGGGGGCAGGCATAACCACACCACAAACGTCCTGCTACTGCGGTAAACAGGAATAGAGACAGCGCAGAAATCACCAATATCCCTGTGAGATAGATGAAATCCTGCGGATAAAGAACCAAATTGAAAATATAGAAGCGTCGCGAATTCAGATCAAACAGAACCGCTTGTCTTTGCCCCCACTCCAACCAAGGCATTCCATAAAACACCAACTGGGTCAAGAACACCATCCCCCAGCGCCAGTTGGTGAACAAACCAGACACGCTTCTGGGGTAGATCTTTTTATGGGCTTCGTACAGCGAAACCATCTCTGCATCGGCACCAACTGGGGGCTCTATCGGCCCCTTGTCTGGCGATGCCAAGATGGGAATAACCTTGCGCTGCGATGTATCAGATGGAGACAAAAATGATGCGCCTTCTATGCAACCCGGCTATTTGGCGGGAGCGTTGTTGGACATGCCCCAAACATAAGAAGTCAACACTTTGATTTGTGCTTCCGTCAGTTTTTCACTCTGCGCGGGCATTTGGTTGACCTTGCCGTTATTCACCATGGCAATGATGGCTGCTTCGCCATAGCCGTGCAACCAGATATCGTCGGCGAGATTGGGGGCACCCATTGCCTGGTTGCCTTTGCCATCGGCACCATGGCAAGCTGCACAGGCTGCAAATTTGGGCTTACCCAAAGCTGCACGTACCGAATCATGCGCACCACCCGACAAACTAAGCACGTAATTGGCCACATTTTTGACGTCGTCAGAGGTTCCAACCGCAGCTGCCATCACAGGCATTTGACCCATCCGGCCTTGGGCAATCGTCTCGGTGATTTTGTCAGGAGTCCCGCCGTGCAGCCAGTCTGCATCTGTCAGATTGGGAAAACCTTTGCCTCCGTGGGCATCCGATCCGTGGCATTGAGAGCAGTTATTCATGAACAAACGCTCGCCAATGGCATGGGCCTGCGGATCCCGAGACATGTCTTCCGGGGTCATCGCCGCAAACTTGGCGTACAGAGGTGCTACCTCTTTGTTTCCTTTGTCGATCTCCGCTTGGTATTGGCCCACTCCAGACCAACCCAATTTGCCGCCAAATGAACCCAAACCTGGGTACATGGCGAGGTAGGCAAAGGCAAACACGATGGTGATTACAAAAAGCCATACCCACCAACGGGGCAAGGGGTTGTTCATTTCACGCAAATCACCATCCCACACGTGACCGGTGGTGTTGTCATTTGCAGTCATGGCCTTGGCTTTGCCGCTGAACCACAACAGGATCAGGCAGGCAATGATGCCAACCAGCGTGATTCCTGAAACGTAAATAGACCAGAAGTTACTTGTAAAGTCGCTCATTTCGATTCCTTATTCGGTGGGTCAGTCCTGCTCGA
>MESE01000030.1 GCA_001770855.1 Burkholderiales bacterium RIFCSPLOWO2_02_FULL_57_36
GAGGCGCCGTACATGTTCCACTGGACCAACGTGAGCCAGGGCAGCTATACGCTGACAGCCAAAGCGATCGACAATCTGGGAGGACAGACGATATCGGCCCCAGTGACCATTGCCGTGGTGGCCAACACCCCGCCAAGCATCAGTCTGTCGGCCACCGCCAGCAGTACGGCTGCACTGGCGAGCATCACGCTGACCGCGCAAGCCGGTGATGCCGATGGCAGCATTGCCCAGGTTGCGTTCTTTAACGGCAATACCTTGCTGGGCACCGTCACGCAAGCGCCGTACGGGTTTGTCTGGAACGACGTGCCGGCCGGCACCTATGCGCTGTTGGCCAAGGCAACCGACAATGCGGGAGCCACCGCGACATCGGCGCCAGTGACCGTCACGCTGGCGGCGCAGGCGGCAGGGCCGGCCAAGGTGTACTTCATCGAGACCGATCACCTGAATACGCCGCGGCGCATCACCGATGCCGCCAATCAGGTGGTGTGGCAGTGGCAGAACAACGATCCGTTCGGCAACAATGTGCCGAGCAGCAGTGCCGGATTCGAGTTCAACCTGCGCTTTCCGGGGCAGTACTTTGACAAGGAAACCAATCTGCATTACAACTACTATCGCGATTACGATCCTGCTACAGGCAGATATGTGCAGAGTGATCCGATCGGGCTGGCGGGCGGCATTAATACATACGAGTACGCACTATCAAATCCGATTAGCTACACGGATCCAGAAGGGCTGTCACCTTATGGCGGTTATGGCGGCGGTTATGGCGGCGGTTATGGTGGTAGCGGTAGTTACGGAGGAGCAGACCTATCCTGCGGCGTGGAAGATGTCTGCAAAGCCATATGCAAGAACGTAAAGAAAAATTTGGCCCATATTATTCTCTGTGCCGTATGCCTTGCGAACGACAAAAGGCCGCCACCGCCGCCGCCTAAGCCACCTGTTCCAACACGCCCTTCACCCAAAGACCCCAAGTCGCCTCCACCTGGTCCGCCTGGCTCGCCGGGGAAATAAAATTTCATCTGAGAGGATGTGCCGTGAACGATCAAAATGATGAATTGAATAAAGCTTATGACGCTTTCGAAGCTGGTGATTATGTTCGGGCAAAGGAATTATTTGAGCGCCTCGTACAGAAGAACAGTCGAGCGCATTTATACCTTGGATGGATGTATGACCAAGGGCTTGGGGTCGGTGAGGATTTGAAACAGGCGCAATATCACTATCAATGTCTTAGTAATACTAATGACGCTGATGGTAAATATTATTTGGCCTCGCTATTTCAAAAGAAAGGTGATCTTGCTCACGCGGCTTCTTTGTATGAAGAGTCAGCTGAGTTAGATCATGTATCGGCGGCTTATTGGGCCTACGCTCTTCGTAGCGAGGGTTCAGCCCCATTAGTTAATAAAGACAAGGCTGATTTTTATCTGAAGAAGGCTGCGGCACTCGGGCATATCTTTGCTCAAAGAGACTTGGCTCGCCAAGAAATGAAAAGTGGTGCAGGCATTTCACGCAGGACAATCGCGAGGTTTCGGTATTTCTTATTTAAGCTCAAAGGTCTTATTCTGATTCTGAAAAATAGCCAAGATATGAGAGTGAGATAGTAGGTGTGGGGTGTGCTCTGCGCATCATCTCCTTCAATAAAATAAAAAGCCACTGCCTCCGGAGTCCCCGGATGCAGTGGCTTCTTCTTTTTTAGCTGCTGTCGGTCCGCTACTGGCTATCGGTTTCCCTGAGCCAGTACCGCGTCCAGCATTTCCATCACCATGCGTTGCCGAGGTTTCGGCAATTGGCTGATCCGCTCCATGTGCTGCTGTAGCTTTGGTGCGGGGCCGCGCTTCTTCGTGACGGCATTGGTTTCGTCGAGCAGTTCCTCCGGACTGACGCCGAGCGTTTTAGCCAGCGTAGGTAGCGCGGACAGGGAGACGCGCCGATTTCCAAGCTCGTAAGCATTCATCGTTGACTGCGACACGCCGAGCGTTTCTGCGAGTTGTGCCTGGGTGATATGACTTTCTTTGCGCAGCCGGGCAATGCGATTGCCCAGCGCGATAAAGAACCCTCTTTCGTCTTGGCTGATCGCCATGATTGGGTACTCCATTGCAATGACATGTCGCATACCTTACCCCATGATTTTAGAAACGCGATTGACAATATCACGAAACGTGATATTGTGCCAGGCAAGTTATTTCCCTGTTTACCCCCTTGACAGGTTTTTGAGAGGAAGCGGATTTATGGCACGGATACCCGAAGCGGAAATCGAGCGGCTGAAAAATGAAGTATCGGTACAGCGGCTGGTCGAAGCGGCCGGCATCGAATTGAAGAAGGTGGGCAAGGATTTGCTCGGGCTGTGTCCGTTCCATGAAGACGGCACGCCCTCGCTATCGGTGACGCCGGCGAAGAATCTCTGGCATTGCCTCGGCTGCGGCGCAGGCGGCGGGCCGATTGACTGGATCATCAAAAAGAATGGCGTCAGTTTCCGGCATGCGGTGGAACTGCTGCGGGAGGGAGTTACTGCGGGCGTTTCTTCTTTAGCCGCCGGGTCTGGCGTGGTCAAGCACAGCACCGTCAAAAAACTCGATGCCCCGGTTGCCTTCGATGCCGACGACCAGAAGCTGTTGAACCAGGTCAACGACTATTACCACCAATGTCTGAAGCAGTCACCGGAGGCGCTGGCTTACCTGGAATCGCGCGGCATCGCGGGCAGCGCAGCAGCCGAAGCGATCGACACGTACAAGCTTGGTTTCGCCAACCGCACGCTCGGCCTGCGCCTGCCGGAAAAGAACCGCATCACCGGCGCCGAAATCCGCACCCGCCTGCAGAGCATCGGCATCTATCGCGACAGCGGCCACGAACACTTCAACGGCTCGCTGATCGTGCCCATCACCGACGAACACGGCAATGTTTCCGAAATGTACGGGCGCAAGATCACCGACAACTTACGCAAAGGCACGCCGCAGCACCTGTATTTGCCTGGCCCGCATCGCGGCGTGTTCAACGTGCAGGCATTGGCCGCGCACAAGGAAATCATTCTGTGCGAAGCGCTGATCGATGCGCTGACGTTCTGGTGCGCTGGCTTTCGCAACGTCACGGCCAGCTACGGCGTCGAAGGTTTCACGGACGATCACCTGGCCGCATTCAAGCGCGCCGGCACAGAGCGTGTGCTGATCGCCTATGACCGCGACGACGCCGGAGAGCGCGGCGCGGTGAAGCTGGCCGAACGTCTGCAGCAGGAAGGCATCGAGTGTTACCGCATCCAGTTCCCGAAAGGGATGGATGCCAACGAGGTCGCGTTGAAGGTGCAGCCTGCCGCCAAAAGCCTGGGCGTGCTGATTCGCAAAGCCGCTTGGTTAGGCAAAGGGGCGTCACCCGCAGAACCGATCAACACGCCGTCAATGGCGATTCCGCGCGACGTGCCGCCGGCATCGCCTGTTGCCGTGGCAATGCCGGCGCCGCCTCCCTTAGCCGCTAAAGCGGAAGCCGCACCCTGCGCGCTGCCCGCCAGTCCCGTTCCCGGAATAAAGCAAGACGACATGCCGTGCGAAGTAACCGACAATGAAATCCTATTCACGCTCGGGACTGGCAATGATGCGCGGCGCTACCGCGTGCGCGGGCTGGCAAAAAATCTGTCGTTCATCCTCCTGAAAATCAATCTGCTGGTGTCGCGCGGCGACAGCTTCTACGTCGACACGCTCGACCTGTACAGCATGAAGCAGCGGCAAAGCTACATTACGCATGCGGCCATCGAATTGCAGATCAGGGACGACATCCTCAAGACCGACCTGGGCCGGGTACTGATGCGGCTGGAACAACTGCAACAGGAAACCATCACCAACAGCTTGCAGCCTGCCGCGCCGGTCGCGCATCCGATCTCCGAGGCCGAGCGCGACGCGGCGCTGGCACTGTTGCGCGCGCCGAACCTGGTTGAACGCCTGCAAGCCGATTGCACCGCCTGCGGCCTGATCGGTGAAGACATCAACAAGCTGGTTGTTTATTTAGCCGCCGTCAGTCGCAAGCTCGACAAGCCGTTGGGCATCGTCATTCAATCGTCCTCTGCCGCCGGTAAAACCAGCTTGATGGATACGGTACTGGCATTCGTACCCGCAGAAGAAAAAGTCAAATACAGCGCGATGACCGGGCAAAGCCTGTTCTACATGGGCGAAACCAACCTCAAGCACAAGGCGCTGGCCATCGTCGAGGAAGAAGGCGCCGCCCGCGCATCCTATGCGCTCAAGCTGTTGCAATCCGAAGGCGAATTGACAATGGCTTCCACCGGCAAAGACCCGGTGACCGGCAATCTGATCACGCAGCCATACCGGGTCGAAGGGCCGGTTGCGCTGCTGGTGACGACCACCGCGCGCGACATCGACGAAGAACTGATGAACCGCTGTCTGGTGCTGTCGGTTGACGAGTCGCGCGACCAGACGCGCGCGATTCACCGGTTGCAACGCGAGAAGCGCACGCTCGAAGGGCTGGTCGCCCGCCGTGAGAAAGAAGCGCTCATCACCCTGCACCAGAACGCGCAAAGGCTGCTGCGCCCGATTGATGTACTGAATCCGTATGCGCAATTTCTGACCTTCCCCGACCAGACCACGCGCCTGCGCCGCGATCACGAAAAATATCTGACGCTGATCGACACCATCGCCTTTCTGCATCAGTATCAGCGCGAGATAAAAAGTGATCAGCGCGGCGGGCGGGAAGTCGAGTACATCGAAGCCACGCTGGACGACATCGCCCTGGCGAACCATATCGCACATGAAGTGCTGGGCCGCAGCCTGGACGAACTGCCGCCGCAAACGAGGCGCTTGCTCAAACTGATCGACCAATACGCCAGTGCCGAATGCGAACGTCAGAGTATCGGGCGTGCCGATCTGCGCTTCTCCCGCAAGGCCGTGCGCGATGCCACCGGATTAAGCGATACGCAAGCGCGCTTGCATTTGGAGCGCCTGGTGCAAATGGAATACCTGCTTGTGCATCGCGGCCAGCGTGGGCAGAGCTTCGAGTATGAATTGCTGTACGACGGCAAGAGCGGCGACTGCCGCGCCTTCGTGCCGGGATTGATCGATGTGGACGCATTGAAAATCGCAGCCGGTGCCGCCACTGCTACGTCTACGACGTCGAGTTCGCGGGGTGAAACGGGGGAGTTCGCGCCCCCTTTGCTGTGCCAACGCGCCCCTGACGCGGCGGGTTCGCGGGTCAATCAATCAGCGCAAGAGCAAGCAGCCATGCGGGTTCATGCGGCATCGCCGGAAGTCAGCGAAGAAACGCACCTCTTGCAAGCGAAAAGCAACATCGCGTCGTACCCGCAACCGGTTGTTTCTTTAGCCACTGCCGTCTGACCATGTCGCGCGTATTGAATCCGAAGCGCAAGCACCGCCGCAAAGGCTTGAACCCGCACGATCCCGCCCCCGGGCATCCGCTGCATGTCTACCTTGATGCCTGGTGCGACTGGGCCTTGGCCGCTGGCTTCTCGGAACACACGATGTCAACCCGCCGCTTTGCGGTACAGCGCTTCATCGTCTGGTGTGACGAGCGCAGCATTGCCAAGCCGGCGGAGATCACGCGTCCGATGCTGGAGCGCTACCAGCGCACCTTGCACCAATACCGCAAGAGCAACGGTGCGCCGCTGTCGGTGATTGCGCAGTTGGGAATGTTGACTTCGCTGGTCGCGTGGTTTCGCTGGATGGTGCGGCAGAATCACTTGCTGCACAACCCGGCCGCCGACCTCGAATTGCCGAAGAAGCCGAAGGCGTTGCCAAAGACCATCCTCACGGTGCAGCAGGTGGAGACGATCATCAATCAAGCCGACCCGGCCACGCTGTTGGGCATCCGCAACCGCGCCATCATGGAAGTGTTTTACTCGTCCGGCATCCGGCGCATGGAAATGCTGCACCTGAAGCTGTACGACCTCGACACCGAGCGCGGCACGCTGATGATCCGGCAAGGCAAGGGAAGCAAGGACCGCTTCCTGCCGATTGGGCAAAGAGCGTGCAAGTGGGCCGATAAATACCTGACGGACGTCAGGCCGGAAATCGTCAGCGGGCACGACGATCAAACCTTGTTCCTGGACGACTTCGGCCAGCCGATGAGCGCGCGCTTCGTGGGCGACCTGATGCGGCGGCATGTGGAAGCGATCGGCATCACCACGCCCGGCGCATGCCATGTGTTCCGGCACGCGATGGCGACGCACATGCTGGAGAACGGCGCGGATATCCGTTTCATTCAAGCGATGTTGGGGCATGCGAATCTGGAGACCACGCAAATCTACACGCACGTATCGATGACCAAGTTGAAGGAGATCCACAACGCGACCCATCCGGCGCGATTGGAGCGCGTCAGAGGCGATCAAAGCGGCGCGGCAGGGGCAAACATCAACGGCGAAGCGCAAACGCTCTTGGACGCGCTAGGCGACGACTGAGCAACCACATCACACATAACGAAGGAACCGCCATGCCACGCCCACGCCGCAATCTCACGCTGAAGCTGCCGGATGAATTCATCGCGCTATGCCGGCAAGACGGTGTGACGCCGGAAATCGTGTTGCGCGGCTTCATCGCCGACTTGTGCGAAATTCAGAGCTATGTAGCTGCACCGCGCGCGGACGGCTACGCCAGTAATGGTTCGGATGAACGCAGCATGGCATGGGACTATTACGAACGAGTGGGCTATCCGTGGTGGAACAAGTGAAGCGGATCGCGAACGCCGCAAGTTGTTAACCCGCCTGTCACGCGGCATGCCCAGCGTGCAAGTGAAAGCCAGGGCACGGCATGCCGCGCGCCAGGCTGGACGCCGCAGCAGTGCGACCGGCATCCATATCGGAAACGCCAGCAAACAACCTAGCCAGAGTAACGATGCGCGCTCCTGCGTCGCTTGCGTCCGCGCTTCGCCGTCAGCCAGGTGACAGGCAACGCAAAGGCACAGCCGTTCCGGGGTAAATGTGCTGCGCGCATTCAACATAACGCCGCATTCCGCAAAGTCGCTGCATTCACTGCGCTCGTTCCTCGCTTCGTTCGGTGCAACGACCGCTGCGCGCCCTGCGGGTTCGCGGAACGTGGCGTTATGTCTGGCGCCCCGCCACGGCTGCACAGACTGATCGGTGCGCCACAGGGCGCAGGGATCGGTCGGGGTTACGGTGCGCGCTCGTGCCTCGCTTGCGGCCGCGCTGCGCCGGCAGTCAGACGGAACGCAACAACAGCACGGCCACGACAACACCCCGTCGTCGCCGTGCTCAACACCCTGGCATGTGTGCCCGCGTGCCGCCGGCACAATCAAAGACAACAAAAAACCAACCCCAACCCCGCGTCTACATGCGGTGCAAGGGATAGACCCGCCTTGCACCGCATGACTGAGCGTGTCTCTTCCTCCGCCGTCAAGGCCAAGCCCTGCGGGCGCTGCGCGGCCTGGACGGAAGCGGGTGCACGGCATGCGACCTGCCTTTAGCCGCTAAAGAAAAAATGCCTTGCCTTCGCGTGCGTGGGTGGGCCAAAATCGCCTCTAGGAAAAAATTTGTTCTTTGAGCAGTATGCGTCGAGGGTGTGGCAGGTCTGGAAGCCGCATGGCGTCTAGCGAAATTGGGATGGGGTACGACGGCGTGCGTCAGGCGGTTTACTTGGCGGCATTAACACCTACACCTATGTTGATGGGAATCCATTGATATTTGTCGATCCAGACGGATTACGCAAGACTCGAGCAGAAGACATTTGTAATGGAACTGACTGCGTTGATCCCGCGTATGACCCAAGCTCAAACGGGCCAACGCCTAGTCCTGGGAAATTGCCAAAAGATCCTGTATCGCCTGAAAAGGGAAAAGGCAATTGCCCAGAGTACATGAAGAAACTGTATGGTGGATGCAGTTGCGCGGACATTAGCTCTTCGCTGGGCGCATGCATTTCTTGTTGTAGCACTATAGGTGGTCAAATGCGAAGCGGCGGCTCCGCCGGCGGAATCTGCGGGGAACAGTGCTATCGAAAGGCTGGTATTACAAGTTTGCCTCCTCCAGCTATGTGTTTTTCTCAAATGTAAGAAATACTATGAAAAAGAAACCTTATATATATTTGACTTTAGTATTTGGCGTTTTGGCGCTAATGCTACTGGGTGGCTTTGGGGCTTATCGCTTAGGAGTGGCAGTAGGTGAGAATAAAGCGGCGGACTCTGTGCTGACTTCAAAATTAACCTCTGCATACTTGGTCCAATCCATAGATTTCTTACTGAGATCTCATGAGGCGATCGAGGGAGGCGATACGAAAGGTGCCAGGAAATTTATTGAGCTTCATCTAGCTGATAGTCTCAGGCAAATTATTGTTGGTGCAGAATTTGATACTTCGAGAACCGGGATGCCAAATGTACTTTGTAAAGACATAAAGTCTATTGAAAGAGTTGTTGAAAAGGTGAATTCGCAACAACTCTCTAAGGATCTGGTAGACCAAAATGAGCGAGAATATATCGTTACTACTTTTTCTGCTTCACTTAAAGCCCTTCACAAAAGTTGTAGTTCAAGTGCTTCCGGAAAATAAGGTCTGAGGAACCAACGCGGTAAGGCGTAATCTGTAGGGCGTCAATAAGCAAAGCGCATTGCGCCGCATGTATCGTAAAACCTTCTCTTTTTTAAAATAGAAAGCCACTGCCTCCGGACTCCCCGGATGCAGTGGCTTCTTTTTTAGCCGCCAGGTCGGCGGCGATGATCGAGTCGGCGTTCCTACTCCGTCGTGATGACCAGGCACCCCCGCATCACCCGCACGCGAATGCGCATCTGTGGAGTGAATCCTGCTTGCGCTGTAACCGCTAACTGAGCGGCGTTCTATGCAGAAGTGGCGAGTTGATGTAGCGGCGAGCGCAGCGGATTGGCGGCGAACA
>MESE01000031.1 GCA_001770855.1 Burkholderiales bacterium RIFCSPLOWO2_02_FULL_57_36
GGTCGCCCTTCCGCAGTTGCGCTTCGCTTCGCTCGCTGTGGTCAGCTTGCGGGAGGACTTGCACCTCCAAGAGTGCGCCCATGCTGGGCGCACCAAAAAAAACTGCGCACTCTTCGTGCGCAGTTAAGGAACGTGCCCGGAATAATTTCCCGATGTGTTCCCCGTGTGACGGGCGCACTGCTGCGTTGCTCGTCGTCGCCATAGCAGCTACGCCGCGAAGCAAGTCCCCTTGCGGGATGACTCCTCCTCGCGCCTATGCGGGAGTATCGCCTTGCAAGGCGATACCGTTACGCAGGCGCGGAGCAATGCTCCACGAAACCTCTGCTGCACCATCCCGTCACACGCGTCCAAATCGGGATCTTATTTCGTCCACGTCCCTAAGGCGAACAATGCCTGGAACGGCTTAATTGGATGGTCCGGATTTTTCCGGCTGTTGTGGCGGCGCGCCGGCCGGCTGGTCCTGCCGCATGCTGGGTTCGGTCCCGCCAGTACCGATTTGCCCTTGCGTGCCACCGGCTCCGGACGAGCTGCCTGTCTCCCCCTGGGTTCCGCTGGCCCCGGATGACCTGCCGGTGTCCGCACCAGCCGGGAAGGAAGCCACGTAACTATCCATTTCACGCTGGAACGCCTGGTCATTTACATCAGGCCATTGGCCTTGCTGGAATGTGCGCGCCTTCTGCAACTGCTGCGGTTCGACATTCAACACCAGTTGCAAGTCCTGGTCTTGCTGCCGCGCTTGCTGCTGTTGCTGTTCCTGCTGTGTCTGACCGCTTGCCTGTGCGGATTGTTGCGGCTGCTGCTGAGACGGTGTGGCATCCCTTCGCTGCGCCTGCTGCTGCCTTTCGAATTTCTGCTCGCCGGTTGCGCGAATCGCATTCATCGGCAGCATTGCAAGTTGATCGCCCATGTTCAGGTCTTTCTCGGGTTCCAGCGCGACATAGCGAACCTTGCCGTCCGTTACACTGACGACGACATCCTCGATCTGGCCCACCTCGTTACCAGCTCTATCCACAACCTTATTGCTCAACATTTCACTCATGCGCAACAGATTGCCGCCGGTTTGCGCAGTCTGGCCGAAATGCTTCTCTACTTCGCCGCGATATCCACCCATGCCAAAACTCGGCCATTGGGAGCGGTCGAATCCCGGAGCGTTCTTCATCTCTTCTGGGCTCGCGTTCAATACCAGCTCATCGCCGGAGGTCGCGGCCTGAAAGCGATCCATCGGATAGGCAAACAGTTTTTCGCCAAAGCCGAGAGTGCCGCCGAAAGCAACAATTGCATAATTTACCGTCCCGTCATCCGCATTTACGATCAAGTCCTGCACATCGCCGAGATCCTCGCCTTTGGCGTTTTTCACGTCAGCGCCGATGATTTTGCTGGCGCGCATGTCGCGGATTTTTGTTGCCTGTTGTCCCTGCCGGCCCTGTTTCTGTTGCATGTCCTTCTGACCCTGCGTCTGTACTCCGGACCCACTGGTTTTAGAGCTTGGAGTATCCGTCGTCTGAGCGATGGACGACACGGAAAATGGCATTCCAAATACCGGTATCACCGCTGCAATCACAAGTTTTCTCTTCAAAAATGATGTCATGGCTATCTCCTTATCAATGACCGGGATACTGCATCACAAGCAAAAGATGCACGGTATACAGGTATCGCCGAAGATAGAATGTCGAGCAAAATCCGCACCTGAATTCGCATGCGGGAGTGTCTTCGCCGGCACGGAATATCCCATCGGGAAAATATGGCCGGCGCCTCCGCTCCACGCTATTCAACTCCTCCCAGCGCCAGCCTCGCCATGATTTGCGAAACATGGGTCAAGCCCTGGGGAAAATTGCCGAGCATCTGTTCACCCTCTACATCGAACTCTTCGGAGAACAAGCCGATGTCATTGGCGCAACTGACCGCCCGTTCGTAATATTTCAGCGCCTCGTCCCGCCGTCCCTGATGCGCGAGGCAGTTGACCAGCCAGAAAGTACAGGGCAGGAACATGCCCTCACGATCGGGCAATCCATCCGGCGAGTTGTAGCGCAGCAGCAAACCATCGACTTCGAGCTCGCGGCAAATCGCATCGACGGTGCGCATCATCCGAGGATCCTTGTAATCGACAAAACCTACTCTCGGCAGCAACAGTACCGCAGCGTCGAGGTAATCGCTGCCGAATGCCTGAACGAAAATGCCGCGCTCCGCATCGTAACCTTCGGTGTCAATTGCGTGGCGTATATCATCGCGCGCCGTGATCCATTGCTCAAGCGGCGCAGAAAATCCATTCTCCTTCGCAAGCATGGCGCCCCGCTCGACGGCAACCCAGCACATCGCCTTGGAATGCACATAGTGGCGTTGCTCACCGCGCACTTCCCAGATACCGTGATCCTTGGTCATCCACTGCTTGCATACCGTATCGATTACATCCGTCAGAAAGCTCCAGTACTGGCGGTCGGATTCATGGCCGCTGGCATGCCATTCCCATGCCATTTCAACCAATTCGCCATAAACATCCAGCTGGCTCTGCTTGGCCGCGCGATTGCCGATGCGAACCGGCTTCGAGCCTTTGTAACCCTCCAGCCAGTCGAGTTCGATTTCAGTCAACCGGCGCTTGCCATCGACGCCGTACATGATCTGCATTTCATCGCCGCTGCCGGCGGAAGACCTTTGAATGAATTGATGAAAGCGATCCGCTTCGGCCACGTATCCAAGCTGGTGCAATGCGCGCACGGTAAACACCGAATCCCTGATCCAGCTGTATCGATAGTCCCAATTGCGTGTGCCGCCAATCCACTCCGGCAGCGAGGTCGTCGAGGCGGCGGCGATCGCACCGGTACGTTCGAACGTCAACGCCTTCAGGGTAATCGTGGATCGCACGGTTTGCTCGTCCAGTGCAAACGGGGGCTTCATCCGGCCGGCCCAGCTTTGCCACCATTCCTTGGTGCGCTCAAAGAAGCCATCTATGTCGGCAAGTTCCGGCAAACCGTGCGCAATCGTGTCGTCTATCAGCTCAGGATACTGGAACTGGATGACCAATCGCCTGCGCTCACCGGCGCCTATCCGGAATGTTGCATACAGGTCATGATGCTTTTCCACGCCAAGCGCTACCTCCGATTGAATGATCAAACCCTTGTTGCTGCCGGTCGCCGTATAGGCGCCGCTGTCGTGCCGGTTCATGTAAGGAATGATTTCGCCGTAGTCGAAGCGCGGACAAACCTCGATGCAGAGTTCCATCTCGCCGGAAATGCCATCCACAATACGCACATGGTCATAGCGCGGATGGATCGCGTCGTTTCGATCCATCGCAAAGAAATCGAACAATCTGACTTCGCCATCCTCGGTCTTGAAGTGCGTTTCCAGAATCATTGTTCCCGTTACATAGCAGCGCGTCGAAACGTAATTTCCGGCGGTCGGCGTGATCGCGCAGAACCCGCCCTTGTTCCAGTCAAGCAGCCGGCCAAAGCAGCTGTCATCGTCAATGCGAGGCATGCAGCACCAGTCCACGGAACCGGCGCGCGAAATCAGCGCGCTGCAATGGCAATCGCTGATCATTGCGTAGTCCGCGATCGGAGGATAGATGCTTTCCGGTGTCATCTCGTGATTCGGCATAGTCAATCTATGGTCAGTGGTTGCATTTCGATAATCCCGGTTATGGGAGCAATTGAATGCAGGATGCGGACCATCTCCAGCCATGTGGATGCATATCAATAGGAACGGTTGTTACCTACGAGAAAAGACGATCTTTTAAAATTCAAGCAGGTCTTTCACGTTGCATGTCGTCAGCATCAATGACAGCACGAACTGCTCTCATGATCTTGGATAAGAAGCAAACTGGCGCGCAATGCACAATGTTTGTATGCCCTTTTCGAACGAAATTCTGGCGGCACAGGTTTCCTTCTAGGAATACATCTTCAAGGCGGAAACAAGCGCGAACGTCTGTAGAATTTTCACGCAGGTTTGCTTGAATTACAGTATCTGCGTGCCCTTGTCCGCATCGGCCAAATACGCCAAACCCGGAATTTATGGAATGCAACCGCCATGAAAAGTCCGTTACTGAAACCCGCTCCAGAAAGTACCCGCAGCGTCATTGCGATTGCAGGGCATCCCATTCACGCGATGCTGATTTCGTTTCCGGTGGCTTTCCTGCTGGCCGGGTTGGCTAGCGATCTCGCATATTGGTGGAGCGAGGATCCGTTCTGGGCGCGCATGTCCATATGGCTCATCGGTGCCGGATTCGTGATGGGAAGCCTTGCCAGCATCGCCGGAACATTGGACTTTTTGCTTGTAAAGGAAATTCGACGGCACGTAACGAGCTGGAGCCATTTTATCGCCGCCATCATGCTGGTGTCGCTTGCGGCAGCCAACTGGTGGCTGCGCGTGCCGAATCCGGAGGAAATGCTGTTGCCATGGGGATTGTTCATGTCTGGTGTAACTACTCTCTCGATCGGTACGGTGGGATGGTTCGGCGGCAAGCTGGTGTTTCACCATAATGTCGGCGGCGACACTTCGGACGCGTGAGTAATGCGCCGACGCTCAGAACGGTTTTGCCACCACCAGCGTCACGACGGCAGTGATCAGTACCGCCGGGCCGAGCGAGAGCATGCGGTAGAAATACAAACCGTGTTGCGGTCCATGCAGCCTCAAATTCAGCATCAGGTGACCGCAGTAGAGATGAAAAAACACCATCAGCAATACCATGGACAACTTGACCGGCAACCAACCGCCGGCGAAGCCGCGTTCGAACAACAGCCACACGCCGGCCAGAACGGCCAGCACGCCGCTGGGCGTCATTGCATATGCATACAGCGCATTCTGCATCAGGATCGTCCGGCGCCTGGTTTCATCGTCTTCGGCATCAGCCGCTTGTACGAGCATTTGCGGAAAATACAGCAATGTCGCCGACCAGATGATCAGGAACACGATATGCAAGCTCAGCATGAGCGACATAAAACCTGCCTGAAGGCTATGAATCAAAAGTCTTGTTGATCGAATTTAAACTTATCGGTACGCGTTTTAAGGATCAGTAATACATGGCTTGTTTCTTGTAACCGGCATACGCATTGCTTTGCGGACGACTTGAATGACCGAGCTGCCGGCAATTGCGCAGCCGATATGACCGCTGCTGCAGTCAAATACGTCAAAAATTCAAACGACAACAAAAACCGTGAAACCGCCCTACCGCGTTCCTTCTGCGTGCAAGAAACAAACCAGCGCCGCGCTATCTGCGCTGGTGCTGTCTTCGCTCGCGGGTTGCCGCGGCGTGCAGTCGACCTTGTGGCCGCAGGGTCCGGCGGCGCAAGCGATTTCCGATATCGGCTGGGTGATGTTTGCCGGCGCCGCGGTGATTCTTCTGTTGGTCATGGCATTGGCGCTGTATGCAATTTTTCGCATACCTGAAAAACGGCTTCCGGTTTCCGCCAATGCACTGATTGCCGTCGGCGGTGTCGGATTGCCGGTGGTTACGCTTACTGCCCTGCTGATTTATGGCGTGATTGCAATGGGCTATCTGCGTGCAGGAGCCGATGATCCGGACGTGCAAATAGAAGTGATCGGCAACCAATGGTGGTGGGACGTGCATTATCGCGGCGGCGGGCAAACTGTCGCGACTGCGAACGAGATCCATATTCCGGCGGGCGTGCCGGTAAAAATTTCAGTTCGCACCAGGGACGTGATCCACAGTTTCTGGGTACCGAATCTCGCTGGAAAAATAGACCTGATTCCCGGGCGGATCAACCACATCGTGCTGCAAGCGGACCGGCCGGGAATGTTTCGCGGGCAATGCGCGGAATTCTGCGGCGCCCAGCACGCACGCATGGCATTTGTCGTGATCGCCGAACCCGCCGATGTCTATGCTGCCTGGCTCGCGCGGCAACGCCAGCCGGCTGCAACGCCGGCGAATGCAGCGATAGCGCGCGGCCGCGATGCGTTCAGCGCCAGCGGTTGCATGGTGTGCCACACGGTGCGCGGCGTGGGGGTTGCCCAGCAAGCGGGCCCTGACCTGACGCATGTCGCAAGCCGCAAGTATCTGGCGGCGGGCACGCTGGAAAATAACCGGGCCAACCTGATCGAGGTCATCGCGCGCAGCCAGACCGTCAAGCCGGGTAACCGGATGCCGTCATATCCTGACCTCGACAAAAAGTCGCTGGACGCCATCGCAAGCTATCTTGAAAGTCTGCAATAGTGGCCGGCTCTTCCATACCGCCGGATTCGAGCGGGCCGCCATCCGTCCTGCATCAGCGGCTGGATTCGGTCTGGCGCAATCTTCCCGGATGGGGCGCTTTGGGTGCGGTCAATCACACCACGATCGGCCTGCGTTTCATCGTCACCGGTTTCATCTTCTTCCTGATCGGCGGCGTGCTGGCGATGCTGATGCGCAGCCAGCTTGCATTTTCCGGCAATACCATCCTCGATCACAAGGCGTATGCGCAAGCGTTCACCATGCACGGCACCACGATGATGTTTTTCTTCGCGGTGCCGATCATGGAAGGTTTTGCGGTTTACCTGATCCCGAAAATGATCGGCGCGCGCGACATGATTTATCCGCGCCTGTCCGCCTTCGGCTACTGGTGCTATCTGTTCGGCGGAATTCTGCTGTATTCCAGCTTTTTCGTCGGGGCGGTGCCGGACGGCGGCTGGTTCATGTATGTGCCGCTCGCCGGTGCCGCCTTCTCGCCCGGAACCAGTGTCGATTTCTGGCTGCTGGGCGTGACCTTCGCGGAAATTTCGGCGGTCGCCGCCGGCGTCGAACTGATCGTGACTATCCTCAAGACGCGCACGCCCGGCATGGCGATCCATCGCATGCCGCTGTATGCGTGGTACATCCTGATCACCGCATTCATGATCCTGTTCGGTTTCCCGCCGCTGATCCTGGGCAGCATCCTGCTCGAAATCGAGCGCGCGTTCAGCCTGCCGTTCTACGATGTAGCGCGCGGCGGCGATCCGCTGCTGTGGCAGCACCTGTTCTGGATCTTCGGTCATCCCGAGGTGTACATCATCTTCCTGCCGGCGGCCGGCATCGTGACCACGATCCTGCCGACCTTCGCGCAGCGGCCGATCGTCGGCTATACCTGGGTGGTGCTGGCGGTGATCGGTACCGGGTTCCTGAGCTTCGGCCTGTGGGTGCATCACATGTTTACCGTCGGCATTCCGTTGCTGTCGCTGAGTTTCTTTTCCGCCGCCAGCATGGCGGTCGCAATCCCGACCGGGATTCAGGTGTTCGTCTGGATCGCGACGCTGTGGACCGGACGTCCGGTGATGCGAACGCCGCTGTTGTACATACTCGGATTCCTGTTCATCTTCGTACTCGGCGGCCTGACCGGAGTAATGGTGGCAATGGTGCCGTTCGACTGGCAGGTGCACGATACGCATTTTGTGGTGGCGCACCTGCACTACGTATTATTCGGCGGCATGGTGTTTCCGCTGTTTGCCGCACTGTATTACTGGCTTCCGCTGTTTTCCGGCCGCGCACCTTCGGAGCGGCTGAGCCGTCTCACCTTCTGGGTGATCTTCCTTGGTTTCAACCTGACGTTTCTGCCGATGCATGTCACCGGCCTGCTCGGCATGCCGCGCCGCGTGTACACCTATCTGCCTGGGCTTGGCTGGGACATGCTCAACCTGATATCCACGGTTGGCGGGTTCCTCAGCGCGGCGGGCGTGGGCATGTTCATCGTCGACTTTGCGCTGCACTTTTTTTACGGCAAGCGTGCTCCGGCCAATACATGGAATGCCGGGACGCTGGAATGGGCGCTTCCTACGCCGGTGCCTCCTTACAATTTCGCATCGCAGCCGATGGTGGACGACCGCGACCCATTATGGAAAAGCCCGGACACTGCCGAAAGATCCGAGCGCGGCGAATACTTTCTCGGACGCGACAATGTCGACGTGCGCGAGACGCTGCTCACCGGCACGCTGCATGCGGAACCGCAGCACGTGATTGTCTTGCCAGGAAACACCATGACGCCATTACTCGCCGCGGCGTTGACGTCAGTGTTCTTCATCGGATTCCTGGCCAAGCTGTATTGGCTGGCCGCCGCCGGCGCGGTGCTGGCGATCGGCGCGCTGTTGCTGTGGGCATGGCAAGGCGGTTCGCGCGCCGCAGTCAGGCAAATCGATGCGGGACTCGGCTATTTCCTGCCCCGCCATCATGCATCGCTGCAGTCTCCCGGATGGTGGGGCATGCTGATTACATTGCTTGCCGATGCGGCGCTGTTCGGCTCTCTGGTCTTCGCCTATTTTTTCCTGTGGACCGTATCGCCCGCATGGCCGCCGCCGGACTATCGTGTCATGAATCTTCTGTGGCCGTCGATCGGTATCGCGGCGCTGCTTGCCAGCAGCCTGGTAATCCAGTGGGGAGAATCGGGAAACCGCTCCGGCAAGCCGGGACGACTGCAGCTCGGCTTCATCGCAGGCATCTTCCTTGCAGTGATTTTCATTGTGGCGCAGGCGGTCGGATTGCATGCGAGCGACATATCGGCCAAGGCGCACGTATACGGCGCATTGCTGCATACCGTCAGCGGATTCCAGGTGGCGCACGCGGCAATTGCGGTGTTGATGGCCGGTTTCGTGGTGCTGCGCGCGCGAGCCGGCCATGTCTCCAAGGACCGGCCGGTGGAGCCGCAGGTGACTGCCCTGTTCTGGCATTACACCGTGCTGCAATGGGCGGCCGGGTTTTCAGTGATTTATTTGTTTCCGTTTCTTGCCGGAGGATAAATGCGAAACCTTCTGAATCGGAACAGTCTGCTCAGCCTGGTGAGCGCGCCCATCATCTGGGCCGTTCATTTTTTATTGTCCTATGTGATTGTATCGCTGGTGTGCAGTAGCGGCGGCACCGGCGCCTGGGTCGCCGGCATCACTGCGAGCGAGGCGAGCATCGGCGCCTTGACGCTGATTGCAGTCGCATTGCTCGTCTACATCGGAATCGTCAATTATGAAAAATGGCGGCATGCGCGGCGTTCGGCACTGACCGGTGATGACATGAGCCGATTTTTTGCGCTTTGTTCCGTACTGCTGTGCGGGCTGTCCGCCATCGCCGTGATCTGGATTGCGTTCCCGGCATTTATCTTGTCGCCATGCACCGCATGACGGCTTCTGTTCGCGTGGCGCTCGCGGTTGCAAGCCTGCTCGTTCCGCCACAGGCGGTCGCGCATTCGGTCGTTAGCAGCCGCGACTGGTGGACGCTCGATCCATGGGTGTGGATGCCCTTGTGGCTTTTTTGCGCGCTTTACCTGAAGGGGATTTCCTCGCTGCGCAAAAGGCGGAACACGAGCAGCGTGGTACAACCGGGCGCGCTGACGGCTTTCAGTGCCGGCATGATCGGATTGTTCCTTGCATTGATCTGGCCGCTCGACGCGCTCGGAGCGGCCAGTTTTGCCGCGCATATGGCGCAGCATATGCTGTTGATTGCATTTGCGGCGCCATTGCTGGTGTTGGCAAGATCCTCCGTGCCGATCACGGTTGCGCTGGCCGGCATATGGCCGCACACGTTTTCGCTGTTTGCTCGAACGCGCAAATTTTTTAACATCGCAATGCGACCGCGGATTGCATTTTCAATCCATGCCGCCGTCATCTGGCTCTGGCACGCGCCGCTATTGTTCGAGGCGGCATTGCGTTGGCCGGGACTGCATATCGTCGAACACATTTCTTTTCTTGGGGCGGCATGCTGTTCTGGGCCGCCTTGGCAAGAGTCGGCCGTTCCGCCGCCGACGGCTACGGCATCGCAGCGCTATGGATACTCGCCACACTGATCCACACCGGCATGCTGGGCGCGTTGATCACCTTTGCCCCGCGGCTGATCTATTCCTCGTACGGCAACGGCATCCGGCTCACGCCCATGGAAGATCAGCAGCTCGCCGGCCTGATCATGTGGATTCCTGCCGGCGCCTGTTACCTGGCCGCCGGAATCGGCTTTGCCGCCGCCTGGCTCAGGCATGCCGGAGATAAAGACCGAGCTGCGCTGGTCAACCGGCAATAATTCCGCGTCGACAATAGAGAAAGAACAAGGCGATCCTGGCAGCGCTGCAACAAAAGTGCCGATACCGAGGTCGAATCTGATTATAAAAACTTTTGCGGAGAGTAATGACTAGCGCGCAATGGTTTCTGCTCATAGGCTGTTTGATGCTTGCCAGAGGCCTCACTTCAACCGTGCTTAAAAGCTCGCCGTTTACCTCGGCCATTATTTATCTTGCCGCTGGCATCCTGGTCGGTCCTTCCGTCTTCAATGCATTTTATTTCGATCCGCTCCATCAGTCGGCGCTGCTGGAGGTGTTAACGGAAGTCGCGGTACTGATATCGCTTTTTTCCGCCGGCGTAAAAATGCCGGTTCCGGTCAATCTTTCCCGCTGGCGCCCGCCGCTCATGCTGGCATGGGTATCGATGACGCTTACTGTCGCAATGATCGCGGCTTTCGCGCACTATGCGCTGGGTTTGCCGCTGGGTGCGGGCGTGCTGCTCGGTGCCATCCTGGCCCCGACCGATCCGGTGCTGGCAACCGATGTGCAATCCCGCCACCCCGGCGATAGCGACCGGCTCCGTTTCACGCTGACCTGTGAAGCGGGCATGAACGACGGCACTGCTTTTCCGTTCGTGATGCTGGGCTTGGGCCTGCTCGGCTTGCATGAGCTCGGCGAATTCGGCTTGCGTTGGCTGCTGGTGGATGTGCTATGGGCAACCTCGGCAGCGATCGCGATCGGTGTGATCGGCGGCGCGGTACTCGCCCGCATCGGATGGAAATTGCGCGGACGTGAACCCAAGCACGAAGTGCTGGACGATCTGGTCGGCCTTGGCCTGATCGCAGTCGTTTATGGACTGAGCCTCCAGGTTCATGCGTGGGGGTTTCTAACCGTATTTTTCGCCGGCGTTGCGCTGCGCCAAACCGAACTGAGCCTCGCCGGCAGTGTCAAGAAAATTCGGTTTGATACCGAGGACCAGGAGCCGCCGATCGTCAGTGCGGAAGCGCTGGTATTTCAAGACCATCTGGAACGGTTGTCCGAATTGTTGCTGGTCCTGCTGCTCGGCGGCATGCTGTTTGCTGAATTCTGGACGTGGCGCACAGTCGGACTGGCGCTATTCGTTTTCCTGGTGGCGCGCCCGGTCAGCGTGTTAGTCGGCCTGCTTGGCACCGATACTTCATGGCGCATACGCAGCATGTCGGGCTGGTTCGGCGTGCGCGGCATCGGTTCGGTGTATTACCTGATGTATGCGATCCAGCATGGCCTGCCCGAATTTCTTGCGCGTGAGTTGATTCATCTGACGCTGATCGTCGTCACGCTCTCCATCCTCATACATGGCACCAGCGTCAAACCGTTGATGAACCGCTTCTGGCGCCGCAGCAGGCGCTCGCGTTAAGTTCGGGACTCGTCTCCGGCCGGAAAAAGGACCAGCTGTTTTGCGCGCTTCTTTCATAGGCTAGATTCGGCATGAAATGTTCGGTGCCGCACGGACCCTGTACGCCAACTGTTTTATAAGTTCTCTGCAAGGCTTCGAGATCGCGACATGCTGAGCGCTCCGAAAGTAACGCTCAACGATCAGAGCGCGCAGTGATTACACACCCTGTTCGAACTCGAAAACGCCACTATCCTGAATTCCTTTTAAAGGTTCGAAATGAAAAAATCGCTGATCTCGCTTGTTGCCGCAGGGTTTGTCTTGTCTGGATGTATCGTCGTCCCGGTTGAAGTCGTCCCGGAATCTCATCCGCATAATTTCTGCCCTCCCGGCCAGGCAAAAAAAGGCAATTGCCATCCGAATGACGGCCGCGGTTTTTGTCCACCGGGCCAGGCGAAAAAGGGCAATTGCTAGGCCTGGCGTGGATTGGAAATTCCAATCCACGGCATAGCGGGCCGCGTCCGCGGCGGCACCATCGCCCAGTCAGCGAGGCGGCATCCCGAAACGGCGATAAATTTCATTTTGCGGTCCGATCGGCGGCGGATACGCAGGATCGTATTCCGGGCTGCGCTCAACTTCTTCGCGCGTGATATTGACGATGATTTGCCTGTTTTCCCAGCTTATGCGGTCGATCCGCTTTGGTGAAATCAGCACATCCTTTCCCGGCCACCAATTGCGGGTATCGACGACCATCAATTGAATCGACCAGTCACGGTCGTCGAAAAGAAAATCCTCGACGTGGCCGACGGTGTCGTCGGTAGCCTGAATCTCGTATCCGACTACTTCCCTGCCGCTGCGCAGGTGAGGATTGCCCTGCTCGCGTTCTTGCTTGATGCTTTCGCCGATCGCATTGTCATGCGCGTATTCGGCAGCCCTGTCCGCCAGAAGCGTCGGGTAGGCGCTATAGCCCCAAACGTACGGACCGGCCCAATAGTAAGGATAGCCGTAATGATCATGCACCGCCGCCTCGTGCTGGCGCGAAACCGGTTTATCGATATCGATGTCCGGCCCGTTCCTGATTTGCTCTTTTGTGAGGTTCAGATGGATCCTCTCCGCGGGCCAATCCACGCCTAGCACAGAGAACGGTGAAATCAGGACATTTCGGCCGCTGAACCAGCCGCCGGTCTCGACGACAAGGTGCCGAATAATCCATTTCTCATCGTCAAAATAAACGTCCCTGATGGCTCCTGCTTCACCATCGCTTGCCGAAACCGTAAAGCCACGAAGGTTTTGTATGTTGTTCAACATGATTTCCTCGATTGAAAAATACCGCCGCTCGCACATTTCGGTTGTATTCCGTGCTGTTTTCAACTTCCTCGCGAGTGATGTCCACCATTACCTTTTTCTCGGACCAGATGGTCCTGTCAGTTCGTGCAAGCTATTCGTCATGAATTCCTCCTGGTTAAAAAAGTTGCGAAAAAAGAGGTCAATAAATTAAACGCAAGATACAGGCCCGGCAGAAATTAAATTTCCATTTCTCGAACGCAACGGGCTCTTGCATGTTTCGAATAGGATTCCGCTGTGGCACACCGCTTGCAAACCAGTTCGGGCCGGAGCTTATGAAGACGGAAAAAGAGAGTCCTCCCTTTTATCAGTACCTATACGAGGAGATACAAAAATGGGTAACGGGTTTCGCATCGGCCGCCTCGCCGGGGTTTATATTCATATTGACTGGAGTCTGCTGATCATCTTCTTCCTGATAGCGTTTTCACTCGGCACCGGCCTGTTTCCAAGCTGGCATCCGGAGTGGAGTGTGATGCAATCCTGGGTGACCGCCCTGCTTGCTGCAATACTGTTTTTCGTTTCCGTGCTGCTGCACGAGCTGTCACATGCGCTTGTAGGACGGCGCCATGGCATCGACGTCAAGCGAATCACGTTGTTCGTATTTGGCGGAATGGCACATATGGAAAGCGAGGCCCGCTACTGGCGCGGGGAGTTGTGGATGGCGATCGTTGGTCCGATTACCAGTCTGGCGATCGGCGTCGCATGCACGACGATTGCGGTTTACACGATGGATCCGGGAAATATCGACCCCGACAATATTGTCCGGACGCTGGCCGCTCTCGGCACCGTGCCGACATTATTGCTATGGCTTGGACAGATCAATATCCTGTTGGGGATTTTCAACCTGGTGCCCGGCTTTCCACTGGATGGCGGACGTGTCCTGCGCGCCGTGCTATGGGGTATTACCGGTGACCTGCATCGCGCCACCCGCTGGGCTTCCGCTGCCGGCCAGGCATTCGCGTGGATCCTCATCGCCAGCGGCGCGGCAATGATGCTGGGTTATCGGATGCCTGTATTCGGAACCGGTTTTGTCAGCGGACTGTGGATCAGCCTGATCGGGTGGTTTCTCAACAATGCGGCACTGGCCAGCTATCGGCAATTGCAAATCAAGACATCGCTTGAACACGTTCCGGTAAGCAGTTTGATGCAAACCGGATTTTCAAGTGCGCCGCCCAATTTGCCGGTGGATAGGTTCATCGAGGAATATTTTCTGCACGGCGATCAGCGCGGCTTTCCGATTGTCGAACGCGGCCGCCTGATCGGCATGGTATGCCTGGAAGACATACGGAAACTGGACCGGTCCACCTGGTCTTCCAGAACCGTGCGCGACATCATGACGCCTGCCAACTCGCTGATCAGGATCGCTCCGCAAGATGATGTGTTCAAGGCGCTGTCGCTGCTTGGCGAGAGCAAGGTAAATCAGCTTCCGGTGGTCGAAAATGAACAGGTGCGGGGACTCATGCGCCGGGAAGACATTCTCAAGTGGCTATCGCTGTACGAGAACACCGGCGCCGGAAACGCGGTTGGCTTAGGGCACAGCCGCTGAAGCCTGCGCCTGGGCGCAATTGCTGCAGATTCGAAGACGCCAGAAGGAAAGACGAACTTTGCAGTTATTACGTCGCATCTGTAATTTTTCCCGATGCTTGCAAAACAGTGACCGTATCTCAGGCAATGCCGATGTGTCTGTCCTTTTGGCATAAGGCTTGCATCGTTTGTTTTTTCACCGTTTTAAGGGAGGCGCATATGGCTGCCACTGTAGGTGATTTCCTCTTGAAAAGGCTGTCGTCATGGGGCGTGCACCGCGTGTTCGGTTATCCCGGCGACGGCATCAACGGCATCATGGGTGCGTTCGGGCGCACCGACGATATTGAATTCATTCAGGCAAGGCATGAAGAGCTGGCTGCTTTCATGGCATGTGCGCATGCAAAGTTCACTGGCGAAGTGGGTGTCTGCCTGGCGACGTCCGGGCCCGGCGCGATTCATCTTCTGAACGGTTTGTACGATGCCAAACTGGATCATCAACCGGTGGTTGCGATTATCGGGCAGCAAAAGCGCGCCGCAATGGGCGGCGACTACCAACAGGAAGTCGATCTGCTTTCACTGTTCAAGGATGTTGCGCATGAATATGTGCACATGGCGACCACGCCGGAGCAGGTGCGGCACCTGGTGGACCGCGCCATCAGAATCGCGCGCGATCAACGGACCGTGACCTGCATCATTTTCCCGAACGACGTGCAGGAACTGGATGCAGTCGAAGAACCGCCGCACGAGCATGGCACCGTGCATAGCGGCATCGGTTACACATCGCAACTTACGGTTCCGAACCAGACGGATCTCAAGCGTGCCGCCGATGTGCTCAATGCCGGCAGCAAGATGGCGATGCTGGTCGGCGCGGGCGCTTTGCATGCGACCGACGAAATCATCGAAGTCGCCAACCTGCTCGGCGCGGGCGTGGCCAAGGCGCTGCTCGGCAAGGCGGCGGTGCCGGACGACCTGCCCTTCGTGACCGGCTCGATCGGCCTGCTGGGTACGGTGCCGAGCTGGAACCTGATGACCGAGTGCGACACCCTGTTGATGGTCGGCTCGTCCTTCCCCTATTCCGAATTTCTGCCAAAGGAAGGCCAGGCGCGCGGCGTGCAGATCGATATCGACGGACGCATGCTGAACCTGCGCTATCCGATGGAGGTCGGTCTGATCGGCGACAGCAAGGCCGCATTGCGCGAATTGATTCCGCTGTTGATCGCCAAGCAGGATCGCAGTTGGCGCGACGGCATCGAACAGAACGTCGCGCGCTGGTGGAAGGTGTTGGAAGACCGCGCAATGAACGAAGCCAAGCCGATCAATCCGCAGCGCGTGTTCTGGGAGCTGTCGCCGCGATTGCCGGACAACTGCATCCTGACCTGCGACTCCGGCTCGGCGGCCAACTGGTATGCGCGCGACCTGAAAATGCGGCGCGGCATGATGGCCTCGCTATCCGGCGGGCTGGCAACGATGGGGCCGGCCGTGCCATACGCGATAGCCGCCAAGTATGCGCATCCCGACCGTCCTGTGATCGCCATGCTCGGCGACGGCGCGATGCAGATGAACGGCATCAATGGGCTGGTCACGATCGCCAAGGTATGGCGCGAATGGATCAATCCGCGGCTCACGATCATGGTGCTCAATAACGGCGACCTCAATCAGGTCACGTGGGAGCAGCGCGTGATGTCAGGCGATCCCAAGTTCGAACCGTCGCAGAATGTGCCGGATTTCCCTTATGCGGGCTATGCGGACCTGCTCGGTCTGCAAGGCATACGCGTCGATCGTCCGGAAGACATCGGCGCCGCATGGGAACGCGCCTTGTCATCCGATGTGCCGACCGTTCTGGAAATGATCACCGACCCGGATGTGCCGCCGATGCCGCCGCATATCCAGCCGAAGCAGGCCAAGGCTTATCTGTCGGCGCTGCTGCACCGCGATCCCGACTCGATCGGCATCATCAAGGCATCGGCCAAGGAATGGTGGGACAGCCTGTTCCAGTCCGGTAAAAAATGATGTGCCATGGACTTGAATCCATCCACGGTCCCGATTGAGCGCATCACCGCAACCGCTTACACGATACCGACAGACGAGCCGGAGTCCGATGGAACGCTGATCTGGGACGCCACCACACTGGTGCTGGTGCGTATAGCCGGCGGCGAATGCAGCGGTATCGGTTACAGCTATGCGGACAGCGCGACCGCCGCGCTGATCCGCGACAAGCTGGCGGCGCTGCTGACGGGACAGGATGCGATGGCGGTCAGCGCCCGCTGGCATGACATGGTGGTTGCAATCCGCAATCTGGGACGTCCCGGCATTTCATCGATGGCGATTTCGGCGCTCGACACCGCACTGTGGGACCTGAAGGCAAAACTGCTCGATGTGCCGCTGTCGGTACTGCTCGGCATGGCGCGCCCGTGCATTCCTGTATACGGCAGCGGCGGCTTCACCAGTTATTCGATCGCACAGTTGCAGCAGCAGTTGCACGGCTGGATGGAGAGCGGCATCAAGCGCGTCAAGATGAAAGTCGGCCGCGACCCCGGCAGCGACGTCCAACGCGTGCATGCGGCACGCGACGCGATCGGCGATGCAGCTGAATTGTTCGTCGATGCGAACGGCGCATACCGGCGCAAACAGGCATTGCAGTTCGCCGATAGCGTGGCCGATTGCGGCGTGACCTGGTTCGAGGAACCGGTTTCGTCCGACGACTTGGCCGGCCTGCGCCTGCTGCGTGATCGTGGACCGGCCGGCATGGCGATTTCCGCCGGCGAGTATGGCTACGACCTTCCCTATTTCCGCCGCATGCTCGAAGCGCAGGCGGTCGACATATTGCAGGCCGATGCGACGCGCTGCGGCGGCATCACCGGATTTCTCGGCGCGGCGGCGTTGTGCGATGCATTCGCGGTCCCGCTGTCAAGCCATTGCGCGCCTTCGCTGCACTTGCCGCTGTGCTGCGCCGCGCAGCCGGCAGTGCATCTCGAATATTTCCATGACCACGTGCGGATCGAACGAATGCTGTTCGACGGCGCAGAGGCCGCCAACGACGGCCGACTGGCGCCGGACCTGAGCCGGCCCGGCCTCGGCATCGAATTCAAGGAACAGGACGCGCAATGCTACAGAATCTAGTCGGCTTCAGGCCATCCCCTCCTCTCGCCGACGGATTCGGCGACATGGGCAAGCTCGCCAATGATTTGAAAGCCGTCATCGATGGCGAAGTGCGCTTCGACGATGGCAGCCGTGCGCTGTACGCGACCGACGCTTCAAACTACCGGCAAGTGCCAATCGGTGTAGTGATACCGCGCACCGTGGAAGACGTGATCGAGACGGTGCGGCTCTGTCATGCCTACGGCGCGCCGGTGCTGTCGCGCGGCTGCGGCACCAGCCTGTGCGGCCAATGCTGCAACGTTGCCGTGATCATGGATTTTTCCAAATACCTGAACAAGATCCTGTCGATCGACAAGGAAGGAAAAACCGCCCGCGTGCAACCGGGCGTGGTGCTCGACGACTTGCGCGAGGCGGCCGAAAAGCTCGGCCTTACGTTCGCACCGGACCCCGCCACGCACAACCACAATACGCTGGGCGGCATGATCGGCAACAATTCATGCGGCCCGCATTCGGTGATCGGCTGCGAAACCGTACGCAACATCATCGAGCTCGACATACTGACTTACGATGGCACGCGCATGAGCGTGGGCCAAGGAGGCTGCCGCCCGGCGCCGGGCGCCGGCGACCGCGCCGCCGCCCGCTGCAAGGAAATCCATACCCATCTGCGCGACCTGGGCAATCGATATGCCGGGCAGATCCGCCGCCACTTCCCGCACATTCCGCGGCGGGTTTCGGGATACAACCTGAATGCCTTGTTGCCGGAAACCGATTTCAATCTCGCGCACGCGCTGGTCGGGTCCGAAGGCACCTGCGTCGTGGTGCTCGCAGCGACGGTGCGCCTGATCGACAATCCCGCACATCGCGTGCTGGCGGTGCTCGGTTACAAGGACGTGTATGAAGCCGCCGATCATGTGCCGCAGGTGATGCGCTGCAAGCCGATTGCGCTGGAAGGCATCGACGACCGTCTGGTCGACGACATCAACGCGATCAACCTGCACCCGGAAAAGGTCAAGCTGTTGCCCGAAGGCGGCGGCTGGCTGCTGGTCGAGTTCGGCGCGAGCAGCATCGATGAAGCCACACAGCAAGCCAGGCAAATGATGGATGCGCTGAAGCAGGAAGGGAATTCGCCGTCGATGGCGCTCTACGACGATCCCGCACAGCAAAAAAAAATATGGAAAGTGCGCGAGTCCGGCCTTGGCGCCACCGCACATGTGCCCAACCAGCCGATCACTTGGGAAGGCTGGGAAGATTCCGCCGTTCCGCCGGAAAAGCTCGGCGAGTACCTGCGCAAATTGCGCGCGCTGTTCGAAAAGTACGAATACGGCTGCGACCTGTACGGCCACTTCGGCCAGGGCTGCGTGCATACCCGCATCGACTTCGATCTGGAGACTGCGGCAGGCATCGAAAAATACAAGAAGTTCATTCACGAAGCCGCGCGCTTGGTAGTCAGTCTGGGCGGGTCGATTTCCGGCGAGCATGGCGACGGCCAATCCAAGGCCGAACTGTTGCCCATCATGTTCGGCGAGGAATTGATGCAGGCATTCCGTGAATTCAAGGGTATCTGGGATCCGCATTGGCGCATGAATCCGGGCAAGGTGGTCGGCGCCTACAAGGTCGACGAAAACCTGCGTCTCGGCGCAGATTACAATCCGCCCGAATTCAAGGTGCACTTCCACTATCCTAAGGACAAGGGAAATTTCCCGCAAGCGATGCTGCGATGCGTCGGTGTCGGTGAATGCCGTAAAAAAAGCGGCACCATGTGCCCGAGTTACATGGCCACCGGCGAGGAAATGCATTCGACCCGGGGCCGCGCACGGCTACTGTTCGAAATGCTGCAAGGCGATGTGATCAGGGACGGCTGGAAGAGCGAAGCGGTCCATGACGCGCTGCACTTGTGCCTGTCCTGCAAGTCCTGCAAAAGCGAATGTCCGGTCAGCGTCGACATGGCGGCCTACAAGGCCGAATTCATGTCGCACTATTACGAGGGCCGTGTACGGCCGATGAGCGCCTATGCATTCGGCATGATCGACCGCTGGGCGAAACTCGCTTCGCACATGCCGGGCGCGGCCAATTTTTTCATTCAGAAAGAACCGTTCACAGGCCTTGCAAAAAAAATAATCGGCATTGCGCCGCAACGGCGCATTACGCCCTTTGCCGCACAGCCTTTTACCGACTGGTTCAAGCGGCGCGGCGCACGCAATGCGAATGGTCGAAAGGTAATTCTCTGGCCCGATACGTTCAACAATTATTTCAATCCCGACGTCGCGAAGGCGGCAGTGGACGTACTTGAACATGCCGGGCTCGAAGTCTGCATACCCAAAGAGCACCGCTGTTGCGGCCGACCGCTGTACGAATTCGGCATGATCGACCGGGCAACAAGGTATCTCGAAAAACTGATGGCGTCGCTGACCGACGATATTCGCGACGGCACGCCGATCATCGGACTGGAACCGGCATGCGTATCGGTGTTTCGCGAAGAGCTGCCGAACCTTTTCCCGCACAGCGAACAGGCGATGCGCCTGCGCAAACAGGTGTTTATTCTGAGCGAGTTTCTGCAGGAGAATGAAAACACGTTCCATCTGCCGCCACTTGATCGGCGCGCAACGGTACACGGCCATTGCCATCACAAATCGGTGTTGGAAATGAATGCGGAACAGGCAGTGATGGAGAAACTCGGACTCGACTTCAATGTTCTCGATTCCGGTTGCTGCGGCATGGCGGGATCGTTCGGGCTCGAAAAGGACAAGTACGACGTATCCATTGCATGCGGAGAACGCGTGCTGCTGCCGTCAGTGCGCGCCGCCGCAGACGATACCCTGATCATCGCCGACGGCTTCAGTTGCCGCGAACAGATATTGCAAACCACCGGTCGCGAAGCTTTGCACCTGGCCCAGGTATTGCAGATGGCGCTGCGGCAGGATTCCGCTGGGCGCGGTTAACGAAACGCGCACATTCCGGTAGGCGTTGCGGCGGGACATCATGTGTCATCACACCTTCCGGAGAACCGATTGAGCCGCATCGTTTAAAACGCAGCCGATATTGCCGCACCTTTAATGCGACCTTCTCATCATTGCGGAGCACCGGTTTTACAGGCATGGATGATGCCAGCAACAACCGGTTCATCGGCCGGCGGATGCCATGTAAAAGAACGATGGTTTGCCGGCATACGGTACGAGGCATGTTGCCCGAATTCCCGACTTGCGCTTACGCATCATGAGGTTTTACCAGTGTCGGGATTAACCAACTTTCTATGGAGAACACACCATGAAAAACAAAAGCGCTTTTCTGATATTTATCGGCTTCGCGTCAGCTTCGGCGCTGGCGCAAACTCGTACGGAAAATACACCGCCGCAGATCGACCCGCCCGCAGTGATCCAGGTCAGGACAATCGAGCCGCAGACCGAAAACGGCATCACTTACGCATGCGGCGGCGTCGGATCGAATGAAGCTGCCGCGATGAAGCAGGCGGCATCCGACTATGATCTGATGGTGACATTCGCGGCAAGCAACGGAGCCTACATTGCCGATGTCAACGTCGACCTCGCCGATGCACGCGGAAATTCGATATTGAAAACGACTTGCGGCGGGCCGATCATGCTGGTCGACTTTCCCGAAGGCGGAAAGTACCGCGTGCGTGCCGAAACCGGCGGCCGGACGCTGACCCGAACTGCACAGGTCCGTGACGGCGGCAGGGCCAAAACGCTGGCAATGTCGTGGCCCGTTAATGTAGTCGACATGGGATTGGCGCCGGGGCTCGGCGCCGGCCAGTCAAGCGGTGCTTCCACGGGCACCAGCAGCGGCGCTTCCGGCGACAGTGTGCGTTGATTTGACGCGATTCGTTCGCTGGCGACGATCTGCAATGGCGTTTGATCCACATGCCGGGGGTATGTACATGCCGTCGATGCGAACCGCCTCCGGCGTCAACTGGGCAGGCAAAGCCGATGGCTTGGTGAGCGAGCCCAACGCGCTGGTCACCGTCTATCCCGAGCAAAACTTTACCAGCCCCGGCATTACCTTGAAACCGGGCCAGGTGGTACAGGATGTGCGCAAGCAACTTGGGTTCGTCAGCGCGGTCGAATCGCTGACTGTCGTGTGCACTGCATAAATTCATTCTTGTACGCGTTGTCGATCCCAATGCCGTTGTGCCAATGCAGCAATCACCCGGCAGGTGATTCACCGAGGAACCGGACATGCGAGCAATCGAGCACACAAGGCTTGATTCAAGGCTGGCCAAATTGGTATTGCTAACGACAATCGCGTATGGCAGCGATTAACGAATCAGGGAGTGACGGCGTCCGCCAAGACTTTTTTATAAACGATCTTTAATTGGAGGTAGTCATGAACTTGAAATCTAAACGATTAATCTTACCGGCGCTGCTGAGTGCAATGCTTGCATCCGCATACACCACCGCTTCGGCGCAGAGCACATCCGCTTCTTCGGATACCAATGTAACGACGCCGGGCGCCAGCACAAGCCGCGCATCCGGAACATCCGGAACATCAGGAGCCGGCAGCACTAGCGGCACATCCGCCGACACCACCGGCACCGGCACTGGCACCTCGCCTGGCTCTACTGGCGCCGCTACCGGCCTAACCCCATCTCCGAGCGGAGGCAGCAGCGATACGGCTGGCACTGGTGCTGCCGGCTCGTCCACTTCGGAGACCAGCGGCACGTCCGGGGCAAGCGCCGGCGGATCGACCACGGTGCCGGTACCGGTAACGGTTCCCGTGACTGTGCCGGTGACGCTCCTGGTGCCCGTTGAAGTGCGTGATAATCCAAAGCTGGCTAACGGCTGCTGGGTACGACTGATGGCAAACGCCAGCACAACCAGCACGAGCGGAGCCAGCGACGTTTCCGGCTCAGGCAGTTCGTCCGGGGCCGGCAGCTCCTCGGAAACAACCGGAGCAGCAAGCACCAGCGGATCCGCGGATACCGGCACGACCGGATCTGCCGACACCAGCACTGCCGGCTCCACAGGCACTGCTGGAACCGCCGGCAGCTCGGGAACCTTGAGTGGCACCAGTTCTTCCGATACGGCCGTCAGCACCAGCGGAGCAACCGGTGGAACGGGCTCCAGCAGCCGCAGCAGTGCCCGCGAAGATATGAACCAAGCCGAGCAAGGCTGCGAGCATCACTACCAGCGTGGGTGAGATCAATGGAGATTCGTAAAAGGTGGTTGGTGATGACCACTTTAGCAAGTTGAATGCCCGATTTCCCCGCGGTTGCTGAAGCGTGGCGGGGTCGCGACGGCGGAAGTAATCAGCAGCGAAATGGGATCCAGCCGAACGGTTGGACACCGCTGCAATGGATGGCCATTCGTGGATTGGCAAATTACCGCCATCATGCGCTCGCTGAAGATATTGCACGCCGACGGTTATCAATCGTTGGAGCGATTCGGTTTTCGGTCAGGCGATGGAAATCGGCGTGATGGAAATGTCGGGCCTCTCGCATACTAAAATCGACCGCATCATCGAAAAGCTCGGAAGTGTGACCGCGCAACAAGTGCAAGCGGTCGCGAAGAAATATTTCGACGATGAGCAGCTGACGGTTGCAACGCTGGTGCCGCTGCCGCTGTCCGGGAAAGGAACGCCACCGCCGTTGCGGCACTGAATGAACCATGATATGCAGCAAGCATCTGCGAAATATTCGCGAATGTGTCCGGCATAATGAAACATGCGTCATGGACCGAATCGGGCTAAGCGGCATATGCATCTGTCCGCAACCCATGCCGAACGCCTTGTTCCGCATACCGACATACGTCAGATGCGACGAGGAAAAGCGCACCGCTGAAACCGGCGGCAGCACCACGCGAGCCATCTCGGATAGTAATTGCTGTGGCAATTCCATGCTTCGATTTTCTATCGTGGCTGCAGTGCGGGGCAGCCGCTGCAGTTTTCTGTAATTGCCCCGGTAAACACGGCAAATTCGAAATTTGCGCCGGTCAGATCCGCGTTCGTCAAATCGGCATTGGAGAAGTTGGCGCCATGCAGGTTCGCGCCCTTCAATGACGCGCCACTCAGGTCGGCCAACGCAAAATTTGCGCGCTGCATGCGTGCATCAATGAACTCTGTGTGCAGCAACTCCGCGTTTCCCAAATCCGCGCCGCGCAAGGAAGCACCGGTCAAATCCGCATCGCTCAGGACGGTATCGCGCAGTACCGCGCCATCCAGATTCGCGCCGCGCAGCCTGGCGGATCTCAGATCGGCATCCGTGATGCGTGCATCCTCCAGCGATGCATCGCGCAGATCGGCGCCTCGCAGATTCGCATTCACCAGATTGGCGCGCGGCAGATCCGCATTGTTCAGATCAGCCCCCTCAAGATTGGCGCGGCTGAGTTTGGCGCCGGCAAGCTTTGCCCTGGGCAGTTCGGCATAAGTCAGCGTCGCACCACGCAGGTTTGCGCCGCTCAGATTTGCACCTGCGCAGATCGTGCCGCTGCGTATCCAGCAGTCGCCTATCCGCTTCATGTCTTGCGCGACCGTCGTGCCGGAGATCAGCAGGATCAATGCCAGTTTCAAAAGAAACATTTTTGCCATCCGCTTATCGATGTTTTCAGCCGGTGTTTGCATTTTCATATACGGCTTGCACGCTTGCCGGACCTTGGTCGGCTAAAAATACCGCATCCTGAATTCAGGTCGATCAACTGGCAAGGTTCGATACCGCTTTCTCCACTTCGTTGATACGCATCTGCGCCGGCGGCCCTTTCACCCGCGCAATCACTTTTCCTTCTGAATATTGTCGGCTGTCTTTTGCCATGCAAATTTCGTGCATGGCGGGCATCGGTCAACCGGACTTTTACGACGGTTTCTCTGCCGACAAGAACCAATCTTTTTATACGTAATCGAAACAGCTGGCCGTGTTGCAACGGACGCCGCATTCAACCCAGCACGGCAGCGGCGACATGACGACAAACGCAACTGCAGCGCCGCTCGTTCAGGCAAGCCCTGCGCCCATTCAATCCGCAAGACATTCATAAATATTAGCCGACGAGATCAATGCCGAATTTTTCCACCGCTTCGTTAATAGAACCCACCCTGAAACTGCCTCGGCTTTTGAAGCGGGCGAGCACGGTCGAGAAGTCCGCTTTGTTCATGATCGGCCTGTCGGCGGCGGCGCTGTATGCCTTTGGCTCACTTGCAGATGAAGTGATCGAAGGCGACACCCGGACATTCGATGAATTCGTGCTGCTCGCGTTCCGCAGTCAGGCAGACCTGTCGGATCCGATAGGGCCAGGATGGCTTGAGGAAGTGATGCGCGATTTCACTGCACTCGGCAGCAGCACCGTACTTGCCTCGATCACGCTTGCGGTGGCCGGCTATCTTGTGCTTATCCGCAAACGCCGCGTCGCGATGATGGTCGCCGGCGGCGTTGCAAGCGGGACGCTGCTGAGCAGTTTGTTGAAATGGGGGTTTTCTCGTTCCCGGCCGGATTTGGTGCCGCATATCGGCGAGGTGTATACGCAAAGCTTTCCAAGCGGACATGCGATGTTGTCCGCCATCGTGTATCTGACGCTCGGCGTGCTGCTGGCGCGCACCCAGGCTGAACCGCGCGTAAAAATTTATCTTTTGAGCGTTGCCGCCGCCGCTACGTTCATTGTCGGCATCAGCCGCGTTTATCTGGGTCTGCACTGGCCTACCGATGTGCTGGCCGGATGGGTCATCGGCGCCGGCTGGGCAATGCTGTGCTGGCTGGTGATGCTCTGGCTGCAGGGGCAAGGCAAGGTCGAGCCGGAAGCCGCGAAAAGCAATGCTGATATCCCGTCAACCGGGATGGAGTTATGACATGAACGTCGAAGAAGGTCCGCTATTTTCCAGCGTTCCCGCCCCGGCAGCGCAGGAGGCCGCCATATGCCACCCTCATCCCCTTTGCCTGCGGGACGCCATTCCGTCTGGCGATCGGCCGCCCCGCGTCGGGACGGCCGTGCAATTACACGCGGTGCACTACGCTACTTGCCGGAAGAAGTTCCGGTCGAACCGCTTGCATCCGAACCAGTCGGGCCGCCTATGCCTGTACCAGTCGTACCGGCACCGGGTCTTTCGACATCTTTTGTATATGGAGGCGCGCTGTCCGAGGCACCGCCACCGGCAGATCCGGAACCACCGGACTTGGCGCCCGATCCGCCACTGGTCTGTCCGCCGGAACCGGCTGGAAGCGCCTGTTTCAATGCCGCGACCTGGGGTGGCGCCTTCACCTTGCCATTAAAGACGTCCTGCAGCGTGACTTGTTTGCCATAGAACGCGGTCGTCTCGTCCTCGTCGAAATTGATGTCGCTTACACTGAGCGCGACGTCGCCTAGCAAGCCTTTGGCATTTGACCAGACGATGACATCGCCTTTGCCGGCGGCGGCCTGCGCTTTCGCCGACCAGTTGGCAACCGTTAATCCGGCATCGGCGTTCAGCGACCAGTTGTTTTCCTGTTTAAAGCTGTCCACCGCCTTTTGATTGGTCAGGATCATCGCAATGGAACCGCCTTCGGCGCCGGCCTGCAAGCCGGCGCTGATTGCGCCCATGTTGTAGAACGCCGGATCACTCCACTTGCCGCCCTGCTTCATCAGTGCCACGCCTTCTCCGCCGCGTCCGCCTATGCCCAGTGCTGCGCGTCCGTAATCCGGAATGATGAAAATACCTTGTGCCTGTTGCAGGGCTTTCTTCAAATTTGGGTCGCGCTCCATCAGCCTGACGACCTTGGTCGCTTCGCTCACTTGCCTGGCGGCGTCCTTGGCATCTTCCTTGGAAACCCCCGAGCTGCCGGATTGACTGCTGCCTGAGGCACTCTGGCTGCCACCTGACGAATCCTGCTTGCTGCTTGAGGCGCCTTGGCTGCTGCCGGATGCGCCACTTGAGGCCTCCGAAGATCCGGAACTCGACTTGCTCGCCGGATCAACCGGGGCGGATTTTGTCGAGGAACCCGAGGAGCCCGACTGGCCCGAACCACTCTGCGACGTCGAAGATTGTGCCGCGGCCATTCCGCTCATCGAAGCAAGTGCGAAGGAGCAAGCGGTAACAATTACCCGTAATTTGTATTTTTTCATCATCATGCATATTCTCCTTTTAAAGATTAATCGAACACCTCGCGATACGAGGCGTATTGAGCCGTATACGCTGCACCGGCGACCTGCCGCTTTCCCGTTGACTTTTTACTGTATTTATCCGCTGCGACAGCCGAAGAAGGCTGGCGCAGAGTGCGGAGAAAGCGTAACCGCCGCCTAGCCTTTCAGAACCGCTATGCCATGCAAGTACCGTACCCCTTGCATCTGAGCATTGCGCTCATGCTCTGCTTGGCCGAGCGTGCGCCTTTTACCTGCTATTCGACGTCGTCCAGCGTATAGAGATAGGCGGAAATATCGCGTGCATCTTTTTCCGTCACGCCCAGGTCGGGCATTGCCGACAAGGGATCGAGCTGCTGCGGGTTTTGCAGCCAGCGCACCATGTTTTCCGGATTGTTGCTAATGATCCCGGCAATGTATTTTCGGCTGCCGATGCCGTTCAGCGGCGGCCCGACGTGCCGGTTGGCGCCGACGATGCCCGGAATCTCGTGGCAGGTCGCGCACAGATATTGTCCAGCGGCACGGCGACCCGCCTTTGCATCGCCAAGCAGTGCGCCCTGTTGACGGATGGAAGCGGGAACAGACGGAGGCAGCGACGCAGGAGCGGATGGAGGAGGAGCCGCAGCCATGCTTGGCTTGCGCGTATGCTTTTGCCGGTTCGCATGCTGCTCTGCGGACTCGTTGCTCAGCGCAGCATATTCTTTCGGCGACAGCGTAGGCGTCATCTCCACGAAGGCGACAATGTCCCAAATATCCTGATCGCTCATTTGATATTCCCAGGCCGGCATGCCGCTCATCTTGATGCCGTGCTTGATGACCCAGTAAATATCGGCGGCAAGCCACTCGCGCGCTGTCGATACCAGATTGACCGGCGCCGGGGTCATGCCGAAAGCCAGTGCGTGCGGCGAAACGCCGGGCGCGCCGTGACACTGCAAACAGTGCGAGTTATAGTGCCCGGCACCGCGCAGGATGCGCTGGCGATCCGACAGGTCGGGAACGGTAATCGAATCAGTCCGCAGCTTCACCGAACGGCGCATCGCATACTCCAGCAATTGGAAGACCGGCTTGGTATGCTGGGCCGTCGCGGAAATATTGTAGATGCCGGAATACACGACCAAACCCGCGCCCGCCGCAGCGAGCACCAGCGCAAGCAGAACCGCGATTCCAACGGTGCGTAATTTCACTGTCATGGCTTGGGGCGATCCCGGTTCATTTCAAAGTGTAGAGATAAGCGGCGATGTCTTTCGCCTCCGCTTCCGAGACGCCCAGGTTCGGCATGGCGGTGCGCGGATCGACCTCAGGCGGATTTTGCAGCCAGCGCACCAGATCCTCCGGTGTGTTCGGCAACACCCCGCCCACATAGGCGCGCAATGCCATTTTTGTCAGCGGCGGTCCGACGTTGCTGCCGTGTCCGGCGATACCCGGAATCGTGTGACAGGCAACGCAACCGTAGCGCTGGATCGAGGCCTTTCCGCGCGCCGCATCGCCGCCGGCCACCTGCATCGTCTGCGGCTTTTCGCTGCAGCCGGTCACCGCGAATATCAGGAACAACAGACACCAGTGCCGCATCGCCGCGTGAGACAGAATGAAGACCGGTCGGCACATCTTAATGCCCTGTCCCACGCACAACCCCGCGGTCGTATTTCCAATCCGGCATGATCGCGTTCGCCGCTACCAGTAGTCCCGCAGTCAACAGAATGAATCCGGCAGGTACCCACATGATCAGCCCGCCCAGTTGCTGGTCTTCGAGCGCGCTCAATCCCCATGCGCCGGTGGTCGGTACGTACGCCGGATACCAAATCCTGCTTGAAAACGTAAGGAGCGCGCCGAGCATGCCGGTATGGATTGCGGTAGTAAGTATGTAGATCACCGCCGCGCCTGCGCGCAATCGCCAATGCGGTCCGATCAGCGATGCCCAGAACAGCAGCGCCGAAGCCAGAAAGCTGCCGTGCTGAACCGCATGCACAACATCGCTGGTCAGGCCGGCCTGGAACAGGCTCGGGAAATGCCATACCCACAAAATGACCGCATGCAACAGCCAGGCTGTAAACGGAATTGTCAGCATCTGCCACGGCGCCTGCACCGCGCGGGATTTGACCACGTTCGCAATCCGCTTGCGCCCATCACTGCGAAACGCCCACACAAACACGGCAAGGGGACGGCCGCATACGAGCAGCGGCGCGGCAACCAGCATCAACAATTCGTGCTGCACCATGTGCATCGAAAACAGCTCGGCGCTCAGCATATCGACCGGCGACAGAAGCGCCAGGATCAGCGTCGCGATACCGCCGGCAAAACATGCGGCTCGCCAAACCGGTACACCAGCGCCGCGCCCGGCATTTGTCCATAACCTGTGCAGGCCGCGGACATAAAGTAATCCTACCGCTGCCATGCCGGCAATGACCCACGGATCGGCATTCCACGCCAGCGCTGCCGCATCCTCATGCGCGCCGCCTGAATGCGCAAAGGCAAGCGGAACCGTGACGACGCTGCCGGCAAGGCTCAAAAAAAGACGGGACAGTCGTTGCATCGGCATAGGCGCTTGCGGACATCTTGTTGTGCGAGCCGGGCTTCGGCCAAACTTTTGCCACGCAATATCTCTGCCAGTCGGCTATTGCAACGGGACAAGCTGCTTGTCTATCGCCGGTTCGCTGACCGTCTTTTTCCGAGCAAGCCTGCATGTTGTGCGCTACCGGCGCATTCCTTCATCCGGCAAGATGGTCGGCATAGACGCCGTCGGCTTCCCGGTGCATGTCGCGCCGTCCGAATACATAGAGCGGTTTACGTATGAATGTACGGGCGCTACGGGCCGCTTTATGGCGCATTGCCGCGTTGTTGTTCGCTGGCAAGCGGCATGCCGCTTGCATTCCCAGCTCACCTTGTGTGGCTCGCCACACGGCGCTCCTCGCAGTGGAGCAGGGAATGTGCCGCGCACGGCGCCGTGCCTGTCTCTGGACCACCTTTATGGTGGCGTAACGGCGTTCCCTTGCAAGGGAACGCGCCTTCCTTGCCCTGCACCCCAAACCAACCCGCATCACCCGCACACCCACACGCAAACCGCTCTAGTAGACCATCACTCTTCAATTTTCGGATAAAGGTACTTCAATTTCATTCGTGCATCGGCGGTGCGGAATTGCCAATCAATCC
>MESE01000032.1 GCA_001770855.1 Burkholderiales bacterium RIFCSPLOWO2_02_FULL_57_36
AGTTACCCTTCCGCAGTTGCGCTTCACTTCGCTCACTGTGGTCAGCTCGCGGCGGGACTTTCACCCACAGGAGTGCGCCCATGCTGGGCGCACAAGAAAAAAGTCGCCCGATTATCGGGCGACTTTTCATTGGATTGCAAGATCGATCAGGCTGCTTTCTTTTCGTCACGCAACTCACGGCGCAATATTTTACCGACGTTCGTCTTTGGCAGATCCTCACGGAACTCAATATACTTCGGCTTCTTGTAAGCAGTGAACTGTTCCTTGCAATAATCCATCAACTGTTCGGCAGTCAATGACGGATCCTTGCGAACCACAAACAGCTTGACGGCTTCGCCGGAATTCTCGTCAGGCACACCGATGCATGCGCATTCAAGCACGCCCGGATGCATTGCCACTACGGCTTCGATCTCATTTGGATAAACATTGAAACCCGACACCAGAATCATGTCTTTCTTGCGATCGACGATCTTGATGAAACCTTCTTCGTTCATGATGCCAACGTCGCCCGACTTGAAAAATCCATCCGGTGTCATGACTTTCGCCGTTTCGTCAGGACGATTCCAGTAACCTGCCATTACCTGTGGACCGCGGATGGCGATTTCACCCGCCTGGCCGAGCGGCACCGGCTTGCCATCGTCATCCAGGATGGCGATGTCGGTTGATGGAACTGGCAAGCCGATCGTGCCGCTGAACACCGTCCGGTCCGCCGGATTCGAGGTCGCCACCGGCGATGTCTCGGACAATCCATAACCTTCGGAAATGAGATTGCCGGTCACCTTGGCCCATTTGTCATTGACCGCCTGCTGAACGGCCATCCCGCCGCCGTTAGAAACCTTGAGTTCGGAGAAGTCCAGCTTGGAGAATTCGGGATGGTTCACCAATCCGTTATACAAGGTGTTAACCGCAGGGAAAACATGGAATTTGTACTTGGCCAGTTCCTTGATGAACCCGCCGATATCGCGCGGATTCGGAATCAGAATGTTCATTGCTCCCAAACGATTTCCGTACAAGCAGCAGGCTGTCAGCGCAAAAATATGATACAGCGGCAACGCGCACACGATATTAACGACATCGACCTTTGGCTCTTTTTCGAGTGAAGGCTGGCCCCATGCCTCGACTTGCAGAATGTTGGCAATGATATTTCGATGCGTAAGCGTTGCGCCTTTCGACACGCCGGTCGTGCCGCCAGTGTATTGGAGGAACGCCACATCGTTGTGCCCCAGCTCTACCGGTTTCAATTCCATGCCGGAGCCCTGAGCGAGTGCTTTCTTGAACCTTATTGCGTTCGGCAAAGAAAATGGCGGCACCATTTTCTTCACGTTGCGGACAACGAAGTTGACGAGTGCGCCTTTGGCGCCGCCCAGCATTTCTCCCATACTGGCTACAACCACGTGCTTGACCTGTGTCCTGTCGATGACCTGCTCCAGCGTCGTCGCAAAATTTTCCAGGATAATGATCGCTTCAGAGCCGGAATCGATTAACTGGTGCTCCAGTTCACGCGGCGTATACAGCGGATTGACATTGACGACGCTATAGCCGGCACGCAAAATAGCGGCCATCGCCACTGGATATTGCAAGACGTTCGGCATCATGATTGCAACCCGCGCGCCTTTTTCCAGTCCGCGGCTTTGCAGCCATGCACCCAATTTTCTGGACAGGACGTCGACTTCTTTGTAAGTCATGAACTTGCCCATGCACACATAGGCGTTGCGGTTAGCGTATTTCTGAAACGCCTCCTCCAGCAAGTGCACCAACGAGCGGTATTGCGTGTAATCGATCTCCGCCGGCACGCCTTTGGGGTACGACTTGAGCCATAACTTGTCCATTTTTCACCTTTGCCTTTAATTGTTTTCTGATCCGAATCATCAGTACTTGGTTAATGCGGTGCTTCCCCATTATCAAAGCGAGATGCTATCGGGCACAGCGGCTATGCGCAAGCTTTTTGCACAAGTTTTGAGCGCAAGCTCTAGCCATGCTGCATCGCAGCATGGAGGGTGGAGGTATTTGACAGAAGCTTGACCACCTTGCCGATGGTGCGACGCGGCCCGGGAGTAAATAAAAAAGAATCGGGAGTGCTCTAACGCTGCACGCTTGCCGCGGAAGTTTGGGCTGTCTGCGGCATCACAGCCGGCGCCACCAGTTGCACAAGTTGTGCATGGCGGGTATTTTTTTCGAGAGTAGACAGGCTCCGCACTTTTCTATAAAACCCGCTTAAGCTCCCCTGCTGCGCCAGCAACGCACGAAATCCTGGCACCAGATCGTGGTAGGTCGCGACCGATGATAGATGCGCATTGGACAGCGGTTCGGCAAACCAGCGATCGTAACCGGCATAGCCACCCCATGTGACTTCTTTCAACACCAGATATTCGTCTTTCAACGATTGAAAGATCTCGACTTTCCGCTGCCTTTTTTCGGCTTTGCCGATTTGGCTTGCATAATTGACTTCCAACTGGTTCCGATACTTCACCAGCAGCGCCAGAAAATCCTTCTTGCGCCCTTCATATGCGGCATAGGACATACGCATCTTCTCATCGCCGTATTTCGCCATCCAGCGTTCGACACCGACCTCTTCCACAGCGACTGCAAACGACTCGTTGAATTTCGAGTCATCTTTCGCGTATACGATCTGATGTGCAAGTTCGTGAAACACCAACCGAGCCAGTTCGGCATCAGGATATTGGATAAACGTCGAAAGTACCGGATCGCTGAACCAGCCAAGCGTTGAATACGCGGGAACACCTGCGACTTGCACGTCATAGCCATCGCGCCGCAATGCCACTGCAAAGGCCTGCGCTTCCGCCTTGTTGTAATAGCCGCGATAATTGACGCACCCTGCAATCGGGAAGCACCATTGCGTGGGTTTCATTGACAGCTCCGGCGTCGCGACGACATTCCATAGCACGTGCGAGCGCTTCAGATCCGCGTAATTTTTGTAACTGTCATTGTCGGGCAGACCAAGCTCCTCAGCAGCGAAGCGGCGGATTTCCTGGACCTTGGCGAGCCGGCCTTTGAGCTTCGCATCGACGTTCGGGTCCGCCAGCCAGTTGTCGATCGGCCTCGCATCGGACATCAGTGAGTATTGTCCTTGTACGGCCTGTACGTAATAACCCAATTGCGTACAACCTGCTACCAATGCAACCAAACCGGCAAAGATAACAATCCGCCACTTTATTTTCATGTTTCTCCCTTCCCGACCTGCACCGGAACGTCTTGGAACGTTGGCACTCGATTCATATCCGTTTAACCAAGACCCGACACTTCATTTCAATCTCGCTGCATTGACTAATGTGGGGTTTCGAAAATTTCGTGCCTGCGGTGGCACCACCGTCTTGCGCGGCCACTAACATTTCGCAGGGTTCTGGACAGTCATGCGGATAGGCCGCACGAACGATGGCTATAGTCATGAATTTTCCCGGTTCATTGAGTTGCATCGTACTGCAAACGCTCTCGCAGATGAAGCAAATCCAAATGGCGAAAGAATATATTTCCTCAATTAGCGCGTCGCACGTCTGTTTAACGCATCAATTTTATTGAAACATCAATCGTTTTCAGCGCATGATCATTGCGTTCAATGATAGGCGATTCGGATGAAAGCAGTCCCTGGTGGGCGCTTGGCACGAACCAGCGCAGTTCTATCGCGACATGAATACACCGCATTCGGACAAGTGCAAACCCGACAAACTGGCGCGGATCCACGACCGGATCAAACATGATTGCGCTGCGCTGGCGTACTATTACATTACATATCTGGCATCATGTATTGCAAAATAGAAATTCTTGAATATCCGGTTCGTTCTGACGGCTAAAACAGTAGCGCCACCAGAGCAACCGGCCACGGGCCCTCCGACATCATGCAATTGATCGATCCAATCATTCAGTTTCACTCCGAGTTACAAAAAATCCGCCGCGAAATTCATGCGCATCCTGAGCTTTGTTTTGAAGAAAATCGGACCGCCGACCTGGTTGCGCAAAAGCTTACGGAATGGGGCATCCCGATATTGCGCGGCATGGGTATAACAGGCGTGGTCGGCATCATCAAGAACGGCAACAGTGGTCGCGCAATCGGACTGCGCGCCGATATGGACGCATTACCGGTGCAGGAATCCAATACCTTTTCCCATGCCTCCCGACATGCTGGAAAGATGCATGCATGCGGCCATGACGGCCATACCGCGATGTTGCTTGGCGCAGCACATTATCTGTCTCGCCACCGTGATTTCGACGGCACCGTGTACCTGATTTTTCAACCTGCGGAAGAAGGCGGCGGCGGCGCGCAACGGATGATCGACGATGGTCTGTTTGAACAATGCCCAATGGAAGCCGTGTTCGGCATGCACAATTGGCCCGGCGCCGTTACCGGGTCCTTCAGCGTGACGCCGGGGCCGATGATGGCCTCCTCCAACGAATTTGAAGTGATTGTCAAAGGCAAGGGGGCGCATGCGGCACAGCCGCATAAGGGCGTCGATCCGATCATGACCGCAATCCAGATCGCACAAAGCTGGCAAACGATCGTTTCTCGCAACAAGAATCCGATTGATGCAGCTGTATTGTCGATTACCCAGATCCATGCGGGCAGCGCCACCAATGTAATACCGGATGAGGCCACTTTGATTGGAACGGTGCGCACTTTTACCGTGGAAGCGCTGGATCTCATAGAGCAACGCATGCGTGCAATTGCCGAACACACCGCGGCGGCATTCGACGCAGATGTTGAATTTCGCTTTCACCGCAATTACCCGCCGTTGATCAATCACGCGAAAGAAACAGCATTCGCCGTCGAGGTGGCGACATCGGTTGTCGGCGCGGTGAGTGTGGATTCGCATGTGGAGCCGACCATGGGTGCCGAGGACTTCGCATTCATGTTGCAACACAAACCAGGTTGCTACATATTCATTGGCAATGGCGAAGGCGATCATCGAACTGCAGGCCATGGTCTCGGACCTTGCAACCTGCATAATGCGAGTTATGATTTCAACGATGATCTGCTGCCGATCGGCGCAAGCTACTGGGTAAAGCTGGCCGAAGCGTATTTTCGCCAGTCGCAACCCGGATCGTGAATGACAGCGCAAAGATGACGACTGCGCGACCGTGGTTTGATCTGGAGCAGCATGCGTCACGCTTGGCAGCCATCGCTCTTGCCAATATCGGCCGGCAATATCCCAACAAACTGGATCATGTCATCGACTGCCCAGCGGATATATGCACACCGAAGAATCTCCATCCTGTATTTTATGGCAGTTACGATTGGCATTCCTCGGTACACATGCACTGGCTACTGGCGAGACTGCTTCGCCTGTACCCAAATCTGCCCGAAGCGCCGCAGATATCAGAGATATTCAATCTCCATTTCACTACTGCCAACGTTGCATGCGAAATATCCTATTTGCATCGACCATCGAGTCTGTCGTTCGAGCGCACCTATGGTTGGGCATGGCTGCTAAAGCTGCAAACAGAATTGATGCATCTGGCAAGTGCGAACGATAGTGCAAGGGTATGGCAAGACACACTTGAACCGCTGGCAAATATCTTCGCAGAGCGTTATCTTCAATTTCTGCCAATCGCGCAATTCCCGATCCGCGTCGGAACACATGCCAACAGCGCGTTCGGCTTGCTGTTCGCACTGGATTACGCTGAAAGTATTCAACATTTAGCTTTGCGAAAATTGATTACCCAGAAAGCGAATACTTGGTTCGGACGTGACCGGCGTTATCCTGCCGCCTATGAACCGGGCGGCGATGACTTCCTGTCCGGCGGCCTGATGGAAGCGACGCTTATGCTGCGCGTGGTTGATGCTTGCAGTTATGCGGATTGGTGGCAGGTATTTTGTCCGGCGCGGCAGGACTTGCAAGCATGGCTGTCCCCCGTCTCCGTCACCGACCGCAGCGACCCAAAACTCGCACACCTCGATGGTCTTAACCTGTCACGCGCCTGGTGCTGGGGTATGCTCGCAAAAGAATTACCGGTATCGCTGCATGCCCCGGTCAGCGCCGCAATCGAAGAGCATATCGAGGCGTCGCTGTCTCACGCCTTACAGGGGCACTATGCCGGCACGCACTGGCTTGCCAGCTTTGCTCTACTGGCGTTGACCGGAAACTAAAAAACATGCTCCTGTCATATGCCGGCTCGGCATATAGAACATGCAGGCGCCGACATCGGTTTCAACTATCGATTCACTTTCCGCTGGAAGCCATGCTTCGCTCGTTGACCAAGCGGATATCGCCGTACCATGCCTCAACCGTTTCACCGGTATTGTCGGTATCCGTCAACACTCCTACCCCGATCAGCTTGCCTGGCTTTTCTCCAAAAGCTTTTTCGTAATCCTCAGCGATATTGCGGGCGAAGTCATGCCATTGCCCGATACCGTCGGACCCGCTGGCTGCGACAATCATCTTAATGCGCCCGCTACGTGTGCTGTCGATCACCGTGCCGATCGGAGCCTTGTTCTCCCACACATACATTAGTGTTGCATAAGGAAAATCATGACCGGTGATGATTTTCGCGGTTTCGAATAGAACCTGATCAGCAAACGGTAGCGTGTCCTTGTCGCCATCGAATCCCAATATGATGCGTGCCGGAGAATCTTCCGCATCGCGCTGAAAATTATCTGCGTTCGAAATCAGGCTGCCGATACGCCATCGCCAGTTGATCCACGGTTGCACGAACGGATCGATACTGACATATTGCATCAATCCTGAAGATGCGCCTGCTGCCCGTGCATGCAAAATTGTGTCGCCTTGTTCAGCTACCAACTGGTATTGGGTCCGCTTTTTTGTGCGATGAATCACCATCGGCGTCCACCGGCGCGGCAAGCCACCCGCCGCGTTTGTAGAAAATTCCGCAATCATTTCGTCGCGATGAATCGGCCCGACAGCGGCATCTTCCGTTTGATCGTTTGGAGAATGCGCGCATGCGGCCAGCAATATTACTAATATTGCAGTAATTAAAAATCGATTCATGATCATTCTAAAAATTAATGACACTTTGAGTTCGTGCTAGAGGTACATGGCTCAATCACCATACTCATGGAATTGGCTCTGGTCGACGATTTTACCGGCTTGGCGCGCTTAATGACACTTGTGTAGCGCAAAGTATCCATCTCTATTACGACTCTTTGCTCAATTTGCAAGCCTGTGATGCGCGGTATTGGCACCAGTATTGCTATTTGGAATATATGCCCACAACCCGGCCAACCTTTGCAGTTGCTCCGTTTGGCACAGCCTGAAGTTTACATCGACGATTGGTAGTGCATAGCTGCATCAGTGACAGACGGACATTTGAAGGACAGTCGCTATAGTGGCCGCGCGAGTGCACGATATTAACTATGTCCATAGATGCACACGAAGCCACATTAGTGCACGCATCGAATTTTTCGCTGCATAATGACGCTTCCTTGGCAAAATCATATCCCCCCGTTATGCAGATAAGCGTTCCTCAAATTGTGTTTGACGAGCCGATGCTGTTGGGTGAGTGCCCATTGTGGCATCCCGTGGAATCAGCACTTTACTGGATCGACATCAGCGGACTGGCAGTGCACCGGCTCGATCCGGATACCGGCTTCCACCGGCAATGGATGATGCCATCCGAGCCAGGCTGCATTACGTGGTGCGCATCCGGCGGCTTGGTAGTTGCGATTCGATCGGGACTTGTGTTCCTTGACACCGAAAGCGGCTCAATTTCACCCATACAAGATGCGCCTTACGATATAGCGAAAGCGCGTTTCAATGACGGGCGATGCGACACTGCGGGCCGGCTTTGGGTTGGGACAATTTACGAACCCCGCGATCGGCCTTCAGGAACCTTGTATTGTGTCGAGCGAGGCATCATACGAGACCTCGCAATGCCCGTTACTGTGTCTAACGGCGTTGCATTTAGCCCAGACAGTCGCGTTCTTTACCATACAGATACGACAGCGCACCGGATCATGGCTTACGACTTCGATGTGAAGACAGGTCAGGTCGGAGGCGGCCACTGCTTTAAGCAATTTTCAACGGACAGGTCATTGAACTACGGCGGCCGCCCCGACGGTGCCGCGGTCGATAGTGAAGGCACTTACTGGTGCGCCATGTATGAGGGCGGACGCATTCTGCGACTTTCGCCGGGTGGCGAAGTACTGCGTGAAATCAGACTGCCGTTGCGCTGTCCAACCATGATTGCATTCGGTGGCGCGGATCTGCGCACACTGTATATAACAAGCGTACGGCAAAACCGGCCTGAAACAGAGTTGACGCAGTATCCTCTTTCGGGTTGCGTCCTTGCCCTGGATGTCGACGTTCCTGGACGCCTGGAGAGCGCCTATATCCTATAACCAAAACTGATCAAGTTCATGGCTAAATACATTCTCGCGCTCGACCAGGGCACCACTAGCTCACGAGCGATTTTGTTCGATCATGCCGAAGCCGCCTCTCTCGCGCAGCACTGGAAAGCATTGCGTGCCAGACGGTTGACGTGCTCGAGGTAAGCGTCTTCCGCAGGCCGTATTGACTGCCGAATTTTGGCGGGTTATGCAGCGGCGCAGCTTGGCGCCTTTAATTGAGCAGCGA
>MESE01000033.1 GCA_001770855.1 Burkholderiales bacterium RIFCSPLOWO2_02_FULL_57_36
CGCAACCCGTATTTTTTGCAGGCTGTGAACAGCAGCCGCACCGTCATTTATGACCGACAAAACCCCTAAGTTGCTGGTTGATGCCTTGGGCGCCATCGATTCGGTCGGTGACTTTGTCAAGGGCGTCTCATTGGTCGAATATGTTGCTGACAAGATGCGTCGTTCGGCCGTGGAGCGGCAACTGGAGATTCTTGGGGAGGCTTGTTCGCGGTTGGCGAAGCTGGAGCCCACTTGGGTCAAATCGGTGGCCAATTTGAAACTGGCCATTGACCTGCGTAATCGCATCATTCACGGGTATGACTCCGTGGACGATGAAATCGTCTACTCACGGCCATCGGTGATCTTGACAGCTTGAAAGTAGATTTGTCTCGGCTACTTGCAGAGCGGGGTTGATTGCAAGGTCATGAAAACAGGGCGATGGCCGCATGCATACGCGGCAAAAAATGCTGCATTTGATGTCCCTTCACTAATGCATTTGCTACGTTATTCGTAGCTGCTTACGCAAATCCTGCAAGGGCTTAAGGCCGATTCTTCATAAATTTCTGACCGAAAAACAGACGGCCTCAAGCCTTGGGCACGCCCTACTGCAAAAACCCCATAGTCCCCTTCTTCCCCGCCGCCTTGGGCAGGTCCGCAGCTGTAATTTCATGGCGTGAACCCAGCCGCGCGTTGCCAAACCCGGTCATCAGCGCGCGGCGCATGTCGCGCGGGGCCAGCTGGCTGAGCTGGTCCAGCAGATCGTCGCGGGGCTCGGGCGCAAAGCGTTCGCCCCAGCCGTGTTCGCTGCGGATGCTTTGGTACAGGTTGCGGGCAATCTGGCGGGCGGCTTCCAGGGATGGTGCCGCCACGGTGAACACGTTCATGCGGTTCAGAATGGGCGCGGGAATGGCGCGCTCGTCGTTGGCGGTGGTGACCCAGATCACCTGGCTGGCGTCAATGGCCACCTCGGCAAACTCGTCGGTGAAACTTTGGGCGGTGTCGTGCTCCAGCAGGCTGTACAGCGCGCCCATCGGGTCGTACTGCGCGTCGGCGCTGGCCTTGTCAATTTCGTCCACCACGATCACCGGGTTGGCGTATTCGCCGTCCACCAGCGACTCAAACACTTTGCCGGGTTTGGCGCCTTTCCATTGCGAGGAGGAGCCCGACAGCAGCCAGCCCGCCGTCATCGAACCCATGGGCACCAGGCTCATGCCGGTGCCCAGCAGGTCGGCGAGTTTTCTGGCGAAGTGGGTTTTGCCGATGCCCGGAGGGCCCAGCAGCAACATGGGGGTGACTTCCAGGGCGTCCCGGCTGTCCTGGGCCAGCGCGACATGGCGCTTGATGTCGTCCAGCACCTCGGTGAAATTGGGCAGCAGCTGGTACAGATCTGCCATGTCGGGTATGCCCGAAGGTTTGACGGAGAAGCGTTGGGGGCCCCGCTCCAGCATGCGCTGGTAGGTGGCGCGCAGGTTGTCGTGCTCGTGGTCCTGGAGCTTGGCCAGCTTGCGCTCGACCTCGTCCGGCTGGAACACCCGGCGCATGTGCGCTACGGGGAGGTGGAAGGGAGAGGACTGCGGTACAGAGTTGCGAGATTCCATGACGGCCTCCTGTGCAATAACTATGAACCAATCACCACAGCCCCATTGAAGCACAAGTTGACCGAATTGTTAATGCAATAAAAACCCCATGTTGTGTGTGCACTTCACGGCTTGCGGTCCCGTTCAAACAAAAAAAACCACCCGAAGGTGGCTTTTGGAAGGCTGGAGAAAATCAGGCCTTGGGCGCCAGCGTCGTTTGCAGTTCGCCGCTTTCGTACATTTCCATCATGATGTCCGATCCGCCGATGAACTCGCCCTTGATGTAGAGCTGGGGGATGGTGGGCCAGCTGCTGTATTCCTTGATGCCGGCGCGGATGGCGTCGTCTTCGAGCACGTTGACGGTGGTGATGCCTTTGGCGTCCAGGCCACAGGCTTTCAAAATCTGGATGGCCCGGCCGGAAAAGCCGCACTGGGGAAAGCTGGCGTTGCCCTTCATGAAGAGAACCACGTCATTGGTTTTTACCAGTTCGGCTATGCGTTGTTGGGTGTCGCTCATTTCAATATTCCTAGTACTTCAATACCCGCGATTATTTCACCATCCACCTGCCCGTGTCGGCCGGGAAGGAGGCAATGCCGTGCGCAGAAGGGATATTGCTTGGGGTTTGGAGCTTGGGATGTTAATGAAATTGCGGTGTTGCATGAATGAAAGGTCAATAATTGCTTAAATTCTTTATAAATTAGCTGTTATTGCTATTTTTAATCAATTTAAGCTTGTACATCGCAATCCGATGCCTTGCCGCCCTGGTTAGGATAAGGGGCACTGGTGCTGTGCCTGTTTTTTTTAGGAATTTTTCCCATGTTGTCCAACCCTGCCACCAAATACCGCGCCTTCCCCCCAGTACAACTGGCCGACCGCCAATGGCCAACGCGCACCCTCACCGCGCCGCCCATCTGGATGAGCACCGACCTGCGCGACGGCAACCAGTCGCTGTTCGAGCCCATGAACGGTGACCGCAAGATGCGCATGTTCCGTACCCTGTGCGCCGTGGGTTTCAAGGAAATCGAAGTGGCTTTCCCCAGCGCTTCGCAAACCGACTTTGACTTTGTGCGCACCCTGATCGAAGGCGGCCATGTTCCTGAGGACGTGACCATCGAAGTGCTCACCCAGTCGCGTGAACATCTGATTCGCCGCACCATGGAGTCGCTGGTGGGCGCGCGCCGCGCCATCGTGCATGTGTACAACGCCACCGCGCCGGTGTTCCGCGACGTGGTGTTTGGCATGAGCCAGGCCGAGGTGCTGGAGATGGCGGTGTCG
>MESE01000034.1 GCA_001770855.1 Burkholderiales bacterium RIFCSPLOWO2_02_FULL_57_36
AAAGCGCCCTGCGGGTACCCGTAACATTGCCGGTCAACGCGGGAAGCGAAACGAACTCGCTACGCTCAAACATGTTTCGCTTCTTTTTCCGCATTGACCGGCAATGTTACGGCGCTTCGCCAAGGGTTGAACATCAACACCAAAGTCAACATCAACACCATGTCAGCGGACTGGCGAGAGGCGCCATGCTTATCCCCCATTTTTCCATCTCAATGCAAATTTCATTGCCAAGTGACCCACTAGCCGCCCAACTAGACCAGGTACGGTTGCATGACCTGTGCGATCCAGCCCATGAAGAGTTGCACTCGCTTGGGAAGGTGGCGACGGTTGGCATACAGCAGTGAGACGGGCATGGGCTGTGCGCGGTATTGGGGAAGCACTTCCACCAGCCGGCCTGCTTCGATCAAGTGCCGCACACCCGGCTCGGGCGCCTGGATCAGGCCGAGGCCGGCAAGACAGGTCGTCTGGTAGGCCTCCGCGTTATTGACCGTGATGACGCCCGCCATGTCCATGCAGCGGTATCCGTCTGCATCGGCGCCGGTGTCGACATACTCCCAGCCGGGGGACTTCGCGCCCAGTGTTTGCACATAGTGAATCAGCCTGTGATGCGCAAGATCGTCCAGCGACTTGGGCGTGCCGTAGCGTTCAAGGTAGGACGGGCTGGCGCAGTTGGTCATGCGGAAGTGGCCGAGCGGGCGTGCGATCAGGGTGGAGTCGTTCAGCGGACCGACTCTCAGCACGCAGTCGAATCCTTCCCGTACGATATCGACGCGGCGATCCGTGCTGCTGAACTCCAGTACCACCTTCGGATGGGCGTCCAGGAAAGTCGGAAGCTGCGGAATCACCATGGTCTTCGCCACGCCGCTCGGCATGTCTACGCGCAGACGCCCGCTGACCGCCGCTGCGCCTTGATGAAACATGGATTGCAGTTCCTCCATGTCGGCCAGCAGATCCTTGCTGCGTTCGTAGAAGGCGAGCCCGTCCTGCGTCATCTGCACCTTGCGCGTGGTCCGGTGCAGCAGGCGCGCGCCCAGCATGTTTTCCAGTTGCTTTATCGCGCTTGAGATACTGCCCTTCGGTAGCCCCAGACTATCCGCCGCCTGGGTGAAGCTGGACAGTTCCGCTACCCGCACAAAAATCTGCATCGCTTCCAGCCTGTTCATCACAAAAACTCCTCCATGCCAACTGTTCATTTTATATGAACAGTGTAACTATTTTTATAGGCTTTGTTCTCCGGCTCCATCTCAATAGACTTCCTTCATGCCTGTAACACGGGCTCAACCACAACGGAAGGAGAAAACACGATGAACAGCAAAATTACCCTCATCACCGGAGGCAGCCGCGGACTCGGTAGAAACGCGGCACTCGCCCTCGCGCGGCAGGGAAGCGGAATCCTGCTGACCTATCGCACCCGAGAGGCGGAAGCAGCCGAGGTGGTCGCGGAAATCGAGAGACTGGGCGGCCAGGCGGCCGCTCTGCAACTGGACGTGGGCGAAAGCTCGTCGTTCGACACGTTTGCGGCGAAGGTGCGGCAGCTGCTGCAGCAGAAGTGGCAGCGCCAGAGCTTCGACTTCCTGGTAAACAACGCGGGGGTCGGAGTCTACGCTCCGATCACGGACACCAGCGAAACCCAGTTCGACCAGCTCATGAACATCCATCTGAAAGGTCCGTTCTTTCTCACGCAGAAGCTTCTGCCCCTGATCGCCGATGGCGGCCGGATCCTGAACCTGTCAAGCGGACTGACCCGCTTTACCCAGCCCGGATACGGCGCATATGCGGCGATGAAAGGTGCGATCGAAGTCCTGAGCAAATACATGGCCAAGGAATTGGGCGCGCGCGGGATTGCCGTGAATTCGATCGCTCCCGGCGCCATCGAGACGGACTTCGGCGGCGGCACGGTGCGAGACGATGCGCAGATCAATCAAGCCCTTGCTTCACAGACGGCGCTGGGGCGCGTCGGTGTGCCGGACGATATCGGGCCGGTGATTGCCGCGCTGCTGTCGGATGGTGCACGCTGGATCAACGGACAGCGCATTGAGGCGTCGGGCGGGATGTTTCTCTGAAGGGGCATGTGGCTTCGGAATCAATAAACTACAGCCGAATCAATAATCAAATCGGCTTCTTGACTCTGAACCATGCCGCATACAGCGCCGGCAGGAACAATAAAGTCAGTGCAGTCGCAATAATCAATCCGCCCATGATCGCGGCAGCCATCGGCCCCCAGAATACCGAACGCGACAGCGGGATCAGCGCCAGCACTGCCGCTGCCGCAGTCAGGATAATCGGACGGAAGCGCCTGACCACCGATTCGACAATCGCGTTCCACGGGGCTGCACCGGCAGCAATATCCTTCTCGATCTGGTCGATCAAAATCACTGAGTTGCGAATGATCATGCCAAAGAGTGCGATCACGCCCAGTTGTGCCACAAAGCCGAAGGGCTGCCGCGACACCAGAAGTGCAAGCGCCGCGCCGGCCAAACCTAACGGCCCGGTCAGGAATACCAGCAGAGCCCGCGAAAAACTATGCAATTGCAGCATCAGCAATGTGAAAATAATGAAAATCACCAGCGGAATATTGGCCGTGATCGACCGTTGCGCTCGCCCGCTGTCGGAAGCCGTACCGGTCAATTCGATCCTGTATCCGATGGGAAGCGCCGCGCGCAAGGCTTCAAGTTGCTGATTGATCTGACTGGAGACTGTTGGCCCCTGAATTCCGTCCACGACATCAGACTGCAACGTGATCGCCCATTCGCGCCCTTCGCGCCATAACACACCCGGCTCCCATACAAAGCGAGCTTGTGCCAGTTGGGACAATGGCACGGACCTGCCGCCGGAAGTCTGGATGTTTGCCTCATTTAAGGCTGAAATGGTTGAACGCTCTTCAAGCGGTTGACGGATCACGATATCGATCAGTTTATTGTTGTCCCGGTACTGACCGATTGTGGTGCCGGTCAATATCGTGTTTGCTGCACGCATCACTGTTTGTGAGGTGATGCCCAATGCGCGCAACTTATCCTGATCCAGATCGAGGCGCAGCATCTTGATCGATTCGTTCCAGTTATCGTTGACACCAACTGCATACGGGTTGCCACGCATGATTTCCTTAACCTGATCGGCGATCACACGCACTTTTGCGACCTCGGCACCGCTCACGCGGAATTGCACCGGATAAGGCACCGGGCTGTTCGGTAATATTTTGACGCGACCCCGCACTTCCGGATAATCCGTTTGCAGTACGGCAGCGATTTTCAAACGCAGTGCGTCGCGTGCCCTGAGGTCTTTCGGCAACACGACAATCTGAGAGACATTGGATTGCGGGAAAATTTGATCCAGTGGAAGATAAAAACGCGGGCTGCCGCCGCCGACATAACTGGTGACGCCTTCAACGCCATCCTGTTGAAGAATGAACGCTTCCATTTTTTTGGCCTGCGCCTCGGTTGCAGCAAATGCGCTGCCCTCCGGCATCCAAAGCTCCACCATCAATTCAGGCCGGGTTGAGTCTGGAAAGAATTGCTGCTCAATGAATTGGAAACCGAAAACGCCCAGACCAAACGATGCCATTGTGAGCAGAATCGTCGTCTTGCGCCACTCCACACACCAGGTAACGAGTTTGCGGAAACGGCTGTAAAAAGGGGTATTGAATAATTCATGGCGACCATCGGCGCCGGCGGCCGGAGTCACCTTCAACAATACGTAGCCCAGATAAGGCGTGAAGAACACTGCGGCAAACCAGGAAATCAACAGCGCCAGTGCATTCACCGAAAACATCGTGAAGGTATATTCGCCGGCGGCTGACTTTGCCAAACCGATCGGCAAGAATCCCGCCGCCGTAATCAGGGTCCCGGTCAGCATCGGCATTGCGGTCGACGTGTAGGCAAAGGTTGCGGCGTCAAAGCGCGACATGCCTTCTTCCATTTTGCGAAGCATCATCTCGACTGCAATGATCGCGTCGTCCACCAATAGTCCGAGTGCAATAATCAGCGCGCCGAGCGAAACGGTGTGCAAATCGATATCAAATATCCGCATGAACAAAAAAGTTACCGCCAGCACCAGCGGTATCGTCAGCCCCACCACCAGGCCGGGACGAAAATCCAGGCGCAAAGGTTTGGTGCGCAACCCGAGAGCCAGAAAACTGACTGCCAGCACGATCAACACCGCTTCCGCCAGCGTCCGCACAAATACGCCGACTGCCGCCGTCACTATTCTCGGTTGATCGGATATACGCTGTAACTCGATGCCGACCGGCAGCTTGACTTTGATCATCTCGACCGTGGTCCGCAAGTCCTGTCCCATGTCAATGATGTTGCCGCCCTTCTCCATCGAGATGCCGAGGCCGATCACTTCCTTGCCGTTGTAGCGCATCTTTTCTTGAGGCGGATCTTTGTATTCGCGCTTGATCGTGGCAATGTCGCCGAGCCGGAAAGTAGTGCCGTTGGCGCGTAATTCAAGCGCTTCCAGATCCTGCATCGACTTTAGCTCGCCCGTCACCCGCACTTGCAAGTTGTCGGATGGCGTTGTCATTAAACCGGTCGCTTCTATCGCATTTTGCGCGTTCAATTGAACGATGATGGCGTCGAGCGAAATACCCAGCTGCGAAAATTTTTTGTGTGAAAACTCGATGTTGATTTTTTCTTCCTGCACGCCAAACATATCGACCTTGGCGACAGATGGAACCCGAAGCAATTGCTGGCGAATGGAATCGGCGTAATCCTTGACTTCGGCGTAGGTGAAACCATCGCCGGACAACGCGAAAGTGGATCCAAATATTTCTCCAAATTCGTCATTGAAAAACGGGCCGTTCACCCCCGGCGGCAGACTGGTCCGAACATCCCCGACTTTTTTGCGCACTTGATACCAGGATGCAATGACTTCTTTCGGCAATGTCGAATCACGAAGATCCACGATGATCAACATCTCGCCCGGTTTTGAGTAACTGCGGATCTTGTCGAGGTTAGGCGTCTCCTGCAACTTTTTTTCAAGTTTGTCGGTGACCTGCTCAGCCATTTGCAGTGCGGTCGCGCCGGGCCATGTGGCACGCACCAGCATAGTCTTGAAAGTGAACGGAGGGTCTTCAGCCTGCCCTAATTTTCCATAACTGAGAATGCCGCCGATCAGCAGCACGACAATCAGGTAACGTACGAGTGGAATATGTTCCAGAGCCCAGCGCGAAAGATTGAAGGCGCCTTTCATTTGGGGGACGCCTCGCTGATGCCGGAAACCGGGTTGCTCGACGTGACTGGTGAAACCCTCTCGGCATCCACCGGCGCGACGGCGGTCGCGACGATCTTTTCCTTGGCAATCGGATCGGCACCCAGAATCGTCACTTTCTGACCCGGTTTCAACAGATTTACGCCGGCCGTAACAATAGTTTGTCCAACCGTTACGCCGGAGGTAATGACGATATCGTTGCGCGACGGCCCGCCAACTTGAACCGGAAACAGTTTGACCGCACCGTTTTCCACGACCCACAATGCGGTTGCCGACTTATCGTGAACCAGTGCGCTCAACGGCACCGTGATCATCGGCTTGGAGGCTTCCGAGGTAAAGGTCACGTATGCCGTCATTCCAAGGCGCACTTCCGGCGGCGCATTGGGAATTGAAATTTTCGCTGTGTAGGTACGTGTGACCGGATCCGCTATCGGGGACAATTCACGAATCTTGCCTGCAATCGCCTCTTGCCGGCTGGCCCAGATACGCACGCGTACATCGCTAATACGGCGCAGCATCTCGACCTTGTCTTCAGGGATGCCGATCACGATCTCTTTTTCACCCAATTGCGCTACCCGCACTACTGGATTCCCTGCTGCGACTACCTGCCCGACTTCGGCATCAATGCCGGTTACGACACCATCCAAATCCGATGTCAGGGTGGTATATCCGGTCTGGTTCGATTGATTTTTATAGGCTGCCACTGCTTGGTCATAGCCGGCCTGTGCGGCATTGAACGTGGACTGCCTGGCGTCCAATACTGCCTGGCTGATGAACTTCTTTTCGCGCAGTTCCTGGTTACGTTTGAGTTCAGCTCGTGTCATGGAAAGATTGTTTTCAGCCGCCTTCAGACCGGCGTTGGACTGCGCCTGCAGCAACTGCAAATCTTGAGGATCGAGCTGCATTAGTATTTGACCGCGCTTGACGGCGCTGCCGATATCAACCTTGCGCGCTACGATCTTGCCGCCGATCCGAAAACCCAGCCTCGATTCAACACGAGCTCTCACCTCGCCGGAAAATTCGCTTACCGATTCCATATTGTTGGCCACCAATTGAATGGCGCGAACCGGGCGAATAACTTCGGCCTGTTTGGGCGGCTTGGAGCAGGCTGACAGGACGAGCGCGGTTGATAGGACCATCAGCGGCCAACGGGGGAAGGCTGCGAATTCAGCAGGCGGAATTTGGATGCGATTTGTTAAGGCGACCACAGTGACTCCCTGGATTATTCGAGCAAAAAATTGTCGAATTTATATGATTTTGAGGGGATTATAGCCGCTGAATTTAATCCGCAATTTTTTTGCGTCGCGGAATGTGGCGGATGCCTTATTTTCCTGGAGACAAGAAGGCTGATTCAAATCAAAAAATTCATGTCCGGAAAGCTGACAATATGCCGCCTGCCCGCGCAATCAGTGAATGAAAGGGGGCCATGATCGGTTAGTCACATCGGCAATACACCAAACCTGGCAGCGCCAGGCAAACCATGGACAAAAAACCAGACAAACGGTTGTTTGAAGCGGTGTCAGCGCTCAACGAAGGATTTCAGCCTACCGAGCGTTTGGTCCCACTGCTCCGAGACCTGGTCCAGGTAGGCTTTCAATTGTTTGACCGGCTTGGGCTCGAATTCAAAGCGGCTTTCGCGGCCGGTGCGCATGCTGCGCACCAGTCCCGCGTCCTCCAGCACCCGAAGGTGCTTGGTGATCGCCTGCCGGGTGAGGCTGGACCCGGCGGTCAGCTCGGCAATACTCTGCGGCGTTCCGCTCGAAAGTCTAGCAACCAGCCACAGCCGCGTTTCATCTCCGAGCGCAAAAAAGACCGGAGCATAGACCTTTCGATCGCGGGCGGCGCGGCTAACGCTTCTGTCCGACATGGCGCTCGATATTCTTCATCTGTTCTTCCCAGCCGCCTTCGTTCATGCGGAATGCTTCGAAGCGACGTTCGCCGGGGATCTTGTCGAAGCCGGATTCCGTGAGCAAGAGCAGCGTGCCGTTCGCGGTCCTTTCCAGCTTGAACTCGACCAGCGTCGATGCTTCGCTGCTGTAGTCCTTGCCGGGCTCGACGGCGTATGGATGCCAGGTAAATGAAAAGAGTTTTTGCGGCTCCATTTCCTGCACAACCGCTTCCCACTTCAAATGTTCATAGCCTGGATAGGTGATGTGGCCGCGAGAAGCCTGCCCCGGCACAAACGGCCCGTCCAGTTTCACCCCGAACCATTCGCCGAACTCTTGATGATCCGTCAAAGCCTGCCAGACGCGGGAGACCGGTGCGTTGAGTTCAATACGCTTTTCAATTCGATCAGTATCCGTCATATGCAACCTCCTGGATGCATATTAGGCCGGCCTGCGGCAATGCGCAACCTTTTTGTTGCATGTTTGTTGATCGGTTTTATTCTTGATGCCTGAGAAGACAAAAACAGGCAGACGCCGGCCCCTTTGATTGCCGCGTGGACTGTCATGCAGCGCCGTTATCGAGGCGGGGTTTTTGTCTTTAACAGGTCGCTTGAAGATTCCCTGATGAATTGCTCGGGGTCGGAAGTCGATAGAATCCTGATCTTCTCTTGAATCGCCACCGGCATCGCAGCCATCGACTTGATTGACTTGAGGGCGAAATTGCGCACGCCGGAATCGGCATCGTCCAGTGCCTTGAGGAGAATGCTCTCTGCATCTTGATTTGGCAAATTCCGCGCGGCCGCCGCAGCCTGGACGCGAATGATCGTGACCGGGCTGCGGACAGCGTTGAGCAATAGGCGAACGGCATTGTCGCCGCCGATCAGACTTGCCAGATGCACCGCCCTCGGCGCAAACAGAGGGTCATCACTGTTGACCAGTTGCTCAAGAAATGGCATGGCGTCCGGACCGAGCGTTGCGGCCTCTGTATAGTCCGGCTCGATGCGCTCCAGTTTCTCGCGCACTTGCTCCATTGTCACAGGCATGGAAATACCTCCTACAGATTGATGGTGTATTTACTCAAAAACATTTTGACTTTCTCCGCGTCGTTCAGGTCCGGCGGAGGATCAATGTTTTGGCCCGCAAACATTAAACGTTTTTTATTGCTGGTATGACCTAGGCCAAGCACGTGGCCAACTTCATGACCGAGCGTGTACTTGATTATGTTGCTGGTGACTATTGCTCCGGCCTTGTCTCCGGGATATTTGGCGCATCCGCCAAATGGCGGATTGGTTGAGCGGACGTAGTAGATGGCAAGATCATTTGAGCCGACGCCTTTTCTGTTCTTGTACAGTTCAGCCACATCTCCTGTGATGTTGTCTCCGAATCCATCTGCACAAGATCCGACGTCAACATCGAGAAGCTGCGGCAAGTTTAAGAATTCGGTCGAGACGACCACCACGCGAATCCCGGCGCTCACATACACTTCACGCATGTCGGAAACCTGCGACGCTATCGAAGACGGGGGCGTAAACAGCACCTTGATGTGAAGCCGAACCGCCTGTAACGGGGCAAAGAGCGCCGGGACGATCTGAGTCCAGCTCCTGCGCCAGTTTGTTTGCTGGTTAAGCAAGCTGATGTGGCCTTGATTGGTTGTGTAGAACTCACCGGTGCCGGTCGCCGCTTCATAAAAGAGAAGATCGGTAAAACTGTTTCCGCCAAAATTGCCCGGAATAATCCTCGTCCAACTACCGCGCCAATCGGTGTACTGATGAAGCAGGCTGATTTGACCTTGATTCGTGGTGTAGAACTCACCAGTCCCCGCTCCGGCATCGTAAAAAAGAAGATCGGTAAAGCTGTTGCCGCCGAAATTGCCGGGGACTATCTGGGTCCAGCTGGCGCGCCAATTTGTGTGAGATCGAAGCAGGCTGATCTGGCCTTGATTTACCGCGTAAAACTCGCCTGTTCCTGCCGCCGCATCGTAGAAAAGCAGATCGGTAAAAGCGTTACCGCCAAAGTTACCGGGGACAATCTGCGTCCAGCTGTCGCGCCAATTCGTGTGGGATCGAAGCAAACTGATTTGGCCCGGCCCTGTGACGGTATAGAACTCCCCGGTCCGTGCCGCAGCGTCGTAGAAGAGCAGGTCGGTGCGTCCATCGCCGCCAAAATTACCGGGAATAATATGAGTCCAGCTTCCGCGCCAGTCCGTATACTCACGCAAGAGAGAGATGCCGCCTATTCCATCAACCGAATAGAATTGTCCCGTCCCCGTCGAAGCCTCATAGAAGAGAAGATCGGTAAGGCCTTTTCCGCCGAAATTGCCGGGAATTATTTGAGTCCAATCGGTGCGCCAACCGGTATTCTGCTGGAGCAAGTTGATACTGCCGTTATCTGTCGTGTAAAACTCTCCCAGCCCACCTGATGCTTCATAGAAGAGAAGGTCAGTAATCATGGAGGCTCTCCTTGAAAGGTGCCGTTTTTCCATACGCAGAACTGGTCACTGCTCAGTTTTGAAAAGCAGTGTTTCGCAAGACTTTCAAGTGTCTGGAATTTCCGGGCCGATTCACTCTGGCATTTACAATTTGTTGTAGTGACAGGAGAGTCTTTGCTTGCCCTGATCAAGCCAAACCACCTTACAGCCTACAGATACTCCAGCGCCAAGCCCTCTCCTTGACGCACATCAAGCGCATGAGATCGAAATGTTCAGGCTTCAGCCGATATCAATATGCTGATGACGATGACGCGGAAACACCCCTCTCGCGTTACTTGGTTATCAATCCCGAATCCAGCTTGTATGCCTGAACTAAGGAGGGTTGAGTTCAGGTCGGTCTTGATCCTGACTATGTGTTTTTGATCTTCGCGTACCAGCACCGCCGGGAAACGTGGTGCGCCTTTCTGCAGACGAAACTCAGGCGCAGGTCTGGTCAGCAGATGAAAAATTTGATGCTTCCGACAACTAACGCTCGTGATTTCCACCTAATGGCAGTAGACGCATTTGCGCCTGTCACCACAAAGATCAGCATAAGGAGAAATGAAATGATGATGGACACATTTAGTTTTTGGCAAGGTGCCGGCATGCTTTTGTTCTGGGCTGTTTTCCTGGTGCCGATGTGGCGCATCATCAGCAAGGCCGGTTATTCCGGGGCCTGGGCTTTGATATCGCTGATCCCCGTCGTCAACATCATCGCACTCTGGATTTTCGCCTTTGCCACGTGGCCGAACGAACGGGTCCGCCGTCGCGATGACCGGCCGTATGTGAATCAATAGCAGTCCGTCCAGTCAGGGTTCATGAGGTTGAAATAACAAGACTGGCTGTTAGCGCGCCGGCCCGCCCAGGCGCTTGTCCGCCCATTTTCTCAGCAGCGGTTCCGCTGGGAAGGTGACAAAAATCAGGATGATGACGGCATCCGGCACCGCTTCTTCATACAGTCCGGCTTCTCTTGCCGCTGCTGCGGTCAGTTTTCCAAATACACCACGCCCACCAGCGTCCTCGCTCGATATCAGGCCTTCGCTTGACCGGTGTTTACTTCCGGCCGCGATCCGGCTCTGCGGTTGCCGAGGCGGCATCACTTATTTCAAATTGTGACAATGCCACAGCATGTTGCTCAAATGAATTATTATGCCGCACGGAAATTGTTTCGCCACAACATCAGAAAGAAGTTTGAATCATGTACGTCAAGCAACACGTAGCCGCAGTCCTGCTGTTCGCCTTAAGCTTCACCGCATCTTCGAAAGAATCCCCAGCCAAAGCAGCCGACTTCCGGGATTGTCCCCATTTCTTCGTGGACGGCGCATCGCCTGCCTTGCCCCAGCGCCAGCGGCTTTCGTCGCGAGCACTGTGTTACGAAGCGTTCGCAGTCTTTCATTCCGGCGTTACCAAGACACCGGTGTTCGTGGCGGAGCGGCTTAACAAAGCCCAGTTAAACGATGCGAAGGATGAAAAGCGGACCAACCGCTTTTTTGCCGATGCACGCCTGCCTGGCGCGGAACGTGCGCAACTTGCGGACTACAAGGGTTCGGGGTTCGACCGCGGCCATATGGCTCCCGCGGCCAACATGCCGACCGCGCAGGCCATGGCCCAGAGCTTTTCCTTGGCCAACATGGTGCCGCAAGCTCCAGTCAACAACCAAAGATCATGGGCCGGCATCGAAAAGGCGACCCGACAATATGTAATGCGCGCCAAAGGCGATGTTTATGTGATTACCGGCCCGGTGTATGGCAGTCAACCGGAGACTGTCGGCCCAGGCAAGGTATGGGTACCGAAATATCTGTACAAGCTGGTTTATGACGCGACGTCGGAACGTGCATGGGCGCACTGGATCGAGAACAATAATCAAGCCCGTGCCGGTAAGCCGATTTCATACGAGGAACTGGTACGCCGAACCGGGATTGAATTTTTCCCGCGCAAGCAAGAGCTGGCTGAATCCGACGGCCGTAATCGCAAGCAATGATGTGGGGTCACATTTGCGACGGCTCTCGTAATCTTCTTTCGCGCGCCTTACCTGCCTGTTCATGGCTCACGGGTCGCCTATACGTTTTGAATCTATAGCGCTGCCGGTCGTGTGATCGTAAGCAGGCTCAATGTTTGGTGCACGATATTTTCCAGCGCAGTAATGATGTCCTGCTGCGCACCGGGCGCGCGCAGTATGCCGACTTCCAAATGTCCCGGATCCGGGAAAAGCTTGCTCCTTGGGAGCACCCGCATGCCTGTCAATACAGATGAACGCGGCACAATCGATACGCCGAGGCCGGCCAGCACTGCTGCCTGCACGCCGGACATGCTGGAACTGGTGAAGGTGATGCGGCATGGTTGACGTGCTTTCTTCAGTGCGTCGACGGCATATTCGCGCAGAATGCAGCCCGGCGGAAGCACGGCCAGCGGCAGAACCGCGCCTTTTTCGAGCACGAAGTCCTGGCGCGCAACCCATTGTTGCGGCTCGCTCCAGATTGCCTTGCGTTGTTCGCGCGGCGCAATGCGTACGATCGCCGCATCCAGCTCGCCTGCGCTGATCGCGCTGTGCAAGTCGCGCGAAAGCCCCATTCTTACGTCCAGATGCACATCCGGATAAACAGCCGCAAACCGCGCCAGGATTTTCGCGAGTTCCCCCGGCACGAAATACTCCGTCACGCCCAGGCTAATTTCTCCGGCCACTGCCGGCTCGGTCATGCGACGAAACGATTCGTCGTTCAGCTCCAGCAAGCGCCGGGCATAGCCGAGCAGGGTTTCACCGGCCGGTGTCAGCGCCAGCGAACGGCTGGTGCGCTCAAAAATCTTGCAGCCAACCGATTCTTCCAGTCGCTTGATCTGGATGCTGACGGCCGATTGACTGCGCGCGACGATTTCGCCCGCAATCGTGAAGCTGCCGGTGTCCGCGACAGCAGCAAAACTGCGCAGCAGGTCAATGTCGAAATTTCTGGTTTGCATTATGTATTCGATTTGTAAATAGATAACATTGAAATAATTCGTTTATCAAATACATTGTGCTGTCGTACATTGAGCCTGTCAACAAACTTTGGAGATCGGCATGCCTTACCTGAACATCAAATTAAGTGCCGCACCTTCCGTGGAAACGTCCCGCCTTGTAGCCGCCGCGCTGACCGAAATCACGGCTGAAATTTTAAGGAAAAAGCGAGAGCTGACGGCCGTGACTGTGGAATACATCGACCCCGCTTCCTGGTTCATCGGCGGCACACCGGTTGCCGAAACTGAACGGCAAAGTGTTTACCTCGACATCAAGATAACCAGAGGGACGAATACAAAAGACGAAAAGGAGGAATACGTCGCGCGTGCTTTCGCGGTACTGGAAAAAATTTTCGGCACGCTGCATTCCGCGAGCTACGTGGTGATTCACGAGGTGGACGCGGAGGATTGGGGTTACCAGGGACGCACGCAAGCGTTCCGGTTTGTGTCCGGCAAATTGCTTTGAATAAGGATTAAATCATGAACAAGTCAACATCACCCTTACGCGGCATCGATCTTGAATATTACGAACGGCGTGCTCAACTATTGCGCGACGAAGCAATTCGCAATTTATTCACAGCGATTGCCGTCTCATTCGTTCAAACAGCGCGCCGTCTCAGATGCATTTCCGTGCGAGGCATCGAAGGGCAGTCGCGTTGCTAAGCAGTCGGTACCGATTTGCCGGCAACCATTCTCAATCCGGCCCGCAACCTCCTGTAGAAACTTAGGGCCAGGCCTGGCCCTTACGTTATTTTCCAAGTAGCAGCTAGCGCCGTTTCTTTTTCTTCGGCGCTGTCGGCACCATCGCGCCAGTCCAGAAATCGGTCACCTGCTTCATGCCTTTGGTCATTTCCGAGCGCGCCTGCCTTTTCAATGCTGCCGTGCCGCGACTGCGGGCGCTACCGGCCACGGCGTTGGCTCCGCTGAGCCACATGCTCAGCAGAGGGTTCTTCTTGGTCCATGGATTTTTCATTGCAACTTTCCTTTCAGAATGAAGCAGCGGACAACTCCTTGCTTGTCGCTCGATTGGATTAGATACATTTGCCGACGAACGTTCATGCGGCTTGAGGGAGGCTTGATGATGAGGAACTGCGACCCAACGGTGTGGGTTGGTTACAGCGGCTCTTGACGCGGTTTTTCGAGAGGATTCGTTACACGACTTTAACTGAGCAGAGACTCAGGACCATGAAAGAGATGCGAGCGCTAATTTAATGTACGTTTCAATCATGAGACCCCCCATTAGTGGGAGCCCTATTCTGAAAACTTGCCGGACCAAATCCGGCAAGTTACATCCCCCGGTTCAATAGCGCGGTCTGCCGGACCGCCACATGCAATGAAGTTACCCGGCGAAACATTCGTTTTTCGGATCCACATGAATCCGGATCAGCTTTCTGCCACCTGCGCCGAACTGGTTTCCTGCAGTGAAGGTAAGGCATCCCTCCCCTTTATAAAATGATTGCACGCGTTGCACGTCGCCACCGAAATAGAATGGAATCCAGCGCTTGCCGGTTTCGTGCCGGAGTTCATCATCCGCAACGCCGATCAGGTTCGACACTTCGCGCGTGGACATGCCAATTTGCAGCTTGGAAAACTTGCTTTGCGGGGCCGCCGTACCGATTACCTCGCCATCGAAATCGCCATTCTTCGACTTCACGACACGCGCGCCGGGCGTTGTGGAACGTCGCGATTTGACAGGCGTCTCATTTGCCGCGATTGCTGAAGTTTGCGGTTTTGTAACAGGCTCATTTGCCGCCGCTGCTGAATTTTGTGTCGGCTGCTGGCTGGCGCAACCAGCGATAACGGCGACGCCGGCCAATACCAGCATTTTGAAGTTCAACGACATGATTACCCTTCTAAAGTTGAAAAAATGGAAACATTGCAGCAAAACGGCATACTAATGCATTCCGCCGCGCTGCTGACGTTTTACCGTCGTATTTTTTCGATTAAAGCTGCCAAGCTGGTTATTTAATATTGGGGAAATACCGGAACTTGGCAGGTTCCGGTATCAGCCGGCTAGAGAGGATTGGGCGGCAAAAGGAAGAGCTAGTCGCAATTGGAAGAAGAACCAAGTCTTGCTTCAACTCGCATTGTCTGGAAAGTCGGCGCCCACGGTCATCGATTCCCACGCATCGAAATCGCTGCGCATCGAATCGATTTTCTTGCGGGCGAATTCGAGCGCGGCCTTGCCGAGCAACAGGCGTAGCGGCGGATTGTCTGACAGTGCGGCGTCGATGATCGCCTGCGCGCCCCGCACCGGATCCCCGGCCTGGCTGCCGCTGCGCGCCGCGATTTGCTTGCGGCGCTCGCCGGCGGTCGCAGCATAGGCGTCGATTTGCGTCGCCGATTGCTTGATCGATGCACCCGACCAGTTGGTGCGGAACGGACCGGGCTCAACGATTAGCACATCGATGCCCAGCGGTTTCACTTCCAGTGCAAGTGCTTCGGAAATGCCTTCGACCGCGAATTTGGTGCCGTTATAGTAGCCCATGCCCGGCGCGCTCCTGATGCCGCCAACCGACGAGACAGTGACGATGATCCCGCTGCGTTGCGCACGCATGACCGGCAGCACCGCCTTGGTCATGTCGATCAGCCCGAACACGTTGGTTTCAAACATTGCGCGCACGGCCTCGTCCTCGCCCTCTTCGATCGCCGCGAGATAGCCGTAGCCGGCATTATTGACCAGTGCATCGATGGAGCCGAACTGCTGCATCGTCTTCGCGACCACCTCATCGATCTGCGCGCATTGCGTGACGTCGAGCGGCAGGACCAGCGCCCGATCGGCGTGACCTTCGGCGATATCCGCCACTGTGGACGGATCACGCGCAGTGACGACGGCACGCCAGCCGCGCGCCAACACGAGTTTCGCGAGTTCGCGGCCGAAGCCGGTGGAACAGCCGGTAATCAGCCAAACGGGATTGTCTCGATTCATCATTTTGAAAACGCTTTCAAGTCACAAGAACAGTTGGAGTGGAAAGGCGAAATGGAGTTCGCAGCCGGGACGATGGGCAGTCCCGACGTCAGGTCTTGCATTTTGCCTCATCGATGGAATGAGCGGTGCTCGAACCGTCCACCTTCCTTGGATCACAGGAGTTCGTTGATCACATAGAACACATTGTCTTTCAGCTTGTGCCACGGGCCGCGCTTGCGCCATGCTTCCAGCTTGATTTCCCTGCACTGCGGCGCATATTTTTCGAATACGGCATCAAGCTTCCGCGCCGTTGCCGCATCCCTGATCCCGAGCGTGATTTCGTCATTGGTTTCGAAAGACCGGTCGTCGAAGTTGCTTGAACCAACGGCACTCCACACACCATCGATGGTCATTACCTTCTGGTGCAAAAGCGTGTGGGGATACTCGAACAGGCGCACGCCGCACCGGAGAAGTTTTTCGAAGTTGCGGTGACTCGCATGTTGCACTATCGGGTTATCGGACCCGCTAGTCGAGGGCATCATCACGCGGACGTCGACGCCGCGGGAAACGGCGTCTCCGAATGCGTCGATTGCTTCAGGTTCCGGAATGAAATAGGGATTCTGGATCCAGATTCTCTTGTGGGCGACGCAAATCGCGGTATGGTGAAGAAGCTTCACCGCGGGTGCGGAGCCTTCCGGCTTCACGTATGCCGCATGGATCAACACGTCGCCAGCCGGCTCTAGGGCCGGGAACACATCGTCGCCGACCAATAACTCTCCTGTTTGCCCGACCCAGTTCTCGCTGAATGCGGACTGCACGCTGTTGACGATGGGGCCTCTCAATCCCAAACTGAGGTCGGCGAAGTGTTCGTTGTCTTGCGCGTCTCCCAACCAGCTATCTACAATGCAATGGCCGCCGACGAACGCTTCACGGCCATCGATGACGACGAGCTTGCGATGATTGCGGTCGTTCAGCACACCGATGTTGCGTAACGTCTTTTCATGGAAAAAAACGAGCTTGCATCCAGCGTCTTTCATTTGGCGTCGAGCGGCTTTTCCTAGTTTTCTGGAACCGGTCGCGTCGAGCAGTACGCGCACGCGCTTGCCTGCGCGCGCCCGCTCCGACAGCGCGTCTGCCACGCGCTGACCAAGCACGCCTTCCTTCCACAGGAAGGTTTCAAAATGCACTGTCCGTTGTGCCGATTGAATTGCCTGCAGGAGTACGTCAAAAAAAGCGCCGTTCTCAAAGATTTCGACGGAATTGCCGGCCACGGCTGTGCTGAGCGTCAGGCCGGCAAGAGTAGGAATAAGTTCGTCGACAGGCAAACTGCATTCGATATGCAATCTTGGATCGCGGTGACGCCGTATCGACCAGATGACGACCAGCAGCAGTAAAACGACGCCAATAAACGCCACTACCGCTATCAAAAGCACATTTCCCTCCACCGGCGGAATGATCTTAGGGCTGATTCTTATTGATCCGGCACGATGAAGTCTCTATTTCATCGTGCCCATTTCTCACCCTCTCCCTCTGGGAGAGGGTCGGGGTGAGGGGATGCGGCTCCATACTTATTCATGCCGCATCAATAGCTGGAATTCAAAGTAAAGGAATTCTCCGGGCCGCTTATTGTGTTTGCGCAAGCACGTCGAAGGTCAGCGGCCAATTTGTTCCGCTCTTGAAACATCATGCATCCATATGGGTGATCGCTCGACTCGATCATTTCGCAATTTTGTTCCACGTGGCCAAGTTAATTCGGAGCGCGGGATTGCGTACGGTAGCCGCTGATTTCGAAACTGCTGACAATTTGTTACAAGGCATGTCGGAACCCCTCCAGCTTTCTTATTGTCAATCTGCTACATCACGCGAAAGTGACAATTGAGAAACTTGTATCGCTTGGAATGAACCGCACTGCTTTTAAATCGGTGATGTCATCCAAGCAATTTAAAGGAGAATGGAATGCGATTAAAAAACTTCAGAACTTCAATCCTTGCCGCTGCCCTTATCGCCGGAAGTCCGGTCATTGCCTATGCGCAATCAAGCACCACACTGGGCACTGGCGGCAGCGCAGCAGGTGGCGGCACAACCAGTTCGACCTTGGGTACCGGCGGTAGCGCCGCAGGTGCGGGAACGTCCAGCACCTTAGGCACGGGTGGCAGTACAGCAGGCGGCGGTTCGACCGGCTCGACATTGGGCACCGGCGGCAGCTCCGCCGGTGCCAGCGACACGGGCTCTGGATCATCCAGCACGCTGGGCACCGGTGGCAGCACGGCTGGAAGCGGCTCGACCGGTTCGACACTGGGTACCGGCGGCAGCTCCGCAGGTTCAGGTTCTGGTAGTGCCGGCGCTGGAACGTCCAGCACCTTGGGCACTGGTGGCAGCACGGCGGGCGGCGGCTCGACAGGAGCGGCCGTAGGCGCCGGCGGCAGCGCGGCAGGTTCCAGCGACACTGGCTCGGGATCGTCGAGCACACTCGGTACCGGTGGCAGCGCGGCCGGTAGTGCTACCACCGGTTCAAGCGTAGGTGCCGGCGGCAGCGCTGCGGGTTCCGACGCCACCACCAATCGACAATCCAAGAAGGCGAAGAAGGACCGCGGCACGCTCAGTCGCGGCAAGAGCAACGATTGCCCTCCAGGACTGGAAAAGCAGGATCACTGCTAATTGAAGCCCATGATCCTCCCTTGCACAGGGGAGGATCAATTCACACGCAAAAAACCATGAAGTATGTAACTGCACTCCCTTTGGGCATGCTCGCGTCGAGCGCTGCCGTAGTGATTTCTATCCTCGCATTACCGGCCTACGGAGCGGGAACGGAGCGGCGGCCACAGGATCCGTGCGCAACAACAGGAAGCACATCCTCAACCGCCGCCGGCACGCAAAGTTCCGCCGTGACTACCCGGGCCAAGCGCGACGGAAAGAAACGCGGTGCAAGCGCGAGCAAGGAATGCGAGCTTGTAAATTGCGGGCTCTCCAGCAGCGTGACCACCGGTCCCGGCGGCTTGTCAGGATCGACGACCATGCCGGACGGCTCCTCGGTGACCGTGCAGTCGGGCAATGGAGTTTCCAGTTCATCGACCGCAACGACAGGCCGTTCTTCCGGGCCGGTTGCGGCTGCCGGAAGTTCGAATGGATCGAGCGGGTCTTCGGCGGCAGCAGCGGCTCGACAGGTTGACGACTGCAGCATCGTCAATCCCGGAATGAAGGATCCAAAGGGTAAGCAGCAAAAACGTTAAAGGAAAATTTATATGAATAGCAGATTAGCCTCAAACCTGATAGCCGGCGCGGTTGCGCTGGCGGCCACCATGGCGGTTCATGCACAGACCGCCGGCACGAGCGCTGACAGTACGACAGAGAGCAGCGGTATGGCAGCACGCCGGCATGCCGATGGCGGCACAGGCGTGCGCAAGGCTCAAAGCGCTACCACGACCAACACTGAAGGAACCGCCGGCGGTTCCGGGTCGGGCAGCGGCAGCACCGTCGGCACCGGTGGCAGCGCCACGGCGGGCAGCGGTGTAGCGGCATCGACGCTGGGCACCGGCGGCTCGTCCGCCACGACGCAAAACGACGAGGGCAGCACCGCCAGCCGCTCGACGGGCGTCGGCGCCAGCGCCACGGCTAGCGGACCAAGCGGGACCAGTTCGTCCGGTTCATCCGGCAGCAAGGCTAAACCGGCGCCCGGCGCTTCCGGCTACGCACGGGACCACAATCCACCGGGCCGCGGAGCAGGCAAGCCCCCGGGCCAAATGAAGAAAGAGCAAAAAAACCCCGACTGATAAAGTCGGCATGCATTTCGAAGTCATTGCGGAAACAAACGGAATCAGGTCTTGCCATTGCATAGCGAGTTTGCAAGACCTGGTATTCGTGGAGAAGCACAACGCAAAGCCCAACTCCAAGCTGCGATCCATACGCTTCGCATAAAAAAATCCCCTCGATCATTCTGTAATCGAGGGGATTTCAATTTCAAAAACCCATTATCTCAATAGGCTTATTTTGGTTTTGCAGGACGCTTCATCTGGCACGATGTAGGCTGCGATGCGATGAACGGTTCAAGTTTGACATCGGTCTTCCAGCCGTAGCCGGTATTCTCCGAATCATTCTTGACACCAGGGCCGCCGGCTTTGGTCCAGGTCGCGATGTACAAAGGCTCTTGCAGTTGATGATCGGTCTTGCGCATTTCCACTTCACCGCTCAAGCCTTTGAATTTCATGCCTTCCAATGCATAGGCCACTTTAGTCGGGTCGCTCGATTTGGTTTCCTTGACGGCCTTGGACAACATGCCGATGATGCTTTCGGCGCCCATCCATTCGAAATCCAGTTTGTATTTTTTCTTGAAGCCGTTGATGACTTCGACATTGGCTGGATTGGCTTCGGCGTTATTGTGCCAGTAGGCGATCATCTTGACGCGGTCTGCGGCATTTGCTCCCATTGCGGTCGGCGTGCCATCGAAGAACGCGTAGAACGTATAGAAGTTGGTGTTCAGGCTGGCGTCTTTAGCGGACTTGACCAACAAGCTCAAGTCGGTGCCCCAGTTACCGGTGAGCACCGTATCCGCACCCGATGCCTTGATTTTCGCGACATACGGCGAGAAGTCTTTTACCTGCCCGATCGGATGCAAATCATCGCCGACGATTTCGATGTCGGGACGCTTCCGCTGCAGCATCTCTTTGGCGGCTTTTGAAAACTGGTGGCCATGCGCATAGTTCTGACCGATGACATAGACTTTCTTGATGCTCTTGTCTTTTGCCAGTTCGCTGGTGATTCCTTCCATCTTCATGTCAGTGTTTGCATCGAAACGGAAATGCCAGAAGCTGCACTTGCTGTTGGTGAGGTCGGGGTCAATCGCCGCGCCGTTGAAGTAGACCACTTCCTTGCCCGGGTTGCGCTGATTGTGCTTGTTAACCGCATCGATCATGGCCAGTGCAACGCCGGAGCCGACCTGGTGAATCACGTAGCGGATACCTTGGTCGGTCGCGGATTTGAGTTGATTAAGCGATTCCTGCGGGCTCCCCTTGCCGTCCATGACCACAAGTTCAAAGGTATTATTGCCGGCCCACTTTTGCTTGTTGGCCTGATCGATAAACATTTCGAAACTGTTGATCGAATTTTTGATCAGCGGGGCGAAGGGACCGGTCACTGCATCGATATAGGCAATCTTGATGTTCTCCGCGCTGGCGGAAGGAGCAGCAAAAGCGGCTGTCATTGAGAATGCGAGAACCAAAGGGCGGAATTGAATCGTCATTTGTCTTTTCCTCTATTGAATCGTTTGAATCGTTTTAAAAAAGTGATGGATTGCTTGGCAGGCGATTGAATAGTCAACCGGACTGCGTCTGCTTTTTATCCACTACATGTCACGCGATTTGCACGACTTACCGGTAACGATGCACGGGTTGGCCGCGCAAAAATCGCGGACCACTGCATCAGAATCGTGATGTTCCGGATTCCGGCGCCGTCATCCGGGCAGGCAAGGCATTCAAGCCGATGCGGCGTTCCCATCTTCACTTGGTCCGTCACCGCAAGCGCCAAGTGCCGGCGCGGCGGCCGTCAGTGAAGTCGCCTTATGCGATTGTTCGTTGCAATTCCCATGTCATCCTCCTTGCGTTTTTTTGATTGACCGATGCGTCGACTTTGCATGTGCATCGGCTTTGCGCCATCTCACCCTTTGCGGGATTTCGCTGTTCAAAGATCCGGCAATCGGCAGTTTGAAGTACATCCCGGCCGGCTGAATTCGGCTATCGTCATGATGGACGTTAATGCGGAAGACTTCCATACCGTACTAATACTGTGCAATATCGATGCGCGAGCCCGAAACTCCGTCCGGTCCGTATCAGCTGCGATGGCGATGGATCCTGGATCCGCGCATCATCGATGAAGTCGCGCTCATGAATATGCTGCGCCGCAGTAACTCGGGCATGAATTATTAAAGGCCGTCACCGTTTAAGGAATGTTGGGGATTTTTGTATCCAGTCAATCGATCTGGTCGCGTCCGAGTTCAGGTATAGCGATGACATTTCGATGGCGGCGTTGCACGCAAATTTGGATCAAGCTTGGGCCTGATAGATCACCCAGCTAATCACTTACATGACTTCAGAGACATCGGAAGAAGCGAAAGACGGGCCGAAGAAGTTGAAAAGCTACGGGGTCAACATCGTTTGACGTGAAAATCCAAAAACAGCGCGATGCTGACCTTTTTAATTCTTATAGAGTTTTTCCCTGTCAGCCGAAAACCGACCACGCGCGTAGCTATAGGTGATGGTCGACTCGACGTATCAGTTCGGCAGTAGCAGCCGACACGTCGTTCGGCCGAGCCAATAGAGCATTCGATACGCTTTCCCGATCGGCGGCGGTCCGCTGCTGGCTTACCTGCCATTTGCCGACAAGCTTGGTAATACTGATCTCCAGGCCGATGATGTTCGCTACTGCTTGTTCGGCGAACTCCGGCGATGCTTCCTGAAGCTGCCATGGCGACGGAAGACTTTTCTCATTATGTGAAGCCAATCTGGAAAGGTGCTCAAGAAGCCATGCCCTGTCGTCGATCACTTGCATTACGCCATATGCATGGACGACCGCATAGTTCCAACTTGGGAATACTCTGCGGCTTTTCTGGCCATTGATATACCACCGCGGCGAGATGTAGGCATTCGGCCCTTGGAATATCGTTAGAATTTGCGGATCATTTCGAAAGCTTTGCCAGATCGGATTCGACCTGCCGACGTGGCAGCGCAGAGTGCCAAGCGCGCCTGCCGACGAATCCAGTTCAAACGGTATATTGTTGGCGTCCATTCCTTCCTCGGTCATCGTTACCACGGAAGCAAGCGGATAATCGCGCATCAGCGCATGCAGGATTTCGGTGCGTGTCTCTTCGAAAATATTTTGTACGTGCATGTGGCACCTTAAGGAAAAACGTGTACGGCGCAGCATCAACGGCGACTCAAGCTCGCGCCGGCCGGTCACTTCAAGCACTGCGTGCATTTCACTCCTGCCAGCGGAGTGCAGGTGCGAAGTTACTCCCGTTCGGATCAAGCGTATTGAACAAATCGGTCACGATCTCGGTATATTGATGACCGGTAGATTCGGGCGGGAGCCCGGCGTAAAGCCTCCCAGCTCTCGAAATTCGCGCGTCATGTGAGACTGATCGCTGTATCCCGCGTCGGCAGCGAGATTGGCCAAGCTAATGAATGGGTCGAGGCGCAATGCGCGCATGGATTTCTGGAAGCGAAAGACGGCAGCGAGGGATTTGACCGACAGTCCGGCAGCATCGGACACATTCCTGCTCAGGGTACGCACGCTCACTTCGGCACTGCGGGCGAGGAATTCTACGGAACATCTCCCTTCGTAATGCTGCAGCAGTTCGATAGCGGCGATCGTTCGCGCGAATCGTCCGTCAAGCCGCACCCCGGCAGCTAATTCCCGGGCAGTGTCGAGCAACGCCGTCCGTAACGCTTCGATTGTCCGCGCGCGCAACAGCGCCTCAGCCCGGCCTTTCATTGAGCGGATGGCTTCGTCGCCGAGCAATACGTTTTCACGCAGGGCGGCCGCATCAATGCCTAGACAGGCGCCACCCCAACCGGGGTGGAACCGTACGCCAAGGAGTCCGGTGTGGATATCCGCGAATACTGTCGAAAAACGCTTTGCCGGTCCGGCGATAATGAGCCGAATATTCGAGATTGCGCCGTTGCGGCCAAGCTTGAATCGCGTCAAAAGATCGATGCGTCCATCCGGAAGCACTTTGTGATGAGCTCGTTCCGATGAACGGAAAGCCCATAGCGCTTCAACCCGGCCTAAGCATTCTGGATGATGTTCGAAATATCCAGCTCGCACAAATGCCTCGCATTTCTTGATCGACTCATTGATTTCGCCAAGATGGAATGAAAAAATTCATCTTGCTCTAGTCTTACTATGTCACAAATTTAGCTGTGAATCGATTCATCTCAAATCGCGTCGCATACCTTTTTTATGAAGCCGCGTAACCAGGTGCCTGCGGGATCCAGATGCGTACGCTCATGCCAGGTCATCGAGACTTCATATGCGGGGAACGCGAACGGTATCTTGAACATTTTCACGTCCAGGCTCTTGGTATAGATCGCCGCCACGCGGCTTGGAAGCGTGGCGACATGGTTTGACCTTGCGACAATGACCGGCGCCGGCAGTATGTGCGGTACCTGCACGCTGATCGTCAGCGACTTGCCCAGCTTGGCCAAACTGCGCTGGACCAGGTCGGGCAGCGTATTTCCTTTTAGTGCGACTACGATATGCGACGCGGATGCGAATTGCTCCAGTTAGCGGTTCCGCTGTTTGTCCTGAAACTCCACGAAAACGGATTCGGCGGGTTCGTGCAGATGCTGGTCAAGGCCAAGGCCGCGCTATCGCCCGGATTTGCGTGGGGCGTCAGCAACGGCATGTGGGTGATGAACACCAAGAGTGCGATGGGAACACTGGATGCGTTTCGCGCCTATACGCTGGAGAAGGTGGCGCACCGGATCAAGGCGGATGTCTTGATCCTTGCAGGTGAAAACGATCACTTCATTCCGGTTCATCAGGTAGATGATTTCCAGCGGCGGCTAAAGAATGCGCGCAGTGTCACGACTGTCGTGTACGACCGTGAATCGGGCGGCTCCGAACATTGCCAGCTCGGTGCGCAAACGCTCTGGCATGCGGATTTTTTCGACTGGATGAACAAGAAATTCGCCTCGGCCGCATTGAAATAGGGAGCGATGCGATGGCCGCTATTGATCGCGGCACAGCACAAATAGTACGACGGTACGGCGAGGCGGGCCTTCGGAATCGTTTTGTCCGGCATGCTTGATAGTGCCGCAACCGGTGGCCCGTCCACTATGATTTGCGGGACCGGCAAGCGTCTTTGCGATCTACATCATGCGGTTGCAGCCCCGTTCAATTCGCGCCGGTGACACCATGCATTTCCGCCAGTCTCTGGCGGACTCGTTCCCGCACCGCCGGATCGCTCAAGCCCGATTGATCGCTGGTCTGGATCAAATGTTCCTTGCACCAGGCCGGCCAGCCGAATGCGTCGTCATCGAGCGCAAACCAGTGGGCCGGCTTGCGCCGCTCTACGTCGCCCCAGATCTGCATGCCGCGCGGCATGGTGTCGAAATCCACTTTGACAATTTTCGGATGCAGGAAGGTCGAGCCGATCACCCGCTCTTGCAGCGATGCCGACAATTCATGTTTCGCTTCATTGAACCCCAACTCACGAACCCAGGTGGTCGACAAAACGATCTTCAGGTCCGGATAGGGCGCGAGCAAGTCATCGAGAATCGGCATCCATTCAAAGAATATGCGGCCGGGCGTCTTGATATACATGCCACGGGTGCGATTGCGCAGTACATTGCCGTCATGCAGCACGGCATCATAGTCCAGATAGCAGATCTTCATCGTAATGTCGGAGGCAAAGGGAGAAGTATCCTTTAATTTGCATGAAGAGAGAACAAGGCGATGCCGGTCTTTTGAATTTCAGTTGCTGAAGAGTAAAGAGGACTGGCTCTGAATCTCGTCTTTTTTCACTGATGGATGCTGGACCTCTGGCATGGCGCTTAAGCGGCGCGGGGGGGGTGTACTTCCTGTTCCTGTGGCCGGGAACTCAAACACTGTTTTAAGTGCGTTCGCAAGAACGAGGTTTTCACAACTGACTACAGTGGCGCCCTTGATGAATCGGGCATGACGTCTTGGCGCGTACCCTCTCCCCAACCCTCTCCCGCTCGCGGGAGAGGGAGCACTCCTACCCGCCTTCATTAGTTCGCGCTGTTGGAAGCCAAGCTTTTTAATTACCACGCTTGATTTCCTGCTGCGCAAAGCTCTCTTCCAAACGCTGCTGCTCTCGCATCAGTATCTTGCTCACCTTTCGCAGATCCGCAATTTGCGCTTCGATCTTGGCGCGTTTTGTCGCCATCATGCGGGCGCCCGCCGCGCAATCAATGCTTCCGGCGCGCATCGCGTCCAGCACTTCCCGGATCTCTTGCAGCGAGAAGCCTAGCGACTGCAGTTGCCGCAGCAAGGTGGCGTCCTTGACCGCCGATTCGGGATAGTCACGATAATTGTTCGGACCTCGGCGCACACCGGCCAGCAACCCCTCGCGCTCGTAAAAACGCAGCGAATGACGCCCAAGCCCGGTTCGACTTTCCAATTCGGCAATACGCATTGAAATTCCTCTTGACTGTAGAGCGCCCTCTACACTTTAGCATGGCTTTTACTTCAACTTGGCGAGATGCGAGAACAGAATGACTACTTTGATTACAGGGGCTACCGGTTTCATCGGGCGACATCTGGCAGCGGCACTGACCGCGCAAGGAAACCCGGTGCTGGCATTGATGCGCCGTCCCGATCGGCTGCAGACGCTGCGGCGGCGGATCGATGATCTCGGCGGCGATGGAAAGCTGCTGGCCGGCATGGCCGGCGACCTCGACTTGCCCGCGCTGGGTCTTCAGGGCGAGCCGCCGGACATCAATGTGGTGGTGCATCTTGGCGCCACTTTCGCCTGGGGCCTCGATCCTCGGGCAGCCCGGCGCACCAACGTCGATGGCGCGCTGGCGGTAGCCGAACTCGCGCGGCGCAACGGCGCGCGGCTGGTCATGATCAGCGGCTTCATGATGGAAAACAACGCGCACTTGCAACGGCTGGGAATTTCGCCGGATGATCCGGATGGCGCCGACTGGAGGCGCGTGTATACCCGGGCCGGCGCCTACGAGGCCAGCAAGCTGGAGGGCGCATTGCGGGTGCGAGCCTTCGCCAATCGCCACGGCATGCAGTTGATCGAGGTGCAGCCCGCGACCGTGGCCGGACATAGTGTTTCCGGTGAGCTGGATCCGGCCCAGCCTCTCTTCAGCCTGATTGACAACCTGGCGCACGGGCGGTTCGCGATGGTGCCCGGCACGCCCGCCCATTGGCTGCCTTTGGTCAGTGTCGATGGATTGGCTGCGCTGATTGCTGCTGCGGTTCTCGCGCAGACCGTGCCGGAACGTCTGCTGGCGCTTGACCCCGATACGCCGAACCTCGCCGGACTGCTCGCCGGGATTGCCGCTGAACTGGACAGAAAGCCGCCGACCCGCCACATCCCGATCGCGCTGCTGGCAGGTTTGCTGAAAATCCCGGGAATGCCGAGGCTGATGAATACCTCCGCGGAGTCGCTGCACTTTCTCCAGACGACCCGCTTCAATACCAGCGTCACCGCGGCTTTTCTCGAAGCGCAAGGCCTGAAGTGGGCGCCGATGGAAGATAGCGTGCGCGCCAGTGCCGCCTACTGGCGCTCGCATTCGCAGGCGCAGAGCGCGGTCGCCGGGGAGCACCTCCATCTGCGCCGTCATTGACGGTTGAGATTCCGCTTGCGCGCACGCCGATCCAGCCAGTTCAATTTCCAGGAGAAACACAAATGCATTTACTCACCGAAAAGACGATCAACATCAAGCGGCCCATATCGGCTGTGTTCGAGTATGTGGCGAACATGGAGAAGTTTGGCGAATGGTTTCCCGGCGTCGTACTGATCGAATCAGCCAACGGCCTCGATCACGGCCAGGTAGGAAAGGAATACCTTGAAACCGTGTCGGTGCCGTTGCGGGGAACACGGAAAATCAGGCTTGCGGTGCGCGAGGTGCGGGGCAACCGGTTTTTCGCCACCGAAGGGAAATTTCCTCCGCTCATGCCGAGAATGGAAATTTCGCTGAGCGAAGCGGAGATGAATTCATGTGAGCTTACCTGGCGCATATTCAGTAGAAATAACAACCTGATCGTCAGGCATGCATTGCTTCCGTTGGCCAGGCGCGTGATGCGCAAGAGAGCAGAATCAGGCGTTGCCGCATTGAAGAAGAGGCTGGAAGGCGATACCGCATCACATGCCGGCGCAACAGGATAAATTACTCAACAGATACCTATAATTTTCATGCGCACATGCGCAAAAACAAAAGCACAAACCCGCCCGGCAATAACAGGGAACCAGCAATTCCGTTCAACACCACGTCTTGGAATTATCAAATCAACAAAAGGCCATATCGTTGCAGTCGCGATTGTATCCGGATTGGCATAGAACTTTGACTACTAGTATCGGTTTCGACGGAAAAGTATTTATACTCAGAAATACGATTTTGGTTTTCTAAAGGAACAGGCATGCGGGCGAAAGACACTGCAGGGAACATCAAAACATTGTCAAAGGAAAATCCCGAGCGCTCGCATCGCAAGCAGGATCGCGTGACCGGAGAATCCGCAGCGTTGGACTCCGCACTTGTCGCTGCCGACGAAGCGACGCGGCACGCAAGTTCCCCCGGCCAGCTTTACCAAGCGGTATGCGAGGCTTTGGCCGGCGACGAAAAATTTCTCATGGTGGCTGTTTTTCTCGCTGAACCTTTTGGCCCATGGATGAAAGTGGCGGAAGCGAGCGGCGCCGGTGCCGAATCGTTGCGCGCGGAACGCGTTTCGGTCGATCTTCCTGAAGCGGCGGGCAACAGCTTGATCGGCGAGGCTTTTTGTCACGGCGCCCCCCGCATTGCCAATGACATAACGCAAGACGAGCGTGTTCTGGCATGGCGCACATGGGCTTCGGATGCCGGTATCGCAGCTGCCGCCGCGGTGCCGCTGCTGCGCGGCAAAAGACCTCTGGGCGCGCTATTGTTTTGCTCGAACAAGAAAGATGCCTTCGGTGAAGATGTCGTTGCCCGGCTTGCCGGCCTGGCGGTCAATACCGAAGCTGCTGTCGAGAAGCTTGAGGGTGAGGCGCGCGAGCGCGACCGCGCCGAACTTCGCCTGGTGCGTCTGGAGCGGCTGTACGATGCGCTGAACTCCACCATCGAGACGATACTGCGGGCCCGCACCCCCGAGGAATTGTATTCATCGGTATGCGATACCTCCGTGCACGGCGCAAAGTTTCAGGCGGCCACGATTTTTCTGCGCGAGCCCGACGGCACCGTGGTCAGGGGCGTGGCGAGCACCGGCCCCGGCGCCAAGCTCTCAATCGGTTTGAAGCTATCGGTGGACGAAAACGTTCCGGAAGGGCGCGGCTGGTCGGGCGAAGCATATCGCACGCAAAAGCCCTGCTTCTGCAACGACTTGTTTACCGACCCGCGCGTGATGCCAATTTGGCGAATTATCGCGCTTAAGGCCGGCGCCAGGTCGATGGCCGCACTACCGCTCATACAAAACGGCCAAAGTCTCGGTGTGCTGGCCTACTATTCGAGCGAGTTCGATGAGTTCGACGAGGAGATGATCAAACTGCTCCAGCGCGTGAGCGCGAACATGTCGTTCGCGCTTGGTAACTTCGAGCGCGAGGCGGAGCGCAACCGTGCCGAAGCCGCCACGCGACGCGCGAGCCAAATGTACGCCGCACTGAGCGCCACCAATGAAGCCATCATGCGCGCCAAGTCGCCCGACGAACTCTTCCAGCAGGTGTGCGACGCGGCGGTGGACGGCGGCAAATATGCCATCGCGGGCGTTTTGCTGCCGGAAACCGAAGGATCGTGGCTGCGC
>MESE01000035.1 GCA_001770855.1 Burkholderiales bacterium RIFCSPLOWO2_02_FULL_57_36
CAGCCCCTCTCCCGCTGGCGGGAGAGGGGAGCAAAACGCAGCACCGACTTGTGGGGAATTCTCAACTCGTGGGAGAGGGGAGCGAAAGGCGCGAATGAATTTGTGAATAATCCTCAGCTAGCAAGCGGAAGAGGACAGAGCAGAGGGAGCGAACGTCCATTGAATTAATCAACGCATTTCGCCACCAAAACCCTCCACCCAATTTCAAGCAATTACATCTTTTTGCACACGATTCTCGCGCGCCGCAATGCGATTCAGACGGGCAGGGTGGTGCATACACTTCCCCGATACACCGCAAGTTTGATCCGAAAGCAGGCGCCACGGCCGGTGTCCGGCATCAATTCCAACGTGCCGCCAAGGCGTCGCATAATCTGCCTGCTAATGGCCAAGCCAAGCCCGGCCCCTTGCGTGCTGGATCGGGTATGCGCCCAGCCGCGCGAAAATTTCTGGAAAATCTTCTCGCGCTCGTCGTTGCGAATGCCTGGGCCGTTGTCTTCGACAAGCACCTGATAGTAGTCGTTTTCAACCAGGCTGGTCACACGCACGAATGGTTTGTCACTGGTGTTGTACTTGATCGCATTCGAGATCAAATTGATGAACACCTGATGCAGGCGGTCGCTATCGGCGTTGACCCGAACCATGCCAGCATTGCTCCCGGCCAGCCCGGCGCGTGCACCGTTAAGCAATAGCAGGCTGCCGGTCGACGCCAGTCCCTGACAGACGCTAATGGCCTTGTCCAGCGTGATTTCAGGATCGATCGGCGCCAGCGGCCAAGCGGTCTTCTCGCCCTCCAGCAAACTCAAATCCAGAATCCCGTCCAGCAAACGCGTCATGCGGATGCTCTCCTCATGAATGATGTGCAGAAAACGCTTCGACTGCACGTCCTTGATGTCCTGCTCGTCCAGCAGGATTTCGGAAAGCGACCGAATCGAGGTCATGGGCGTGCGCACTTCATGACTGACCTGGCTCAGGAAATCGTCTTTCTGGCTGTCGAGCAGGGTCAACTGGTCGTTTGCATCCTTCAACTGGCCGGCAGTCGCTTCCAGCTGGCGCGATTTTTGTTCCAGCTGATGGCTGTAATCGCGAATCCGTTGCGTCGCATCGGCAATCTTCATCAGTTCGTGCAGGCTGATGGTTTCGCCGATCACCACCTGCGAAATCATCGTGCGGGCAGACGCGGCGCCGATGCTGCCGGCCAGCTTGCGTTCCAGTTCCGAGATGAAGGCATCATCCGCCAGCGAATTGTCGCGTATCAGGCCGTGCCGCTGCTCAGCTTTTTGAAACAGCTGAAGCGCCTCATCGGGTCCCAGGATACGTTGCGCCAGGACATTGAGGTCGTAGCGCGTGGCGGAGCGATTGACAAAGCGCGAGGCATCGGCCGCGGGAGTGCGGAACACGTCGACGAACAAGGTTCCTTGCAAGCGCTCCAGCGGTTTCTGTCCGCGTGAAAGCGATAGCAGGACGAACAGCGCGATATTGATCGCCATGCTCCAGAACGTCGCGTGCACCAGCGGGTCCAGTCCGTCCAGCCCGAACAACGCTTGCGGGCGCAGCAGCGCCTGCTGCCATAATCCGAAGCTGATATCGCTTTCAGAGAGTATGAAAGCTCCCTTGAAACTTGGCAGGAACAGCGTGTATGCCCAGACGGCAAAGCCGGCGATCATGCCGGCCATCGCACCGCGCGCATTGGCCTGGCGCCAGAACAAACCGCCGATCAGCGCAGGCAGGAACTGGGCGACGCCGACAAATGAAATCAGCCCGATCGATGCCAGCGCTTCGGATTGGGGGCTCAGGCGAAAATTCAGGAAACCGAGCAGCAGGATCAGCACGATGCTGATGCGTCTGCTGTTGAGCAAAAAGCGCCGGATGTCGTCGTTGACGTCCAGCGAGACTCCGGGCAGCCGCAGCGCGATCGGCATGATGATGTGATTCGAGAGCATCGTCGACAACGCTATCGAGGATACGATGACCATCGAGGTCGCCGAAGAAAAGCCGCCGAGAAATGCCAGCAGGGCAATCATATTCTGGTCTGCCCACATCGGCAGGGTCAAGACGAACATGTCCGGATTCGAGCCTGCAGGCAAATGATTCAACCCTGCAATCGCGATCGGCATGACGAATATGCAGATCAGCAGCATGTATAGCGGGAACATCCAGGATGCAGTCCGCAGATGCTGTTCGTTCGAGCATTCGACAACGGTCATCTGAAACTGGCGCGGCAGGCAGATCACGGCGGCGGCCGCCAGGAACGTTTGCGTGATCCACGACGCGCCAAAAATATCGGAATTGTGCAAATTGGGCGGCGTGGTGCCGGCAAACAGTTCATCGGCACCGAGACCCATGCCAAATACCACCAGCAGGCCGACCGCCAGCAACGCTACAAGTTTGACGACCGCTTCCAATGCGATTGCCGCGACCACGCCGTGGTGGCGCTCATTGGCGTCGATATTGCGGGTGCCGAACAGGATCGTGAAGAACGCCATGCCCGCAGCGATCCAGAATGCGATACTGAAGTCAGGCTGGGCCGGCGGAAACCCGGACAGCATGTCGGCGCTCCTGTTGCTGATCACCTGGAAGCTGATCGTGACTGCCTTCAATTGCAGCGCGATATAAGGCGTAATGACGATCACCGCGATCACGGTGGTGAGCGCTGCCAGGCTGCCGCTCTTGCCGTAGCGCGACGAAATCATGTCGGCGATCGAGGTAATGTGATGAAGCCGGCCGATGCGCACCATTTTGCGCAACAGCAGCCACCAGCCGATGAAGACCAGGGTCGGGCCGAGGTAGATCGTGATGAATTCGATGCCGCTGCGTGCCGCCGATCCGACCGCACCGTAAAACGTCCAAGAGGTACAGTACAGCGAGATCGACAGCGTGTAGACGACCGGGGACTGCAACCATCCGAGACCGCCTTTGCGCGCACGCAGGTCGCCGGCGAACGCCACCGCAAACAGCAGCGCTACATAGGCCAGAGAAATGAACAGGACGACATTGGTGGTCAGCATGTTGCGGTCAATGTCCCGTCGTTTACCGGTGGCGAATGTCCGAATCGATTTCGGGCGGCGCCGCCTGTTCGGTATGCGTCGGGTCGAGGCGTTTCGCCAGCAATGCGGCGCAGACGATCAACCCGATCCATACGCTGAACACGTACACCACGATCAGCGGCACGCCATGGATATCGAGTCCGGAAGCAAACAACGTGATAATCGGCGGCATCAGCAGGAATACGCCGAACAGCGGCAGTACCGCGGCGGCGTCGGGCGCCGCGCTGGAATGAAGTGAACGGTCTTTCATCGCGTCAGGTGGGGCAGAGTTTTTTGATTTGGTCGATCAGGTCGCGGTTGGAAAACGGTTTTGTCACGAAGGCATCGGCGCCGATTTCCTCGGCCAGCTGCCGGTCATGCGTCTGCCCCTTGGCGGTCAGGATCACCACCGGCATCGACTTCAGCAGCGGATCGGATTTGACCAGTTTCAATACTTCAAAACCGTTCAGCTTAGGTAGCATTACGTCAAGAACCATGATGTCCGGCGGGTTGCTGCGCAGGCGATGCATTGCCGCTTCACCATCTGCCACGGAGGACACGTCGTAGCCCGCGCGATTCAAAATGAAAGTCAATGACTCGACGATATTCGGCTCGTCTTCGGTAATTAAGATCCGCGTTGCCATGCTTGCCTCCGGTATTGTTGCGCGCCTGACGGCTTCTGCTTGTTTATGCGTGCGAGTTTAACACTACCGCATTGCCCGAGGAATTCCGATCCAGCTGGTTGCCGGTGCGTGCGCCGGTCAAGTGTTAACGATGGGGTCTTCCTCGCGTGACGCACAGTTGCGGCGCACGCATAGCCGGCAGGTCTGGCCGACCGGGGTGGTGGGCGCCGACGACGATATGTCCAGGCCGTCACCGTACACAATTTTGTCGGCATGCAGCGACTGGCATACCAGCATGATCGAAATCAATTGCTTGGCCGCGGAAAAGGACGGTAGCGGCTTTTCCACCGCGCGCGCCAGGAAAAAATAACGGCGGCCGGTGGGAAATTCCGCAAGTTGCCGCACCATCGCGCCTGGTGTCTGGAACGCCCGGTATACCGCCCACAATGGACAGGCGTGGCCATAGCGCGGCAGCGGCATATACGGTAGCGGAAAACGTTTGGTCACATAGCCCGCCGGATTGGAGCGCATGAAGCCAAAGCGGATTCCTTCCATTCCCGGTTTTCGAAGCGTCACCAAGCGATGGCATACCTGCTCGAAACTGGCGTCGAATTTGTGGCACAGATAATCAATGTCGTAGCGCGCCGCCACAGCGGCCTGCAGGAATGCATCGTACGGCAGCAGTATCGCGCTGGCGACATAGGCGAATAATGCACGTTCGACACGACTGTGGGCAGCCGGGGTGCTTAATAGCGGCGAGTCGCGGACTTCGGCATTGATCAGTTTTCCGCAATATAGCTGCGCCACCATCCGAGCCAGTTCGAAGCGACGTGTCGTCGGTGGCGCGGTATCAAGGATGGTCAATCTTTTCTGTTCCGCGTCAAATTGAACATAGCTCTGCGGATCGGGCGCCGCTTCAATTGCCACTGCCACCGAATATTGCCGCTGCAAATAATCGATCATCGCGCTTTCGGCCCTGCCGGGCTCGAATCCAATTGCGCTGCGAATGGCATCGGCAGCCCGCTCCAGTGCCGGAAAATAGTTTTCCTTTTCCTGGATGAAGTCGTCCACCTCCTCCACCGGCGTCACCGAGCGGGTAGAAGAATGCGCGGGTTCGAAAAACGCCGCCAGCGCCTGCGCCACGTCCGACAGTCGCTTGCTCTCGGAGGCAATGATCGATAAGAACCGCTTTTGCTGGCCCAGTTCCAGTTCGTGGATGTTTTCCAGAATTTCGGATGATGAGCGGATTGCCGCGACATTGGTCAGCATGATATGGATCGCGTCACCCAGAAACGGATTCTGATTCAGGCGGTCGGACAGTGCCGCCACCGTTTCATTCCGATCATGAAATGCACGGTGCAGCATGACCAGCGCATCGGCCCATTGCGGATGCTGGCTGGCGAGATCGCTAGCGGTTGCCGGATTCAGTCGTAGCTGGCTAAAAATCGATTCACCCGTCAATTCGGCGAGCGCGTTGACCAGTCGCCGCTCGGCAGCGCCATCGAACAAATCGACCGCCACCCCTAACTGGCCGGCAATCTGCTTCAACAGGGCGCCGCCAATATTGCGCTTGTCGTATTCGATCAGATTCAAATAGGAAGGCGAGATGCCAAGGCGTGCAGCGAGATCGGCCTGATTGATACCGAGCGCCTTGCGCTTCTCGCGAATCTTGAAACCGATCAATGTGCGGGGCATCGTGCGACTTTTGCCAAAGGTGAATATTGTTGGCCGCAATGTTGCGGCGCAATGTCAATTTTTTACTTTATTAACTTTGTAGTTCTGCTGATATTTACAAACTTTCCTTTAAACGTCAACGACTTATTGTGAAATTGACTTTTGCATGCGAATCTGTTGACACCTAAAAATCATTAAAGGAGATGTGGCTTATGGAAAACGGTAATAACGACGCCTATTGGAAAGCAACGCTGAGGTTGCTGGCCAAAGTGCTGGTCATCTGGTTCCTTGTGTCATACGGTGCAGGGATTTTATTCGCTCCGCTACTTAATAACATCCATCTCGGCGGATATCCGCTGGGCTTCTGGTTTGCTCAGCAAGGCTCCATTTACGTGTTCGTCGCCCTTATTTTTTATTACGCAAAAAAAATGGGTGATATCGACCGCGAATTCGACGTGCACGAAGATTAAGGGAGACACAAATGGATCTGCAAACAGTTACTTATTTATTCGTCGGCGCAAGCTTTGCCTTGTACATCGGCATTGCATATTGGGCCCGCGCACGGAGCACCAGCGATTTTTATGTCGCAGGCGGTGGCGTGCATCCGGTCACCAACGGCATGGCTACGGCTGCGGACTGGATGTCGGCAGCCTCGTTCATTTCGATGGCCGGCCTGATTTCCAATATGGGCTATGGCGGCTCGGTGTTCCTGATGGGCTGGACCGGCGGCTATGTGCTGCTGGCGATGCTGCTGGCGCCGTACCTGCGCAAGTTCGGCAAATTCACCGTACCGCAATTCATCGGTGACCGCTTCTACTCGAACGGCGCACGCACGGTAGCCGTAATTTGCCTGCTGGTCGCTTCGATCACGTACGTCATTGGACAGATGACCGGCGTTGGCGTGGCGTTCTCGCGCTTTCTCGGCGTATCGGCCAGCACCGGCATCTATGTCGGCATGGCCATCGTGTTCATATATGCGGTATTCGGCGGCATGAAGGGGATCACTTATACGCAGATAGCCCAGTATATGGTGCTGATTGTGGCTTACACGATTCCGGCGATTTTCATTTCGCTGAATCTGACCGGCAATCCGATACCGCAACTGGGCCTGGGTTCCGACTTGACGGGCACCGGCACATCGCTTTTGACCAAGCTCGACATGGTGGTGACTGATCTGGGTTTCAACCAATACACGACGACACCGGCCGGCAGCATGCTCAATACCTTCTTCTACACCGTGTCGCTGATGATCGGGACCGCAGGTCTGCCCCACGTGATCGTACGCTTCTTCACCGTGCCGACGGTAGCCGATGCGCGCTCTTCCGCGGGCTGGGCGCTGGTATTCATCGCGATCCTGTACACCACCGCACCGGCGGTGGGCGCCATGGCCAAGATCAACCTGCACCGCACGGTCAACTCCGCGGTCCAGCCTGGTACCGATCTGTTCGCACCCGAAGCCAGCCTTAAGCATGAGGACCGGCCCGACTGGATGAAGCGCTGGGAAGTCACCGGCCTGCTGAAGTTTGAGGACAAGAACAAGGACGGCCGCATCCAGTACTACAACGACAAGACCACAAATCCGGCAGTCCAGGCCAACGCCAAGGCTGCAGGCTGGCAAGGCAACGAGTTGTCCGTCAACCCGGACATCATCGTGCTGGCCAACCCGGAAATTGCGCTACTGCCCAACTGGGTGATTGCACTGGTCGCGGCAGGCGGTCTGGCGGCGGCCTTGTCTACAGCGGCGGGTTTGCTGCTGGCCATCTCGTCGTCGATTTCGCATGACCTGATAAAAGGTGTTTTCGTACCGGGTATCAGCGAGAAAAAGGAACTCCTGGCAGGGAAAATTTCGATGGCCGCTGCCATCGTGCTGGCCGGTTATCTCGGCTTGAATCCGCCGGGCTTTGCGGCAGGAACCGTGGCCCTGGCCTTCGGTATCGCCGCGAGCACGATCTTCCCGGCCATCATGATGGGCATCTTCAGCAAGAAGATGAACAATACCGGCGCAATTGCCGGCATGCTGGCAGGGCTGTTCGTGGTGCTGTTCTATGTGTTTGCGCACAAGGGCATCTTGTTCATCAAGGGCACCGAATATTTGGGCTTGGTGGGCGGCGCCAATGGTTTCTTCGGCATTACGCCGGAAGCTTTCGGTACGGTAGGCGCGATGGTTAACTTCGCTGTGGCATATCTGGTCAGCAAGGTATCGGCCGAAGCACCGGTGTATATCCAGCAGATGGTGGAAGGCATCCGTGTTCCGAGAGGATCGAGCGCAGCCACCGGAGGACATGCCTGATGCTTTGGTCCCGGTTCGGTTATCCTCTGGAAGGCACGTGTACCCGTAAGGGTTGCGGCGCCGCCACCGGATACTGAACCAGGCCAGGCCGGCCGTGCCTGCAAGTGTCGGGCGCGGTCGCATCGTTTCAACCCCGTCGGCCAGTCCGCCGGGGGCTTTTATTATTTTGCAAAATTGCAGACTGTGCCGGAACATGGCTGAGGAGTCTTAAATGGTTTTCGACGTGAGTGTTGCACTGACCTGGATCTTGTTTCTTGCACTGTTTCCGATGGCCTTCTTCTGGCTGCGCCGCGTGTGGCGGATCACGGTGCGGCGGGACTTTTCCGAAGTTGCCCTCAAGCGCGGAGTACCGCCGCCCGACCCGGAAAAATTCGCGCCTTACGACATGGCGATTAACTTGATCGCGGGAGGCATTATCGTAGGCGTCATTATTTCCATCGTGTTCGGCAAGCTTGACTACGATAGCTGGACCGCGCTGGCAGGCATCACGATCTGGTGCAAGTTTTTTGCCAATTTCATTTTGAGCCGTCACGCGCATCCGATTGCGCCGAAACAGAAAGCGTGAGCCGAACCTTATTGCAAGCCGACCGCCAACATGGCGTCGTTGTATTTAAGACCTAATTCGTAACAGACAGCATCGACGGCGGGCGAAGGCAACAAGGCAAGCGACTCGCCCGCCATCGGTGTTCAACCAAACATCGTGCAGGAGACCACCGTGGCAGACA
>MESE01000036.1 GCA_001770855.1 Burkholderiales bacterium RIFCSPLOWO2_02_FULL_57_36
CAACCCTTGGCAAAGCGCCACAAAGGGGACCGTCACAACGGATTAAGAAGCGAAACATGTTTGAGCGCAGCGAGTTCGTTTCGCTTCCCGTTGTGGCGATCCTCTTTGTGGGAACCCGCAGGGCGCTTTGTAGGGTCGCCTTTTCTTTGGGTACTTTCTTTTGGCGACGCAAAAGAAAGTACCTCGCCCGCCGGGGCGACACCCGGCAAGCCTCCACGAAGGACAATCCGTCTCGCGTTTTCGGAGGAAGGCACTGGGCTTTGGCCGTTCCTTGAAACTGCAGCCTTGTTTTCCACCTACACCCTCCTAAACGCAATGCTGCTTCTGTTGCCAAGTGACCCACTAGTAACTATCCTGGTGAACCGACAGGGAGGTGGAATGCCCGATGCTCACCGGTTGCCTGCTGCATTTGCAACCGGTGAAAGACTCTTGGGCGGGACATCGGCAAAATGTTTCACCGCAGTTTTCTCGCTACGCGATGGGAGGGTGGGGCGCTTCTTGATCTTGTGCCAGGGGTTTTGAATTGCAAATTACATATTGCGGCGATATTGTCCGCCCACCGAAAACAAGGCGTCGGTGATTTGCCCGAGCGAGCAGACGCGTACCGCATCCATCAGTTTGGCGAATACATTTTCATCGTCGATCACTGCTTTTTGCAATGCGGCGAGCATGGCCGGCGCTTGCGCGGCGTTCCTTGCCTGAAAATCCGCCAACCTGTTCAATTGCGATTGCTTCTCTTCGTCGGTCGAGCGCGCCAGTTCGATTACGTGCGGCGTGTCGGCGGCCTTCGGATTGCGGAACGTGTTGACGCCGATGATCGGTAACGTGCCGTCGTGTTTCTGATGCTCGTACAGCATCGACTCTTCCTGGATCTTGCCGCGCTGATAGCCGGTTTCCATGGCGCCGAGCACGCCGCCGCGCTCGGCGATCCGTTCGAATTCCTGCAGCACCGCTTCTTCCACCAGATCGGTCAGTTCTTCGATGATGAAACTGCCCTGATTCGGATTTTCATTTTTTGCCAATCCCCATTCGCGGTTGATGATCAGCTGGATTGCCAGCGCGCGGCGCACCGATTCGTCGGTCGGCGTGGTGATTGCTTCATCGTAGGCATTGGTGTGCAGTGAATTGCAGTTGTCGTAAATCGCGATCAATGCCTGCAAGGTGGTGCGGATATCGTTGAAGTCGATTTCCTGCGCATGCAGCGAGCGGCCCGAGGTCTGGATATGGTACTTGAGCTTTTGCGCACGTTCATCGGCGCCGTATTTTTCCCGCATGGCCACCGCCCAGATGCGGCGCGCGACGCGGCCCAGCACCGTGTATTCCGGATCCATGCCGTTGCTGAAAAAGAACGACAGGTTTTGCGCGAAATCGTCGATGTGCATGCCGCGCGCCAGATAGGCTTCAACGAAGGTGAACCCGTTCGACAGCGTGAACGCCAGTTGCGAAATGGGATTGGCTCCGGCCTCGGCAATGTGATAGCCGGAAATCGATACCGAGTAAAAATTGCGCACCTGATGGTGCACGAAATACTCCTGGATATCGCCCATCACCTTCAGCGAAAACTCGGTTGAAAAGATGCAGGTGTTCTGTCCCTGGTCTTCCTTCAGGATATCGGCCTGCACCGTACCGCGTACATTCTGCAATACCCAGGCTTTGATCTTCGCAACTTCATTGTCGGAAGGCTCGCGCTTGTTATCGGCGCGGAATTTTTCGATCTGCTGGTCGATCGCGGTGTTCATGAACATGGCCAGGATTGTTGGCGCCGGTCCGTTGATCGTCATCGATACCGAGGTGGTCGGATCGCACAGATCGAAGCCGTCGTACAGCACTTTCATATCGTCCAGCGTCGCAATCGATACGCCGGAATTGCCGACCTTGCCGTAGATGTCGGGACGGATTGCCGGGTCAGCGCCATACAGTGTGACGGAATCAAACGCGGTCGAAAGGCGCTTGGCATCCATTCCTTCGGACACCAGCTTGAAGCGCTTGTTGGTGCGAAACGGATCGCCTTCGCCGGCGAACATGCGGGTCGGATCTTCATTTTCGCGCTTGAAGGCGAATACGCCGGCTGTGTAGGGGAAAGAGCCGGGTACATTTTCCAGCATCAGCCAGCGCAGAATTTCACCATGGTCTTCGAAGCGCGGCAGCGCCACCTTGCGGATCTTCGTGCCGGACAAGGTGGTGGCAACCAGTTCGGTACGGATTTCCCTGTCGCGGATCTTGACCACGTATTGTTCGCCTGCGTAGGCGGCCTGCATGGCGGGCCACATCGCAATGAGCTTCTTGGTTGCCGCATCCAGCCGGTTGTCGCGGTCGATGATCAGGTCATCCAGATCGGCGAAGTTGCACGCACCTTTGCCACTTGCTTGCAACATCCGTTTCGACTCTTGCAGTTGCTGCCGCTCGCGCGCCAGGCGAACCTGCGACACGGTGAACTTGTGATAATGGCGCACGGTATCCGCGATTTCCGCCAGGTAGCGGCTGCGAGCCGGCGGCACAATCGCATTTTTTCCCGAAGAGAATTTGACGGCGACTTTCGCAAGCTTGCTCGACCCTGCCTTCAATCCCAGTTCCGTCAGTTTCGGCAGCAATCCCTGATACAAGGCAGTCACGCCGTCATCGTTGAAGCGTGATGCCTGCGTGCCGTACACCGGCATTTCATCCGGACGTTTGTTGAAAAATTCACGATTGCGCTGATATTGCTTGGCGACGTCGCGCAATGCATCCTGCGATCCCTTGCGGTCAAACTTGTTGATCGCGACAAAATCGGCAAAGTCCAGCATGTCGATTTTTTCCAGTTGCGACGCGGCGCCGAACTCCGGCGTCATTACATACATGCTGATATCGGCGTGCGGCACGATGGCCGCATCGCCCTGGCCGATCCCGGAAGTCTCCACGATCACCAAATCGAAGCCGCAGACCTTGCAGGCGGCGATCACGTCCGGCAACGCTTGCGAAATTTCGGAACCTGCTTCGCGCGTGGCCAGCGAACGCATGAATACCCGCAGTGGTCCCTGCCATGGATTGATCGCATTCATCCGGATCCGGTCGCCCAGCAATGCACCGCCGGATTTGCGCCGCGACGGATCGATCGAGATGACTGCGATATTCAAGGCGTCATCCTGGTCGAGGCGAATGCGCCGGATCAATTCATCGGTTAATGACGACTTGCCGGCGCCGCCGGTGCCGGTAATGCCGAGTACCGGTGTTGCGGCGCCATCGGCGGCCATGTGCAGTTCGGCTTTCAATGCAGGGCCGACCTTGTCGTTTTCCAGCGCGGTGATCAATTGCGCGAGCGGCCGATGCCTGGCAACCACCTCGCCTTCGGTCAGTGCTGCCAGAGACGTTGGCGCATGCGGTGAAAGATCGACATCGCATATCTGGATCATCGACAGGATCATGCCCGCCAGACCCAGGCGCTGCCCGTCTTCCGGGCTGAATATGCGCGTGACGCCATAGGCATGCAAATCCGCGATTTCGTCGGGCACGATCACGCCGCCGCCGCCGCCGAACACCTTGATGTGCGCACCGCCGCGCTCCTTCAACAGGTCGATCATGTACTTGAAATACTCGACGTGGCCGCCCTGATAACTGGAGATCGCGATGCCTTGCACATCTTCCTGGAGCGCGGCGGTGACAATCTCTTCAACCGAGCGGTTGTGTCCGAGGTGGATGACCTCGGCGCCATTGGCCATCAGGATGCGGCGCATGATATTGATCGATGCGTCGTGGCCGTCGAACAACGAGGCGGCCGTGACGAAGCGCACCTTGTTGGCAGGCTTGTATTCAGTCAATTTTTGCGAAATGGAAAGATCAGTCATTGCCGGCCCCGGAAGTTTGTGCGGCGGGATGATTTCAGTCGCCAAGGACCTGGAATCCCGTCATTGTGACGTTTACGTAAACGTCAATCAAGCCAAGTATAGCGCGATATTTTCCAGCGGAGTGTCATCCGGGTGTCAGTTGCGAAGGAGGACAATGCTGTTCTTGATGAAACAGGGCTGGAAGCGGGGATGCGGGCCGGTCGGGAAGCGCCGCAATGCCGGTCGAAAGTCAGTGCTGAAGTCAGTGCTGAATCGGACCTGCCGCGATGAGGGGTTTCAGCTGGCTGGCGGTTCGTCGAAAAAAAACTCGGCCATGTTATTCGATATCTCCGAGCGCAGTACGCCTGTGCGCACCAATTCGTCGTAATGACAAATCTGATTTCTTCCATTCGTCTTGGCGTGGTATAGCGCCTGGTCGGCGTGACCGAGTATCACGACCGGTGTCTCGCTGGGATTGATGCTGACGAATCCGAGGCTGACGGTGACGCGCCCTACCTGGGGGAATTCGTATTCTTCGACGTTGCTGCGAAAACGTTCGAAAATGTTGACGGCGCTTTCGAGCGTGGTGGCGCGCAGCAAAACAACGAATTCTTCTCCACCGAAACGGAATATCCGGTCTTGCGCGCGGAAGGAGGAGCGCAACAGATTGGCGATCAGGATCAGTACTTCATCGCCGTACAGATGACCAAAGGTGTCGTTGACCAATTTGAAATGATCGATATCGACTACAGCCAGCCATTGCGCCTCGATATCCGCATCCTGGCGACGCTCGTTTTCGGAGTCAATGCATTCATGCGGCACAGCGACCGACACGATCCGGGAAAACTGGTCGTCGAAGGTTTTCCGGTTATACAGTCCGGTCAGCGAATCTCGTTCGCTGTAATCGATCAAGCTTTGATAATTGCGGTAAACGCTGAGTATCCCCTCGATGACAGGCAGAGCCTGCCGCGAGTAAGGCGCCGGGCTGACGATTTCGAGGCAGGTGCCGACCTTGTCGTTGGACCATATCGGAAGCCAGAGAATATGATTACCGTCCGCCGTGGTTTCTTCGGCACTGGCGCCGCGCTGCGCTATGCATTGGACCAGCGCCGGGAAATTACTGAGCGGCATGCCCGGGTGCTCGGCGGCGCCGTCTTCAATTGACGCGACTTTCCCATCCTCTATCCACGCTCTCGGGCGCATCAACAGGTCGTCGCGCACCTTGAAAAGTTCGAGTACGCGAGCCTGGCTTGCGCCGGCCAGTTCGTGCAATGCCGAAATCACGGATGCGTCGAGCAACGCGTGATCTCGATGGCAGGTAATTTCAACCAGATGTTTGAGCAGCGCATCCATCATTGGTTTGCGTGGCGTATTCAAAATGACGTTGTATTAATAATGTCTAAGCAAAGCGATATGCAGAAAGACCGGGCATGGAAAAGCAGAAAATCGTCTAATGCGGTGGCGACGGTCTCGGTGGATTTTACTTATTTTGTCAAAAATGATTTTTTTGCAATGAATATTATAGTTTTCCATTCTACGTGAATCCCGCCGGGATTTTGCGATTCCGCGCGAATTCTTGTGGATTTGTGTCTTTAAAGCGGGCGACGAAGTTGTACAGAAGGCATTCTGAAAGCGCGGCGATATGCATGCGCCTGCAGGAAATTTCCGTCAAACAGCTAAGTTATTGCTGCGCGAGTCCTAACCTGCTTTCCTGCTGCGGCGCAGTTTTGCAATGTCTTTGTTGAATGCGGCAAGTTGCCGGCGCACCTCTTCCTGCCCATTTTCAATCACGAATTCCTGAAATGCGGCGGCGACCAGCGGTATTGCCGTATCCGCGAGATGCATGACATACCAATCTGCTTCAACCGGATTTTCAGCCATCGGCAGCATCTTGATGAGCCCTGCTTCAAACTCAAGCGTGCAGGTGTGGATGGACAGGAATGCCACGCCGAGGCCGGCTACCACCATGCGCTTGATCGCTTCATTACTGGAAAGCTCGGACCCCATTCTCAATGCGTGCCCGGCTTCCTTGAATAACCGTTCGACCGTTGTGCGCGTGCCGGAACCGCGCTCCCTTACCAAGAGATTGGCATCCATCAAATCGGGCAGTTTCAGATGCCTCTTCGCCATCAGAGGGTGATTGGCGCTGGCGACAAAAGCCATCGGGTGCCGGGCAAAGCTTGCAGCGTTCGTGCGCAGCTCACGCGGGGGCGTGCCCATGATCGCAAGATCGATTTCATGCTTGGCAAGCATGCTGACGATTTCGTTGCGATTGCCGACCTTGAGTTTGATGCGGACATCGGGGCGCTCGGTCGTAAACTTCACCAGCATCGGCGGCAATATGTATTCAGCCGTCGTGACTGCGCCTATGCGAAGCGTTCCGCTGATGATTCCCTTCAGTGCGGCGACTTCATCGGCGGCTTCTTCCCACAATGCAATTATCCGCTCCGCAAAACCGGCAAGAACTTCTCCTGCCGCGGTGAGTTGAATGTTTCTTCCTGTCTTGCGCGTCAACGGCGTGCCGGCCGCTTCTTCCAACAGGCGCAATTGCAGCGATACGGCCGGTTGGGTGACGTGCAATGCCTCCGCCGCTCTTGAGACACTCTCGTGCTGCGCTACAAGAAGCAAGGATTTCAACTGTTTCAGGCTTGCTTGATACATAAGTTAAACCTTATCGATTGTGCATAAAAACTAATTTTTCTTTTAAATTGTTTGCGCCTATAGTACAGCAATGGTTGGCGGAAAATTAAGTTTTTCGCTTGCAACTCATTAAAGAAGGATGGTGAATTATGACGATCGACTTGCTTGTGCTTGGATTGGACGATGTGCTGTTCGAAACACATGCCGCGCATTTTGAATCATGCAATCATGCATTTGAGAAATGCGGATTAAGCCATCAATGGTCTGTTGAGCAGTATCGCCGCGCCGCGCTTGCTCATGGCGGGGCCAATGCCATCCGTTCGGTGGTGGAAAAATCCGGCGCCGTCATCGGCAGGTCAAATGCCGCGGCGCTGTCCGATGAAAAAAATCGCCTGTTTCATGATCTCGCATGCCAGGGGCGAATGACGCCGAATCGCGGTTGCATGAACCTGATCAATGAAGCCCTTGAAGACGGCTCCAAGATTGCAATAGTGACCGATCTCCCGGCGCAGACCGCGGCGGTGTTGCTTGAGCAAGCATTCAACGACAGGCTGACCGATATGTTCGCCACAATCGCAAGCGGAGTGAGCTTCGATTCACCCAGCGACAATAACGCATATCACCTTGTGCTGCGGACCATTGGGGCAGACCCATGGCGTTCCGTCGCCATCGAATCATTCACGTCCGCTTTGTTGGAGGCGCAGCGGGCCGGCTTGTGGACGCTTGCGACAACGCCGCACGCCGATGACCGGGACAGTGTCATCGGATCGGATGCATGGTGTCCGCATCTGCGCGCACGGAAACAGTCAAGCGCAATGGCAAACCTTGTCGAGGGCAGGCAAGGCCAAATTATTTCATTCGAGATGCTCGATGCAATGAAAAACGCATCAAGAGTAAGTCCGTCCTTCGCGAGAGCAACGACTGCGGCATGGGCATGATCATGCATTTGCCGCATAACCATGACGTCCCATTCCCTGTGAATCCAGGAGACTAAAAATGCAAACCATCGTCATAGTAGGAGGCGGAGCCGGCGGCCTGGAATTGGCAACCCGGTTGGGCGACCAAATCGACAGAAGCAGTGGCGCCAAGATTATCCTGATCGACCGTGCGCCGACGCATTTCTGGAAGCCGCTGCTGCATGAAGTCGCATCCGGCAAGATCGATCCGAAAACACATCAGGTCGAATATTCCGCGCAGGCTGCCGAACATCATTTTCAATTCATCTGCGGTGAAGTTGTCAATGTCGATCGGAATTCGCGCGTCGTTGAACTGGCTCGTCGCCACGATGAAAACGGCATTGAAATTTCCCCGTTGCGGCAGGTGCACTACGACAAACTGGTGCTGGCATTCGGCGCGGTGACGAATTTTTTCGGGATAGCCGGTGCCGCCGAGCATTCGTTCTCGCTGGATACGGTATTTCAAGCCGAGCATTTCCAGAAGCGCCTGATCAACACCTGCGTACAGGCGAGCGACCGGAAAGCCGGCGGCACCGATCCGGATGCCGCGGTCAATATCGTCATTGTCGGAGCCGGGGCAACCGGCGTCGAGTTGGCGGCGGAGTTGCGTCATACGGCACGCGCACTGGCAAAGTACCGGATTCACGATCTGGACCCGATACGCGACATTCGCATCAAGCTCGTCGAGCGCAGCGATCGGCTGTTGCCGCATCTGGATGCCAGACTGTCCAGGACGGCAGAGAAATATCTGGGCAAGCTAGGTATCGAAGCATGCACCTCGACCAGTATCGCCAAGGTGGAGATTGACAGGGTTGAGGATGATACGGGCCGGGTTCATCCTTCGGATCTCACGGTCTGGGCGGCCGGCATCGAAGGCCCGAAAGTGTCCGCCATACTGGGTTTGCCGCTGAACAGGCTGGGACAGATCATGGTGTCCGGTACCTTGCAGACTGTGGGCGATGCCAACATTTTTGCACTCGGCGATTGTGCGAGCTTTCTGTGCCCGGCAAAAGGAACACCGATTCCTCCGAGAGCGCAGGCAGCCCATCAGCAGGCGCTTTTCCTGGCAAAGGTTCTTTCGGAAGCGGCTGAGAATCCGTTGCCGCATTTTCAGTACCGCGACTATGGATCACTGGTTTCCCTCGGACCGTCCGCCGCAATAGGCATGCTGATCGGCGGCGCATGGGGAAGCGGATTGTTCGTCGATGGAGCGCTGGCGCGCATTCTTTACCGACTGATGTATCGCAAGCATGTGCTGGCGTTGCATGGCTTTGTAGCGATGGCGTGGCAGACGGTAGGGCACTGGGTGCGAGGAAAAGTCGCTCCACCGGTCAAATTGCATTGATCGACCGCCGTAATCCTTTCTGCCTTGGATGAAAAGCAGGAAGAGCAGTCATGCGACTGGTCTTCCTGCAACTACTTTGCGGCTTTGGATTAGCCTCATGCGACCGGTCACCATCGCTTTCACCAAGTTTTCGCGGTGACGCAGACTGCTGAAGGCCGCCCCGGCAACATGGCGGCCAGTCAGGACCAAGGCGGTTGATCAATGCAGTACACGTCGCCAGGCCGCATGCAAGTCGACACGCGGTCTTTCGTCAATCAGGCGTGAGCCTGGCCAGTAGTCCCCAATAGGGCGATGTTCTGCTGCATGCGCGCACGCAGCGTCTCTTGCCACTCGGGCTCCAGCCAGTGCGCAACCTGGTCGAAACCGTTGGTGACGCGCGTCAGCAGCGTATCGAGATAGCGGCCGGCTTCTTCGCTGCTGTCAAAGCCAAACCGATGGGCGTCGGCCAGCACTGCTGAGCGGGATATATCGAAGCGCGCAGTTGACAGCTGCAGTGTCAGAGTGCGCGGCGTCTCAACCGGGTTAGGCACGACGTCGAAAGCCGGCGCCAGGCGCCAGCGCCGCTGCTCATGCGTGTACACGACCGCATGATTGCGAACATGGTCATCATCATTTCCGCACACGGCATTGAAGACCATCCGGCCGAACAGCTCGCGCCTGTCCTCAGCGGGAGCGCCGATGATGCGCAGTTCCTCAGCCAAGCGCGGATAGCTCCACAGGTTTGTCTGCGCCATGTTGTCCGGATATTCCGCCTGCAGTAGTGAAGCTGCGCTGACGCACATCAACCGTCGGTCCCCGATTCGGTCATAACGCAGTACTCGCACCGCGCTGCGGCCTTCGGCGGCCGGATGCAGCACTGTCGATGCGAAATCCAATCCGCTCGCCGCGCCCCATTGCCGGCAGACATGCTCCAGGCAGGGGATGTCTGCAATATCACTGGCGATTCCGGGCTTGACCAGCCAGTACTGCCCCTCATCGTCCCGCAGCGTCGCCTTGGGCCGGGCGCCGCCCATACTGGCCGTCTGTATCAAGCGTCGGCGAAGCTGATCGTCGACCGCCGGGCGCTGCTCGCTCATGGCGGCCAATTCCCGCACCAACAGCGGCAGCTGGCGTAACCTCGGGCTGGACAGTTGCGCCACCGACGGGGCAGGCCTTGTGCCGACGGCAAGTGCGCCCCACCGGTCAGCGTTGCTGGCTAGAATCAGATAGCGTGCCGGAGGCGTGCCTCCGGGCAAGTTGTGCTCTCGTCGGAGCAGCGCCTGGCCCCATGCATCCGGACAAGCATCGCGCAGCACATCGTGCAAACCGTTGTAGCGTGGAGCTGGCCGTTCGTCGTCCGGCCGGAATGGCAGGTTGACCGGGTCGATGGACCACGTCAGGCCCGCATCGACATAACTGGGGGCGTACTTGAATCTGCCCGCGCCTGCGGCGGGACCGGCTTGATACCGTCCAACCGTTACCCATTCCCCGTTGTCAGGACGCTGCAAATAGATAAACAGCGGCTTAGAAATATTCAACATCTTCGTCGCTTCCCCGTTCTTGTCGGCTGAGCTTTACTCTGCGGTGCGGAGAGTCGGACCACAGGGATGACGCCAGCGGAGGTGTTGCTTCATCAAGCATGCCTAGAATCAGCAGCGCAGCAAGGTACGCGCCGGCGCCTGTGCCTGGGTCGCCTCGTTCCAGGCGGCGCAAGGTGGCCTCTGAAATACTCATGCGCTCGCACAAGTCGGCCGCCGTGATGCGTTGACGTAAGCGTTGCGTGTGGATGCAGCGACCCCAAGTGCTCAGGCGTTCCTGCGCCAGTGTGGGCAGCGTATTAGTGCCCAAGAGCTTTTTAGGCATGGATTAAACCTCTCATAGAAAGCAAATTATATCGCATAATGCAATTTCTATGAGGGTGTAGATAATTTAAAGTCAATCATAGATGAAGGCTTATGTAGCATAAGCCTTCATCTATAAGGGTAAATTTTCAAAGAAAACCCGCGCGGGCAGGGCTGGAGTTGTAATGGCTTGGGTTCAGGCCGCTATGTAGCACCTAACCGGGACTGAGGTACGATTTGGGGACCACACTTATGCAGTTTGCCCACGCGCCGGCTGAATACTGTTCTATCCGAATGAACCGTGCTCCGACGCCCTTCGTTTGCCCAATCAATTTTATTCGTTGCCAAGCGTGCTTTCGGCATTCACGTTGTCATTGATGGATGGCGCCGGCCTTTGCGGTTGGTTCCCGGATCTCTGATTATTGGCTGTGGCGGCATCGTGCGCCACGCGGCCGGCCTTGGAGCGCTCGGACGCCTTGACACCGGTCGAGCCGGAGAGCCGCGGCGTAATCAGGAACAGGCGCTCGCGGCGGCTCTGCGACTCGGTCGTGCTGCGAAAGAGCCCCCCGAATAGCGGGACGTCGCCCAGCACCGGTACTTTCTGCAGGTTGGTCGATGTCGACTCGGAGTGGTAGCCGCCGATCATCAGCGTTTGCTGCAGATCGATGATTGCCTGGGTACTGATGGTCGACCGGGTGACGGTGGATTTGAGAACGGCATCGCCCAGTGCGCCATCTTCGATATCGACCTCCAGCCGGACGCGTATATTGCTGCCTTCGCGCACCACCCGCGGCACCACCCTGAGCATGGTGCCGACGGTAACGTTGGCCAGCTCGGCGACCCTCTCGCCGACCAATGGCACAAAGGCAGTCTGGCTCAGATCCAGTACCGCGGCGACGTTGTCCAGCGTGAGCACAGTCGGTTTGGCCAGTACATGCGCTTCGCCGTTGCTTTCCATCGCCTTCAGCCGTGCATAGAATCGCGCCGCATTACTGATCAGCATCGTGGCGCCCGGGATCGGCAAATCCACGCCTTGCGAGTCCGAGGTGCCCGCATTCACCTGGACGGCCTTATTGCCGCTCTTGATACCCCATTCAACACCGAGGTCCGTCAATTTGTTGCGATCGATATCGACGATAAGGGCTTCGATTTCAATTTGCTGCGGCTCGATATCCAGCTCGGTTATAAAGGACTGATACATTTCACGCTTGTTGCCGTTGTCATAAACAATAATCGCATTGAGCGAGGCATCCGCATCAATACGCGGGCGATCGGCACGAACGGACTTTCTGGATCTGGATTGCGAATTTTGCTCGTCCGATTCGTCCCGATCATTTCGGGACCGCGTCGATGCGCGTGCATTGGAACTCGTTTCATACGCACTGCCTCTGCCATTTTTCTCGGTTCGCGAACGCTTCTCGCTCGACGCATCGAATTTTCCATGATCATCGGTCGATTTTTCGGCAGGCTCCGAACCGATCAAGCCTGTCAAAATGGTCTTGAGGCCGGCGATCGTTTCCGTTTGTCCCCTGATATTGATCACGCGATCGGTCGCACTCGCATATTTCAGGCGAAACACCATCAGCTGCTTACCCTTCGGTACAGGCGCTTTTTTTTCCGGCATCAGCACCTCGCGGGCAAGGTTGACATATTCGCGAGGTCCGTTAATCAGGACCACGCCTTCATCCGGCAACTCGCCCCAGCCAAACCTGCTGTCGAACAAGCCGACGCCGATCATCGCCGCCTTGGCATCCTGCACCGCATCCTCGCCCACCTCCAGCCGAGCCGACGTACTGTCATTGCGCGGCACGATATACAAGGTGCCGTCATATACGAACCAGCGGAAATCGTACGAGTGCATCAGACGGTCCAGGAAATCGCTCCCGGTATCGGCCTTCACGCGGCCCTTCAAGACGTTATTGTTCTTCACGTTGATCGTGACGCGGACGCCATAGGTGAGACCGAACTCGTTGAGCACCTCGCGCAATGTCATGCCGTCGGCGTTGATCGAGAAGCCGCTATCCTTCCAGCCTGGCGGGGTGAGGGCCTGCGCATTGGCGGCGAACAACACGGATAGCGCGATCATCAGTACCTTCAACCAGCGCATCGTGCGCCAATAGTCCGCCGCCCGGTTTCCGGCAATAGCGGAATCGCTCACCCTCTCCCGCTTGCAGGAGAGGGATTGAGCGTTCCGACTGTCATATATTATGGAACGCTCAATAATGGGACCGGGCCGATCGGAACCGGCAACTTCACATGGCGGCATTTCGATATCCATCAAGATCTCCTTTGTTCGACATGCCCTTGCATCCAAACGCTACGCTTTTGAAATTGCTTTTTGCCGCCGATTTGCGTGGACCAGCTTCCACGATCGGTTCGCTTCTGCTTGCATACAAGCATGAGTGGATTGGGTAAAACCTGGGTTCCATGGCGCGTCGCGGCGCATCGTTACGGAATTTACCGCTTGCTTCCGTCATCGCCATTGCGCAACGACGCATACTTCCCGTCATATTGAATCAGGCATTCCGCCATGACGGTCTGTTGATTGGATTGAAACAGCCGCTGCTCCAGGTTCGCCGCTTCAAAGCACTTTCTGGAAGTCTCGGCGGAGACGTGGCCGGTGCGCGAAGCGACGATGATTTCGTTGCGTTCCCGAACCGGAATGAGAGCAGGATCACCTTGAGGAAAAATACCGCCGCCCTGCCGGGGGCATGGATTTCAAATTTTCTCGGCACGGATTTTCTTCCGTCGATTCGCAATTGCCTCGGTCATTCCCGGGAATCGACTTGAGGCCTCATGCCGCATCCGCCGGAAATTGGCGGGAACGCCGAAACAGGCGTTCCGCTGCGCATGCCGTTCCCCCTGACGCTTACTGAAACGCCGGCATAGGCACATTTGCCGGAAACACGTTGAACAACGCCTCCATCACGATGGCTGTACGATTTCCCTTCTCCAGGCTTCTGGAGACCTTCTCAGCTTTTCCGGCGCCGCGCACGGTATCAATGGTGGTGTCCGAATCGCGATCGTACGCGCTTTCAAAATAGAATACCGAGCCCTGTTCTGTTTGCATTTCCACGCATTTTTCATCAGGAAGATTTCGGAATATATCTGTAATGGTGACGTTGTGTTTTGCGTCCTTGCCTGGCTCATTCGTAGCAGGTGTTGCGGATGGGATTGCCATTGTTTTCTCCACTGCGTGATTGATAGAATTTCCGACTGCCGCCGGCTTCGGCGCTCATGCGCCATCTATAGGTGGATCGTGCCGAGGCTTGGTTCCAATCCTTTCTCAAATATAAATACGCATGACGAACCGGGGCCGAATGGCTTGAAAGTTCCACCCATGCCCGTCGCCTTTCCGCGCGCAAATTGGAACTCATCGCCGTGGCGCGCGACTCATGCATACCGACACGTTGAATGTTCTTCATCAGGAGCCGACATGAACACAGTAGTCCCCCTGGCCGCCAACCCCGGCCCGTCAACAGCGGGCATCGCGCAGCAGCCAGGCAAACTCAAACTCGACGTATTGTCGATCGAACCCGGCGACGGCGCCCAGTTTCGCGCCGCGCTTGAGCGGCACATGCAGGCCGCAACAGGCGCCGTAACGAAGCAGGCCGGACCGAACAATGCCTCCCTTGGCGACAAGATCATGACGCGCGCCGACAACCTCGCCGGCGAGATCCAGAAAGACCAGCAAAACGTATCGAAAATGCTGGAACAGGCCACTCGCAACGGCGACTCGCTGCAATTGACGAAGGCCATGATGGCGTTGCACGACTATCAGATGCGGGTGCAATTCATTTCGAAGACCGCATCCAAGGCAACCTCGTCGCTGGATCAACTCACCAAGCTGCAATAGCCGCACGAGTCAAGGCGCCAACATGAGCACTCTGAACTTCTTCGGCAGCGGCCGAGCCGGGACCAGCCTCGGGCGTGCCGCCGATGCATTGACGCGTCTTTGCCTGTGGTGCGTAGTCGGCGTCTTGTGCGCATGCAACAACCCCGTCAATTTGCAGACCGGCCTCAACGACGGCGACGCCAACGAGATCGTGTCCATTTTGAACCGCAACGGCATTGAAGCGGCCAAGCTCACCAGCAAGAACGGCGTCACCCTGACGGTCAAGGACACGGACATTTCACGCGCGACCGATGTGATGCGTGAGGCCGGCCTGCCGCGAAGGAGCCTGTCCAGCCTGGGACAGGTCTTCAAGAAGGAAGGCATGATCTCGACGCCGCTGGAAGAGCGGGTCCGCTACATCCACGGCTTGTCGCAAGAGCTGGAGAATACCCTGGGACAGTTCGACAATGTCGTGGCGGCCCGCGTTCACGTGGTGTTGCCGGAGCGGATCGCGCCGGGGGAACCGATTCAACCCTCGTCAGCCGCCGTGTTTGTCAAATATCGCGAGCCGTTTGATGAAGACACCAGCATCCCGCGCATACGTCACCTGGTCGCCTCCAGCATTCCCGGGCTGTCGGGAGAAGAAGGGCTGAGCAAAGTCTCGGTGGTAACGACGCCGACAAAGAGCATCAGGCCCAGCGTCGAGTGGACCAGCGTCGGCCCGTTTTACGTACAGGCCGGCTCCGCCAATCTGCTGATCGGCACCTTGTTTGGATTGATCGTGTTTGCCGGCGCTTGCCTGATCGCGATGTTATCGGCGCTGGCGATGCGCAGTCCGAAAGTGGCTGACGCGATGAGGAAACGTCTCGGCAAGGTGCCGGCCTTTCCGCCGCGCGACGAAAATGCCGGCATCGGCGTCCGGACGCGGCCGCAGAATGACCTCGGATAATAGCGATGTTGCCGCCCACCTTCCTTGACTGGTGGTTTGCCCCCTGGGCCCATGCATCCGGCCGCACGCCGTGCCTGCCATCGGCAATCGACCAGTTGGGCCGGCGCGACGGCTATCGGCTCTGGTGTGCCGAAGCCGGCATCGATCCCGACATTCCGCTGCACTTCGATCCGGCATGGCATATTGCCGCAACCGCGGACGGCACCGAATTCATCGCGACGGCGCGCCTGTTTGCGGGCCTGCTGGCGGCACGCGACCATGACCAAGCCGTGCTCGGCGCCTTGCCGTTCGCCGACCGCAAGTGGTGCGTCAGCATCGCCGCAACGCAGCCCTTGCAGCGCTGCAGTCATGTTCGTTATGACGGCGGCGAATCGATCGAGGTGCGAGGTATGGTCGAGCTGGCGCGCCGTCTCGAACACGGATTCCCCGGTTTATGGGGGCGCCTGCGGCTGACGCTGCCGATCGCATTGGCGGACAAGGTCGATCGACTGCGGCACGAGGCAGTCGCCATGGAACTCAAGCTCGACGCCTGCGCGACACGCGCGCAACGCTGCTGGCAGCACTGCCGCAATCGGGCTGAATCGATGCGGGCGGCGCAAGCGGCATCCGATGCGTCACGCGACCAGAGCGATCGCTACACGCGCGCCGATCATGACGATGCCGCACTGGCCACGTGAGTCTTCTTCCCTGTCCCCGAAAGCGAGATGGCAATGAGCGATTTTTGCATTGAAGCATTGACTCCCGAGCGCAATTTGCGCGCCGATCACGGCATCCTGCGGATCGCCGCGCTGGCCGTCACCTCCGATGCCAGGGCGGCGGCGGATCAGATCATGCAGCGCGCCCAGGCCCAGGCCGATGCGCTACTGGCGGACGCGCGCGTTGACGCGCAACAGGCGGTGCAACAGGCGGAGCAGGCAACGCTGCAACGCGCCGATCAATTGCTGCAGGCGCTGCAGCAGACGCACGCCACCTTCCTGGATCGCGCGCAAGAGATGGTGCTCGATCTGGCACAGGGGCTGTTCGACCGGCTGGTCATTGAAACGACCCCGCGTGAACGGATCGAGGCTGCGCTCAAACGCGTGCTGCTCGAAGCGCCGCCGCGGCTGGTCGATCCGCTGTTGCGCGTGCATCCGGACGACGCGGATCTTTTGCCGGCCGTCGAATGGGACGTCAAACCCGATCCATCATTGTCGCGCGGCATGTGCCGGCTTGAGGCGAGCCATGGGCTATGGTGCGTGGACTTCAGCGCCGCGGTAACGGCGCTGAAGGCGGCATTGACGCGCGCGGCGGGGAATGCCGCGGCAAATCCGGGCGCGCAATGACGCGGCGCGGTGTTGCACTTGCGCAGGTGATGGCGATGCGTGCGGATAATCCGCCGCAGCTCGTTCACTTGCATGAATTTTTTGATTAACGGGGAGGGACTATGCCGATCGACCTACGTACCGGTGCAACAAATGAGCCTGTTTTGCAACAGCAGATTCCAGGCCTGCCGGAACCCGCTACGGCAGAAAACGTGGAAACGCCGCATGACGGCCCGCTACCAGGTCAACTTATCCGCGGGGAAAGGATGCGGCTGGTCTTGCAAGAGTTGTTGGCGAATTTGAAGTTGAAGTCAGAAGCCGGTGATGTAAAAGGGTCGACATTCGAGATCGAACAAGCGCCGGCGCTCGAGGAATTGGACTCGGGCAAGGCACAGAAAAACACTCGCCAGTCCGAACACCAATCATCTACGGACCTGGTGTCTGACACCAAAAGCAATCAAAATTCCGATGAGGATGCAGTGGTGGTAGGGCCGCATGATGGCTTGCCACCACCTCAACAAAAACTGAACAATAATGGTAGCGAGAACACGGCGGAAGGGCTGCAGGACGCCCAGTCACGAATGAAAATGCCGCAGACTAACCCATCTGAAAAAAGGTTAGCAGCAAAATTCCGAGAAGAGTTAAATCCGCGACCTGACGTCGATTTGCCAGGTAGCACGCAGCTGGATGCGTCGCAGGAGGGGAAGGATGCGAAGCCAATCCATCTTTCCGGACGGAATCGACAACCACGAAGCGCCGCGTTCATACAAAAGCAGGTGGATTTGCTGCGGCAGATGACGAAGGACCAACAGGCCCAGCACGATCGAAAGACAGCGGAGCTCAAGGAGATCGATGCGCGCACGAAGGCGTTGAATTCGAAAGATAGCCCGACCCCGCGTCTGCCGCCAAGCGGCCCCACCCCAGGACCCGACGCCACGTTCATGCAAGAGCAGAGGGATCTCCAGCGCAAGATGATGGAGGACCAACAGGAACTGGCCAATCTCAATCAGCAGACAGCGCTTCTGACTGCACAGATCAAGGCGAACGAGGCGCGCACGATGGAGCTGATCGCGTCCATGCAAACCGGAATACAGGAAATGAACGAAATACTCAAAAAAGGAAATAGCATCGCAACCAGCGCACTCTGATCCGCTGCACGAACCGGATGCCGCCATCAAAGAAATCCGATGCACATCCGAACTAACGTCCCGTCCCTGCTACTCATGTAGCAGGGACATCAATGCAACGCGATGTTTTCGAATCCATCCTTACGGAGAAAATGCCATGTCCGATATTTCCACCCAGGGTAGCCACGCGTTTTTTGCGCTGCGCCGCCTCGATAACAAATTCACCGATCAGCAGAACGGGATCAATGATTTCATGGAAAGTCATGCGAACGGCGAGAATCCGGACCCGGCGTTGTTCTCGAAGCTGCTGGAGCAACGTTCGGTTACCCATCAGGCAATGCAGGCACAGTTCAAACTGCATGAAAAGCCGCTGAAGACCGTGTTGAACGAGACCAAGTAACGGCCATGCTCAGCGATGGAGAACTCGCGCAGTGGCTGCAAACACAGCCGCTGGATGAACCGGTCATCATCGACGGCGAATCCGTCTATCTGCGAATACATCCGGACGGCGCGGAACTCGGCGCGTACCTGACCCACTCGTACACGCCGGATCAGCTTCAGCGCGCCTTGCAACAGGGCTTTTCCAGCGCGATCGATTTCGATGCCGGCCTGGGGCAGACGTCCGATGGAAACAGCCTGGTCCTGACGCAATGGCTGCACCATGTGCGCGACTGGTCGCAAGCCGCGATGCCGCTCGAAAATCTGTTGAACCAGTTGACGCCGTGGCGCGCGGCGCTTGCCGCACCGGAAGCTGTGCGCACGGCCAGCGTCCAGACCCGCGCCGAACACCTGCTGCGCATGCGGTTCTCGAAAAAGAAATAGCCATGCCCACGCCGGACGACGCACTCGACATGACATCCGACCGCAACCTGAACGCTTTTTGGCTGCGCTGCATTCTGGAAGAAGTGTTGGCCACGGGAGTGCGAGACGCCGTCCTTTGCGTGGGCGGACGTTCCATCGCCTTGTGCCTGGCCGTGTCGCAACATCCCGCATTCAGTCATGCGATTCCCTATACGGATGAACGCAGCGCCAGCTTCGTCGCGCTGGGCCTGGCGCGCAGCACCGGCCGGCCGGTGGTGATCGTGACGACCTCGGGGTCCGCGGTCGCCAATCTCGTGCCCGCGCTGACCGAAGCGCAAGCGCTGCATGTCCCGCTCATTCTGCTGACCTGCGATCGGCCGCGCTATTTGCGCAATGCCGGGTATGGCCAGATGACCGATCACATCGGCGCGTGCCAGGCTTTCGTCGCGGCCAACGTCGACCTGCCGGACCCGCAACCCGACGAGCAGGCCATCCTCCGGTTGCGCGAAAGCGTCAGTGCCGCGGTCGCCCATGCGATCGATCCGGAGACGCGCGGCATTGTCCATATCAACATCCCGCTGCAAGGGGTGCACGATTCGACCGAGGTTGCGGCCGGCTGGCGGATGCCGCCGCTGTCATCGCTTGCATTGAGCGGGCGCAAGAATGCATCCGGCGCTTTCGCGCCCATGCTGCCTTTCCCGCGGACGCCGCCGCATCATGCGGCCATCGACGCGCTGAGCAGCGTACTCGATCTGCGGCCCGGACTGCGCGGCTTGATCGTGGCCGGCCCTGAATGTCCGCTATCCAATGAAGAAGTGGACCGGTTTGCCAAAGCCGTGGGCTTCCCGGTCCTGGCCGATGCCGCCAGCGGCTTGAGACGGCCCGAGGTCGCCAATCTGGTGACGCCATTCGATGCCTTGGCCGCGGTGCCTGGCGTACGTACCGCGCCACCGCAATTGGTGATCCGGCTCGGCCTGGAACCGACCCTGGTCATTGTCCAGCAGTACCTGCTGGACAATCCCTGCGCCACGATCAAGATTACCCCGCACGCGGTGGAACGCGATTATCTGCATCCCGGCTGTCAACAATTGATTCGCCCCACCGGGCAGGATCTGGCAATGCTGGCCGCTCTGCTCGGACCCGGCGATCCGTCATGGCTGCACTGCTGGCAAGGCGCGTGCGCCGAGACTGCCCGCAGGCGCCGCGACATCCTCGCCGCGCGGCCATGGGGCGAACTCAAGGCGGCAAGCATGATCTGCAACGCCGATCATTTCGATTTTTTCCATTTGGCCAATTCGATGTCGATCCGGAATGGCGACTTGTGCACCGAACCGAACCAGCGCCGCCAGCGCGCGTTCAGCAACCGCGGCGTCAATGGCATAGACGGAACGCTCGGGGCCTTCATCGGCGAACTGATCGGCACGCAACAACCGGGATTGCTGCTGCTGGGCGATCTCGCCTTCATCCACGATCTTACGGCGCTGACATTTTGCGGCAGCAAGCAGGTCAATGGCTGCATTTGCGTCATGAACAACGGCGGCGGCGCGATCTTCGACCTGCTTCCCGCCTCCGGGTTGCCGGGCTATGAGAGCACGATACGCAATACGTCGAGCATCGATATCGAAGCTGCCGCCAGATGCTTTCGGCTGCCTTACCATCTGGCGCAAGACGAAACCCGATTGGCGTCAGCCCTGCGGCAAAGCGTCGCCGCCGGCGGATTGCATGTGCTGGAAGTCCGCGTGCCGGCGCGCAGTTCGTTCGAGGACAATATCGAACTTTTCACGAAGGCCGGAAACCGGGCGCTCAGCGCTTGAGGCCGGCGGACCGGGGCTTGCGGCATCTGCTCTTGATGAGCAGAGCCTTTTGATTAGACGCGCGCCCGGATAATGTGACTGATCGTTGTCATTGTTCGCAACCCATCCGCGCGCCCGCGAAAATACAATGCGTTCAACCGGTCCGGCGCGACATCTTCGACCGCGCCGAATCCAAGCGCTTCCAGCGCCGCGACCAGCGCCGCCGGATCGAAGCAGGTTTGGAGCGGTTCCCCGGAGGCCGCCAGACGCGGTTGGAGAGTCTCGAAATATTTTTTCTGCGCGGCGTTCATCAAGTCCGGAGAGATCGCATAGTCGAACACGATCTCGCTGCCGGGCGGCATCGATGCAACAAACGCAAGCATCTTCATCGTCGTATCGCGCGTCAGGTACTGCACCACGCCCAGCCAGGAAATGACGCTTGGCCTGGCGGCGTCCCAACCGGCCTTGATCAATTCCTGTTCCAGCGAGGTTTGCGCAAAATCGACAGGCACAAATGCCAGCGATGCCGGCACGGGAATATTTTCGCCAAGAAGACGGGTTCGTTTCCAGGCCTGGGTCGCGGGATGATCGACTTCAAAAATGCGCAATCGCGCATCCGTACACCGATAGGCAAAGGTATCGAGGCCGGCGCCGAGGATGATGCACTGCTCGATTCCGCCTTGCACCGCGCGCGCGATACAGTCCTCCGCATGGCGGCTGCGCGCGGCCAGAAATGCGCGCAGCGAGATGGATTCAATTTCATCGTCGGCGGCGCCAATCAGGGATCGCAGCATCGGTTGCGCATGTTCGCCGAGGATACTGACCGCCAAATCGTCTTCGAAGACTCTGGGCGTATCCATGATCTGATGCGCGGCGCGCAGCATGGCAACGGTCATGGCAGTGCGGCTCGGTTCGAATTCTCTCATCGTGCACCTCAAAAAAATCAATGTGGCGGCCGCGCGCCTGCTTTCAGTCGCGCCGGGGGCTTCGGAACAGCTTGACAGTGCCGCTGCTCATGCAAGCAGACTTTTTTCGAGATCTTCCAGGGTGCGCGCATCGGCAGCCGAATCGAGTTCGTCGGCGAGATAGCAATGACGGACGCGATCCGTGATCAGGCCAACGCGTTTCAGTCCCGGCATGATGATGGCCTCAAGCCCTTGCATCATTTTTGGCGCGAGGTCGATGGAACCGTTGGCGGCGAGATTGGCTTTGAGCCGCGCAAGGTAATCCAGGGGATCGACGCCGACCTGGATCAAATTGGCGAAAATGCCGGCCATGTCTTCCGGGTCGCGCCCCCACCCCCGGTATGCCTTGACCATCTCGACGGCAAAATCCTCCACCTCGGCGCGATCGTCGGGATGCATGTCGCTCAAAATGGTTTTCAAGTAGTGATTGCCGAAGGCGACATGGCGTGCCTCGTCGCGCATCACGAACTTCAGCAAGTCCCGCAATAAATCGCAATTGGTGGCCGCCCGCGCTTTCGAGAAATTGGCCAGCGCCAAACCTTCGACCATGATTTGCATGCCCACCAGCTGCGCTTGCCAATGGCGCGCCGACACTACCTTGTCCAGCACGCGGCACAGGGTCGCCGCCGGCGCAAAGACTTGGCGCAGGCGCCGGACGTAGCGCGAGAACACTTCGATGTGCCGCGCTTCATCCATCGCCTGCGCGGCGGCAAACAGTTTTGCATCCTTGTCCGGCAAGCTTTGGGCGAGCTGGCAACTGACCAGCAAGGCGCCTTGTTCGCCGTGCAGAATCTGACTCAGCGTATCGGCCACACAGAGCGCCACAAACTCCTCGCGTTGCGAGGCGCCCAACGGACGAAGAAATTCCGCATCGATGAAAGTATCGCGGCCTGGATCAAGCAGGCCGCGCGCCGGATCGATCACATAGGCCCAGTTCAAATGATCCGCCTGCCATTGTTCGGAAACCGCTTTCTTGTACAGGGCCTGCGTCTTGTCGTCGCCCACGCCGTAGCGCCAATCCCAGATCGCGGGCGCTGCCGCGTGCGCCGGCATGCGTTGCGCGCGATCGACCGGTGCGGGCGTCATGATCCGTACCGTTCAGTGTTGACAACGGCGTCCGAACTGTATCGGCATAACAGTTTTTCGACCCGGACGGACAACGGCGGCAGGTATGCATCCCAACGGTCGGGTAGCGGACTCGGCGGAAAGTCGGCATAGGTGTCGGCCGCCTCCTGCATCACGTCGAGGCCCATCTGACCGAATGCGCGAATCTGTTGCGCGGCCAGGCGTCCATATCGATCTGTGAGCGCATCGGAAAATGGTTCGATGCGCGCCGCGCGATCGATCAGCATTTCGCCGAGGTGCTCCGCGTGACAGGGAAGCAGCCAGTCGCCCAGTTCGTTTTCCGAAAACAGGCGGTCGATCCGGCTATCCATCGAGACGCCGATGCATGGCGTGCCGGCCGACATGCCGATCACCGTCGCGTGGTAGCGCGAGCTGACGATGAGCGCCGCCCGATGCAACACACCGGTAATCTCGTCGATGCTGTTGCTGCCGCGCACGCATACCGGCAACGCGCCATCCAGCAAGCCGCTCACGTCCTCGCAACTGGCCTTGTCGATATCCTGCATGCCGACCAGCACCGGAAAATAGCCGCGTTGCCGCAGCCATCGCGCCAGTTGCGCGAATCCGGACAGGTAAGCTGCGTACTTTTGCGCCGCCTCTTCGGACCAGGAATGAAACGATATCGCGTCGTGCTGCCGTTCTTCGCGCACGCCATGCCGGATCGCCGCCGCCGCCCTTTTCATGTCGACGACCAGGGGCCAGCAGAACGGATTGATCGGGCACAGCACGGCGACCCGGTCCGTGCCGTTCCACCCGGCCTGGCGCAGCATCGCCAGGTCGGCTTGCTTGGCGGGCTCAAAACTCCACGCCGGATCGGCGCCGGGCCGGGTCCGCAGGCCAAGCTTTTGCAATTTGCGCAGCGAGTCGCTATTCCTGGCGACGATCAATGATTTGCCGCACGCCGACTTGACAAATTTTTCCAGCGGAGCCGTCATCGAAGCCGCCTCGGCCCCGTAACCGACGCTGAGATGGCCCAGTGCGGCGGCATGTCCCATGCCGCCGGCAAACATGCCGGTGAGACTGTCGGAAAAGGTGGAGGTGAACATCGACCCCTCGCACGCGATAACGCCGGTATAGTCCTCGATCGACTCGGACAGGAAGTCGGGGAAATAGGCGGTGTCATGCAGCTTCCGGAGCGGCTCGAATTGCGCATGATCGAAATGCGTACCCGATGCCAGAAGGACCGGTTCGAACTGGACATGCCCGAAGATGCGCCGGAACTGCCGCAGCATTTCTATCACGCGAACATCCGCCCCTGTATTGGCCGCGCCATTGTAGCCAAGCAGAAGCGGGCGAAATACCGGCGCCTGAGAATGGCGGCCCGCCAGCGTCCTGCGCACTGTGCGCTGCCGGGCTCGATCCATGCCCTCCTCCATATGACGCAGGAAGGTCAACTCCGGCGCAGACGATTGCAGGAACTCCGGTAGCAAGGAGGGCATGGGTGGTTATTGCTGGTCGTTTATGGTTTTGGCCATGGCGCTATAGACTTTCAATTTTGCCAAAGCCAGGCTTTGCGCCGATGCAAATAACACATGTTCCATCGACTCTTTCTTGACTTCTTCCAGCTCTCTCGCATGTGAGGCGTCGGCTGAATTCATGGGACTTCTTGATCCCTGCTGGGACAGATTGCCGAGCGCGGCATTAGTGGGGTACATGGTGGAACCTCCGATAAAGGAAATGCGTGTGCTGAAAAACGCGATGTGCATGCCGGACCGTCACACTGTCCGCGCATGGCCGGTCGCACCGAATCGACTGCCAGGGAAATGGAACGCGACGCGAATCGCGTTCAACTCCTGTTTTTTGAGGAAAGGACCTATTGAGAATTTAGTAGGTAGTTGACACGCACTACCCACACTCTAGATCGCTTGGCGCGCGATCTGATTAAATTCCTTGTTGATCGTCGCGAGCTCGGCCACCCCGGCCATGAAAGAGTTCACCAAGGCCATGGTGCGGGCTTCATCGGCCTTGATCTTGGCCGTGGCAATCGCCGCCATCTGGTTTTGTGCTGACATTGCTGCCTGTGCTGCTACTCCCGCCATTGCACCCATTCTAATCTCCTCGTAGATAAATTAAATAGGCGACTGCAGCGCCATTGAACCCACTGCAGTCCCTGGACATAAGTAACGCCGACGGAACGAATGGTTCCAGATGTTCACAAATTTTACATACAACGATGCCGCACGCCACCGCCATCCATGACGATCTTTCCCGTAATGGAACCGCCACATCCCGCGCCGCGACATAAGGTCTCGCGCAACAGTAAACATCATGATGAACATTTTTGAGAAATTCTTTCAAACAGCTATTACGAATAAAATTAAAATAGGGCCTGTCTCTCGGCGGCCAACGGACGCCGGCATAGTGCCAGCGCGACCTGAGGCATCGATTTTGCAAACTGACGAACCAGACAACACGAATGCACTTGACGGATCCGCGGCGGATGTGAAGCGGTTCCTGCGGGAGCTTGCCGAACTCATCGGCCAGGATCCTCAATCGCACATCGCGCCCGTAGTCGAACTGCAGTTTGGCGACGTCTTCACCGCGACCTCCTTGTCGGTGGCCGAGGGTGCGGCCTGCTTGTCGATCACGGCCCTCTTGCCACGGGACGAGCAACTGGATTACTCGCCGCATTCGCCGGCGACGTCTGCCATCGTCCCAAACGGCGAATGCCTGTGGCATGCCGACGAAGGCCGCTACGTCGTGGTGCGCAAGATGCCGATCGCGGAACTGCCCGACGAACGCAGCGTCATGGATACGATCCTGGACACCGCCGACCTGGCGGCGGCGTGGTTTGCGGAGGCTCGCCGGCGCGCCGTCAAATCAGACTGAAATCATTCGAAGCGGGAGCGCACCGTCGCCCGCACGCGCGATACCCGAGACCGTATGGTGCCGATGGGAACCTGCATTTGCACGGCGGCTTCCTCATACGTGGATTCGCCATCGAACACGGCTTCAAATGTCTCGCGAATCTTGGCGGGAAAACTGTCCAGGAGCAGGCTCACTTGATCGGCGATCTGACGCAGTTCGATCATCGTGGCGGGATTGGCGTCGTAGTCGGCGATCTGTTCCATGATGCTCTCATCCATTTTTTCCAGGATGTCGCTGCAATTGCGGCGCACCTGGTTGCGCGCCAGGTTGAGCGCAATGCCGAACAGCCAGGTTGACGGCTTGGACAGTCCGGAGAACCGGTCCGCACAGCGCATGGCTTCCAGAAACGTATTTTGCACCACGTCTTCCGCGTCCTCGCTATTGCGCAAATAGCGGCGCACGAAGCGCAGCAGGTGGTGCTGATGCTCGCGAAATAGCTGGTTGATGTCGACGGCAGCGCCTGGCGCTGCAGCTTCGGAAGATATATGTTCGGTTAACGCGACTGCAAAAGGCACCATGAAACTCCCCCATAGAATTCAAATATTCCGGCCATCTCAATACGGTTCGCCGCGTCACGTTGTCGTGCTTCTGTAGTACCGCGATTGCAAGATAGCAGCTAAAAAATCCCGGAAACCGGATCGGTGAACATTGGTGAGACATTGAGAATTGTTGAGGAATATGCCGCCGACATGCCGCGCCGCGATGGAACCCAGGGCGCTTGCGAAGCGACAGACGCTTTCGTGAAAACGTGGCGTCAACGGCACGGTGTTCAGGCCGATGGAACTTGCGCGCGGAAGAGTTCACATATACCCATGACGCCGGCGCACTTGGTGGGTATACAAAAGTTTTTTGACAAAATACCGGAGCACTTGCAGTTCACTCTCTCTCAGTTGGGAGGGTGTCCAGAACTTTATGTCATCGGGAAATCGTTTCATGGCGCGTCTTGCCCCCTTCTCCCGCGAGCGGGAGAAGGGTCGGGGATGAGGGATGTTGTAAATGCTCGGCTCTTTCAATCTCCCTCACTTGCAGTGCGCATGTCCGCTTGCATGCGGACATCGTTACGCAGGCAGACGGCATGCCGTCTGAAACCCCTGCTCCACCCCCCAACCCCTCCCGCCCGCGGGAGAGGGGAGCTCGATGCCCAACCTTTGATTGTCAAAAGACTTTTGATGACCACTAGTGTCCTGACCCGTTAATTGCATAACCTGCGAGGAGAATGAAATGGGAAAGATGTACATCGTCGACGAGGCCGATCACGAGGTCATGTACCAGGCGGAACAGGCAAGCTACACGCCGGAAGTTCGCGAAATCTGGTCACGGGAATATTTCATTCAACAGCGTTCCAACCTGCCCTCGATCGGCATGGCCATCGACGGCGTATGCATCGGCGGCGCCTACATGGACGACGGCTTCATTCATATCTCGATGCTGCCGGAATATCACGGCAAATGGTCGCTGGTCTATGCCGAGGTACTGGCGTGGGCGTTTTCGCATGCCGACCCAATCTATGCGAGCATTCTTGAAAACAACAAGACGTGCCTGCGTTTCTCCGAACGCAGCGGCTGGGAAATGGTCGGCCGCTACGACGAAGTGGTGTATTACCGCTCTACCAGGTGCTTGTTTGAACGCCTCGTTGCGCGACGTGAACGTCTCGCGCGCGCGGTGGCGAACGGCGCCGTCCGCCCTCATGAAGCCGGTTCGGCCGAACAGAACGATACAGAGTCGAATACGACGGAACCAATCAGCGGATGAACTCCACTCATGGGAGTTGCACACTGCAGCATGTGACTTTCGCGAACGCGAACAGCGCATTGATTTTTCATCGACATTAAGGAGATCATCATGGGCGCCATAAAACACGTCATGGATTTTGCAGGTAATAAGAGCGATAACAACACAGAAGAGAGACTGGCCAAAACGCAGGCGGCATCGGCAGAGAATCTTCAGGCATCGGAGGAGAGGATAAGATTGGCGGAGATTGACGCGCAGAAGCAAGAGAGTAGCGACTTCTTTAAGTGGATGGGAGATCAAATGAAATCCGCGAGCGATTTCTTTTCGAATTTCTTCAACGGCTTGGGAGGCGCAGCGGCAATAGGAGGCGCAGCGGCGATGGGAGGCGCGATGTATTCGAAGTCCGCCAACAACCAACAATCGATAGGAGGCGAGCCGCCTTCGAAGTCCGTCAACGACCATCGGATAGGAGGCGAGCCGCCGACAAAGGCGGCACCTTTGGTGCGAAGCCCGGATTCGGCGAAAGGCATGGATTCGTGGCAACGCGACCATGCGGCGGTGCAACGCCCGACCCCCACGTCATTGCACCACCCTGGCGTTAAGGTGTAATAAGCAATCGCCGACAGCTATTCAAGAAAAATACGGCGAGCCTTGACGATGTCGAGGCTCGCTTTTTTTACGTATTTTCGTTTGCCGGATTGGCGATGAGGCAATGAAATTTCAAGGCGCTTGTCGAGCAGCTTGTGCCGCATCAATGAATGTCATACGGGCCCGTGCAGAAATAAGTTAGGTCATTCGGCGGTCGCCCCCCAAGGGGACTTCCTTTGGGCGTGGCGGGATGGTGCAGCAGGGGTTTCGAAGGGCATGCCCTTCGCCTGTCTCTGGACCACCTTTATGGTGGCGTAACGGTATCGCCTTGCAAATAGCTTCCCTCTCCACTTGTGGAGAGGGATCGAGGGAGAGGATGCCGCCGCACCCGAAACAGCGGCTGGCGCTGCGCCATGCGGGCGCGGCAGTCTACGTCAGTTGAGCGTGCGATGCGCCGTCAACATCGGTTGATGACGCGGCATCGCTTTTGCGGCAGCCGTCTCCAGGAAGAAGGTTTCGCGCCATTCATTCGCCTTGCCGGCAAGGTAGACCAGCAGATCGGCGAATTGACGCGCGTCGGTCTTTTCGAGAAACAGGTGCCGGCAGTAGGTCACCTTGCCGGTGGTCGGCGAAATCGAAAAGCCCGGGCCGTCGCCCAGAAACCCGAGATGATTATTTCGCAGCAGCGCGGCCAGCACGGCGCCGCCGTTGACCGGCGGCAGATCGCCAAACCGGGCAAACAGAAAAATTCGCCGCGCATCGACCGCCTCATCGAAAATCAGCGTAAACATCACGTCGTTGACATAGAACGGCGCGCCCTCGATCACCGCGGATGCCGGGTCGAGATTGATCAGGGAACATACGTTCGCCATGAGTTTCTTGAAGTCTTGTGCCATAGATTTACCCCTCTGAAAAAAAGATCGGTCCCGGTCGCGTACTGCGCAACTGCTGATGTTGAGTGGGTGCCGGCGCTTCCCGGTTCCATCGACATGCCGCTCGGCAGCGAAAAGTGCCGGCGAATAATGGAACCGAT
>MESE01000037.1 GCA_001770855.1 Burkholderiales bacterium RIFCSPLOWO2_02_FULL_57_36
CACCAGTTATATGCTGGGCGGACAACCCCAGACCTTGACCTACGATGCCGCCTCGCGCATCACCTTGCTGTGGGACACCGGCAATGTGGCGCATACCCACCAGTACGGCTATGACGACCTGGACCGCTTGACGCAGTACACCGGTCCCGTCAGCAACCAGAGCTTTGGCTATGACGCGGTGGGCAACCGCACCCAACAGCAACTGGGCAGCACGAATACAAGCTATCAATATGGCGCCGCCAGCAACCGCCTGACCCAGATTGCCGGCAGCCAAACGCTGGCGTATCAAAGCGATGCCAACGGCAGCGTGGTCCACAATGGATTGAACCAGTTCAGCTACGACACGCGCGGCCGGATGACCAATGCGGTCACCGCACTGGGCCATGTAGCCTACACCGTCAATGCGCTGGGCCAGCGGATTGCCAAGGCATTGCCCAACAGCAGCACGCACTACCACTACGACGGCAATGGCCAGTTGATCGGCGAGAGCACCGCGCAGGGCGTGTTCCAAAAGGAATACGTGTACTTGAACGACATGCCGGTCGCGCTGTTTCAATAAGCCACCGTTGCCGTCCTGCACCACAGCGCACCAGAACACGTCATACCGAGTGCAATACTTACAATCACAACGCAATGCCGGGTTGCCGTCGCAGCCACGAAGGGGAGAAGCACGTGTTCAAACGATTCGCAATGGTCCTGCTGCTGTGCAGCCTGGCCGCACAGGCCACCGCCAAAGACAAGATCAAGGATAAGGAGAAAGACCAGGACAAGGTCGCCGTCACCTTGACGGCGCCGGCAGCCCACAGCAGCGCCACCGCGCCAGCCACCATTACCGTGACGGCGGATGCCAGCGCCAAACAAAGCAATCACCCGGTGGTCCAGGTCGATTTCTTTGCCGGCGCCACCCTGATCGGCAGCGCGAGCACGCCACCTTATACGATCACCTGGCGCAATGTTTCTGCCGGCAATTATGTGTTGTCTGCGCAAGCGATCAATGACAAGGGCGACCGCGCCACGTCGGAACCGGTGCCGATCAATGTCAATGCGCCGCCGAGCGTCACGCTGACCGCGCCGGCGACCGGCGCCAGCTATACCGGTCCTGCCGACATTGCCTTGAGCGCCGATGCCACCGACAGCGACGGCAGCATTGCCAAGGTCGACTTCTTCCACGGCACGACCCTGATCGGCAGCGCTGCCAGCGCGCCGTACAGCATGACATGGAGCACCGTGGCGCCGGGGAATTACAGCATCACGGCAGTGGCCACCGACAATCAGGGGGCGGCCACATCGTCCGGCATCCTTCATATCAATGTCAATGCGCGGCCGACGGTGGCGCTCACTGCCCCGAACACCGGCACCCGCTATACCGCCCCGGCCACGATCGCATTGCACGCCAATGCGGCCGACAGCGATGGCACGATTGCCAAAGTGGACTTCTTCCAGGGCACGATACTGCTGGGCACCGCCGCCACCGCGCCCTACAGCGTGAGCTGGACTAACGTGGCCGCCGGCCTCTATACGATCACGGCGGTGGCCACGGATAACCAGGGCGCTGTCGGCACGACGGCAGCGCTGGTTGTCAACGTCAATGCGCCGCCGAGCGTCGCGCTGACCGCACCCGGCAACAATGCATCCTACATTGCCCCGGCCACGATCTTGCTCACCGCCAGCGCAAGCGACACCGATGGCAGCATCGCCAGCGTCACGTTCCGCCACGGCAGCACGGTGCTGGCCACCGTCACCCAGGCGCCGTACCAGTTCGCGTGGACCGATGCGGTGCCCGGCACGTACCCATTGACCGCCACGGCGACTGACAATCAGGGCGCCACGACCAGCTCGGTATCTGTGACCGTGACCGTGGTCGCGAACCAACTGCCCAGTGTCGCGTTGACTGCGCCAGTGAATAACCAAAGTTTCGTTGCGCCGGCGTCGCTGCTGTTGAATGCCAGCGCCAGTGACGCCGACGGGACCATTGCGCACGTCGCGTTTTATGCGGGCGCCACGCTGGTGGGCACGGTGCTCGAGGCGCCGTACATGTTCCACTGGACCAACGTGAGCCAGGGCAGCTATACGCTGACAGCCAAAGCGATCGACAACCTCGGAGGACAGACTATCTCAGCGCCGGTGACCATTGCCGTGGTGGCCAACACCCCGCCCAGCATTAGTATCACCGGCACAGCAAGCGGTCCGATGGCGCCGGCGAGCATCACGCTGGTCGCGCAAGCCGGTGATGCCGATGGCAGCATTGCCCAGGTTGCGTTCTTTAACGGGAATACCTTGCTGGGCACCGTCACGCAGGCGCCGTACGGGTTCGTGTGGAATGACGTTGGCGCCGGCACCTATGCGCTGTCCGCCAAGGCGACCGACAATGCGGGCGCAACAACGACCTCGGCAGCGGTAACCGTCACGCTGGCCGAGAAGGCGGCGGGGCTGGCGAAGGTGTACTTCATCGAGACCGATCACCTGAATACGCCGCGGCGCATTACCGATGCCACCAATCAGGTGGTGTGGCAGTGGGACAACAACGATCCGTTCGGCAACAATGTGCCGGTCGCCAATGCCGGATTCGAATTCAACCTGCGCTTTCCGGGCCAGTACTTTGACAAGGAAACCAATCTGCATTACAACTACTATCGGACCTATGATCCAGCGACCGGACGGTACATCGAAAGCGATCCGATTGGACTCGATGGTGGCCTCAATACCTATACCTATGTTGACAATGACCCTCTCGGTTATATCGATCCAGAGGGCTTAGTCAAGTTTCCTTCATTTGGAAAAAAACCACCCGGAATGAAGCCTCCGCGTTGGAGTCCAAATCGGCCAGGTGAAGGCAAGCCGAAATATAAACCGAACCCTGCGCATGACCCGAAGAGTTCGCAATATAACCCTAATAAAACTCCGGAGCCGAAGGACTGTCCAGAGGTCTATAAAAAGGCAGTCCCTGATGACCCATACAACCCCCGTCACTGGTGGGGGCGAAATGAAAAGGGGGAATTTTATAGATATCACAACTCGAATGATGGAACCACGCATTATTCAGGAACATACGATGCAAAGCATAGCCACGTCCCTCCATATGTTCGCTCGCGTTTGGGGTATTAAATGATAAATGGTGAAAAGTCGACATTTGCGATCGAATGTGAAATACATCACACATTCGAAAATTTTATCTACTGCAATTTCCGGTTCTGGATTGCAGGTGAGCAGATTGGAGATTGGAGCGAGGAATCTGTTCTCGGCGTTTTGATACATTCTGCGAAGGTATTTGCCCGGTATCAAGGCGAGAGATATCTAGAGCAAGCAGAAGGCATGAGCGCCATGTCGCTACGAAATTATATTGATAGAATTACGACTTCAGATGATCCAAACGATATGCAAGTATCGATTGAGGGCCATTATCGTCAACGGTTTTTACTGCATGAAATTGCGGACGATTCCGTAGCTAGAGACTTTGAAGTGATGGTTGTTGAGCGAGCAGATGGTGCTCAGAGAGTACTATCGAAAAGAAGAGACGGCGATGATCTTCAAGAAAAGACGTTACCAAAATTAACCGTTGATAAGGCGGTTGCGGAATTCCTTCTGTGGGCTGAGCAGCAAGCGTAGAACTCGTAGGGCGCAATGCATTGCGCCGGATGTGCAGCGGTAAAGTGTAGTAGTTTCGACTTGATCGTACAGTAAGGCCTTGCCAAAGGGTGGGCACCCGTGCCCACGCGATAATACCATTCTCTCCTTCTGTATAAAAAAAAAGCCATCCCACCCGCTGCTAATCGGGTAAAAGGATGGCTTCTTTTTTAGCTGCTTGTGTTTAAGTGTTCTTGTTCTGCGCCTTGCGTTTGAGCTGCCCGCGCTCGATAAATGCATCGATCAATTGCAATACTTGCCGCTTGTCTGCGGCATCCAGTTTCTCAATCTGCTGCAAACGCCGCTGCATCCGGGTATCGGTTGCTTTCGCACGGCGTTTCGCCGTCTCCACGCCCAGCAGTGCTTCCACTGACACATCCAATGCCTTGGCAAACACCGGCAACAGATTCGCAGGCGGGTAAGCGGTTGGGCTCTCGTAATACGCCATCATCCGCTGCGAAATACCGATCTCCTCAGCCAATGCCGTTTGCGTAATGCCAGCGGCCTTGCGCAGGTTGGCAAGCCGTTCACCAAAACCGTTCGCCGGTTCGCGTTTGATACGTGCGGGCATCGTGTGCAATGAAGTCATGAGAGATGCACTCGATTCTAAGGCCGGTTTTACAGAATTCATGATTTGCCCTTGACACAATATACAACGGTTGTATTATACGTCGAACGTAAAAAAGTTTATACATTTTTAATCTAACCTCTTGACAGCTTTTTTGAGCGAAGGCGGATTTATGGCACGGATACCCGAAACAGAAATCGAGCGGCTAAAGAATGACGTGGCGGTCGAACGCCTGGTCGAATCGGCCGGCATTGCCCTCAAAAAATCCGGCAAGGACCTGATCGGCACCTGTCCGTTCCACGACGATGGCGAGCCGTCGCTGGTGGTGACCCCGGCCAAGAACCTGTGGCACTGCTTCGGTTGCGGCGCGGGCGGCGATGCGATTGCCTGGGTGATGAAGCTGCGCGGCATCTCGTTTCGTCACGCGGTCGAACTGCTGCATGCCGACCCTGCCTTAGCCGCTGAAGCATTGACGCCGGTCAAGCGCACGACGGTGCGCACCTTGCCGGCGCCGGTCGCCTTCGACGCCGACGACCAGGCGTTACTGAACCAAACCATCGGCTACTACCACGCCACATTGAAGCAGTCGCCCGACGCGCTGGCCTATCTGAAGACACGCGGCCTCGACCATCCCGAGTTGATCGCGCATTTCAAGCTCGGCTATGCCAACCGCACATTAGGCTTGCGCCTGCCGGAAAAGAACCGTATCGCCGGTGCCGAGATCCGCACCCGCCTGCAAAAGATTGGCATCTACCGCGAGAGCGGCCACGAGCATTTCAACGGCAGCTTGGTCGTGCCGGTCATGGATGCGTCCGGCAATGTCACCGAAGTGTACGGACGCAAGATCACCGATGGCTTGCGCAAGGGCACGCCGCAGCATCTGTATTTGCCGGGACCGCATCGCGGCGTGTTCAACGTCGCCGCCTTCCAGGCATCCAAAGAAATCATCCTGTGCGAAGCACTGATCGATGCGATGACGTTCTGGTGCGCCGGCTACCGCAACGTCACCGCATCGTATGGCACCGAAGGTTTTACCGATGACCACCTGGCTGCATTCAAGCGGTACGGCACCGAGCGCGTGTTGATTGCCTACGACTGCGACGAGGCCGGAGAACGCGCCGCCGACAAGCTTGCAGAAAAACTCCTTGCCTGCGGCATCGGCTGTTTCCGCATCCGGTTCCCGAAGGGGATGGATGCCAACGAATATGCATTGAAGGTTGCGCCCGCAGCTAAAAGCCTGGGCGTATTGATCCGCAAGGCAGTATGGTTGGGAAAGGGTTATTTGCCGCCCGAGAACGCGCCGCTGCCTGTGCCGCTGATTGCACCGGCAGCAGCTGAAGCGATTTCCTCTTTAGCCGCTCAAGAAGAACCAAGCATCAGCACCGCGCCAGCCATTGCGCCGCCTTCGGCACCATTACCCGCATCGCCGTTGCCACCGGCACCCGCCGACACGATGGACGCCATGGTCGCCGACAATGAAATCGTGCTGGCGTTTGGTGAACGGCGCTACCGCGTGCGCGGCCTGTCAAAGAACCTCGCGTATGACGTGCTCAAAGTGAATGTACTGGCGTCCTGCGGCGATGCGTTCCACGTCGATACGCTCGACCTTTACAACGCCCGCGCACGGCATAGTTACATCGTGCAAGCCGCTATCGAATTGCGCGTGACCGAAGACACCATCAAGATCGATCTCGGGCGCGTGCTGCTGAAACTGGAAGCGTTGCAGGATGCGCAGATACAGGCAGCGGTCGCACCCTCGGTGCCGGAAGCGGTGGCGATGGATGCTGCCGAGCGTGAAGCGGCGCTCGCGCTGTTGCGCTCGCCCGACCTGCTGCAGAAGATCGTCGCCGACTTTGACGCGTGCGGCATCGTCGGCGAGACCACCAATAAGCTGGTCGGCTATCTGGCGGCCACCAGCCGCCGCCTCGATCATCCGCTGGCGATCGTGATTCAATCAAGCAGCGCTGCCGGTAAAAGCTCGTTGATGGATGCGGTGCTGGCGCTGATGCCGGAAGAGGAGCGTATCAAATACAGCGCGATGACCGGCCAGAGTTTGTTTTACATGGGCGAGACCAATCTGAAACACAAGATCCTCGCCATCGTCGAAGAGGAAGGCGCGAGCCGTGCCAGCTACGCCTTAAAACTGTTGCAGTCCGAAGGTGAATTGACGATTGCTTCTACCGGCACCGATCCCAAGACCGGCAACCTGGTCACGCAGGAATACCGGGTCGAAGGGCCGGTGATGATGTTCCTGACCACCACCGCCATCGACATTGATGAAGAGCTGATGAACCGCTGTCTGGTGTTGACGGTAGACGAAGACCGCGAACAGACGCGGGCGATTCATCGCCTGCAACGCGAGAAGCGCACGCTGCAAGGCTTGGTGAAGAAGGAACACAAGCAGCATATCTTGAGCCTGCACCGCAACGCGCAGCGCCTGTTAAAAAAGCTGGCCGTGGTCAACCCTTACGCCGAGCGCTTGACGTTCACCGACGAGCGCACACGCACGCGGCGCGATCATGAGAAGTACCTCACGCTGATCGACACCATCGCCTTGCTGCACCAGTATCAGCGAGAAATAAAAACTACCCGCACAGGCGGTCAGACCATCGACTACATCGAAGTCACGCTAGAGGATATTGCAGCGGCCAACGCGATTGCGCATGACGTGCTGGGAAGAAGCCTGGATGAATTGCCGCCGCAAACACGGCGTGTGCTGGCCGCGCTGCATGACTGGATCGAGACCGTCACCATCGAGCAGAAAACGCGCAGGCAAGACGTGCTCTTTACGCGCAGCGATGTGCGGCGCGTGACGAGCCTGTCCGACACGCAATGCCGCCTGCACATCGAGCGCCTGATTGCGCTGGAATATGTGCTGGTGCATCGCGGCACACGCGGCCAGTCGTTCGCCTACGAGCTGCTGTACGACGGGCAAGGTGCCAGCGGTGCGCCGTTCGTGGCCGGGTTGATCGACGTGGAGGCGTTGAAAAATACATCTACGATACCAAGTTCGCGGGGGCAAACCGGGCAGTTCGCGGGGTCATCGCGCCCCCATCGCGGGGGAAGTGCGGCCTCTGTGCGGACTACCGAATCGGGCGCAGCGCCAAGCGCAGCAAACGTTACTGAAGAATCGCCTGCTACCGACCAGAAAAGGCACCCCCTGCGAGCGAATGGAAAAACAGCGTCGTACCCGCATCTTCCTTTAGCCGCCGCCTCGGTTTAGCGCGATGGCACAGAAGGGAGAACGCGGCATCCGCCAGAAACAACGGACGCTGCGCAGAAAGCCGGTACAGCCGGTGCGTCAGCAAGTTTCCGATCCGGCGAGCGCCAATCCCTTGCGCGCCTACCAAAGTGCGTTCCTTGAATGGACGGTGACGGTCGGCCTGTCGGAACAGACCGCAAAGATTCGCAAGCGCGCTCTCGACGGTTTCATTCTGTGGTGCGACGAGCGCGGCTTGCAACGTCCGCACGACATCACGCGCCCGATCCTGCAACGCTACCAAAGCCACCTGTATCACTATCGCAAGGCCAACGGCCAGCCGTTGACGTTCAGCACGCAAGCCACGCGCTTGCTGCCCATCGTCGCGTTCTTCAAATGGCTGGCCCGAGAAAATCACATCTTGCACAATCCGGCGTCCGACCTGGTGCTGCCCAAGCCGCCACGTCAGTTGCCGAAGCACTTGATGAGTGTGGCCGACATCGAGACGGTCTTGAATCAGGCTGATATTGAAACGGCCTCCGGCATCCGCAACCGCGCCATGCTGGAAACCTTGTACAGCAGTGGCATTCGCCGCTCTGAGTTGATCCACTTGACGCTGTACGACGTCGATACCGAGCGCGGCACGCTGATGGTGCGGCAAGGCAAAGGCAATAAAGACCGCTTCATTCCACTCGGCGCACGCGCCTGCGCCTGGGTCAATCGGTATGTGCAGGAAGTGCGGCCGCAGCTGGCCTTGACGCTGGATCAGCGCACGCTGTTCGTGACCGACTACGGCGAAGCGTTCGAGAAGAATCGGCTGTCGGATATGGTCAAGCGTCACATGCAATGGGCTGGATTCAAGCATGGCGGCTGCCATGCATTCCGGCATGCGATGGCGACGCACATGCTGGAGAATGGCGCGGACATCCGCTACATTCAAGTCATTCTTGGACACTCGGAATTATCGACCACGCAGATTTATACGCATGTGGCGATTGGTAAATTGAAGGCGGTGCACACGTTGACGCATCCGGCGCGATTGGAGCGCGCAGGCGGCGAGCAAAGTAGCGCGGCAGGAGCAAGCATGGTCGAGGCCAAGCAAGCACTAGTGGAAGCGATCGGAGCCGAGCGTGACGAAGACGATGAGTCGGACGCCGTTACGTGTTAACCCGCCTGTCACGCGGCTTGCGTCGGTAACGTGGGGGAATTGGCAGGCAAGCCGCGCGCCAGGCTGAACGCCGGTGGTGTGCGACGGGCGTCAAACTCGGAAATGCTGGAACAATCATAGCCAGGTGAACGAAGCGCGCTCCTGCGTCGCGTGCCGCCGCGCTTCGCCGTTCATCAGAAAAGAGCCACGCAACGGCACAGCCGTTGCGGGGTAAATGTGCTGCGCACATTCAACATAACGCCGCATTCCGCAAAGTCGCTGCATTCACTGCGCTCGTTCCTCGCTTCGTTCGGTGCAACGACCGCTGCACGCCCTGCGGGTTCGCGGAACGGGGCGTTATGTCTGGCGCCCCGCAACCGCTGCACAGACTGATCGGTGCGCCACAGGGCGCAGGGATTGGTCAGGGTTACAGCACGCGCTCCTGCGTCGCTTGCGGCCGCGCTGCGCCGGCAGTCAGACCGAACGTAACAACAAAGCGCACGGCCACGACAACACCCCGTCGTCGCCGTGCTCAACTGCATAGCCAGTGTGCCCGCGTGCCGCCGGCACAATCAACGACAACAAATCAACCCCAACCCCGCGTCTGCACGCGGTGCAAGGGATAGACCCGCCTTGCACCGCATGACTGAGCGTGTCTCATCCCGCGCCGTCAAGGCCAAGCCCTGCGGGCGCTGCGCGGCCTGGACGGATCACCAATAACGGAAAAGTGAAGGAAATTACGCAGTTTGCATAAATAGGATGTGGGCAATTTCGCCTACACATTTAAAAGGAAAAAAACATGAAAAAGACCATGCTTATTGAACATTACGGCATCCCATTTAGAAGCAATCAAAACGCTCGGTTATTAGTAACTGGGCTGAGATATCACCTCGTTCTGTTGCTGTTTTAAACGTTAAAAATGGGCGGCTACGCCGCCCATTTGTTTCCATAGCGGCTAAAGAAACAGCTTGCCATCGCACGGGTGCGTGGGCCAAAATTGCGTCTAGGAAAAAATTTGTTCTTTAAGCAGTGTCTGGATCGGGTGTGATGTGCGCGAAGCCGCATGGCGTCTAGCGATTGGGCTGCTGGTACGACGAAGTCGTGTCAGAGCCAACACATTACAACTACTATCGCG
>MESE01000038.1:0-73709 GCA_001770855.1 Burkholderiales bacterium RIFCSPLOWO2_02_FULL_57_36
GGTCGGCAGACCACGCAATTGACCTAACTGGATGAACGCCGAAGAATCGGTGTTTGTTGTTGACGTGCCCCCGCTTGAGACGCTGCCGTGAGAGTGATGCGTCAAGCGGATAAAGAAGCGAAACATGTTTGAGCGCAGCGAGTTCGTTTCGCTTCCCGCTTGGCGTATTACTCTCACGGGTACCCGAAGGGCAGCGTCTTGCGGTCGCCTTTCTTTGCTTACTTTCTTTGGCGAAGCAAAGAAAGTGAGTAGCCGCCGGGCTACCCCCGGCAAGCATCCACGAAGGAAAAACCGTCTTGCGTTTTCGAAGGAAATGCGTGCGGCGAACGGCGCTATGCTGTGCCGCCCCTAATTTTTATATCCCAACAGATTGCATTCCCAAGTGACCCACAATCGCACTTTACCCGCCTGTCTGTATTTGTTTCCGCCGCCGATCCTCAACGCCGCCAATGCACGCGCACCAGATATTCATCCTTGTTGTAATGGAAATCCAGGTCTCCCTTGTAAGCATGCTGCAATGCTTCACCGATACCGCGGGCCAAATGGATATCGGTAGTCGTGATTTCCAGTTTGTCGCCTTGCTCTTCTATGGCCATGATGCGCTTTAGCGGATGTTCCGCCTTCTCGCGGGTTTCCAGATTACGGACAAGATTGAGCATTTCTTCGCGGTGATCCTGTGCAAACCGGCCTTCCACCGTTACATAGCCGGCAGGCTGGTTTTCCTGAATTCTGCGACAAGCGGCGCAGCGGGTCTGATTTGCATGCGCGGATGGCGTGATCCATTGCCAGCGCCCATCATGAAAAACCGCGCCGCAATCGCTGCAGACGGCGGGTTCTGAAAATTTTTCAACCTCCTGATACGGATCGTGAAGCTGACCGGCATCCAGTATTTCCAGATGCCGTCCGGGATGGAAAGTCGGTGAAGGCGGTTGCGTTGCTTTCATTTGATTGCTCCTTGCAAAACGTGTCACCGGAGAACCGAAATCATTGCCGGTGATTTTGATTCTCCCTGTTTTCACAATGGCCGATATCGAAAATACTCTCTTTGCGCATTCGCAAATCCATGGCCCTTTGATCTGCTAACGTGAATTGCCACAACGACGATTTTTCGGGCCCCGCCATGTATAAAAAAATCCTGATTCCCACCGACGGTTCCGCTCTTTCGAACGCCGCCGCGCATGCAGGCGTGACGTTTGCGCGGCAACTCGGCGCCGAAGTTGTCGGCATTCACGTTGCTCCTGAATACCAGTATCCGATTTACGCCGAGGTGATTCCACCGGACTACCCGACCCTGGAAGGGCACAATGCGGAAATGCGCAAGGCCGGGGAAATCTATCTTGGCGAAATTGAAAAGGCCGCAACCGCCGCGGGCGTGAAATTTTCCGGTAAAACCGTGATTTCGGATCGGACTGCGCAGGAGATTGTTGCGGCAGTGGACGAGCAGCACTGCGACCTGATTTTCATCGGATCGCATGGACGCAGCGGCTGGCAGCGCTTGCTGCTCGGCAGCGTTACGTCGAAAGTTCTGGCGACAAGCCAGATTCCCGTACTCGTCTATCGGATAAAACAGGACGCCGCTCACCCCTGACCGGAGAATCATCATGCAAACATTCATTATGCTGACGCGCCTCACGCCCGAGGTATTGAGAACCCCGGCATCGATGGAAGAGCTGGAAAAGCGCGCGATGGACCATATTGCCCAGGAATGCCCGGAGGTAAAGTGGCTGCACAGCTACGTGCTGCTGGGGCCGTATGACTACCTGGATATATTCAGGGCGCCGAACATGGAAACGGCGCTGAAAGTATCTGCGATGATTCGCACCTTCGGCCGCGCGCATTCGGAAATATGGGGTGCGACGGAATGGGGGAATTTCAAGAACATCATTCATTCGCTGCCTTCTCATTAGCGGCAGATCTCGAATGAAAAGCGCCTGCGGATGGCGGATATGAAACAGCGGCCGCAAGGCACGGAAGGCCGCCATCATGCATTTCGAAGTGACGCTGGAATCGAAAGTGGCATTCCTGCGGCAGCCGACGAGCTACCCGGAACCCGCCTATCGGGTGGAGGCGATCGAGACGCACATGTCATGGGTGTTCCTGACCGATGAGCATGCCTACAAGCTCAAGAAACCGGTGCGTTACGAGTTCCTCGATTTCAGCACGATCGATGCGCGGCGCGCCTATTGCGAAGAGGAATTGCGGCTGAACCGGCGCCTGGCCCCCGACGTTTATCTGGGTATTGACGCACTTGCCATCGATGCCGCGGGGCATCTTCATCTGGACGGCGATGGAACCGTTGTCGACTGGCTGGTCAAAATGCGACGGCTGCCGACCCACCTGATGCTCGACTATGCGATCAGGCATGGAACGGCCGGCGGCAGCGACATCGAAAGGGTCGCTGCGCGGCTTGCCGATTTCTACCGGGCCTGTGCGCCGATCGCCATCGACCCGGTCGAGTACCGCCGCAGATTTCTGGCCCATATCGATTCCAGTCAACTCGAACTGAGCCAGCCCGCCTATGGACTTCCGCTTGTCCAGCTTGACGCCATCTGCCGAGCGCAACGCGCGGTCCTGCAAAACAGGTCCGCATTGTTTGACCAACGGGTGCAGGCAGGCCTGATCGCGGAAGGCCATGGCGATCTGCGGCCGGAACACGTCTGCCTGAACGCGCAAATTAGCATCATCGATTGCCTGGAATTTTCGCGCGATTTGCGGATCGTCGATCGGGCCGACGAAATTTCCTTTCTCGCTCTGGAATGCGAACGGCTTGGCGCAGGCGGATTGGGCGCCCTATTCCTGCGCAGTTACAGCGATTTGTCGAATGATCGGCCGCCTTCGGCGCTGATCCACTTTTACCAAAGCTATCGCGCCATACTGCGCGCGGTCATCGCGGTGCGGCACCTGAATGAAGAAAAATTTCGCTATTCGCCGGAATGGCCGCGCCGTGCCAAGACTTACCTGCAACTGGCGGAAAACCATGTGGCGTGCTGCCGATGAGCCGGATTATTCCAGCAAGTCCGTGATCGAGCCGCCGGCATGCAGGCGCCTGATCGCTTCGGCAAACAGCCCGGTACTGCTCAATACCACGACTTTCGTTTTCAGCGCACTGTCCTCCAACCGGAACGGCGACACCGTATCGGTCACGACGATCCGTTCCAGCGCCGGGTCCGCCAGTATGGCATTGGCGTCGCCCATGAACAATCCGTGCGTTGCCGCCGCAAATACCCTGGCGGCGCCGAGATCGCGACACACCCTGGCGGTACGCGCCAGCGTGCTGCCGCTGCTGATCAGGTCATCGATGATGACCGCGTCCTTGTCCTTCACGTCGCCCACCAGCATGTCGCCGCTGAGGACGCCGCCGCTGCGGTATTTTTCGGCGAAGGCGGCACCGACCGGCTTGCCGATCGCACGGCCCAGCAACTGCCTGAATCGCTCCGCGCGCTTGATTCCGCCGGCATCAGGCGATACCACGGCCACTTCGCGCTCCCTTAGCAAGGGCGTGAAATACTTGACAAACAGCTGGTTGGCTTCAAGATGTTCGCTTCGGCAGCGAAACGCATTCTGATAGGCAGCCAAATTATGCACATCCATCGTGACCACGGCATCCGTCCCGACCGCCTCGAACATCGCCGCGACGTAACGCGTGGTGACCGGATCGCGCGGCTTGCTCTTCCTGTCCTTGCGCGCATAGGCCAGATAAGGAACCACCGCCGTAACCTGTGCGGCCGCGGCGTCCTTCAGCGCGCCGATGAAAAACAGCAGCCGGCACAGCTTGTCGTTACCGCTTTGCCGATGATCGGCGTACAGCGAATGCAGCACGAAGACATTCCTGCCGCGCACGTTGACCAATGGCCGGGCCTTGTGTTCGCCGTCTTCAAACTCGCGTTCCTCGTGAGCGCTGAGCGCAATGCCAAGCCGCTGGCTCACCTGCTCGCCGAAGGCATGGCTCTCGTTAAGCGTGAACAGCATCGGCGCATGGCTGGTCATGGAAGCGTGAACGGATGCCGGTTCAGTCATTGTTTTCTCCCTACTTTTTAACTGCCATGGCCCACTTTGACGTATTCAACGGCGACGCGGACGGCATCTGCGCCTTGCACCAGTTGCGGCTTGCCGATCCGCGCGAAGCAACGCTGGTGACCGGCGTCAAACGCGATATCGCATTGCTTGAACGGGTGGACGCGCACAGCGGAGATTCGGTAACGGTGCTCGATGTCTCGATCGACGTCAATCGGCAGGCGCTTGTTGCACTGTTGGAACGCGGCGTAACGGTTCAATACTTCGATCACCACGGATCTGGTGAAGTTCCGGTGCACGCGCGATTGCATGCGGTCATCAACACCGCGCCGGCCATTTGCACCGGCATCATCGTCGACCGCTGGCTGGGCGGCGCGCATCGTATCTGGACGATAGTCGCAGCGTTCGGCGACAACTTCGCGCAGGCGGCGAGAAAGCTGGCCGCGCCGCTTGGGCTGCAAACGGCACAGCTCGACCTGTTGCAGGAATTGGGTGAATGCGTGAACTACAACGCGTATGTCGACAACGAGGCCGACCTGGTCATGCATCCGGCAGCGTTGTATTCGATCCTGCATCGCCATGCCGATCCTTTCACGTTTATCGGCACGGAACCGGTATTTCAAGAATTGCGTGAATCGCGCAGGCTGGATCTGAACCTGGCGCGCCGGATTCAGCCTCTTGTGTCCGCGCTGCACGGAAAGGTCATGCTGCTTCCTGACGCGCCATGGAGCCGGCGCGTGCGCGGCGTCTACGGCAATCTTCTTGCGACCGGATCGCCGGATCAGGCACATGCAATCCTGGTGCCGGACACGCAAGGCGGGTACACGGTCAGCGTCCGCGCACCTTTTTCCGTGTTGCGAGGCGCGGATGCGCTGTGCCGGCAGTTTGCGGGCGGCGGCCGGCCGGCGGCCGCGGGAATTAATCACCTTCCGCAAGACAAGCTGCCGGTGTTCATCGATGCATTCGAACAGGCATTTCGCAGGCCATAGGATTCGTCCCAAGCGAAGCGCCGATAGCAGATATCTAAGGGCTCGCCAGAAATAAGTTGGTATTTTGGCGGCCATCCCCCAAGGGGACTTCCTTTGGGCGTCGCGAGATGCGATGCTTACCGAAACAGAAACTCGATTCCTTTGTCGAAGTTTGATTTCACTCAATCGCACACGCGCGCCGGCCTATAGCATCGGCTGGTATGGAGCGCCGTTTCGCTACGGGTGCTCGGAGGAAACGACTTCATGAATACCGCGCCCGAATACATCCGCTGGTTCTCCGACCTGAATATCGGCGACGTAGCATTGGTGGGAGGGAAAAACGCCTCGCTCGGAGAAATGTACCGGGAACTGACGACGCAAGGCGTCAGGGTGCCGAACGGCTTTGCCACCACCGCGGAAGCTTACCGCGCCATGCTTGAGCGCGGAAACGCGTGGACCAGCCTGCGCGATGCGCTCACCGGCCTGAACCCGTCCGACGTGGACGATCTTGCCCGGCGTGCCCGCGCCGCGCGCGAGATCATTTACGGCGCACCATTACCGGACCAGCTTGCGGAACAGATCCTGCAGGCCTACCGTCAGCTCATCGATGAATACGGGGAACAATTGACGGTAGCGGTGCGCAGTTCGGCCACCGCGGAGGATTTGCCGACCGCCAGTTTCGCCGGCCAGCACGAGACCTTCCTGAATATCTCCGGCGAAGCGCGGTTGCTCGACAGCGTGAAGCGATGCTATGCCAGCCTGTTCAAGGACCGCGCCATCGTTTACCGAATCGAAAACGGATTCGACCATTTCAAGGTCTATCTTTCAGTCGGCATCATGAAAATGGTGCGCTCGGACCTGGCTTCCAGCGGCGTGACCTTTTCGCTCGATACCGAGACCGGCTTTCGCGACGTCGTCTTCGTTACCGGCGCCTACGGCCTGGGCGAAAACGTGGTGCAAGGCACGGTGGACCCGGACGAGTTCTATGTGTTCAAACCGGCCTTGCGCAACGGCAAGCGCACGGTGCTGCGCCGAACCTTGGGCGGCAAGGAAATCAGGATGGTGTATTCGCATGCCGCCGGGCGCGACACCACGCGCAATGTGCCGACCCCGAAGCAGGATCGCGAACATTTCTGCATCACCGACGACGAAGTGCTGCAGCTTGCGGATGCGGCGATGCGGATAGAGGATCATTACAGCGCCAAAGCCGGGCACCCGGTGCCGATGGACGTGGAATGGGCCAAGGACGGCATCGACGGCCACCTGTACATGGTGCAGGCCAGGCCGGAAACCGTCGCCTCGCAAAAATCGGCGGCCGTGATCGATGAATATGAAATGGAGCGCAAGGGCGAAACGATCGTCAGCGGACGCGCCGTCGGCGGCAAGGTCGCCTGCGGCAAGGCCCACGTGATCACCGATATCAGCCAGCTGAACCGGTTCCAGCCGGGCGAGATACTGGTGGCCGACACCACCATGCCCGACTGGGGCACGGTCATGAAAATCGCCGCGGCGATCGTCACCAACCGCGGCGGCCGCACCTGCCATGCGGCGATCGTGGCGCGCGAACTGGGCATTCCGGCGATCGTGGGTTGCGATACCGCAACCGAGGTTATCCACACCGGCGACGAGATCACGGTCTCCTGCGGGGAAGGCGATGTCGGCCATGTATATGCCGGCAGCATTCCGTTCAAAAAGACCAGCACCGACCTGTCGACGCTGCCGATGCCGAAGACGCATTTGATGGTCAACATCGGCAATCCCGATACCGCGTTCCAGACCTGCTTTCTGCCGAACGACGGCGTGGGGCTGGTGCGGATGGAATTCATCGTGGCCGAACATATCAAGACCCATCCGATGGCGCTGATCCACCCGGAGAAAATCGACGACCGCAAGGTCCGCGAAACGATCGAGCGCCTGACCCGCTCCTTCCCCTCGCCTGCCGACTATTTCGTGCTACAGCTGTCCGAAGGCGTGGGCATGATCGCGGCGGCGTTTTATCCAAAACCGGTCATCGTGCGCATGTCGGACTTCAAGACCAATGAGTATGCGAGCCTGCTCGGCGGACGCTGGTTCGAACCGGAAGAAGCCAATCCGATGATCGGCTTTCGCGGCGCTTCGCGCTATACGCATCCGGCCTATGCCGAAGGCTTCGCGCTGGAATGCCGCGCGATGAAGCGGGTGCGCGAGGACATGGGACTGACCAACGTCAAGCTGATGATCCCGTTCTGCCGACGGATCAAGGAAGCCGAGGATGTATTGCGGGCGATGGCCGAACAGGGACTCGAGCGCAGCAAGAACGGCCTGGAAATCCATGTGATGTGCGAGATACCGAACAACGTGGTTCAGATTGACGCATTCTCGACATTGTTCGACGGTTTCTCGATCGGCTCCAACGACCTGACCCAGCTGGTGCTCGGCGTGGACCGCGACTCGGAAATCGTATCGTTCGACTTCGACGAGCGCGACCCCGGCGTTCTCGAAATGATCCGGCAAACCATCGAAGGCGGAAAGCGCAACGCTCGTCATGTCGGCATCTGCGGCCAGGCGCCGTCCGACTATCCGGAAGTGGCCAGCTATCTGGTCGAGCAAGGCATCGATTCGATCAGCCTGAACCCGGATTCGATGATCAAGACCATCCGCAACCTGCTGGAAGTGGAGCGGCGGCTGGGAATTGCGCCGCGCCCGGGCGCGACGCAAGGTCCGATTCCTGAATAAGGACGATCGCAATGACCGACCAACCTGTTTCCTCCCTGATGACCACGCCGGTAAGCACCGTGCGGGCGGACGACACGATCGAGCAAGTCAGCGAGAAACTGCGCAGCGAAGGCCTGTCGTTCGCACCCGTGGTCGAAAGTCCGAACGGCCTCCCGCTGGGCATCATCACCGCCGCCGACCTGCTGCAGTTCCAGGCCGCCAGGCGCGATCCGAAATCCGTGCAGGCCTGGCAAATCTGCTCCTACCGTCCGATCGAAGTCACTCCCGATACACCGGTCGGCCACGTGGCAAGGCTGATGGTGGAGCGCCACATTCACCACATCGTCGTGATGGAAAACAAGGAGATGAAAGGCGTTGTTTCATCGCTTGATTTTGTGAAGCAGTTTGTTCCGCGAGATGACTGACGCTATTCGGCTTTTGCTCTATCCGTTGGGACGTCAAAAAATACGCTGTCATTTCGAGGAACATGGTGACGAGAAATCTCAAACTTCCGCAAGAGTGCTAAAGATTGAGATTCCTCTCGTGGTTCGAAAGGACGGGAATTTTCTCGGAAAATCACGGCACGCAATTTTTCGCAAGCCAGTTAAACCGGCAGTCAACCCCGTCCACCGGCTCAATGCTGCGTCGTCCCCGGTTTCCCCCTGGCGTTGGCATCACGATGACTCCTGCGCAGCCGGCTCTCGGTTTCGCGCTGGCCGATAATGGCGCCGGTCATCAGCGACAGCTCCATCGTCATCAGGCCCAGCAAGTCATCGGAGGTGACTATCCCGTACAAGGTGCCCGCCTCCGTGACTACCGGAAGCCGGCGTATGTTTCGCAAACGCATCAGGCGCAAGGCTTCGATGAGTCCCTCGCTTTCCCGCACCGTGACAACCGGCGCGCTCATCACATCGCCGGCCGTGAAAGCGGCCACGTCCAGTTGCAGCGCAATCATCTCGATCACGATATCGCGGTCGGTAATGATGCCGGCCGGCACGCGGTCGTCGCCTTCTCCTTCAGTCACGATCACGGTACCCACATGGTGCCTGCGCATCAGCTCGGCCACGTCGAAGACCGACGTCTCCGCAATGCAGGTTACGACGGCCGTATTGCAGCATTCATTGATCGGCATGTTTCATCTCCTGTGTTGGTTCCTACTTTCCTTTGATTGGAAACAGGTCGCTATCCCGCTTCGATTTCCCAATGCGCGCGATCGGTTTCGGCCAGCGCGCGCAAGCGTTGATCGACCTGATTCCCCAAATCGCGCAGCGCTTTCGAGCACACCGGTGCGTACGGCGCCGCCGCGCCGAGCGAGCGCATCGGAGCCGGCAGTCCGGCAAGCTGCGATTTCGCATGGGTGCGGATCGCATGCAGGGACGGTTGCGGCTCCAACCGCCTACCGCCGCGCATGACCGGTTTCAGCAATGGCTCGCCTTCGATCGGTTCGTCGGCCAGGGCCAGCGTGTCGCCGCACATCGCGCCGTTTTCGTCGTGCCGCCGGAACACCTGTTTGCATCCGGGCAAAGTCGCCTTGCCGGACGAATGCTTGCGCCGTGGCCGGCCCGCATATTCGACCAGCTTGTAGCCGCAATCGAGATAAGGTGCGTCGCTGGAAGTATTCATTCGTGTTCCGACCCCGAATCCGTCGATCGGCGCTCCATTGTCGATCAGGGAATGCACCATGTATTCATCGAGATTGCCGCTGGCAAAAATCCGGATCCCGCTGCACCCGCCCGCATCGAGGATGCGCCGCACCCGCCTCGCCACGGCGCCAAGATCGCCGCTGTCGATGCGCACCGCCTTGATCCGGATGTTCTCGTCGCGCTGGATCCGCCGGGCCAATTGCACTACCCGTCGCGCCGCCGCTTCGGTATCGTAGGTATCGATCAGCAGCGTGGTCCGTTCAGGAAATGCATGGGCAAATGTGGAAAACGCCTCGGTCTCGTAATCGTGGGCCTCGATGAAGGAATGCGCCATGGTGCCGAACACTGGAATCTCGAACAATGGCGCCGCCGCCGTGGTGGCGGTTCCATCAAAACCGGCGATATAGCTGGCGCGCGCCGCCAGCACGGCGGCTTCCGCGCCATGCGAGCGCCGCATTCCGAAATCGACCAGTTGCCTGCCGCCGGCCGCAATCACCGAACGCGCCGCCTTGGATGCGACCAGTGTCTGGAAATGCAGCAGATTGATGATGCGGCTTTCCACCAACTGGGCTTCCCTGAGCGGCGCCGAAACGCGCAGTATCGGCTCGTCGGCGAAGCACAGCGTCCCTTCCGGCATGGCATCGACATCGCCGGTAAACTGGAAATCCTCCAGCGATTCGATGAAGGAAAAATCGAATAACCCGCTGCCGTACAGCCATGCCGTATCTTCCTGGTCGAAGCGCAGCCCGGCCAGATAATCGACGACCTGCGCCAGCCCGGCCGCCATCAGGAAGTTGCGTTGCGCTGGAAGCTTCCTGACGAAGAACTCGAATACCGCCCTATCGTTCATTCCACGCGAGAAATAGCCCTGCAGCATCGTGAGCTCATAGAGATCGGCAAGCAGTGGGCTGTCGCTATAGTGTCGCATCGGTGTGGCCCGGAACGCAGAGGACGTTTCCCAGAGTAGGCCGGTGCCGGCAGCGAGTCTTTGACATGCATCAACCCGCTACGGCGCAATGGGACGGCGCCGCCTGAATCCTTGTCACGGTAATGGAACATCGATCGTGCTTGACGCATCTCAAGCAACCACACCGCGAGAAGAAGCATGCTCAAGCAAGGAGCGTAACCATGTCCTACAAAATCATACTGGTGCATGTGGATGAATCCCGGCACGCAAAAGCGCGCATGGAGTTTGCCGCGTCCATGGCCATGGATGCCGATGCGCACCTGATCGGCGGCGCCACGACCGGTATGTCGCGTGAATTTATCGAATGGATCGGGTTCGATGAGAAAGCGCTGGACCTGGACCGTTTGTCCGATATGCTGCGCGAGCGGGCAGAACAATCCCTCACGCAATTCGAAATAATCGTACGCCGGACCGGCGTTGCCTCTTTCGAAAAACGCCTGATCGAAGACGACCTGTCCGCCGGCATCGCCATGCAGGCGCGTTTTAGCGACCTGGTCATCCTGACGCAGTCGGACCCGCGTGATAGCGCAAGCGGAGTCAGCGGCAGTTTTCCGGAAACAGTCGTGATGGAATCGGGCGCCCCGGCTTTGATTCTGCCCTATGTGCACGACTTCAAATACGTCGGGGAACGGGTACTGGTGGCCTGGAACGCATCGCCCGAGGCCAGGCGAGCCGTCCATTACGCGCTGCCGCTGCTCGAACGCGCACGCATCGTCGAAGTCGTCGTGTTCAATGCGGAAGCACAGCCCGGAATTTTCGGCGACGACCCGGGCGCCGATATCGCCTTGTACCTCGTCCGGCATGGCGTCAAGGTCGATGTCTTGCAGCGCACCGTGACGTCCGACACGGGAAGCGCGCTGGTCGCGCTGTCGAACGAGTTGGATTCCGACCTGATCGTCATGGGCTGCTATGGACATGCGCGCCTGCGCGAGCTGCTCATGGGCGGCGCCACACGCACCGTCCTCAAATCGATGACCTGCCCGGTTCTCATGTCGCATTGACCGGTATTCCGGCACGCGCACGAATTCCGAAACATTCAGTAAACCAATAGCGTATTGAGCGATCTCAATCCCGCTTGAAGCTGCGGGGATCACACTGAAGTGTGGTTTAACCCGACAGCATGGAGAGCGGCATGAAAGAGAAATTGAATATCGGTGAAATCTGTAACCGTACAGTTGTTTTCGCGCATGAAGACATGAGTTTGAAGGACGCGGCGCGGTTGATGCGCGACGAGCATGTCGGCAGCCTGGTCGTCGTCCGGGAAGCGACGCATGGCAAGATCGTGGTCGGCATGCTGACCGATCGCGACATCACCGTCATGGGAGTGGCACGCGACTTCGATCCGCAAAGCCTGCGGGTAGCCGACATCATGAGCAGCGATCCGGTCACCGCGCGCCCGGACGATTCCGTCAATGAAGTTCTCGGTGAAATGCGCAGCCGCGGCATCCGGCGTGTCCCGGTGACAACGGACGACGGCGCCTTGATCGGCATTGTCACGCTCGACGATCTGCTGGATGTCGTGGCGGAAGAAATGCGCGACTTCGTGCAAGCGATCGAAAGCGCGCAGAAGCGTGAAATACGCACGCGCGGGTAACCGGAAATCTTCGTGCATCGATGCCAAACAGATCATCCGGCCGTACCGCATTCCGCGCTCTTTTCCTTGGCAAAATGCTGTGGGCGCGAGCCAGGATATTTTTCGCGAAAATTGCTGCATGGGTCTATGGCGGCTACGTGTGGATGATTTTTGCCGTGCTTCTGTTGTGCTGCGGCGGATTGGCGATGCTGCTGCGCGGTCCGTCCGCGGCACGGCGCACTGTCCGCTTCGGCGCCCGTGTAGTGCTCCGGCTTGCGGGAATGCAGCATTCGGCCAAAGGGCTCGACAGGTTGCCGGCCGGGCCGCATGTCCTGCTGGTAAACCATGCCAGTTTTCTGGATGCCGTTGCGCTCATGGCGCTGCTGCCGGCGCCTCCCGGATATGCATTTGCCGTCCGGCAGGAATTTCCGATCCAGCGCCTGCTATGCCCCATGCTGAAGCGCTTGGGTACGGTTGTCCTGGTGCATCCTCATAGCAGCACGCGCCGTACGAAAAACGTGGCGCTGATGACGGCGGCCTTGCGGCGCGGACAAAACCTGGTGGTCTTTCCTGAAGGCGGATTCGTGCGCGCGCCTGGCTTGAAGCCTTTTCACTCGGGCGCATTCATGGCCGCGGCAAACGCCAACGTACCGATCGTGGTTGCGGGATTACGCGGGACACGCGCGGCATTGCCGCCCAGGACATGGCTGCCGCGCCGGGTTCCCGTCACTTTGGAAATCGGCCCCGTCTTCACCACATATGGCAAGGACAGCGCTGCAATAGCCCAATTATGCGCCACGGCGCGCAAGGCGATGGCGCCGCTCTCGGGCGAGTTCGATCCTATGTCATCGACACCGGCGAACGGCTGATGTCCATTCAATCCAGGATATCGCCCGCCACACGAAATTCAAGAAACCTTATGCCTGCGCGCAGAGCCATGTTCCTTAGCCAGGCGTGATCCGACAAATCGTGTGTCCGGCCCCACGCGGCTGTGCTTTCAATTGAATACGATTCGAAACGGGAGTCAGGCCACAGTTTTGCCAAACTTCGTGCAAATCGGAACGGTTCGTTTGACAGTTTCTCCGCGGCAAGCGTAGGATTGGCCACGATCACGAAGAAAGCCGCGCATGATGTTCAATCGAAAACAACCGACGCACGATGCAGGCAAGGAGCCGGATGCGGCGCCGGTCAGCAGCGGGATCGAGCAAGCCGTTGGCAGTATCGCCCGTGAGGCGGCCGGCTTGGGCAAGGAATCCGCTGAGCTAAACGGAATGATCGAAGATCTTGCGGCGACCAGCGCAAAGCAAAAGGAAACGTTCAAGACCCTTGCGCGCGAGATAGAAGCAATGGTTCATGCAAATGAGGCAATTGAGGCAAGGACCCGTGCCAGTACTGCTTCGGTAAAAAAGGCCAGGGATGCAGTCGATCAGGTCGGACATGGTGTCATTTCCGTCACTGCCAAACTTGCCGATATGGCAAATGCGGCGCAGGAGATTACACAAGTGGCGCTCCAGACGCGCCTGGTTGCTTTCAATGCAACCGTTGAAGCGGCGCGGGCAGGCGATGCCGGGCGTGGCTTTGGCGTTGTTGCAGAAGCGGTGAAGGACTTGGCGGCGAAAGTCGAGTCGTCGTCAAAACTGATAACGATCACGATTCAAGAGCTTGACGCCCGCATTACCGCACTCGCCGCCGATATCCGTTCCGGCTCCGGAAAAGGCGATGGGCCGAGCGAAAAACACGGGTTCGACGCAGCCGTATCCGACGTGGAACTCAGCGTGGAAGACATCGCAAGTTCCGCTCGGCAAAACCTGCAGGTTTGCGCCGGCGTGCTCAAATCGGTGGACGGGCTTTCGATCCAGGTTGGCGACACGGCTGAATCGCTTCAGGTCGCACGCAAGCGTACGGAAATTTTCCTGTCTTTGTCCGAATCGCTGATCGACCTCGCAGCCGAAAGCGGCATCCGCACCGACGACACACCATTTATCGAGTCGGCGATTGCCATCGGCGCGAGGATTTGCGGTCTGTTCGAAGAGGAAGTGCGGAGCGGACGGCTCAGCATGGAAAACCTGTTCGAAGACCACTACCGGAAGATACCGGGAACTGATCCTGAACAGTTTCGCGCTCCCTTCACCGAGTTCTGCGACCAATCCCTGCAGCACGTTCTGGAGGGAATTCTTGCCTGGTCGCCCAAGGTCATCTTCGGCGTCATCAGCGACCAGCGCGGCTACGTGCCGACGCACAATAAACAGTATTCCAGGCCGCAAAGCGCCGATCCGGTATGGAACCAGGCGCACTGCCGTAACCGGACTTTCTTCACGGGCCGAACAGAAATGGCGGCGGCCCGCAACCGACGGCCGTTTTTGCTTCAAACCTATCGTCGTGACATGGGTGCCGGCCACTACGTCGTCATAAAAAGCCTGGCAGTCCCGCTGATCATCGAGGGCCGCCATTGGGGCACGATGCGTATCGGCTACAAGTTCTGAACATCGCCCTGCCGTGATGCACACGTGAATCCTAGCGTACACATGCTTGAATTTTTTTTGCTCCCTCTCGTCGGATAGCGGCTTACCATCGGCGCTGGCTGCGGGCCCTTACCGCTTCCATCACGACGGAGGAGCGGGCATGCGGCAACCGCGCCGGGCGCATGATGTATTGAGGTGTTTGCAAACCAAAGGCCGGCGCCGGTTCAATCCTCTGCCCCCACGATGCGATTTCGCCCGGCGGTCTTTGCGTTGTAGAGCGCGGCATCGGCGCGGCTGAACAGCTGGTCGGCGCTCTCGCCACGGCGAAATGCCGCCAGCCCGACCGATGTCGACAGCTGGATCCCCGCGGCGATTTCGTCCCATTCATACTCGGCCACGGCATCGCAGATACGTTGCAGCGGTTTGATTGCCTCTTCAGCGCCGATATTTCTAAGCAGGATGACGAACTCATCTCCGCCGTAACGCGCGAAATAATCCATTGCACGCTTTTCCGTCTTGACCAGGCTGGCGAATTTTTTGATCGCCGCGTCTCCGATCGTGTGCCCGAACCGGTCGTTGACCGCCTTGAAGCCATCCAGGTCAAGCACCGCAACGCAGAACGGCAAGCCGGTCCGCTCAAAAAATTCCCGATCTGTTTCAAGCTTGTCATTCAGGTCGCGCCGATTGCCGGCACCGGTCAACTCGTCGTGAACCGTCAACTCCTGCAGCCGCTCCATCGCCCGCTCAAGCTCGGCGGTTCTCTGCGCCACAAGCTGCTCCAGCTGGTGCCGATATTGCAAGAGTTCCTGTTCCGCCTGATGGCGTGCCGTGATGTCGCGCACCACGGCGACAAGCAGTAATTCATCCTGCACCTTGAATGTCGCTGCCGACGCTTCGACCAGAATTATTTCGCCGCTTCTTTTGCGGAAGCGTGTGGTGATGAATACTTTCTCGCTGTGCTTCAGCGCGGTTACCACGCTGGCGCGGTCTTCTTCGCTGACCCAGAGATCGATGCTCTCTGCGGTCCGGCCAATAATTTCCTCGCGCTTATAGCCGATCATCTTTTCGAAGCCGGGGTTAACGTCGATGAATTTTCCCGTTTCAAGATTGGAAAATGTCGCATAGTCTGGAGTCGCATAGAAAATACGCCGGTATTTCTCCAACTCTTGCCAGGCTGCGCTACCTTCTATATCGACTCCGTTCACTTGCCACCTCATTCGTGCAAAGCAGGTAAAAATTAATCCACGCGTTCCAGGTCTGCTGTTACTGCCGACTGTCATCGTTCTCGCCGCGGAATCGATAGTTCGGCGGTATACAAAAAAGCAAGCTCGTCGGCCTCAAAAATGTTGCCGTAGTGCAATTTACATTTATACAGGGTCGGCAACCTTTCTTCAACTACCTGTTGTTTGCAAGCGCCACGCTTGCCCTATTTGCAATACCGCTACCTGACAGCTCTTGAGTTCCCATTATTCCTTCGCGAACAAGCGATGCGCCGCACTTCGTGTATTCGAACATTCAACTCGGAAGATCGACGTCATATTCAAGCGATTGACGTGCCTCAATCGCCTCCAAGTCGCAAAGCGCAGACTGGGACAGCAGGGATGGCAGTTGTATCGGGAGATCATCCCGGATAGGAAAACGAACTTCGACGAGATTGGAAATCGTATCTTCCATGCATGAATCAAATGCCGGCATATTTTCTGTCGAAGACACACCGGGTTTTTAAACGCACCGAAACCGAACCTGAAAGGAAAGCGCATGCAAGCGCGGATGCGCCCTGCAAGGATAACGCCGCAAGCGGCATTTTGTTAGACGCTCTAAATACGGCCCGGCATGAATCATGCATTGCACCTGCCTCCGCATCCTATCCGGCGCAGGAATTTTCCACTTCAGAAGTAATCTTCGCGATACAGAACCGGACTATCCACCTCATGCAAAAAAACCGTCAATCCCATATCGAATCGCTCACGCAAGCGATCGAGTTCTTGCAAAAAGAATTGGCTGCCAGCAAAAAAACCGAGACCGCCTTGCGCGAAAGCGAAGCGCGATTCCGTGCCATTTTTGACTACACCGCAATCGGTCTGGCGCAAATAGCCGAAGACGGACGATTTGTCGAAGTCAATCCCGCATTTTGCAAACTTCTCGGTTACACCCGCGACGAATTGCTTTGCATGACTTATCTCGATATTACCCACCCCGACGATCGGCAAACAGACAAAAACCGATGCAGCCGCCTTCTCGCAGGAGAGATTCGCTCAGTGATATGGGAAAAGCGCTATGTACGCAAGGACGGCACGCTTATCTGGACCACACTGAATCTCTCCGCAACCCAGCCGCCGGACGGTAAGTCTGTATATTTCCTGGCCGCCATAGAAAATATCAGCAACAGGAAAGCACTGCAGGAATCGCTGGGCCGGATGGCCACCAATCTCGCAAAGGCGGATGTGATGTCTTTATCCGGAACCTGGAAATGGAATGTCGAAACCAATGAAGTAACGGCCTCCGAGGAAGTATTTCATCTGTTTGCGCTATCGCCTTCGCGCTCTCCCGTATCGATCGAATTATTCCTCGACCGGGTCCATCCCGAAGACAGGCCGGCCGTGAATCAGTTGTTGCGATCTGTCGCTTCGGGGCAGAATTCGTATCAGATCGAGTGTCGTTTGCTGCTCCCTGACGCCAGAGTTCGCCTGATATCGGTCATCGGCGAATGCTTTGACGAAACCATATCCGGGATGCCCCGCACCATGATTGGGATCGCCAAGGATATTACCCTGAGCAAAAGAGCGGAACAGGCGGTCGCGGAGAGCGAACAACGTTTCCGCCAGCTATTCGATTACGCCGTGGACGGCATTTTCATTGCAGACAGGGATGGAAAATATATCGATGTGAATCGATATGCCGGACGCATGCTCGGGTATAGCCGGGATGAACTTGTCGGCAAACGTATCACGGACCTGATCAAGGAAACAGACCGGGAACGGCTCTTCAAGGGAAGAGAGTATTTTCTGGAAAATCCGGAGCACGTCCGGACCGAGGAATGGGACTTGAAGTGCAAGAACAATACATACATCGAGACCGAAGTCAGCTCCAGGATTCTTCCCGACGGTCGCTGGCTGATGATTGTGCGCGACATCAGCGAACGCAAACGGACGCAGATGGAACTGGAACGATACGCCGCGGAAGTACGCGACTTGTATGACAACGCGCCGTGCGGCTATCACACCTTGAATCACGACGGGCTGTTCATCCAGATAAACCAGACTGAACTGGCATGGCTCGGATATGCAAGGGATGAACTGATCGGGAAGAAAAATATCACGGATCTGCTGACCGATGAAAGCAAAAAAAAGTTTCATGCGTATTTCTCGTGCTTGATGAAGACGGGAATGGCGCGCGATCTTGAATTCGAATTGATTCGCAAGGATGGGAGCATCCTGCCGGTGCTGTTAAGTGCATCCGCGATATTCGACGATCATGGAAATTTCGTCCAAGGCCGGGCGACGGTATTCGACATGACGGAAATGGCGGAAGCGCAAAAGAGATTGCGGCAAGCCGCGGCGGTCTTTGAACACACCAACGATGCCATCGTCATTACCAATGCCGACGATACGATCGTTGCCGTAAACAATGCATTCTCCGTAATAACGGGGTATCGCCCGGACGAGGTCATTGGCAAGCATCCCCGCCTGCTGAAGTCGGAGCGGCAAGGTGATGAATTCTATCGGGATCTTTGGCACTCCCTTGAGCAAACCGGAAAATGGCAGGGCGAAGTCTGGGACCGCCGCAAATCTGGCGCGCCGTTCCCTGCCTGGGAGAGCATCACCGCCGTGAAGGACCATAGCGGCAAGGTGACCGATTACATTTCAGTTTTCTCGGACATCACGAACATCAAGGAATCCGAAGAAAAATTGCTCCAGCTTGCCTACCATGACCCGCTGACCGGCCTGCCGAACCGCCTGCTATTCAACGACAGGATGACTCAGGCAATCGCGCACGCGAAACGGCACTGCGCGCGCGCGGCGCTGTTGCTGCTCGATCTCGACCGGTTCAAGTTCATTAACGATACGCTCGGCCATGCGGCTGGAGATCAGCTTTTGCAGGCGGTCGGCACCCGGCTGAAAGCGGCAATTCGCGAAGAAGACACGGTGGCTCGTCTGGGCGGCGATGAATTTGCCATCATCCTCACGCAACTGGAGCACGCGGACGATGCGGCGCTGCTTGCGCAAAAGCTGACCAGGCTGGTCTCGGAACCGATTCATATCGAGGATCAGGTGCTCACGGTGTCCACCAGTATCGGCATCGGGATCTATCCGGACGATGCGCCCGATCCGGCGGCGCTTTCCAAGGCTGCCGACATGGCCATGTATGGCGCCAAGGACCATGGAGGAAATTCCTACGCGTTCTATAAACTGGAAATGACCAGGGCAACCACGGAAACGCTCACGGTGGACCGTGACTTGCGGCTCGCAATCGAACGCAATGAACTGGTGTTGTTCTACCAGCCGAAAATCAATCTTGCAAACGGGCGCATCGTCGGCATCGAGGCCCTGGTGCGCTGGAACAGTCCTGCCCAGGGATTGCAGCTTCCCGGCAGATTCATACAGATAGCCGAAGAAACCGGCCTGATTGAATTGATCGGCGATTGGGTGTTTGACGCTGCATGCGCGCAAATAAAAAAATGGCACATGGCCGATCTTCCTCCGATTCGGCTCGCAGTCAATGTATCCGCGCGTCAAATCAAAAAACCGCGCTTTGTGGATGAAATGCGCAGGCACGTCCTCGCATGTCAACCTCTGACCGGCTTCGGCCTGGACCTCGAAATTACCGAGTCCGTGTTGCAGACCGACCCGGATATCGTGGATGCACTGAAAGAGCTGAAGTCGCTCGGAATCAAAATCGCGATCGACGATTTCGGTACCGGATACTCATCGCTCAACTCCCTGAAGCATCTTCCGATCGACGTGCTGAAGATAGACCGGTCTTTCATCCATGGCATTCCAGGCGATTCCGATGATAAAGCGATCAGTTCCGCCATCATCGCCATGGGACATAGCCTGAACATGAGCGTCATCGCGGAAGGCATCGAGACGCAGGAGCAGCTTCAATTCGTCATGGAGCAGCATTGCGACGAAGCGCAAGGTTTTCTGTTCTTCCCGCCGCTGCCAATGGAAGAATGCGAACACTTTCTGAGGTTCGGCGGCACGCGCTCGATATTCAAGTCACATGAAGCGCAGCATGGGTTTTCTTAAAAAAAATCCAGCAGAATGACTCAAATCCGCACTGCCAAATTTATCAACGAATTCAGCGCTCCATCCGGAAACTCGTACCGGAAAATGCGGTCAAACAGCTTTGCCGAAGTTCGACCCATCGCGGCACGAAAAACACGAAGGACGAAGCAATAAATTAGCCTGGATACAGTCGTGAATCAACAGTCCGCCATAACCGCAAGCAAACGCAGCATCTGGCTGCGCGGCTTGTTCATGCTGCTGATGGCGCTGGTCTACCAGTTGTGCGGAACGCTCTTGTTCATCATTGCCGTCATTCAGTTCGTGATTGCATTGGTGAATGACGTCCCCAACGCGCGGCTGGTTTCATTCGGCCGCGGCCTGGCGCTCTACATAAGGCAAATTGCGAACTATCTGGTCTTTGCCACGGACGAGATACCCTTCCCTTTCAGCGACTGGCCGGCGGCGGAATGAATAAGGCTCAACCGGCTCCGGCATGCTCCCGGAAGCGGCGAAGTCATGAGGCATCTGATTCCTGTAAAGCATGCGATTGCGTAACGAACCGATAAATTTTAGCGAAGGAGAACGTAATGGCCACATCGAAAATCGATAAGTCGAACTGGCAAGCGTATTGCGACCAACTTTCCAAAACACTGACTGGAACAAGCGCCGAAATAGAGATCGACTCCCTGGCCATCGGGCAGCAGCTGGAAGCAAAATGGCTGCCGTTCCTGGGCATCGTCTATGAGCCAAAAACGAACACGATCGAAATCCTGGTCGAAGGACTCGATCACATCATCCATGATCCGCAAGAGTTGTATGTCGATTACGATGCGGTCGGGCTGACCAGCCTTGAAGTGATCAGCGAAGACGACGTCCGCCAGATCGTCAAATTGCGCCAGCCGGTCATGTTGCCGCCGCCCGCGGCAGGCACGGGGATTGGACCACGCGCCTGACCAGGTGACAAGGGCAGGCGCAGGTTGCCTGCAATATCCTTTTCCTTTTTCACTCACCCTGCGCGTTCGCTCAGCCGCGTGCCGGTGCACTCGCTATCGGCTGATTAGGCTCTCATTCGATCTTTGATACGGGCTTGCATACGAGCCAGAGGCGCCGTCGACAATGTTCACTAGCCGCAGCGGTTCCGCACCATGCTCGGTCATCACATCGATCGCCGCCTGGCCATCGCCGGGTTGCAGGTTGACCGCCCGTATGGCATCCAGCAAAAGCATCACCTTGAAGCCGTGCGACAACGCATCGATTACCGTATTCAATACGCAGTAATCGGTTGCCAGCCCGCCGATGAATAGACGTTCAATGCCGCGCGACTTGAGTTGGGCGGCCAGATCGGTTCCTTCAAAACCGGAGTAGGCATCTTTTTCCGGTGTTGTGGCTTTCGACACGATTGTGGCGGTATAAGGCAAATTCAGCCCCGCAGGAAACCGCGCTCCGGTCGAGCCTGCGATGCAATGCGGCGGCCAGATCCCGCCTTGCGGCTTGAACGAGCAATGATCTGACGGATGCCAGTCGCGCGTCGCATAAATCGGCAAAGATCGGCGATTGAACAGGTCGATGTAGCGATTCAAAACAGGAACCACTTCATCGCCCGCCCGCACCGCCAGTTTCCCCTCAGGCAAAAAATCGTTTTGCACATCGACGATCACCAAGGCATCTTTGGGTATCGGCTGGATGGTGTCCGTAGGCATATTAATTGAGTTCGCAAATGGATAATCGGATAACAGGACGGCGAGCAATTCTTTGCCGCTGCTATCAGCATATTGATATCGGCCCAAGCGTGAAGACTTCGATACCGTGCGCTTGATGCATGTCAAATGAACAGCCCCGACACCGGAGTATTCGTATGCTGGAGAGTGACCAACACAATCATGGCAAACAAGGAGCTGCAAATGAAAAAAATTATTCTCGCAGTGGCATTGGCGGCAACGGCTTTTCCGGGCATGACGCAGCAGCCTGCGGAAAAAAAACCGCAGGAGCAACAGTCCGCACCGACGCCGGAAGAATTCGACAAGCAATCGGCGCAGATCCAGGAAAACATGAACAGGATGCAGCAGCAGATGGACAAGATCCGCCAGACCCAGGATCCGCAGGAACGCCAGCGATTGCTTCAGGAACACTGGACCACGATGCAGTCCACGATGACGGCGATGCATGCGCTGGGCGGCCCCGGTATGATGGGAGGCCGGGGAGGAATGATGGGCGGACCGGGGATGATGGGCTGGGGACGCATGGGCGATTACTACAACAAGCTCACGCCGGAACAGTTGAAGCAACGCCAGTACATGATGGACCAGCGGCTGCGCCTGCACCAGACGATGATGGAGCAAATGATGCAGCGTCAATACTGGATGGGCCAACCGCAGCCGGCGCCGAAGGCGAAATAATCCGGCCCGGTTCCAGCATGCCCAGCATTACGCGGGACTGCCTTTAAAGCGGACCTCCCTACAGGAGTTCATGAACAGCATCATGCCGAAAAAATGGTGACATGCCTGCAAACCGGCCGGCAATCCATTCTCGGAGAATTAATTTCGCGACCGCATTTTTTATGTAATCCACACAGTCTGCAAATTAACGAATGTTGCATTGTGAAAGGATATCGCGATGACTTCAGTCGACCCCTTTGGAAAAACCGACCAGCTTGATGACGCGATGCTGGAGGCCCTCGCGGTTCGGTTCGAAGCCCGTGGAAAACATCCTCTGTTCTCGAAAATGCTGAACGAGTACCTCGATGCCATGAACCCCGCCAGTACCGCCACCGTCCTCGACATGGGCGGTCTGGCGGCTCGGGCCATCGCACGCCGCCCCGGTTTCTCCGGAAGCATTACCGGCGTTGATCTCAGCCCTTACCTCGTGGCGTCAGCGAATCGTCTGGCTGGCGAGGAAGGTCTTGCCGAACATCTGCATTTTCAAGTCGGGGATGTTCGCAGGCTCGCCTTTGCCGACGGGACATTCGACGCCCTCGTCGCGCATACGCTGTTGAGCCACGTCGATGATCCATTGCCGGTACTCAAGGAGGCGGCAAGACTTGTGCAGCCCGGCGGAATGATCGGCATCTTCGACGGCGATTATGCATCCTTGACGTTCGACCAAGCGAACCCTGTCACGGCAAAGGCCTGCGACGAAGCCCTGATTGCCGGCGTGGTCACGAATCCGCGAATCATGCGCCAGATGCCGCGAATGCTCCGCGCGGCCGGCCTGGATCTGGCCGCGTCGTTCTCATACGTTCTATCGGAAGCGGGAACAGCCAGCTTCTGGTCGTCAGCCATCGAGACATATCGGAAGGTAATCCCGAAGGCCGGAACAATGACGGAGGACGAGGCGAATGCCTGGGCGGCGGCCCTGCGCGGTGATTCCGTCGCGCATGTCTTTTTCGGAAGTTGCAACTACTACGCTTACCTCGCCAGGCGCCCATAGAAGCTGCATGCTGCATGCAGTGCACGACATCAAGCGCCGCCACGGATGCAAAGCGCGAAATCCACCCGTGAACATTTTGCTTCTTTTCAATCGGAACGGCGAGGAGAGCCGCGACGTCATAACGACCGTGCTGGCCGATGAGGAATATCTTGTTGCTACGGCAACTTGTTCATGGCAGGATACGTGACCGGTTTACAGGATTTCATGGGAATTGCTATACCGGTGAAAATTCACATCACGTATCCCGCGAAGTCAGCAGGCAAGCCATTTACAGAAGATTCGGATGACCAATGACTGCCCCTATGCCTTTTTTTATTCCGCAGATGCTGCGGAATACATTTCGTTAAAGGGCTTATGGATATGCTAGCCGCTGTAATCCTAAGTTTAGTTTCGCTCGCGCTAACGGGGGCTGCCTGGGGTCGGATACTTCGAAGGAAAAATCCGTGGCCGAGCAAGCTGGGATATTTGGTTTTGACCGCCGTCCCGCTTGCCGGACCGATGTTTTATATGATTATCGACCCACCGGAAAACGGCCCCATCGCGACTGCTCCTGAGAAGCTGTGGACTCGGACGGAAAGGCACGGAAATAAGGTGTGGCCGTCTTTTTCTCCCCTGATTAATTTTCTCGCTCGGCTTTTCGGTGATCGCAAAGGGTAGGATGGACACGTATAAAAGAAGAAATCACGCCTTTAGCTTGTCACTGAACACGGATGCGCAATCACATCCGTCGGTTCCACTTTGCCCATATCAGCAACCGGAGGCTACCACTCAATGTTGACATTGCCGACTATCCGCACTCTGACCATGCTTGCGCTCAATATCAGTCTCGGTGCATTCGCCCCCGGCCTCGCGCATGCCGCGCCCTGCAAGTGCAAGGACATCGATGCCATCGCATCCGAAATCCAGCGTGTGAGCACTGGCGAGGCAGCATGGAAAGAAATTTTCGCATGGGCGCGAGGTTTGCGCAGGGACGTGGCGATGCCGCAATCAAACGACGAAATGAACACCAAGTTTCTGCAACTGGCTCGCACGCCGCGTTCCAACTGGGACCGCACCATGCGCGAACCGATCGTGCAGGTTGAGACGCCGGAAAAGGCCGGCGGGCTTAACGACGATGGCGAGGTCATCATCAACGAGGATTTTGCCCAGTCACATTGCGACGAGATCGTTGAGGGCGTTCGTGTACACGAACGCGCCCACCGTGACTTCTTCCTGTCACCGGGCAACTTCCTCGAGGGTGGCCTGATGAGTTCCCGGCATATGAGGCTCCGCTCAGAATCGGAAGTAATCTCTTATAGAACGCAAAAAGCATTTCTCGAGCAGAAACTCGACGCGCTTAAGAAGCAATGCGGCAAAGTGAGCTTTAAAGACGTCACCATCGATTGCACGATCAAAACACCCGTCTGCTCGATACGCACCGGCCAAAAGATCGCCGGCTCCGTGTGCGGAGACCCGCTCAAGGAAACCTGGACCATCACCCCGCATTATTTTGCCGAAGGCTGTGGCGCACCCTCCGGCGGCACGCGCGGCGATAAGCCCTTCGACAACGATTGCGTGAAGGCCGGCAGCGATGAAGAAAAGCGGCGCGCTTCAATTTACACCAATGCGCGAGCCATGGGCGGCGGCGGTTGGATGTGCGTCTATAGCGAGGGGCCGCAGCCGAAAATTACCATCCGGTCGTTCCGCTTGTCCATGTGCGATGGCGCGGCGGAACAAACGATAACCGTCAACGCTGAAGTCTCAAAGAGTTGCGGCGATCCATCACAGCCGCCGGTCGTACCCGCGGCGCCACCGAGTTTACCGCCGAATTCCTGATGCGCCTCTCACTTGAAGCCAGCGGCCGGCTTTGGCGCCATGGTGCTGTGCGGACAGAACAGCAAGCGCGGCGGCATCTTCGACTATTGGGGCGCACCGATCCCGGCAGCCGGTGAAGTCCGGGCTGAAGCCGAACGCCTGCGAGGCGGTTAGAATTGCAGCTCATCAAACGCTGATGTCCTCAGACAGCAGCACTCCGCATAGAGGATCTTCATCATGGCCAAGACAGAGCTTGAGGGCGCTGCAAGCAGGTTCTTCGACGATTTTGTCGAAGCATTCCGATCTTTCGACGGGATCACCATAGCCCAACGTTATCTGACGCCGTACCTCGCATTCCATACTCACGGTGCAGCCGACGTCTTCTTGTCGCATGCGGACACGGCCGACTACTTCCAGCGAATAGTCAGTGCATATCATGCCAAGGGCTGCCGATCCTGTCGCTACAACGATCTGGAAATCGTCCCGATTGGCAGGGAATGCGCGTTGGCTACCGTCACCTGGGAACTTCTCTCGGAAGACCAGGCAGTGCTTGAAACCTGGCGCGAGTCGTACAATCTCTGCCTTGTTGAAAGCAGGTTCCTGGTCTTCGCATCCACCGACCATGTCGCATAGCCTGATGTGTACAAGTTGAAATTTGATCCGGCAGCGTATTCCGGCTCAATTGACCAGGTATTCCGTTAAAGGTTGACACCGGCACCGAGAGCCACTGCCCACTAAATGACGAGCGTCTGCTTTCGGCCAATTCCGCCCTTGGACAAACCTTGGTTCAGCGGCGGCTTCAGACTGATTGCGGTCATTCGGCATCGGAACGTGACGGACAGGACCCGACCCATAAGAGACAGTGGCATCTGCCTATTGCGGACGCTCAACCTCTAACACTACCCGTCGTTCCCTAACGAGTCGACTTTGGGTCGCACTCGCCTTCGGAATTTTGCTTGCCCTGCCTTCAAGGACTACCGCCGAATCATGCTGGTTCGCCACGTGGAATGATCTGTTGTGGACCGTGCATTGCCGTCACCTTGGCCCGAACGACAGGAACTAGCTTCTTCAGATGTGTCGTCAAAAATTCAATCTGGTCCGCGACCAATTGTTCCACCATCGGTGAGTGGTACACGCCAAAGTGGCCTGCAGGATAGTGTTTGGCAATACCGCGCGGTGCGTCGGCAGCCACCTTCACCGCGATCGCAGGATCCATCAACTCCTCCTCATCGCTAACACATACAAGGAGCGGACAACGAACGCGCCCTGCCATTGCAGCGGCGTTATAGAAGAGCACCTTGAGAAGGCTTGCGCTTGCCAGTACCCGGTTATCAAACTTATAGTCATTCGGCACTACAGAGTGCCAGCCTTCGTAGGCCCCTGGCCGATTCACAAATGCGAGTTCTCCAGGACGCCCTACCATTTGAACATATCGCCGTTCAAGCCGCAGGAGCGCACGTATTCCATCCGAGATGATCGGCCATGTGAAACGAAGAAGATGCCGCCAGCCTGACTGCAAGGTAGACGTCCGACCATTCAGGATTGGACATTGGATCACCGCAGCGGCAATATCCGGACGGCGAGCGGCGGTGGCAACTACGTGACTTGCGCCAAACGACGTTCCCCATAGAGCCACGCGATTGGCGTCCAATTCCGGTCGAGTCCGAATAAAAGCGAGCGCTGCGTCAATGTCTTCAAAATACCGTTGCAGGCTGAGCAGCTGACGCGGCTGACCACCGGATTCGCCAAGATGGCGGAAGTCGAAAGCAAGCACCGCCAGGCCGGCAGCCGAAAACCACCTTTCATACTGATCCAGCATCATTGCGTGGGTCGCTCCTCCGCCTTGGACGAGTAGGACTACCGGGTGCGGGCCCTCGCCCTTCGGTAGGGTCAGCCAAGCTGCGCAGTAATCGGAGCCTGATGGGAACTTCGTTTGTATGGTCATGTTTGATCTCCTTTGGGGACTGCAAGCAAAAGCGCTTATACGTACATTGTACGTAAACAGTATCACGTACAATGTACGGCGTCAACATCGAAAAACTCAACATGCCGCCACGACCAAAATACACGCGCGCACAAGTCCAAGCCGCAGCTCTCGCAATTGCCGACGAACATGGTGTCGCCGCACTCACGATGCGCAGTCTCGCCAGTGCCTTAGGGACTGGGCCGATGACTATTTACAATTACGTTCGGAATCGTGATGAGCTCGACGCGCTCGTTGTGGAAGCCGTAATGTCCGAGGCAGTTTGGGGCAATACCGGCCAAGGCGATTGGCAACAGGATGTGCGGACGATTTGTGAGGGCATGTGGCTAGGCATCCGCACGCATCCAAATGTGATTCCGCTTATCCTCACCCGGCGCAGTCTTCACCATGCAACATTGGCGCCAGCAGAAGCGATGCTCCGGGCGCTCGCCGATAGCGGGCGTTCAGGGCTGGAACTGCTCATGGCATTCCGCACAGTCTTCGGTTTTGTCATCGGGTTAGCCCAAGCACAGCTCGCCGGGCCGCATCCCCCGTCGCATGAGGGCGAGACCGACCCAACCATAGCCCGCGTACAGGCCCTGCCACCGGAACGATTCCCCAAACTCGTCGAGATTGCCCACGCGGCATCTGGAGTCGCGCCCGAAGACGAGTTCCATACCGGGCTGGATATTATTCTTGCCGGTCTTGATGCACAGACGAAGCAGCCTGCACATGAAAATTGATATACCGGTATCGAAGTGGTCGGACACCTGAGTGACTGCTCTGGGCCGAGTACTGCCTGTGGCTTTCAAAGTCGTATGGTCCGCTTTCGCTGCATTGGGGACATTCATCAGTTCCGCGTGACAGTCTCCTGAGGGTCGGAAGAGGTCACTCGGTAGATCGAATTACTCTCGGCAGCCTGGGCAATGAAAACCGGAATGGGCGGTCAGTGACGTTCGGATTCGGTGGCCAAATTATGGCCGCATATTCAATCCGGCAGCATGTGCCGGAGCCTCTATGTCCGCGCCGTGTAATGTTGATCCAGCAGCGTCACGAACTGCTGCGCGAAGGTATGCACGTCGCCAGGCCAGCGCGCGGAAATATATTGGCCGTCACGTACCACCCACGCAGGCCGCGCATCATCAATTCGATCACGCGCCATGCCACTGGTTTTAGCCCGGTAGTCCGGCGCATCGGCGGCGACATCGACAAAATCGCTGTCCTGCGCCAGCGCACGTTTGATTTCCATTTCCACGCTGCGATAACCGGCCGGTTCGCCGGGCGCCTCGTCATACGTTCGGTAATAGCCAGCATCCCAAAACCGGACCAGGTATTTGCTGAGCCGCCACGCCGTACTTTCAAGCTTCCAGGTCAATGCGGTGGTTTTGCGGCCGAACAGAACTGACTTACCGGTTTTCTTCGACAGCGATCGAGCAGCCAGCACGACCCCATGGCAGACCGCCGCTACCGGCTTGTGCCTCCCCCGCGCATCGGTCGTGTCGAAAAAGTCGGCGACGAAATCCTGCAGCACTTTGCTTTCCAGGTACGGCTTCATGCCCTTGGCATGGCCGCCGGCAAGCACCATGGCGTCGTAGTCGTCCACTTTCAGCGCATCCCAGCTCTTGGGATTCAGAAAGCGAGGATCCTGTTCCAGTGCGCGGTATGCTTGCCGGCCGCAACGGTCCGCCCGCAGCAAGAGACCGATCAGGCGGATTTTTTTTAACCCGGGAAGCCAAGCCCACGGATCGAGTCCTTCGCCGCTGATCATCATCGGATCGGCATGACCTTGTTTGCCGTCGGGCGTGGCGAAGTCGATTTCATGGCCTGCGTCGCGCAAGATCCGCCAACTGACCGCGACTTCGGTCGGATCGAAATCACGACTGGGAATCGGCATGATTATTTTCAGCTTTGTCATCGCGGCGCTTTCAAATTGGACGGCCCATCAGGAATGACAAAGCATAACAGAGCGCGCACCGTCGCCAACCATGTCTACTCCTGTAATACGAACGCCGCCGTTGAATCAGCCCTGCTCCAATTGCCGATTCCGGAAATTCGTATATGGGTTAGTTCGAACCGAATCGGACACGGTAGGTAAGATCAAATCGAAACTACTGCAGCTCCGCCACTCTACAACTCCGACACAACACGCTCAATCCACCTTGATGTTCATCTTGCGCGGTGCACCTATGCTTGCCTTGGGCAGCTCCACGCGCAGCACACCGTTTTTGTAAGTTGCCTTGGCCTGATCGATCAGGACCGCGGCAGGCAACGGCATCGCGCGCTGGAAATTGCCGTAGGCGCATTGCAGCACTCGATAGCGGCCTTCGGTGCTTTCACGCTCAAAATGCTTTTCGCCGCTGACGACAAGCATGTTGTCCTGCACCTCGATTTCCAGATCCTGCTTTTCCATTCCCGGCACTTCCATTTGGACAACGACGCGCTTGTCGTCTTCAAACAGGTTTCCACCCAGCATCGACCACGTACCGGACGGGATGTAAAACATGTCATCGACCGCGTCTTTTGCGGGCAGATTGGTTTGCTCTTTTGGCTTGAACCGGGTGAGTGCGCTCGCCGCCGATTGGCGCAAATGCTGCCAACCCTCGGTGACGGAGCCCAGGAACGAATTGAAACCCTGCCGGATGTCATCCATGTTCATCGCAGTTTCCTTTCAAATCAGGATTGCCCCGCGGCGGACCGGGGGCAATCACCGTCATGTCACGTTGATCTGGATCTTGCGCGGCTGCGCGTGCGCCGCTTTCGGAATTCGCAGCTTGAGCACGCCGTTACTGAGTTCGGCCGAAGTCTTTTCGCCGTCCAGGTCCTTGGACAGCGTGAATATGCGGCGGTAGCGCGGCACTTTCACTTCCGCATAGCTCGACTCCATGTCTTGCGGAAGATTCAACTCGACATCGCCCTCGATCGTCAGGCTGTCGGTTTCCAGTTGCAGCTTCAGTTTGTCCTTGGATACGCCGGGCAGATCGGCAAACAGGGTAATGCCGCCAGCGTCTTCAATGACATCGACCAAAGGCAGCAAGGCGGCCTCGGAAGAAACCGCATTGCTCCGCTTCTCCGTCACATTGGTATTCTGGTTCATGATTTTTTCTCCTTGATTAATGGGCAGAAATTAATGGACAGAAATACGGCGCGGCTGGACCGCTTCGCGCCGCTTGACACTGACATGCAGCACGCCCTCGCGATAATTGGCGGAAACGCCATCCGGATCGACATCGTCCGGCAGGCTCACTACACGGCGGAACGATCCGGCAAAACGCTCGTTGATGTGGACGGCCGCATTTTCTTCCTGACTCGACAGGTCATCGGGCCGCTCGCCTGCGATGGTGAGCACGCCGCGTTCAAGATTGACTTCAATGCTGTCCGGATTCAATCCTGGCACAAACGCATACAGTTCCACCGATTGAGCAGTGCTGCCGATATTCAAAGCCGGAAATCCGCCGCGTCCAATGCCGCGGATGGTGGGTCCGAATTCAAATGCTTGCTGCAGTTCCCGCTGCAGGCGATCCATTTCAGAGAAGATATCCCGAGAGAACATCGATCGTTGCATCATTTCATTCTCCATTCAGTTAGGTTGATTGAGTTAGACCGGTCTGGTGATCCTGGTTCGTGTATTAAAAATATGTTTTAAGCGCAGGATTTCAAGGGCTTGATATTCAGTCTATCGAGAACCATGTGTTGTAAAACAAGATGAAGCGAAAAAAAGGAGAACTCGGTTGGAATTCAAGGACTACTACCAAATCCTGGGGGTCGCGCGGGACGCGCCCGCGGACGACATCAAGAAGGCGTATCGCAGGCTGGCGCGCAAGTACCATCCCGACGTTTCCAAGGAGCCTGACGCCGAACGAAAAATGAAGGAACTCAACGAGGCGAATGCCGTACTGTCCGATCCGGAAAAGCGGGCTGCCTATGACAACGTCGGTCAAAGCTTCCATGCCGGCCAGGAATTCCGGCCGCCGCCCAATTGGGATGCCGGATTCGAGTTTTCCGATCGCGGCTTTTCCGGCGCCGAGTCCGCCGATTTCAGCGATTTCTTTTCCGAGCTTTTCGGCAGCCGCATGGGACGCGGCTCCCCTCGCGAGCACGGCCATTTTCGTTCTCGCGGAGAAGATCACCATGCCAAGGTTCTACTCGATCTGCAAGATGCCTACCATGGCGCATCGCGCACCCTGACCTTGCGCACACCGCAGACGGATGCGCGCGGCCATGTGAAGCTGTCCGAGCGCGCCCTGGACGTGCGCATCCCGAAAGGCATCCATGAGGGACAGCTGATTCGCCTGACCGGTCAAGGCAGCCCCGGACACGGCGGCGGGCAATCCGGCGACTTGTACCTGGAAGTTCATTTCAAGCCGCATACGCGCTACCGCGCCGAAGGCCGCGACGTGTATGCGACGTTGCCGATCGCGCCATGGGAAGCGGCGTTGGGCGCCAGCGTCAAGGCGCCGGTGCCGGACGGCGCGGTCGAGGTGCGCATTCCCGAAGGATCGCAGTCGGGCCGCAAATTGCGCCTTAAAGGACGTGGAATTCCCGGATCGACGCCCGGCGATCTTTACCTGGTGCTGGAAATCGTGCTGCCGCCTGCCAGCAACCCGAAAGCGCGCGAACTTTATCAAGCGATGGAGCGAGAACTCAACTTCGACCCGCGCCGGGGTCTGGGAGCATGACCATGGCACAAGAACATATTGCCCTGCTGCTTGACGACGCATGCCTGACCGTTGATGAACTTGCGGTAAGCTGCAGCGTCAGCCGCGAGTGGGTCATTGAGCACGTGCAAGCCGGCGTGCTGCCCGCCGAGTCCGGCGCAGACCCGGCGCAATGGTCTTTCACCGGACGCGACCTGTTGCGCACCCGCCGCCTGTTTGATCTGGAGCGCAGTTTCGACGCCAATCCGGAACTGGCAGGCCTGGTGACGGATCTTCTTGATGAAATGGAGCGGTTGCGGGTTCGCTTGAGGCGCGCCGGCCTGCCGCCCGACTGAAATCACGATATTGAATTTACAGAGGAGTCCGTCATATGTCGTTGCATATAGTTTGTCCGGAATGCCAGGCGGTCAATCGCGTTCCCGATGAACGTGCCGGCGAGTCTCCCGATTGCGGACGCTGCCATCGTCCGTTGTTTTCCGGGAAACCGGTCAACCTGAGCGCAACTGATTTCGACCGGCAACTGAATCGCAGCGACATTCCGCTGCTGGTCGATTTCTGGGCGCCCTGGTGCGGACCCTGCCGCACGATGGCGCCTGCATACGAACAGGCTGCCGCCCAACTGGAGCCGAATTTCCGGGTGGCCAAGATCAATACCGAGGAAGAACAATCGCTTGGGGCGCATTATGGGATACGCAGTATTCCGACCTTGGCTTTGTTCTCGCATGGACGGGAAATTGCGCGCCAGGCCGGCGCCATGGGAGTGGCCGACATCATTCGATGGGCGCGTGCCGCGGCAAAATGACGCGAAGCTCCCGGACATGCCCGTTTCCCGTTCGGCTGAACAAGCGATGATTATTTACCGACGAAGTGATGAAATTCAGAACAAAAACATTTGATTTTGCGAGAGATCAAAATCCATCGGATATGCTGAACTTCCCATGCTCATTGCACGACAAATCGAATATAAAGTAAGGAAACAACTGCCGATTGCAAAAGGAGAATGAAAATGAGATCTACCTTTCATGAAGTTGAATTGGGTAAGGCTGTTTTACAGAATGCAACGTCGATCGGGACGGAACAACTGATCGTCAAATTGAAGCCAGAGGACCAGTCCGGGATTCAAATCCAGATCAAACAGAACACCAACGAGCAAAGCTCCACGGTAAGTTCGATTTCGATTGACCAGCATGGCCTGCAAAAGCTTTTCCTGTGGCTGCGCGAAGAAGGCGCGGTGCAGTAGATTTCACCCGATTGCCTGCGCGAACTTCGAAGCATGGCGACTGCTTGACGGCGCAAATATCGAGAAAATCATGTGCAGGAATCCGCATGGATGGTGCGACTGATTTCTCTTTGAGCAACGCGGCTAAAGCTTGCCGCCGACATTCGACCGGGAACGAACGCTTCCCGGACGCTTAATATGTCCTGCATTTCAGGAGATGAATATGGCAGCTGCAACTTATGAAAAAGGAAAATGGAGAGCGGAAGCCAGCTTCGAGGAATTGGCCAGCGGAAAATATCAGGGCATTGTTTTACTGTTTCATGAAGGCGGTCCTGCCCATGAACAAGTGGTGCACAGGGCCGTTGATGTCTCGGATACGGTAGACGGTGCGCTGGCGGAAGCCAAAATACTGGCGCGCCATATTTTGAGCGATCTCTAAATCCCGGATATTCGCTCTTCTGCGGGCGGCGGACAACTTTCGGGCGAAATTTGATGCCGCCCCGCTCAAACGTTTATCTGCGTTGCGGCAGCTGATGATAAGCCCGTGCGGCTGGAATTTCCTCTTCCGAATACAGCTGGCCTAACAGGGCCTCTATTCTTCCCAGTTTCTGCTGTTCGCTTAAATTCATTTGCGTGATGATGTTTTTCTGCTGTAAAAATTCCTGCTGCCTTCGCTCCCAGTCCAGTTTCTGGACCTCCATCTCGCCGATGCTTTTGGCGGCTTCCGCACCGGCATGCCGTTCCCGCAGCTGCTGCACCTGTACCTCCGATGCACCTTGCTGACGCAGCGCCGCAACGCCCTGCTCCATCAGTAACGCGGATCGCGATGCGTCGAGATCCGAATTGAGATCGGCAGCCCCTTTAGGAAGCGTGTTTTGCAGCACGTCGATTCGCGCCAGCTTTTCCTGCACCGTCAATTTCGGGTCCGCCTCCATCATCGCGATCTGGATACCATAGCGGTCTTGCGCCTCTTGCACGGCGAACAGCGCATCGGCCACTGGCGCACCGAGATGCTGACGGCGCAGCGCAATCACTTTGTTGAACATATCTTCAGGCGCTATCGTGTTCCCGGCCGCGAAATCGGCACTGAGCGCCATCTCCGCCTTGAAATAGCGCATATATCCATCCAGAATACGCGATGCCTGTTGTGCCGCATGCTGCGGCAACCCCGCGATGGCGGATCGCTCAATAGCCTGCAATTCATGCCCTGTCGCATTCATCGGCAATTCCGAAATCAGCATCTCGAGCCTGACTCTGGTGTCGGCATCGAGAATGAGATTGCCTTTCCCGTCAAGCTTGAACACACCCGTGTCGGCAACCGCGGATTCGGCACGCGATGCGATCGGCGCCATATACTCGCCCTTGGCAAAGGGATTGGCGTCGACCGTGCCGGAGCCTTGCACCGCGGCCGACGCGGAAGGCGGCGCCGGTTCTTCCTGCGGAGATGAACGCATCAGCCAGGCCGCGCCCGCCACGATCACGAGGGCGGCCGTTGCCATCAGAAAACCGTATAACAGGCGCTTGTCGTTCATGTCGCTTGCCTTGATATCCTCATCGTTCCCGATCTATTGCGGCGCAGGCACTTCAACCTTGGCCGCGTGCCTTATCTGCTGCACACGGGCAGTGACTTTCTCATGCAGGATTTCCTGACGCAGCCAGGTTTGCGCCTGTGCAAACGGCGGCTTGTCCAGAAAACGCGCCCCATGCAGCTGAATGATATGCCACCCGTACTGCGTCTGCACGGGAATCCGGGAATAGCCATCGGGCTTCAGTGTTTCGATGCCGGCGACAAACGATGGTTCCAGTTGGCTGGCCATCATCCAGCCGAGCATGCCGTCTTTTTTTGTATTCGCGTCCAGCGTGTGTTTGCGTGCGGCGGCCTGGAATTTTGCGCCCTTGTCGAGTTCCCTGATCACGGCTTTGGCTTCCTGCTCGCTATTCAAAAGGATATGACTGACGTGATAGGAGCGCTCCGGTTTTAGCGCGTCGTAACGCACCTTGATTTCTGCCGGCTCGATCCGGATTTCCGCGATGATGTCGCGCACCAGTTCCTGCTGCAGCAATGTCTTGTATTGCAATTCGGCTTCGGCGGCAATTTCCGGCCGCAGATGAATACCGCGCTCGCGTGCTTTTTGCGACAGGATTTCCATGCTCAGCAAATCCTCGAACACGACCTTCTGATCGATGACCGGAGCGCCTTTCGGCTTGTTTGCCGCGCCCTCGTCCGGCGCGTCATAGGGATTGGCAATTTCGGTACGCGCCTTGACCATTCCGTCGAACAGTGCGCGCCGCACCGGCTGGCCGTTAACCGTGACCAGAATCGTGTCGCCCTTGACTGCTGTCTGCGCCGGTTTCGTTTTGTCGGCGGCATATGTCGGCAGGCTGACCGTGAATAGAACCAGTGCACCGGCAAGTTGCCTGCGTATTGCGCCGGGGATTTTCATATCGCGACTCTCCAGAAAAACGCCTTGATCGTTAACTGCGCAGCTCGCTGCGAAAATGCGGCATTGTGCGCAATGGCAAACGGAAGCGGAAAGCGGCGACGCAACAGCGCCGCCGCTTTCCGCAGTTACGCGCAGTTGTTATTGCAGACGCTGACGTACCAGGTTGTACACGCTCGCATCACTGAGCAGACCGAGGTGGCTGACGTTGGCGGTTTGAGTGCTCCATCCGCATTGGGCGTTCGCCGCCGGAATCACGATGCCGTCAGTTGCGGACCACAGGGAACGATCGCATCCTTGACCCGCCAGTTCATTGATGAACGAAGAACCGTAGCGCATGTCGAAGCAAGCCGGCGAAACGCATCCATAGGCCCACGATGTACCTTTATGCGGAGTACCCAGGGTCACAAAGCGGCGCATTTTTGCGGCACCGCCCAGCTTGACACGGAACCAGCGCGATACCAGCCCGCCGTTGGAGTGCGCAACAATGTCGACCAGTGCATTGCCGTTGTTGGAACGCACGGTATTGACATAGCTGCTCAATTGGCTGGCACTGCTCTTATTGCTGTACACGAACGAGTTGTAGCTGAAGCGGTACAGCTTGGATGACGGATACCCGCTGGCGGTAAAGCGAGGGACCATGGTATTCCAGTTGAAGTTGCCGCCGGCATAACCGTGTATGAACACGATCGGTCCGGTTTGTGCGTTTGCCGCCGCCATCCCTGACAGCGATAAAACCGCTGCGGCCGCGAATGACCAGAATAGTTTTTTTGTTGTTTGTGCTAATTGATGCATGTGTGTCTCCTCTTTAAGGATATTTGAATTGGTAGTGTTTTAGTTACGCCTTGTAGACCTCTCTTGCATTCCTGTGTAGCCTCCTCCTTTCTTGTTTAACAGCAATCTTCTCGTCTTATTGATATGGTGCAACTACTGAACTGAATTACCTCTTGCGAGAATTTTTATACATTGACCTTCGACGTTGATCGAAGCTCTCGATATCTCATGCCGTCTCGACGCCCCCTGCATCATCCAGCGTTGCGTGCTACACGTTGCAGCATTCGGGTAGTTGCAGCTAGAATTAGAACGTTGTAAGAATGTACAGCTGTGTCTTCATGTAGTCATTGACAATGCCAGCCAAGATTTCGAAAGCTTTTGGCAGATTTGGCATAAAACAAATGCAAGATTTTGGAATAATCATTTTCCATTTCCTCCTTTGACATCCAAAGAGCAAATTGCAATTGCCATTACGGATTCCGCTGGATGACCTATGTCTCAACTCGCGCCTACCCTTTCATCCGGATTTGTCAATGCGTTCCTGGACGCAGCCGAAGTCGCGCCGGAGAAAAGGGATCCACTGCTCAGCCAAGCGGGAGTTCCGTCAAGCCTGCTTCAGGACGACGCAGCACGCGTCACGGAAGATCAGTTCGCCACCCTGTATCGTTTGCTTACGGTGAAGCTCGATGACGAGTTGCCGAATCTGCTGTCTCATCCGCTGCGAAGCGGTGCGATGAAGCTTGCCGGACTAAGCGTTATCGATGCGCCGACAATCGAAGTTGTGCTTAACCGTTTCTCGCGTTTTCAGCGCTTGATCATTCACGATTTTGAAATGCATTTCGTGCGCGGGGCGGAGCTCAGCGTGCTCGCGATCAAGGAACCTGAATCGGGGCGGCGCTGCAAGACCATGGGAATCGTAATGATCCTGAAGGTAGTGCACGGACTCACGTCCTGGCTGGTGGGCCGCGAAGTCCCGCTGGTACGCCTCGATTTTGCATTTGCACGACCCGCATATGCGGACGAATTCCAGAATCTTTTTCCAGGTCCGGTATTCTTCGACCAGCCATGCAGCCGACTTGTGCTGGAATCCAGGCAGATGAACCTGCGCGTGCAGCGCAACGCCGGAGACCTGAGGCAGTTCATGTCGAGGCTGCCGCGCGACTGGATGTTTGTCCGCATGAAGGAGCGGCTGGCCTCGCATCAAATACGCGAACACCTGCTGCGCCATGGCATGGAAAAAGCGCATGTCGAGCAGGTGGCCAAGGCGTTGAATGTTTCGGTGCGCACCCTGAGCCGCAGGCTGGAAGATGAAAACACTGTGTTTCAGACAGTCAAGGATGAGGTGCGGCGCGATATCGCGATAGACCGTTTGACCAATTCGGCTGCGCCGATTTCCACGATTGCCGCTGAGCTTGGCTTCGGCGACGCATCCTCATTCCACCGCGCGTTCCGCACGTGGACCGGTATGACGCCGAGCGCATACCGTCAGGCAGCGGACGAACAGCGGCCGGCCAGCATTTGAAATGCCATGCTGCTTCCGGCTTGCGGGTGCAAGCCGGAAGTTTGGACGGCATCGATAGATGCGCGGCAGCATTCAAATGCATGCGCGCACGCCGTAAAATTTACGCGGCTCCCGGTTTGTAAGCTGCGAAACGTTCATCGATCCTGGTGTCGAACAGGTGATTGGAATAATTGCTCAAAGTCTTGACCGCAACGGCGAGAACAATGTTCATGATGTGCTTCTCGGTATAGCCGGCGGCGAGAAACGCCGCGGCGCCGACGATCGATGGGCGGCCGCGGCTTTCCGTCATCTCCACCGCAAACTGAAACAGCGTCGCCAGCTTTTCATCGGGAATCGCATCACCGGTCCGGATCGCATCGAGATCCGGAGCAGGCACGTTCGATACCTTGGCGGCCATCATGCTGTGGGCAGCCGTGCAGTACGAACAACCGTTGACCTGGCTGATCGCGAGAAAAACGACCTCCTGTTCCGCCGATGAAAATTCCGACTGCCTGCGAAAAAAACCGTAACCATGCAAATAGGTGTCGAGCACCGCAGGCACATTGACCATGTTGGCATACATGTTCGGTATGAAGCCGATCTGCTTTTGCGCCGCCTGCAAAAGCTTGCCCTGCGCTTCGTCCGCCGTGCTCAAGGCGACCGATGACAATTGCTTCATTACATAGTGATTGGACATGCGTATTCTCCATTTCGTTTTGGATTGAAAGGACTGCCACACCGTGCTGCAGTCGTGCAAAACGATCATAGAGTTTTGAATTCACGGGAAATCATCTATAGTCCACAATACATATCCTTTCATCCAGCAACGCATTGTCATGGACCAGTTATCCAGCCTTTTACGGCGTTTCAAGCTGAGCGCGCGCGTTTTCCATACCGGTGAATTATGTGGGTTAAGCGACTATGGCAAGGAGGGCGACGTCGGCCACCTGCATCTGGTGCGCGCCGGAACGGTAACGGTTCATCACCCCGGCAATCCGTCGCTGCATATTGATACACCGACCCTGCTCTTTTATCCGCGCGCATTGAGCCACCGTCTCGTGGTGCCGCCGAATAGCGCCGCCGAAGTTCTTTGTGCGACGATCGCATTCCAGAACGGCGCACAAAATCCGCTGGCAAGAGCCCTGCCTGATTATCTGCAGATCGCGCTGGATCGATTGGCGGAGTTGGCCCCGACACTGGGACTTTTATTCGATGAAGCATTTCGCAGCCGCAGCGGCAAGCAATTGATTCTCGACAGGTTATGCGATGTATTGGTGGTCCAGGTCATCCGCCACGCCATCGAAACCAATCAGGTCGCTACCGGCATGCTGGCGGGAATGGCCGATGCCGGCCTGGCGCATGCGCTCATGAGCATGCACGACGACCCGGCGCAACCGTGGAATCTGGAGCAGCTTGCGAAACTCGCCGGTATGTCGCGCAGCAGATTCGCCGCGCGTTTTCATGAGGTTGTCGGAACCACGCCGGCCGATTACTTGACCGGCTGGCGGATCGTATTGGCGCAAAGTCTGCTTGAAAAAAACAGGCCTGTGAAAACCGTTGCGCTTGACGTCGGCTACGGCAGCCAGCCGGCCTTTACCAAGGCGTTCACATCGAGAATCGGCATGTCGCCCCGGGCATGGCTGCAACGCACTCGCAGCGGTTGAACCCCGTGCGGGCCGGCGACAGTTACCAGCGCAGCAGGCGCGGGCCGATCATGGCGCCCGCAAATGCCGGGATGGACATGCCGACCACATACCAGATCGCGATGAACGGCGCTTCCAGTTCAGGGCAATGCAGGGCATACACCGCGGCGCTTACCGCACCGGCGAGCAATCCCGCAGCACCGCCGGCGAGCGAAAGGCGCGTCGGTGCAAGGCCTTTCATCGCCCAGATCACCGCGATGAACACCGGGATGGACAGCAGCGGGATACTGATCAGGCAGAATATCCAGGTATCGCCGAAGACAAGATATTTGCGCTCTTCAGGCGCCGCGCCGAGCAGTGCAAATATGCCGAGCACCCAAACCACGGCGACCAGCACACCCAGCATTGCAGGCGCACGGCCAAGCCGCGCGCCTGGGCGGGCCAGCCGAGTCGCCGCATACAACATCGTCACGGCAACCAGTGCCGGAAACATCAGCTTGACCCAGAACATCGGAACCGACAACACCGCGACAATATCCGGCCGCACTCCGAGCGCCATCGCCATTGCCAGCGTGGTGCCTGCCATGCCCCAGCCGAGCGCCATCGCAAAGCGGCGCCTCGCCGCATCGGGCTCAACCGGGCCGGCGCCCTTCGCCAGCAGTGTCACCAGTTCATCAGTGTTCATTGCTTACCCTCATTTTTTCCGCCAGCGCCTTCAAACCGCGATGCACGCCGACCTTGATGGCGGACTCGGACATTCCCGTCAGGCGCGCAGCCTCCACCACAGACAGTCCGTCCAGCTTCACGTACTGGATCGGCAGCCGCTGACGGTCGGGCAATTGGGCCAGCAATGTCGCGACATCGCGCTTTGCATCCATGGCTTGCTCGTCCGACGACACCAGCACATCGGCCTCATCGTCCAGCGGATCGTTCAATGCCTCGCGCCCGGTCCGTCGCCGCAGCATGTCGGCCAGTTTGTAGCGCGCGATCGCATGAACCCATGCGGTCAACGGCTGGCTTGCGTCATAGGTATGACGATAGTTGTGCACCGCCAACAGCGTTTCCTGCACCAGATCCTCCGCTTCGTCCGGCAACTGGACCAGCCGCCGTCTGAAAAATGCCCGCAAATGCGCGCTCAACGCCTTCAAGAAAGCATGGTAGGCGGCAGTGTCGCCGGCATTGCCGAGAACCATCAGGTTCTTCAGCTTGTCTTCACCAGCGCTCACGTTGCGACTCCGGAAAACATCATGCCGTCTTTCAGGCGCAATCCGGACAACGGCGCACGGTACTCTTTTATGTATTCGTAAAATGCTTGCATTCGGTTACAGCCGCCCGATAAAAAATATATAAATATTTATGATGTTTCTTGTAACCTGTTTCGATATTCGGACGAATTAACCAGCAGACAACCTGCTTGCTGGTCTTTTCCGGACCAGCGCCGGTTGTCCCTTCCGAATTTTACAGGAGCTTCAATTATGCAAACACGTTCCCTCGCCGTCGCAGCATTTACCCTTGCCGCCCTCGCCTCCGGCGTCGCGCAGGCACAAGACAAGAAAGCCATGGACAGCAAGCCTGCCGTGGAAAAATGCTACGGCGTATCGCTTGCCGGTAAAAACGACTGCGCCGCCGGCCCCGGCACCTCCTGCGCCGGCACCTCGAAAGTCGACTATCAGGGCAATGCCTGGAAACATGTCCCGGCCGGCACCTGCGAGACCATCAAGACGTCCAAAGGCAGCGGTTCGCTCAAGCCGATCAAGGCCTGAAGTTAGGACGTACCGATGACCGCAATCCTGACAGCCGGACTGAGCCTCAAGCCGCAGTATTATGACGCGGCATTGGCCTGCCGTGCCGACGGATTGTGGTTTGAGGTACACCCGGAAAACTACCTGGTCGCGGGCGGCCCCCGGCTGCAATGGCTCGAAGCGATGCGCGCGCGGCACCCGATTTCGCTGCACGGCGTATCGCTCTCGCTCGCCGCCGACGCCGAACCCGATGCGGCACACCTGCACCGGCTGGCCGCACTGGCGCACCGGATCGAACCGGCACTGATATCGGAACATCTGGCCTGGTCCACCTGGCGCGGCGCATATCATCCCGACCTGTTGCCGTTTCCGAGAACGAATGAATCGCTATCGCGCATCATCGACAACATCGCACGCACGCAGGAAGCGCTGGGGCGGCGCATCGCAATTGAAAACCCGTCACATTATGTACGGATCGACCATCATGAATGGGATGAAATCGATTTCCTGACCGAAATCGCCCGGCGCTCCGGTTGCGGCCTGCTTCTCGACGTCAACAATGTCCATGTCGGAGCGTGCAATCTCGGCTATTCGGCGCCGCACTACCTGGACCGCTTTCCCGGCGACTTGGTGATGGAAATTCACGTCGCCGGCCATACCCCCGACCCCAATCTCGGCGAGTCGCTCTTGATCGACTCGCACGATGCGCCGGTTGCGCCAGAAGTATGGGCATTGCACAAGCGGCTCATCGACCGGATCGGTGCGCGCCCGACCCTGATCGAGCGCGACGATAACCTGCCCGATTTCGACACCCTGCTCGCCGAGCGCGACATCGCCGAGGCGCTGGCGCATGCATCGCTGGTCAAGGAAATCTGCGTATGAGTACCGCGCTCTCCCGTTTCCAGGACAGCTTTGCGCAAGCCTTGCTTGCGGCGGAACCTGACAGTGCCTCCGAAGTCGCCGCACTGGCGCACCAGCCGGGATTTTCCGTCTATCGCAACACCGTGATGAAGGGCTGCATCGATGCGTTGCAGGCCAATTATCCGTCGGTCACGCGGCTGGTCGGTGAAGAATGGTTTCGCGCTGCAGCCGCCGTCTATGTCCGAACCCATTTGCCCGACGATGCGCGCATGCTTTGTTACGGCAAACAGTTTGCGGCGTTTCTGGAGGGATTCGAACCGGCTGCGGAATTATCCTATCTTCCCGATGTGGCGCGGCTCGACCGTCTATGGACCGATGTCCACGCCGCCCCGGATCAGCCGCCGCTCGACCCTTTGACTATCTCCGGCTTCCCGCCGGAACAACTCGCCGGCATCGTGCTGCACCCGCATCCCGCCGCACGCTGGGCTTGGTTTACCGAGCAACCGATTTACTCGATATGGCGCAGGAACCGCGAGGCGATCGAGGACGACAGCGAGATCGAATGGCAAGGTGAAGGCGTGCTGCTGGTTCGGCCGCATGAGGTAGTGACATGGACCGCATTGGATGCCGCGGGCTGCGCTTTCCTTGATGCCTGTAACGCGGGCCGCCCCTTGGCCGACGCGGCCGCGGCTGCACTTGGCGTGAATCAGGAAACCGACCTTGGCTTACTGCTATCAGGATTGCTGGCGGCCGGCGCATTCGGCGGGATGGGCAAGCCGGCTACCCACGCGATCACGGAATTTTCATGACTTCGCCACCATTGTCGAGGTTCGGCCTCGCACTCGTTGCGCAGCGTTATCAAGAAATCAGGAGAAAACAATGAATAGAAGACGATTCCTGTCCACGCTGGCCGCCGGTGCAGGCGCCCTCGCCGTTCCGGCCGCCTACGCGCAGTCCGGCCCGGCGCAGATGCATGCACTTGCGGGCTTCGACCACAGCGGCAAGCCGGTCAATCTGCAAACCTATGCGGGAAAGGTGTGTCTGGTGACGTTTTTTACTGCCGGCTGTGCCTCGTGCAGCGCGGATCTCAAATTGATGCGCGAATTCCATGTGGCAAACAAGGCGCGCAACTTCGTGATGATCGGCGTAAGCCTCGACGCAAAACACGAGGATTTCAAGGAGTACATGCGGATTGTCGATTTGTCGCTTGCACCGGACCAGCGATTTCCGATTGTGTGGAGAGAAGCACCGAACCACCAGGATACATTCGGCACGATTGTGAAGAAGCCGACGCATTTCGTGCTCGACAAGACGCATAAACAGCTATTGAAAAGAGAAGGATTGTTCCAGCCCAACGACTGGGACGATCTATGGCTTTCACTCGGTTGATTCAATCGTATGAACAGGACTGACAAGCAAACTACCGGAAGGAAAACCTCATGAAAACCGCAACCGTTGACAACAGTGCCGCACCCAGGGATGTTCGCGGATTATGGAACCGCCTTGCCGGCAAACTGGAAAACCTGATCAACCACACATCGCTTGCGCTTGTCGATCGCATCGCGATCGCCGCGATCTTCTTTTATTCAGCCCGCACCAAGGTCGACGGATTCCTGACCGTCAATGACAGCGCTTACGCCCTGTTCCAGGAAGAATACAAAGTCCCGCTGCTGCCTTCCGACGTCGCGGCGCACATGGCGACCTATGCCGAACACCTGTTTCCGATCCTGCTGGTGCTGGGCCTGTTCACCCGGCTGTCCGCGCTTGCGCTGCTCGGCATGACCGCGGTGATCCAGATCTTTGTTTATCCGGACGCATGGCCGACGCATTTGTCATGGGCCGGCTTGCTGCTGTACCTGATTGCGCGTGGCGGCGGGAAAATTTCTGTCGATCATGCAATTGGCGTGAAATAGATCGAGCAGTCGCCGGTTGAGGAAACCCGCGGCGATCATCCGGGCGATTTCAACACAAGTCCCGGATTGACGCCGCAATCACCAGGCACAGCCAATCGCGTCAGGCGGCAACCCCTCTCAGGAAGAAGCGGTTCCAGGTCGGGCTGATGGTGATTTCGTTGATGCAGGCATGTGCCGGCATTTCGGCAATGAAGCGGATAGTGCGGCCGAGGTCCTCGGCCTGCAACATCCTCGCCCGTTCTTCGGCGCTCGGCGGGATCGGGCGCTTGTCCAGGATCGGCGTGGCAACTTCGGCGGGACAGATGACGCAGGCGCGAATCCCGTTGATGCATTCTTCCTGATTCAAATTCTCGGTCATGGCGACGACGGCATGTTTGGCCGCGTTGTAAGCCGGACCCGTTACGCTGGAATTGTACTTCCCCGCCCACGACGAAATGTTGATGATCAATCCGTCCCGGCGCTCGCGCATGGACGGCAATACGGCCGCAATACAATAAAAGCTTCCGTCCAGGTTGATGCGTATTACCTCGTTCCATCCACCAGGCGTCTGATCCTTCCAGAAACGATTGGGCACATTCAGACCGGCGCTATTGACGAGAATATCGATCGCACCGTGCTGCGCCAGGATTGCCTGCGCTACCCGCGTTACCGCATCGGGATCACTCACATCAAGGGCCATCGCCTGCGCATGTCCGCCAGCGGACACGATCGCCGCGACTTCTTTTTCGAGAAGTTCGATGCGCCGCCCCGACAGCACGACAGTAGCGCCGGCCGAGGCAAGCGCCTGCGCGGCAGCCAGCCCGATACCCGATCCCGCACCTGTAACCCAGGCAATTTTTCCAGCCAGATTGTTCATCGTCTTCTCCGTAGATGTCGTTTCATTATTTGATATCCCATGATACGGATGTTCCGGATTTCCGGCTGGGTCAGGTCGAGGGATGGTTTGGGTGTGCTGAACAGGATGATGGGTAGTTGAATCAGGGTCATTACCTGCCACACCACCAAGGCCTTCGGTGCTGCGTTGAATGTGTTCGTTCAACGTTCATGCGATATGACGATTAAGCTAAGGGGCGAGCTTTAGCCCGTCCCAGCGAACGAAGTAAGCGCAGTGTTAGGCGCGCTCATGCGTTGTGAATGACCGTAATATGGTGAGCGGAATTGCGAACATGAGAGCAAACCCTGCATTTAGAACAGCGTTTTGCCAGAAGCCAGAAAGCAATGAATATGCGGTGTCTGGGATGAACCAAGCGACAAGTGAGACAACGAACATGCGCCATGCGTCTTTGGAACCTCTACGAACTGGACCAAGCGCGAGAAACATAAGCACGACACCCCAGCCGAACATGACAGAGCCCAAAACTGCATGAACAAGGCTGATATAAGCCATAGCCTCAGGGCCAAATGTATTGAGATGTGCGGTAGATGCATAAACCAGCAGGCTGAAACTTTGCAGCGTGAAGCCTGGCATGACGACAAGAATTAGCCCGAACAGCATGAGGCCCGCCGTGGCCGCAACGAGTAAACGCCACCAAAAAATCTGACTACTGTTCAAAGGATTCTCCAAGCACCTAGCGCTTAAGTTCACTGGCACCTAGCGTCAATGTGCAACGACGAGTTAGCATAAGACCCGGCCTGTCCCAAGACATCAACTAAGCAGGTATACAAAATTCTTTTAACAAAATAACGGAACAATTGCAGTTCACCCCTCAGCTTGGAAAAGCGTTTCATGCCGCGTTTTGCTCCCTTCTCCCGCAGGCGGGAGAAGGGTCGGGGACTCAGAGCACTGCTCTGAGGGGGACTGTAAATGCTCGGCTCTTTCAATCTCCCTCACCCCCGGCCCCTCTCCCGCCCGCGGGAGAGGGGAGCATCGAGCCGACATGTCAAAAATATTATGTTTACCTGCTTAGGGTCCGCGCAGCAATAAGTTAGGCAATTTTGCTGGCCGTACCGGGCGCCCTGCCGCGTTGTCCGTCGCTAGCAGTGCTCGCACTGCGTCGCGCCGTACGCCTTGCAGTGCATCCCGCTACGACCGCCAAATGACCTAACTTATTGCTGCGCGGACCCTAGGGCGTCTGGTCATCATTAAGGTGAACACATGACACGGTGTACTGCCGACTATATGCGTTTGCTAAAGTAGCTCAACATATCAAATCAAGTATATGGGCACCTGGCTCATATCGCGGCACGCAAAGAGATGATCTTTGGAATAGATTCGAGATTGTGCCGGAGCAAACCGCGATCAAAGAGCTAGGAAACTTAAATGCAGCCGAGTGATATTTTTAACTCGTCGCTCAACCGGAATTGCAGTAAAGTCTGCCACGCCGTTAGCTCGGCGTTTGGGCGTAAGGAAACTCATGAGCATTCCAATCTTAATTGCTGCTGCGATCGTCTTTATTGCCTTCGTGGCTCATACGATAGTTGGCAACCGTGAGGCGCTGACTACGCGGCCGTCCGCGCCGGACGCTGTTGCCGGCGGCAATTCCGCCACCGTGGAGCGCAACTGGGTCCAATCCCTTTGCGCCTTCCAGATGGTCACGGTCGATTTGTTCGTGCTGTCTCTGTTGCTGTTTGCGCTGGGTGCTACCGAACTCGTACCCGCCAAGCGCGAGGTAGCTTTGGCCGCTTCGGTCTTTTTTGCACTATGGGGCGCGGCATGGCTTATCCAGTTGCTGGTGTTGCGTCGTAGTCTGAGAGACTATCTCCTCTTGAGTCAGTGGCTGTTTTGGTTCATTTGTTCTGGTCTGCTGTATTGGGGTGCGCAGGCTCTATGAGAGGAGCCCAACAAGGCGCTGCACCGGCGGCAATTTCGCTGCGCTTCATTGCCGTCGGTGAGCTTGGTCGTTAGACGGCAACAAGAACCTGGATGCGGATCCGGCGGTTCAACGTGTAGAGGCATATGAATGATGTACAAAGCAATTTTTCTTGCTGTTGTGTTGCACACTCTCCCTGAGCTTGCCATTGCGGCGCCGCCGATAGAAGGTTTCCCCACTTTAGAGGAACGCGTAGCTCGCGGCTGCCGCGATGCCGATACGGTTGTAGTGGCGCAGGTCGTAAATCTGCATGTTAAGCGCGCGCCCGGTGTCGAAGTGAAAACCGGAGATGTCAAAGTACTTCGTACGTTGAAAGGAGATCCCAAAAATGTACCTGGGTCCGTGTCACGGTCGATCCCCGTTCCGTTGACGACGGATGCCTTTCCAGTCTTTTTGGAAAACAACACGCCGTACGTCATGTTCTTCGGTGGTCGCCTCGGCCTCGCGGCAGGCTCTGAGATCCTGCCACCGCACCGAAATATTCCAGAGACCTTTGAGGCGATCATTTCCTTGGCGGAATCCGCATGCGCCATTACCCAGCCATAGAATTCCTGCCGCACCAATTCCGGCGTCTTGCTGCGGAAGATGCGGCGGCGTTGCACCAGATGCGTCTTGAGTTCATCAAACACCAGTTCCACTTCCCATCGCTCGTGATACAGCGCCGCCAGCATGGGTGCGGGCGCCAGCCTTTCATCGTGCAGCGTGGTCAGCAGGCGATACATCGGTTCGCTGTCGGGTACATGCGGCAACGCATAGTCGATGACCCGCACGGCAATCCCGTTGACCCCATTCTTGCGATCGCCGGCGTTGGAAACCGTGGTCTGTCCCCAGTCAGTTAAGGGGCGAGGGTCACATATTCTTAATGCGACCCTGGCCCCTTTAATTCCATCTGGTCGGCCCACTAGCCAAATTACTTCGAACCTATCCCGAGAAATTCTTCGATCCAGGAACGGAAGCCAAAAGCTGCGCCGGGTTTGGCAACTGAACCCGGCCTAAGGGCTATTTCAGTATATCCGCCGCTGGTTTTCAAATTTATCTTTATCATGGCGAACGCAAGGCGCTTGGTCGGGATGGCGACATTTGCGAGCATTGAATCGATGTCGTCACGTGGCGTGGGAGTGGAAAAACTCAAACTCAAACAACAGGGAGCCTCGCCACCTAAAAGGCTTCCTCCTGTACGATGTCCTCCAGTCATACTCACGTGTTCGCCAAACTCGTAATATTTCCATTTCCTCGACGATTTTTGGACCGTCACAGCGTTGTAATCAGCTCCTCCGAACCCCTGAGAGAATGTCAGCCCGCTTCCCGGGAAACTAACCGTTGCGCCGATGAACGCGTTGTTATATACGGCTATAGTCGGGTCACGTGATCCATGGTTGGCGACGGCTTTGTTGAGTTTGTAGGTTCCGGTGGCAAGTTCCCCTTTTCGAAATCGATTGGCGTGCGGGCCCGTTGCAGACTCCACGATTCCCGAAAACTCGACAGTGACCTCATCGGCCGGCAATAAGGCGACTTCAGGGGAAGCGGTCGCGTTCTTGGAATCAGGGCTCAGAACCGGTTTAATAAAAACATCAGTCCATCCCGCGCTGGAGCCCAAATGTAAATTGGCGTACGTGTAGGCAAGCGGATGCATCGGAATGGAATCGTTGACGAGCATTTGCGGAATTTGATCGGGGTTAGTCGAAGCGCTAAAGCCAATCTCCACGCAACATGGCGCTATGCCATCCAGTAGAGTTCCTCCTTTTCGGTGCCACGCGGATATGTTCACGTCATCGCGGGACACGGATGAAAACTTCAGATTTTTTGAAACCGAAACATCGGCAAAAAGTCCTGGTCCCCATTCATGCGAAAAAGTTTGGCCACTGTCTGGAAAATTTATCGTTGTTGCAATCAGCCCGTTTCTATATTGACCTTTGTTTGGATCCGCCGGAGCAAGGTCGAGGACAGACGTATCAAGTTTGTAGGAGCCGGTGACCAGTTCACCTTTCCGAAATTGTTTGGCGCCCGGACCGGACGCATGATCCACGATCCCCGAAAAATTGACGGTGACTTCGACTGCTTCCGAAGCCGTGCACGCGATTGCATTAGCGAGGCAAAACGCGATAAAACCAAATCCGATGCCGGCAAAGAGCTTGGTTTTGGCAATCTCGCTAAACAGAATACGCTTGGGCATGGGAACAATTGGAAAGTGGTCGATAGGCTCCGAACGATTATACGCATGACTTTATGGGAGACAACCGGGGGGAGGCAACCGGGGACAGACCACGGAGGCAACCGGGGACAGACCACGGTTTCTGAGGGGGCATGTTGCCAGAAACCGTGGTCTGTCCCCGGTTGTCTTTGGTCTGTCCCCGGTTGTCTTTTGTTGTGTTGTACATGAGTCATTTCGATATCACTATATTATCGACATAATGAGTGCAAGCGATAGAATAGTATCTTTAAATGATCGTGCAAATAGCTTGTTAATTGAATTTGAGCGATAAAATATTATCGTCTTATGGCTATTCGATGATAGGATAGTGCTGTTATGGCGAACGCGACATCCCCTCTGCTACCCCCGACCGAGAATCTCTTAAAGGCATTTGGAGAGAGGCTTCGCCTTGCGCGCCTGCGACGCCGGCTGCTGGCAAAAGAAGTGGCCGATCGAGCAGGTATGACGGAAGTGACCCTGCGGCGTGTGGAGCGCGGTCTTCCAGGGGTGTCCATGGGTGCATACTTGGCGGTAATGCAGGTGCTGCAACTGCAAGATGACGTAGCGAAGTGGGCAACGGATGACCAGCTTGGCCGTCATTTGCAAGATTCTGAACTGCAAGGCGGAGTGCGGCAAAGGCGCTTTATCAAAGCAAGAACGGGTCAATTTGTAATGGCACCGGGTGGGGCGAAGTTGCATGTGCGAAAGGCCAAGCCTGCACAGGTAATCCAGGCCGAAAAGACTGATGGCTCGAAACCGAAAGGTAGTACCCGAAGCGTCAGCGCCACCGATTTACTAAAGGCTATTAACTTTAAGCTGCCGCCAGGTAAGAATAAGCCTTAATCCAACGAGACTTGCTGATGGCCAAGAATAAAGCCGAGAGGGAAAAATTCATTGCAGTGTATGCAGATTGGATGCCCGGGAACGAGCCTTTCAAATTGGGAACCCTATGGCCAATAGCGGCACGTGGCAATGAGACCTTCGCCTTCGAGTTTGACGCGGCTGCACTGAATCGGCCAGAGCTTTGTGCATATCAGCTGGACCCGCATTTACAACTGTATGCCGGCCGTCAGTTCTGTCCTCAGGGCTTGGCAAACTTTGGCCTGTTTCTCGACTCCTCTCCCGACCGGTGGGGGCGGATGTTGATGAAACGTCGACTGGATCGACAAAAGCGAAATGGGTTGGTGGCTCCTGACAAGAGGCTGGTTGAATCAGACTACCTGCTGGGCGTACATGATGAATTCCGTGTTGGGGCACTGCGGTTTAGCTTGAACGACGAGGGTGACTTCCTGGATAACAATCATAACCAGGCGGCACCGCCCTTTGTGCAGCTCCGTGCTTTGGAAGAGGCCAGCTTAAGTCTTGAGCGCAACCCGGATGACGACTCGGCGCGCGTGGATGACTGGCTACGCATGCTGATTTCACCCGGTGGCTCGTTGGGCGGCGCGCGGCCTAAAGCTAGCGTAGTCGACCCGGATGGCCATCTCTGGATTGCAAAATTCCCGAGCACGCGCGATACCCGGAACATGGCGGCTTGGGAGCTGGTGGCAATCACGTTGGCAGAAGCGTGTGGCATTAATGTACCGGAAGCACGGGTAGATCAGTTCTCCTCCGACCACCACACCTTCCTGGTCCGTCGCTTTGACCGCACTGATGAAGGCGAGCGCCTGCATTTTGCGTCAGCCATGACATTGACAGGACATAAGGACGGCGACGACGAATCAACGGGCGTCAGCTATCTGGAACTGGCGCAAGTGCTGATACAGCACGGTGCTGACACAAATGACGATCTGCGAGAGCTGTGGACACGCATCGTCTTTAACATGTATGTATCCAACACGGACGACCATCTGCGCAATCACGGCTTCTTGCTGGACCCGGCGCGAGGCTGGAGGTTATCACCGGCATACGACATCAATCCGATTCCTGACGGCGGGGCGGGCCTCAAGCTCAATGTGAATCAGGACAGCAATGACCTTGATATTGAGTTGGCGTTAAGTGTTGCACCGGTGTTCCGGCTCACCACCGAAAAAGCACAGGCGATCGCCGATCATGTCAAAGAGGTGACCAGCCAGTGGCGCACTGCGGCTCAAGCGTTGGGCGTGCCGCAGCGTGAGATAAATGACATGGGGTACGCATTCCGGCTGGCTGGCGCATGAGCAAAAGGGGCAGGGTCAGTCTCGATATAACGCTTTATCGGGATCGACCAGAATGGCACTTACTTCGGTCATCCGAAATAGGACAATCGGGGACAGACCACGGTTTCTGAGGGGGGCATGTTGCCAGAAACCGTGGTCTGTCCCCGGTTGTCAATGCGACCATCATTCCGCGTAGCGAAGCCAAATAAAAACTTCTCAGCCAAGCAGCATTTAGGTATTCGCTACGCTTTCTTAGGGGTGCCTTTTGAGCGCGCAACCATTTCAGCCAATCCATCAGCCAACAGCTCGCATGACTCCTCAAACGTCGGATTGAACTCAAGCGTTTCAATAGCCTCAAACTGAATTCGCAACGGAACGCTTCTGACTATCAGTGATTCCAATATCTTGTCGGCATGTCTGATTAAAAATTCACTGGTCGCCATCAGACTTTCCGGCTCTTTTTGTGCAACGAGTGCGTAATCAAAAATATCCCGTCCCGTGATCCTGTCGCCACGATGCCAAAGCTTTTTTGCAATGATTTCAGCGGACGTTTCCAATCGGACTTTCCTGCCCATGATGGTCTCGACTACATAACCCGGGATTGTCAAATTTGGCGAAGCAACAAAATCGATTTCACCTTCCTTGAAAAACAGTTTTACATAGGATGCAGCCTCTACATAATCCGTCGTCAAGCTTTCAGCAACATCGCTCAGCCGCGGTGAAATATAACCAAAAGACTGTGGGTCCGGCACAAAGATATCGATGTCTTTGCTCATGCGATGGCGATAGCGCAGCATCAGAACCGTCCCGCCACCAAACGTCCAGAAAAGATCCTTTGTTCCGTGCTTTTCAATTTCGTCGATCAGCGTAAGCGCCTTGGCAAACAGGCTTTGCCAGATTTCTTGCGACGCCGGATTTGCTATGCCCAAATCGGATTGTTTGCGTGCCATTGCCTCGCCCATTTAGACAAATGCTTCATGATTTTTTTTGCAGGTACATCATGTGCTGCGGCTTCCTTTACTGCGCCTAGAACAATGGCAGTGGGAGCCTCATCGAGCAGTGTCATGATATGCGCCTCGAATTGTTTGGGCGCGTCACCGGATTGCAGGATCTTTTTCAGCATGCCCGGCGTAAGCACCGCCTTATAACTGGTGCTGGCAGTTTGAGCGGCCAGCGCCAATGCATGTTGATGACCTTTTTTCTCTTTTGTTTCCATGGTGATGCCAAGAGTATCGAGAACGTTATTGAGCTTGCTGTAACCTAAATCGTCGAGTGTTCCATTTTCCAACTGGTTGATGGTGACGCGCGACAGGCCGGCAATATCCCCGAGCTGTTGTTGAGACAAGCCGAAACTGATGCGTTGCGCGCGGATCGCGTGGCCGATTTGAGGTAAATTCATGGGTACATATGTTAAATATATTTAACATAATATACTGAATTTTTAGAATGTAAAGCCCCTGATTTTGCAGGTGATGCTACGAATATTGACCTTGAAGATTTCTCGCTGCTCGACATTGCCTCCCTTTGAGGGGAAACCTCAGGGTCTGTGCTCGATTGTTCCTCCGACAGGCTGCTAGCCCATCAATTTCCGAATCACTTTACCAATCTCGCTCTTCTTTCGTGCCGAACACCTGTGATAGGTCAGCATGAGTTCGGCTAAATCGTCTTCTTCGGTATAGAAATAGCCGGTCGGCACATCCAATATTTGAGCCAGATTCTGAACAATCAAATAGTCAGCCTTGTGAACGCCCAGTTCATAGCGGTTGATCCGGGTGCTTGCAACAAACTGATCCAAACCAGCCAGTATCCCCAACTGCTTCTGTGACAAGCCTGCATTGACCCGGGCTTCCTTGAGGCGACGCCCCCAGGTTTCATTGGAAGTGCTCATTCTGTAGTCCTCAGCAATAAAGAGAACTACGAGAATCGTAATTTTTTGGTATGCCAGATACTACGTATATCGTAGTTTATTGATTTGCACCATAGAGTAGCCAAGAAAAAACAAGCGAAATTTATATCTGTAAGGACCAAATTGATGATGCCCATACCGTGTCATTTTCTCGTTGTTGACGATCAGCCCATTACCCAACTCATCATCACCGCTCTGCTGAATGGATTAGGTTACACCCGCGTATCCGAAGCAGCAGATGGCCTGCAAGCCTTGAGCCTTATTCGTTCTGAGAAGTTTCTTGGCATCGAGGTGGATTTCGTGATCACGGATTGGAACATGCCGGCCATGAATGGATTGACGTTGCTGCGCACAATACGGGCAAGCGGTGTCTTGCGACATTTACCCGTGTTGATGATCACCGCGGATACGAAAGAAAACTGCGCCGACGTTGCGATACAGGCACGAGCGGATGGATTTCTTGATAAACAGATGCTGAATGCTGGTGTGCTCAAGGAGCAGATCGACAGGATTATGATGAAAAGAGGGCTGCCTGTCTCAAAGTGAAAACCGGTGTGTGTCAACGTAGTTGTCGCGTGACCTCAAGCTGCCTGCTTTAATTATTCCGTCTGAAGCCGCTCCGGATTGAGCCAAACCTCATTTCCCAATTTCCAGTTTCTCGTTCTTCCCGACCAGCGCCTCGGATTAAACTAAAGGGCCAGGCTCGCATACTTTTTTTATGCGACCCTAGCCCCTTTAAATCCGTGTCCCGATTCACTGCAACTTTACGAAATAAGCTGGTCGATTCCCGCTTGTCGGACACGCCAAGTAGGAACCAATACGGCTTAGACAGGCGATGCCGATTGGAGCTATCCTGGCCAATAAATTTTCCGGAGAGGCACTAATCGTTGTGCATCTGCATCCATTTTCTCGTAGTGCTCCAATAAGGATTTCACCAAGTCGTCTATATCCATTAACGTCAAGGGGATGCTCGCTCGTTCCGCTTCGTAACGAGCATCTTTGGTGAATCCTCCGGTGCTTACATAAAGACCTTTATCGTCTTTATGACGGCCGCCAAGAAAACTCCGAATCTCCTGAGACCCCATCGCGGCAGAGCGGTGCTTCACCTCCGCAACAATACGAGGATTTTCAAATCCCAGTCCGTCGGGAGACGCCACAATATCTTTACCTCGGTCGGAGCCGCTAGGAGAAATGCGGGTTTTGTACCCCATTGCACGTAAAAGGCCAGCGACCAGTTCCTGCAGTTCATCCCAGTCTAAACGGTTGACCTTATCCTTAATAAACTCGAATCCCTTGGCCTGAACATCCTTTAGCAACAGATCAACCTGCTGTTGCTCTTCCTCATTCTTCTGCTCATCTGCAGCATTCGTTTTACCTGGCGTAGTGACAAGCGATTCAATTTCTTTTGCTACGTCCGGTGGAATCAGAAACAGAGTAGATATCGCCCCGAGGCTGTTTCTCGCAGATACCGAAAGCACATCGCGCGAGACTTCTCCCTCCCACCTAACGCGACGAATATTTGGATCGTCCTGTATCAGGTCAGGGACATACTCATATTCACTCACGATGGTTCCGACTAGATAAACGCGCTCCGAAGGATCGTAGGTAATTACGCGGTCACCATTCTGTATCTCGCGTACGAATCGATAGGTTTGGCTGCTCGACATCGCCACCTGGGCTTTTTTCATGTCCTTGTAAACGCGATTGATAGCCTGAGTAAAATCATCGCGCGTTTTAAGCATCGACATGTCGCCTACGTCCGCCCACCCGATGGCCACAATGGATAAGGTCTTGAATTCCTCGAAATACCTTCCCCCAACTTCCGCGCGAACCATCCACATCGGTTTTTTCATATTCTTCCCTGTTCTACCAAATTCCGCTTACCGTTCAATCAAACAGTACGCTATCTATGCACGACGTTCCATCTGTGCAACCCACTTCCTTCCACGACTCGCGTAGTCAATTATCATATCGAACACACCATCACATTTTTCTTTGAAAAGAACCCGGTCATAACTTGCTGGTAGGTTCGTGTCCAATACCTGCTCGACCGCGGAGCGCACTACATTCTTTGTCTGGGTGTCTCGATACCAATCTTGTACCAACACCTTCGGCTGCTCTTCTCGCAGACGATGCAGGAGCGACTTTGCGGCTAATTTCACTTCCTGCGTTTCCTTCTCCGTCATGCGGTCCCTTTTCAACAGATCGAACAGTTCCAACTCATCTTCGGTCAAACCCTCGCGGATATGCCGCTCGTCTTCCGCTCTCATATCTTCCGCAAAGCGCATCAACTCTTCGTAGTAGTTTTCCGTCGATGATCCGCCTGCGTTATAGACATCGATAATACGTTGCATCCGCTCGGAAAAATCGGTACGCGTCCTGTTCTGCTGCAACATCAAATCCAGTTTGTGTTTCAAAAATGCGCGCAGATCCGCAATTTCGATGTTCTTATAGGCCGCTTGCTGGAACTCTTCCTTCAGCTTTTCAAAATTGATCTTACTGAGATCCCAAGTGCGTCCCTTCTGGATGATCTGGTATTCCGCGCTGTGCTGCCGCGCCTTGAATGCCTCGGCGTCGTCCACCACCACACTCTCATCCAGAAGCTCTGCGATGCGCAGGCTGACGGCATTGATATCCGTCTGTCCGACCAAACTATCAATCACGCCGCGCAGATACTGGAATGCTGCGACTGTTCGCCCCTTTTCTCTTCTTCCCAGAATTTCAGGTTTGCAGGCTTCGTAAAGTGAAGAAACAGCATTCTCGTAAACATTGAATGCCTTGCGCCACTCATCGTTGGCCAACAAGGTATCTGCGAAGGCATTGAAGCGCCCCAGCTTCTCGAATACGTCGTCATGTATCAGCACTTCCGCCAGCGCCACACCCTTTCCACCACAAAACTCCAGCCCCTGTGCAATCGCATCATCCAGCAACGTGAACAATGCAGCCTTCTCTTTCACCGGCGGCGCCCCATCCTCGCCTTCCTGGCCTTGCGCGTAGTCCTTCAAGGCCTTCTTCATGTTCCGGAAAACGTTGTAGTAATCGGCGATTTCGCCGTTGCGTTTGGACACGCCGTTGATCTGCCACGATGTCACACGATTGGCGCGCGCAATCGTCTGCATCAAGGTATGCCCCTTCATCGGCTTATCGAGGTACAGCGTGGACACAGTAGGTGCGTCGAAACCTGTCAGCCACATTGCGCACACGAACACCAACTGCAGCGGGTGTTCCGGATCCTTGAAGTTGTATTCGATATCGTGACCGTGTTCATCCAGCCGTTCCACCCGCTGGCAGTGCGGAATGACTGTCAGCTTCTGATCGTTGAATTTTTTCTCTTCACTGACGTTGGCGCTGGTCACGACCGCCATTTCCACGCCGCGCATATAATCGACGATCTTCTTGAAGCGCGCCTTTTCCACTTCATCGGTCGATTGCGCAATCCGCTTGCGTAACGCCTTGATCTCCTCCTTCCACAGCCGCTGCACCTTGTCATACATCTTCACGGCGGTGAATTTATCTACCGTTACCACCAGTCCCTTGCCGAGATAACCGCGCCGGGGAAAGTGATAAACAATATCCCGCGCAATCGTCTCCAGCCGGTCGTCGCGCTTGATCACCTCAAGCTCCTGGGAAAACTGCCTTTCCAGCTTGGCCTGCTGCGCCTCGTCCAGATTTTCATCTTCCAGGATCTGGTAAAACTCCTCACTCAAGTCATCATTCTGGATCAGCACCTCCGGCACCCGCTTCTCGTAGAACAGCGGCACCGTCGCGCCATCATCCATCGACTGCTGGAAGTTGTACTCGGAAACGTAATCTCCGAACCATGCATTGGTCTTGCGCTGTGACCCCAGTAAGGGGGTACCGGTAAACGCGAGATAGTTCGCGTTCTTCAACCCCGCCCGCATGTTTTCCGCCAGCGTCTTGTATTGGGTACGGTGCGCCTCATCCACAATCACCACGATATCGTCGCGTGAGGACAGCACTGGATAATTCTTTCCTTTGGAATAACGGAACTTATGAATCAGCGTAAACACCATGCGCTTGTTCCCCGTGAGGAAACTACGCAATTCCTCGCTATTGACGGGCTGCGCCGCCTCATGCTTTTGCACAGTGCCAGTATGCAGAAAATTGCGATAGATTTGTCCATCCAGATCCTCCCGGTCGGTCACCACCACGAAGGTAAAATTGCCGGTGAATTTGCGAAAGATCTTGCGTACATAAAAGATCATCGAAAAGCTTTTGCCTGAGCCTTGCGTATGCCAGAACACGCCCAGTTTGCCCTGCAGCTCGCGCCGCCGTTCAAACCGTTCCAGCGCATGATTGACGCCAATGAACTGATGGTTTTGCGCGATGATCTTTTGTGACTCCTTGTAAAACAGAACGAAGTTCTCCAGGTAATCCAGCAGCCTGGAGGGCATGCATAACCCCGCCGCAACGCGTTCCAGGCTCACGCCTTCCTGGCGGATTTTTTCACGGTCGATCTTTTCCTTTTCATCGTCCACCCGCAACCAGTTGAAAAAATGCTCCCACTGCGCCGTCATGCTGCCGACGCGAGTTTCAATCGCATTCGACAGGATGCAAAAAGCATTGGTCAGAAATAGTTGCGGTATCTCGGCTTTGTACGTGGTCAGGTTCTCGTCATAAGCGGATTGCAGCTTGACGTTGGAGTTCTTCAGCTCGATGAACACCAGCGGAATGCCGTTCACATACAGCAGCACATCCGGTCGCCGGAAACCGTGCTCACCTCGGACCCACAATTGCGACACCGCCAGAAAACGATTGTGTTCAAGGCGGTCAAAATCGATGACGCGCACCCGCTCCTGCTCCTTCTTGCCCTCTGCGTTCTCGAACTCCACCGGAATGCCATCGCGCAGCAAGCCGTCGATCTCGCGGTTGGCCCCCATCAGTGACATCGCGCGGCGCTTGTCCGTCAGACGTGCCAGAGCTTCGTCGACGGCTATCTCCGGTATGCCCGGGTTCAGCCGCAACGCCGCTTCCTTCAATCGATCCCCAAAAATCACATCGCGCTTGTCGGTCCGATTCGAACCGTCGTTCAAGTCATCGGCCGCTGCAGTGTAACAGACCAGCACGTCGAAACCGCATTGGTGCTGCAAGCGTTGCAGCAGCGCCTGCTCGATCTGATCTTCGGAGATGAAATTAGCCATGAATTGTTTTTTTGTTTTGTTTTGTCATAGAGCACTTTAACCCAGGTCCTTCGCCTCCAGCAGCAGGCTGCGCTCTCGTTCCAGCTCTACCTTCAATTCTTCTTCTGTCGGCAGGACCAACCGATACTTCGATGCGAAAATCTGCTCGCTCTCTTTCAGCACGGAATAGCGCACAACGGTTTCATCACGCTGTGAGCATAGGATGAGGCCGATGGTGGGGTTGTCGTCGGGTTGGCGCTTCAGGTCGTCGAACATGCGCACATACATGTCCATCTGGCCGACGTCCTGATGCGTCAGCTTGTCTGCCTTGAGATCGATCAGCACAAAGCATTTGAGCAAGAAGTTGTAAAACACCAGATCGACATAGAAGTGGCTGGTCTCCGTGCTGATGCGGAACTGCCGGCCGATAAAGGCAAAGCCCTTGCCCATCTCCAACAAGAATTTTTGCAGATTGCCGATAATCGCCTGCTCGATGTCCCTTTCCAAGGTCGCATGGCTTTCCGGAATCCCGAGGAATTCGAGAACGTAAGGGTCCTTGATGAAATCGGACGGCTGATTCTGCACAAACGCGCCTTGTTCGACCAACGCCGTCCGCTTGTCCGGCGCGGTCAGCAGCCGCTCGTAGTAGAAGCTGTTGATATTGCGCTCTAGCACACGGGAACTCCAATTCTGCCCGGCCGCCTCTTTCATGTAGTAATCGCGCGCGGCGGGGTTGTCCACCCGCATGATCAGGCGGTGATGCGTCCAGCTCAATTGGCTACGCAGCGCGTAGCCTTTCTCATCTTCTGGGTAGGTCAGATAAAACTGCCGAAAATTTTTCAGGTTGGCAACCGAGAATCCGCTGCCGAATTCCTCGGACAGACCGCGCGACAGTTCGCGGATCAACTGTGCGCCATATTCGGCGCGTTGCTGCCCGTGCTGCTCTTCTTCGACAATGCGGCGTCCGATCTGCCAGTAGGATTCCACCATCGCTGAATTGACGGCGGCATAGGCCTGCTGCCGCGCTTGGGACAGAATGCCGCGGATATCGCCAAGCAGCTTGCCGAAGAGATCTTTGGATCGAGTTGCCACCGGCTTATCGCGTTTTTTACTGGTCATGGCCAGACTCTTGCATGCTGGGTGGGAATTGGATATCGAGGGCTTCGACGGAGAACTTGCCGGAAATCAGACGCGGCAACAGCATATCTCTGATCGTTGTCATTTGCTTGTTGGCCATAGAGATAACGTCAATTTTCTCGTAAATAGGCTCAACGATCTTTGAAAATTCTTCCTGAAGAGATTTGGTAGGCACTATTATTTTTTGTTGAGCCACAAGATCAGGTTTTAAGTGCAGCACATTTGCGCCATTGGCAAACTCTTTAATGAAATCTGCAAAGCCGGAGTGCCTCATATAACTGTACAAAAATGTCCCCGTCATCTTCTTCGGAGCCAATTTAATTACATCAAGTGATATTACGGCCCCTCTACTTCCAAGATTAGGCACACGCGCAACGCGGCCCACCACAACCCGATCCTGAGTCATGTCAGTAACAGCCATAACGACATCATTCAAAAACACAACCTGATCTTCTTTGTAGCTGCCTGAGTAGTACTTCAAACCGTCTTCTCGATAGCCTCCGCCACGATTGAAAGATTTCAAAGTGATGAAAGGCATGTGCTGTGTATTTTCAGTCAGCTCATCACTGCCATAGGACTTGCCTTTAACAACATCAAAAAATTCACATGCCTTATCTGTATCCCACCCGCGCGGAATGCCCTTCTCAAACTTCACCTGCTTATGCCCCGGAAAGCGCATCCGCACAAACCATTCGCGATAAATTTCCTCGGCCATTTTTTCCAGCAGTGCGATACGACGTTGGTTGCTTTCGATCAAGTCGTCGTATAAAGAGAGAATCGCCGCGATTTTTTCTTGATCGGTCCTTGGCGGCAGAGGCAACGGCCAATTTTCCAAAACTGGCATGTCAACCTTTTTCGTGCCATGCGCAGCTTCGGATGCGGAATCTTTAATTGCCTGACTTTGGGATAGCAGATAGTAAAAAAGAAAGCTTGGGTCAAGCGTGTTTTTTGGGGAAAGGGCTTTGATATCTTGATTAAAGGTTAGCTCACGTTCTGATATTGAAACCCGAAATTCTTTTGCAAGCGACATACCTCGAACTACAACAAGTACCGTTTTGGCAGGAACAAGCCGGGTCCCATTTTTTGCGCCATCTACAGTTACTGAATGGGTCGTCTTCTTTATCCGGCGCTGAGTCATTTCAGCCGAGCTAACCCAAGGTATCTCTCCACCCCAATATTTAGTTTCATCTTTTGACGGCGTTCCTCCAGAAAAAAAAGTCACCTCTGAACCCAGCGGAACGATTGGCCAGTTATTCATTCATCCCCCGTCAATTTTTTGATATTGCTGGAAATAGCATTCTCGACGGAATGAGCATTGATGTTCAACTGAATAAGTTCATCATTTATACGTCGCAGTTCGTCGATAAATTCTTCTTCCGTCTTGCCGTCTTCTTCGATTACCACGCCCACATAGCGGCCCGGATTCATCGAGTAATCCTGCTCTTTTATATCTTCCAGCGTAGCGAGTTTGCACAGACCGGTCACGTCTTCGTATTCCGCTTTGGGAAAACGTTCCTGCAACCAGTGAATGTGCTGGTAGTAGCTTTCCGCCGCTTTCACTTCCGCATGCAATTCTTCCAGCGCAGTTTTGAGCGCCTTGGTTTTGCGGTCCGCACTGGCCCGCTTGCCGTTGGCCTTTGCGATGTCGGCCAAAGCCTTTTCATGCTGGCGCACGATTTTATCGAGCAGCTTGAGGCCGTCGTGCAGTCCGGTGAAGAAAGGGTCGAATGCGGCGCGCAGCTTGTGCTGGGCCTGGTTCTTTTTATCGATCGATTGTTCCTGATCGCTTTTTTCCAGATAGCTGTTGTAGTGCTCGCGCAGTTTTTTCAGACCTGCCCATTGTTTGACCAATCCAGCCACGGCCTGCTTGCCGTGTTCGTCTTCCAGCACTTCGAGCAATTGTTCGGAGACCGGCTCGACCTGTGCCTTGTTTTCGATCAGCTTGTCCATGCCGCTGGCGAAATAGGCGTCGATGAGCTGGACGAACTTGTGGCGCTGGCCTTTGTGCAGATGGCTGATGACCGCGATGTTTTGCACCTGCTCTTCGGAAAACTCGCGGTGCGCGCGATCGATTTGCGTGAAGATGTTGCGGGCATCGATGAACAGAATGCGCTCGTCTCGCTTGGCCTTGTCGAAGAACCACAGCGTGGCCGGCAGCGTGACCGTGTAGAACATGTTGGACGGCAGGGTCAGCATGCCGTAGATCAGGTTGTGCTCAATCAGCGTGCGGCGGATGTCGGCTTCGGAATGGCGCGCGTCGGAGGCGGAGTTGGCCATGACCAGCGCGGCACGGCCGCTCTTGTTCATCGGGATGCCGCCCTGGTCCTTGAGCGAAGTGGCAAACAGGTTAATCCACAGGTAGTTGCCGTTGGGGACGGTTTCCTTGCCTTGCTCGGCTTTGCTGGCCTTGCTCTTGTTGCGCGGGACGCCGTAGGTGTTGAAGCGCGGGTCTTTTTCCACCGTGGACAGGCTGACGTCATCGACGTTGAACGGCGGATTGGCCATCACATAGTCGAACCTGCCGAAGCTTTGGTAGGGGTCTTCGTAATAGGTATTGCACTGCCGTACCTCGCCGCGCAAGCCGTTGACGGCGAGGTTCATTTTGGCGAGCTTGACGGTTTCCAGCGTTTTTTCCTGGCCATAGACGTAGATATCGCCTTCCTCATCTTTGGCCAGTTCGTTGCGGTGCTCTTCGATGAATTGCGCCGATTGCACGAACATGCCGCCGGAACCGCAGGCAGGATCGAACACGGTGCCGCGATGGGGTTCGATGATTTCAACCATCAGCCGCACGACCGAGCGCGGGGTAAAGAATTCACCGCCGCCCTGGCCTTCGGCCTTGGCGAAGTTGCCGAGAAAGTATTCATAAATCTGCCCGAACATGTCGCCGGTCGCATCTTCAGGGATGTCGGCGAAATTCTTCAGCAACTGCTTCGGTATGGTTTTGTCGGTGCGACTTAGACGGAAATATTCGTCTTGCGGCAACACGCCTTGCAATTCTGGCTTGTATTGCTCTATCGCCTCCATCGCTTTTTTGATGGCTTTGGCGATGTCTTCTTTTTCGGGGAGCTTGAGTAGGTTGTCGTAGCGGGCGTGATCGGGCAGATAGAACCCGCATTTTTCGATGGCGATTTCGGACAAGTCTTTCTGGCGACGCGTGCCTTTGCGTGCGCTGTATTCGGCAAGAATCGCGGGCTCTGCCTGACGATATTTGTTGTCGGCGAACTTCAGGAAAATCAGGCCCATGACCGGGGTGGAGTATTCGCTGGCCTTGAGATCGGAGTTGGCGCGCAAGTTGTCGGCGGCGCGCCAAAGGTCTGCTTCGAGTTTCTTCAGTTGGACTTTGTTCATACGGGTTTATCTGTTTTCAGTATGTCTTTATTGTTGTCTTCTCGGCGCAAAAAGAGCGGCGTGCTTTTTTGGTTTGTGACTCGCCTTCCGTTCTTCTGCATTTACATTGTTTCTATGCTCTTCAGGTAGGCATTCAGTTTGTCCTCGACTTCTGCCAGTTCGGTTTGTAGCGCGATCCTTTCGGCGCGTATCGGCAGTATGTCGATTTGTTCTTCCTCGTGTGGCACACCAATATAGCGTGGGATGCTCAAGTTGTGATTGTTTTCTCGGATTTCCTGGAGGTTAGCGATATGAGCATAGCCGTCAACAGATTGACGTGCCGAATAAACATCGATGATCTGTTTGACGTGGGTGTGCGTAAGCGTATTTTGGATTTTGTGTGCTTCGAAGCTCTGGCTGGCATCGATGAACATAACGCTATCGTCGGCTTTGCCCTTTCGAAATATGAGGATGGCGGCAGGAATAGCTGTGTGGAGAAAGAGCTTTGGTGGCAAGCCGATGACCGCATCGAGCAGATTTTCCTCCACCAGTTGTTTTCGGATTTCTTCCTCGACGGCGCCTCGGAACAGTACGCCATGCGGCATGATCACGGCCATACGCCCGGTGTCCGGTTTAAGCGACTCAATCATGTGGAGAAGGAACGCATAGTCCGCTCTTGACTTGGGCGGAACGCCACGGCTGAAACGTCCGTATCTGTCATTTTTAGCGGCATCTGCATCCCATGACATCGAGTAGGGCGGATTGCCTAGTACCACATCGAATAACTTTGGCCCGCCTTTTTCCTCTAAGAATGGGGGATCGCGCAATGAATCGCCCTGTGTGAGGTGATAGTTGGCTTCATTGTGGAAGAACATGTTTAGTTTGGCCAAAGCCCAAGTAGAACTGTTCTTCTCTCGTCCACAGACCGTATATGTTCCGTCAGCATTGTTGTCTTGAATGTACTGTGCGCAGCGAAGAAGCATCCCGCCAGAGCCACAAGCGGGGTCGTAAATGCTGTCATTGGATTTCGGTTGAAGCATCCGCACGAGCATTTCGGATATTTGTATGGGCGTATAGGAGACGTCAAATTTTTTCCCGGCGACTGTGGCGCATGTCGCTATTAAATTCTCATAAGCGTCTCCGATCATGTGCTCGTTCGCGAGTCGGCTTGGATGGAGGTCCAGGGCGGCGAAATGATTTAATAGGATAGGTAAAACGTCATCTCCAGTACGCTCATTTGCTAACCGGTTGTTTATAAGGCCAATGTTTCCAAATACACCGCTTAGTTCTGGATTCGCATCTTCAATGGTACGTAGCGCGTGCGAGAGGCGCTCGCCATTCCCTGGGTGTTGACGACTTTCGTATAAGGTCCAAAAGTCTGCGTTAGGAGGAAGCTTGAAGCGCGTAATCGCAGTGGATGATGTTTCATCACGCTCTTGTCCTTCTAGCTCTACCTTTCTTGTATCGGTGACGTATTTAAGAAAAAACATGACGATCACGCAGTTCATATAGGTATGTAGATCGACAGCGCTGCGCGATAGGTCGAATGCTGCACGGAATGTGGATTTAATGACCGATTCGGAGGTTGTAACAAGGGACACGTTTTACCCCTCAACTTTCGAGAGCAACTTGCGGCAAGCCCATTCTACTTCTTGCTCTTCGAGAGCAATTAGCCGCTCTTTTAGCGCTTTACTGTCGTCCCGTAGCTTTAGCAGATCTGAAATGACCCTTTGCGTTTCAAGCGAAGGAACCAGCACAGGAATTTCAAGGACGCTTGGTCTATTCAACGCCTTGATACTGGTACCGGCCAGCGATTTTTGAATGAAGATTTGAGAAGATGGTTGATTAAGGTACCAAGCAAGATACCTTCCCAATATGCGATTGCCTGTTGTGATTATATTGATTTGTCCATAGGGAAATATTGCGCGAGCGTTACCTTGGAAGTAGCGTGCCGGGTAATTGTCGCCCCGGCCTGGAATCACGATTTCCCCTTCGGTTAGGCAATTACCGAGCATGCTGTCTTCTACTGTTATCAGTGGTAGAGCTTCTGCTTTCACTGGCCATCCAGCGACAATGTCCTTGATCGTAAGTCCATGAACGTTCCCGTCATTGGACTGTTTAGGCGCTTGCTCTCTGAATATCATCGCTGCACGGACAGATGCTATGTCTCCAAGCTTTTCAAGTGCAACATGCAATGGGAGTCTCCTTCTATGCAGTTTACTAATCCTGCCCCCTTGTGGGGGGCAGGCATTTAATTTAGCAATTAGCAGCGGCCAGTTGACGTGGCAACCAGTTCGTCAGAGAGTAAGCCGATTCGCTCCAGATAGTTGCTGCCCCGAGGGCCGCAACAAAAATGGTCGCATTTCCACCTGTAGCTTTTTGCATTTCGCTATGCAAAGCATGGGCGGAACTGCCGGCTGCGACAAGCCAACAATTAGGAGCGAGGGAAAAATGGCTGCGGTAATTCGCCAAAAGTTTCTTCACGTTAAGTTCGGCGGTTACACTTTTAAATTCGGCGGTGATGACATACAATTTGCGCACGGTTATCTTCCTTTCATAGAGACGGGATAGCTGGCGGCGAGCTGCAACTCGCCGTTTTTTCGGGGTCGCGCCTTGCGAATACGTGTCTATACGCAAGGTGCAAGAGGAGAATAGCTTTGAATTAAGGTGCTGTCAAGCGAATACGCTTCTACACAGAATATTTACTGAGCTGTTATAGGCAACAACGGGTTATATAGCCTAATGACCTAATATATTCAGGTAGAGGTCTTATCTTTACGAGGAATGGTGTAGGCCTGATTGCGCTGCTTAGCGTATTCCGGATGGTGCAAAGCCAATCGGCCTCCCTGTACTAGCCGCCAAACATGCGTAGTCATCAGCTATTTCCTGGCTTTTACCGTCAAAATAATTAATTCGATGGCAAGAAAGCTACATTAGCTCCAAAACCCCCATAGCCTTAACCATTTTCTCCGCCAGCAGCGACGCTTCCCCATGCGTCATCACCAGTTCCTGCGTCGCTCTGGTCATCGCCACGTAAATCAGCCGCGCCTCATCCTGCAGATCTTCTTCCTCTTTCGTCGGTGCGCCAATGCCGGGAATGCACACCAGCGGAAATTCCAGCCCCTTGCTGCTATGCATGGTGATCAGCTTCACGCTGTCATGCATGGGCGAGTAAGAGTGTTTTTTATCCTGCTGCCATTGAAATGGAATGCCTTTGCGTGTCAGCGCATCGACGAGCTGCTGACCGATTCCGTAACGGCGATAGACAATCGCCATGTCGTTCCACGGCATGCCGGTCCTGTTTGCTTCCGCAAGCTTCGTCGCTAGAAAATTCGCTTCATCTCTTATGGTCGGCAGTTTGACCAGCAGCGGTTTTGGTCCGTGCCGGCCGGTGCTCATCGGTTGCACGGTCGGTGCTTGGTCTTCTTCGGTGTCGTTCGGCGACAGCAGCTCGTCCGCAAACGCACGGGCGACGGACAGGATCTCCGCTGTATTGCGGTAGTTCAGTTTGAGTATGGTGGTGCGGCCCTGTGCCTGCACGCCGACGCTGGAGAAGGTGAAGCGCAGCTTTTTCGGGCCGTTGTAGATCGATTGCGCATCGTCGTACAACACCAGCAGCGAATTGGTATCGGGATGGATCATCTGTACCACGAGCTTGAACCATTCCGGTTTGAAGTCGTGCCCTTCGTCGATCAGTACCGCACCATATTGCTCGCTGGGGATGAGCTTTTGATCGACGGAGCGGATCACCTTGTCGACGCAGGCTTCGAAGAAAGCAGACGCGTCCTTGCCTGATGGCGGTGTGCCGACATTGTAGGTATTCAACTGGCGCACACACCATGCATGGAAGTTCACCACGTTGACCTTGTCCTGCAGGCCTTTCATTTCCATGATCTGCGCCAGCTTCGTGGCCAGCGTCTTGTTGTAGCAAAGGACAAGAATAGGGCGCTGACAGACCTTCGCCAGATGTTCCGCACGATACCCGAGGATCAGAGTTTTGCCCGAGCCCGCGACGCCGTGAATCACGCGATGGCCTTCTCCGAGACTGCGCGCCAGCTGCTCCTGCTGGATGTCCATGACCCGCAATATCTCGGGGATCTCGGTTGCCGTTTGGCCCGGCTCGGCAAACATGTCGTGCTGTGCCGGTATGCGCACTTCCGGAAACATGTGCCAGCGTATCCGGTCGACCTGCGGCAGGGACAGTTGTAGCGTGAACTTGCGCGGGAACATGTCCCATAACCGTTTCTGGAATATCTCGATATCGGCGTTCTCGGTCATCTCGTCCTTGCATATCACGATATGCGAAGGCAGTACGTCGCCTATGCCCGCGCCGTCGAACTGCACGCGGGTGATGTTGGGAAACACCACGCCGTGCCCGTAGCGGAAGATCAGTTTGCCTTTCAACGAGCCATCGGGAAAAATCAGTTGTGGATCGCGTTCGAGCTTGCTGGTCACCGCGAACATGTACTGACGCGCCTGTTCTTGCGGATTCAGAACATGTTTGATGCCCTGATCGGTCAGGATCGCCGCGTGCTGCTTGTCGATGCTGTGGATGGTATCGAGCTTCCAGTCCTTGACCTCAAGGACCAACAAGCCGCGACTTGGATGGAACACTACAAAATCCGGATGCTGCGTGCGCTCGCCGATGGACACGTCGTACCAGCACAGGTAGTCGTCTTCCAGTTTGTCTTCCAGGCGGTTTGCAAACCGCTTTTCACCAGAGGTCATCCGCGACACGCATGAACCGATGGCGGGAATGAGGGTAGCCATTATTTTTTCTCCAAGCTGATTGATTGCATCTTACCTTTATGCAATGCGACTCGTGGGCGATTAAGCCCGAAAGCGCGTGGGTTTTTATAGATTAAATTCGTTTGATGTCTTTGTCTCCCATATATATGGGAGGGTGGGGCGGGGATGAGCAAGTGAGCAAGGGTTTATTAACGAGTTGCTGAAAAAACTAATCTCTCCGGTACACGCACGGCGGTCGCGCCGCTTGATGCGGCGAGCTACTTGCCACCCACATGTGTTCGTCGGCTCGCATTTCTTTTGTGAGTTTTGCCGTACAGCGCACAAGTCGAACAGAAAAGGAAGCGGTTGTTTCAAACCGTCTCGCAGGGACATTTCGAGAAGAAGTATTGCGAGAGACGTTCTCCCTACCATACGCTGCTTGATCTGCATACTCTGCTGGCCGCAGCTCGCGATTTATCCCGTTTCCACAACACTTGATGCTTCATCAGTTTGACGCGTGATCACGTAGCTGTAACAATCAACGCTCAAAGTTTCCATGCATCAACTTTTTATTGGTGAAATGTGAAGGTCCCGCTTGCCCTGCCTTTACCCTGATGCGGCGCTTACGCCTGCAGCCAAACGTGTTTCTCCAGTCCGACAGCGACGGCAGTAGTCACGACGGGATCAGGACGCCGTGCCGTGCATGAGCGAATGGCGTGCCGAATTGGCAAATGGCCCAGTTCACCGCCGACGTTGTAGAAGTTGATCTAGGAATTCAGACAGATGTCCAAAATAATCCATTGCGCTCTTCGCTCCTGGCTCACCCTCAGCGTATGGTTGTTGCTCGCTGTCGGGCAGAGTTCCCATGCGAGCGAACATCCCGTTCCGGATCCGGTAGACGGCCGCGCCGAAATCACCCCGACGCTTTATTATCTCGAAGACGCCCAGGGAACGTTGAACTTCGAAGCTGTTCGGAAGGACCCCCGACATTGGCAAAAGTCGCCCCGCGCGACGGGCAATTTTGGTTATTTGAGTTCAGTCTTTTGGTTTCGTATCGGACTGACGAACGCCACATCGACAGAACTCAGCAAGCTGCTCGAAGTTCGCGCTCCCTATCTCGATCAAATCGACTATTACCTGCTGCACAACGACCAGCTCGTCCAGTCCGGCAAAATGGGCGATCACTTTCCTTTCTCGCAACGGCTCGTGGCGCATCCGAACTATCTCTTCCCGCTTGAGTTGAAGCCGCAGGATTCCTATTCCCTGATCTTTCGGGTGCAAGAGGACGGGCCCATCGAGTTTCCAGTCAGCCTCTGGAACGAACAAGACTTTCAATACGGTGACGCCGTCGCGATGCAGCTCCATTCCATGTACTACGGAATTCTGCTGTTCGTCATTGTGTTCAATCTATTCATCTATTTCTCGTTACGCGAAAAAACCTATCTCTACTATGTCCTTTTCATCGCCTCCATGCTCCTCGTCCAGTCGACGTTGCATGGGCGCAGCTTTCAATATTTGTGGCCCAACCTGCCCGCACTGCAACTCTGGCTCATTCTGGTGTGTGTACCTTCCACCATCGTGTTCGGCCTGCTGTTCGCCCGACACTTTCTGCATATCGATCACCACAACCGCGTCTTGGCCTGGTGTTATCAATGGGTGACCGGAGCCGGAATCCTCTCACTGGCACTGCTGCCATTTCTGTCCACCAAATCCTCGTTGATTTTTTCCGCGCTGGTCGCCGTCCCCGCGAGCCTTTTGTTAGTGATCAGCGGTCCGTTGTTATGGTGGCGAGGCGTGCGGGAGGCGCGCCTTTTCACGCTGGCCTGGCTAGGTCTGTCCGTCGGTTTCCTGTCGGCCGTGCTGTACAGGCATGGCCTGATCCCGGCGTCCTTTCTGACCCGATACGGTCTGGAGCTCAGCTCGGCGCTGGAAGCCATCTTGCTATCCATCGCGATCGTCGATCGGATTTACCGCGAGCGGATCAAACGCATCAAAGAGATCAAACAACGGCTTCGCACCGAGCGCCGTCTATTTGAACAGGCAACCCGGAACGCGGTGACGGGCCTGCCCAATCGCGTGCCGTTTGAAAAACGTCTGCAGGCGCTGATTGGCACTTCCGAAGATCAGCATTTCATGGTGTGCCTCATCCATTTAAGCCGCTTCCATGAGATCGACAAAACCCTCGGCCGTGAAAACGCGGATCGGCTTCTGCGTCAGACTGCCGACCGCCTCAGTGGGTTTTGCAAGTCGCTTGAGGGAGCCATCTCGCTCGAGACGAGAGAGGGGCAAGCGGTTTGTCTGTCGAGCGCGGAAGGCGTCGTCATGGGCCTGCTACTCCTGCTCCAGGACCACCACACTTCAGGCGCTGATCCCAGAATCCTGCAGCTGCAAGAGGAAATTCGCCAAAACGTCCAGTTCGACCACCTTGCTCTCGATCTCGGCGCCAGGATCGGTATCGTCCGCTACCCGACGGATGCGGTGACGATCGAAGAGCTCATGCGCAAGGCGCAAATCGCGCTTGATCACGCGAGCCGGGAACAGGACATTCTGGCGTTCTACGACAAACAATTCGATGTGTATAACGAGCGCCGCCTGACCCTGATGGCGGAACTCGATAAAGCGATTCGCCAGGATAAACTGGACCTGCATTTCCAACCGCAACTGGATCTGCAGCAGAGCCGGATCACGGGCGTTGAAACCCTGGTGCGCTGGAATCACCCCGAGCATGGTTTTATCTCGCCGGACGAGTTCGTGACCCTGGCCGAACGGACCGGCGTCATTACAGCTCTCACGCGGTGGGTGATCCGCAACGCGCTGAAAGCGCTCAAGCAGACCCATGAACAAGGCTATCCGCTGCACTTTTCCATCAACATTTCCGCCGTCAATCTGAAGGAGCCGGCTTTCGCCCAGCAGGTGGCTGCGCTTCTGCAAGAATTTGACGTGCGTCCCCATGACGTCATGCTGGAACTGACGGAGACGGCCATGATGGATCATCCGGAGCGCGCGCAACAAGAGCTCTGTCGACTGAAGGAAGTTGGCGTTCAGATCTCGATCGACGATTTCGGGACCGGCTATTCATCGCTTTCCTACATCAAGAAGCTACCAATTGATGAGATCAAGATCGACAAATCCCTGATCTTCGATTTGACCAGCCGAGCGGACGATCAGGTGATCGTGAAGACCACTCTGGACATGGCCCACAATCTGGGCTACCGCGTTGTCGCCGAAGGCGTGGAGACCCAGGACATGCTGGATATCTTGAGCCGTCTGGAGTGCGACCTGGTTCAGGGTTATTTCCTGGCGAGGCCCATGCCGTTGCCGAAACTGCTGGATTGGCTCGCCGAACGGGAACTGGCGTCTGAGGCGGCAGAGCTGAGCCTTGGGCCGGATAGGGCATAAGACATAATAAACCGCCAACCATTAAACGGCTGACGCGGTTGTAGTTGGCGGGCACGGGTCCTTATGCCTAAGCAGGGAGCTAAATTTTTTGGCATCAATGGCTGGGCATTGAGCTCCCCGCGCAACGGCAGCGGCTTGCAAGCCACCGCGCGCCCTGCGAGGGGATACGCGCACTGCAAGTGGGGGGCGAACCTGTCAATACGTGACGCTGTCATTTATTTCCTAAAAACTCAGACATGTGCTCGTCGGCTCGCGTGCCTTCGGTGCGTTTCGCCGGTGGTTCGATTCGCATGATCAATCAAGGTGTTCGATTGGCCTTGCAGATATTCACTCACTCAAATCCGCACCCGCCAACGGCGCAACGCATCCGCCAAAAATAAAAAACGGCGAAAGCGTTTATATTCGACGTCTTGTCCGGAGCGCTAAACCGATCCGGCCCCCGACACCATCAGCGCTTACACGCTTACCTATCAAGGAATAACAATGACCGCTCTTTTCGATTTCCCCATCACGAAAAAATGGCCGGCCCGCCATCCCGATCGATTGCAGCTCTATTCGCTGCCGACGCCGAATGGCGTCAAGGTGTCGATCATGCTCGAAGAAATCGGGTTGCCCTACGAGCCGCATCTGGTCAGCTTCGAAACCGATGACCAGACGTCACCGGAGTTTCTGTCTCTCAATCCGAACAACAAGATTCCGGCCATCATCGACCCCGACGGTCCTGGTGGAAAGCCGCTTGCGCTGTTTGAATCCGGTGCGATCCTGCTCTATCTGGCGGAGAAGTCCGGACAATTCATTCCGCAAGATGCAGCCGGCCGTTACGAGACGATCCAGTGGCTGATGTTTCAGATGGGCGGCATCGGCCCGATGTTCGGCCAGGTCGGTTTCTTCCATAAATTCGCCGGCAAGGATTATGAAGACAAGCGCCCGCGCGCCCGCTACGCAGCCGAATCGAAGCGCCTGCTCGGCGTGCTCAACCAGCGTCTTGCGGACCGCAACTGGATCATGGGCGACGACTACACGATTGCCGATATCGCCGCCTTTCCGTGGGTGCGCAACCTGATCGGTTTTTATGGGGCGGGCGATCTTGTCGGGATTACGGATTTTCCGCATGTGACGCGGGCGTTGGCGTTGTTCGTTGCGCGGCCGGCGGTTGTGAAGGGACTTGAAATTCCGAAGCGAGGTTGAGTATGCTGGCGTGCGCGGCCTGGAATTTGATTCAGGCCGCGCCGCTCTTGACCGGAACTTGAAGGCGCCGCTCCGGTCAAGTTCATTTTCTGCTATGTGATACCTATGCCCAAAACGGTTCCTTTTCCAATCCGCAATGAGTGTCCGCCCGGTGCCTGCGACTGTGGCCGGGACCTGCTATTGGACGACCCGGGCGGCGATCTTCGGATACTGACGCTGACCAGGGAGGAAGAGAAAAGACTCGTCGCGCGCATTGAAAACATCTCCAGCCATGCCGACCTGCTGCATGTCGCGGAACGCATGCAAGCGCAGCTCGGGATTTCGCTTCAGATTGCGCCGGGTATTCATGAAGTACGCACGGTGCGCGGCTTGAACATCCGGCTTGCGGAACGTCCGGGGCTGTGCAGGAAGACGCGGCAATCGATACCGGCAGCGGTGCGCAGGTGCCTCGAGAAAAATCCGGAAATAGCCTATGCCATCCTGGATGCGCATGGTTTGTTTGGCGGCGCCGGCTAAGCGGGATTGGGCAAAGTGACTTGGACACTGTCATGGCGGAGGAGCAGCAAGTTTAGGACTGTAAAAATTGTGGCCCTGGCCCTCTTAACTTTGTGACTTAAACGGAAGTAAAGAGGCCATGCCCGCATTAAAAGAAAATGCCGCACCGGCCCCTTTACTTCGGATCAATGCCGCACAGCGCCGATCGGCCATATGGTCCGTAATGCTTTACTCCAATCCTTCTTCAATCGGCGCCATTCGCCTTGACACTTAGCCCGTCTCTCAGCAGATGCGGTGGATCTTCAAACTGCTGAAAGCCTTCACCGCCGACCTGCTGCAACAACGCATTCACCGCTTCGCGCTCCGCACCTTCCAGCGTGCGGTAATAATCCCGCACCCGCTGCAGCATCCACAAGCTGTATGGACGAATGATGCGCTGGCCGGTCTGTCCTTCCAGCGTAAAGTCATGCATGCCGATCGCTCGCGGTACGCGCTCGCCGGGATGTTCCGCAAGCCATGCGGATAGTTGCCGTGCACTGTCGGCCAGTACCGGCAATTGCTCGCGCATCATGCGTTGCAGTATCGGCAGCAGGGTTTCCGGTATCTCGTCATGCGGCAGGAACTCGCCGTCCAGCGGCTGCGGCGGTTGCTGCATGCGTTCCACCCACTGTGCGACACGCGGTGCGCGCTTGCGCATGTGATCGCCGGTCCATGGATCGCGATACTGGTGTGCATACAGCGGGCCGATCAATCCGAAGTCGCCGATCGATGGACGTGTGCCGAACAGGTAGGGATGCACCGCGAGATGCGCATCGAGCTCGTCCAGAAAACCTTCGTACGCCGTCTCGATCGCACGATGCATGTCCGGCGTGCCGCCGAGCAGCAGGGCGGCGTTGGCGAACGGGCCTGCGCGCTTTTCGCCTGCCTCTAGCTGCTCTTCCGGACGTGCGTCGGGCATGTTCATTCTGCCGAATTCCCGAATCACCCAGTCGCGGTTGTAGTGCCAGCGATAGTGCATGGCCGGGATGACCAGCCATTCGTCGCCGAACACTTCGAGCAGCAATGCCGCCAGCCGCTGCCGCGGCGATGACGGATAAATAGACGGCTCACCGTGGCGGCGCTCCAGCTCGTCGATGATGTCGGTGCTGTCCTGCAGGGTTTCGTCATCCGGCCCGACCATCACCGGGATCACCGGGAATCCGACTCGGGGAACGATGATTTCCTTGTACGTTTGCGCATCCGATAAATGTTCGGCAAACGGAATGTTCTTCCAGCGCAGATAGGCGCGCACCTTGCCGGTGAAAAGGCTGACTTCGCTGCCGTAGAGGCGATAGGGTTTCTGTGTCATGGGATCGATTGTCTCTGGGGTTTGCAGGCGCCGAGCAGCAAAGAGATTGCAAGCCGGTGCGGGGAATGCGCGGCATGGTCGCCGGTGCCTGTCTGGATTATAACGGCGAGCGGTAAAACGCCAGGGCAATCCGCTGCAAAAATATGCTCGATCTCCAGACCCTTATGTTTGGTTGCGAACATACGAGCTTGGCGGAACGTCGTACTCTGGTATTTTCCGTAGCCGCCTGCGAAGATCAGGTCTTGCGTTTGCAGTCCATACCACCAAGCTCACACCAACTTCAAAAGGAATTCATATGTATATCGGCGGCGGCACTATCCTTTTAATCATTATCCTGGTCCTTATCTTTAACTAAGAAGGAGTAGCGTCGTGTCATGCGACACAAGACGCCATGGCGATTCCAGAAGTAAAGCGGCC
>MESE01000038.1:73733-146907 GCA_001770855.1 Burkholderiales bacterium RIFCSPLOWO2_02_FULL_57_36
TTTAATAGATATGCGAGCCCGGCCGCTTTAACTATTTTTATAACGCGATAGCGTAGGCGAGGAACATCAGGCTGCCAACTCCGAGCACTGCCCGGATGACATGCGAGGCTTCCCAACGGTTACGATAGCGTTTCCAGAGATTTTCATCCATGCCTTGCCCCTTCTCAGTGGAGGCGCTGCCCGATTCAAAAAAGACCGCGCCGGTCCCTTTCAAATTTTTATTTTGAAGCCAGAATTTATTCGTTGGATGGGTAAGTATCCAATAAGTAGCGTGTAGTGCGGCCAGGGCGATAAAACTTGCAAGTGTCCATTTGAACGACGGGTTGTCTATCGGAATGAAATAGAGCAGCCCCGCCAAGGCGAGCAAGCCCAAGACTTCGGCAAAGCCGCCGACAGTAAAACCAGGATAATAAATTTCCTGTACCGTCAGATAATCCTTCTTTTCCAAGCGCAATTTACCCGGCAGTTCGAGCGCGTGAGCCAAGGCTAAGGCCATTGAAATTGAAACTAGCAGGATGCAAAGTAATTTGAGTCCCAATAACATTGAATATCCTTATGCGCCTTCCCGTTCCGGGCAATCGGCCAGAAACAAAATAGTTTGATTGGCAAAACGTAGACATTTGACGATCGGGTATCTCAGTCCGTTACAATTTGAAAACTGACAATGCACCCAACGAAAGTGTCTGTCAATTTAGAGGAAGCCCAATTGCGAAGCACTACACTAGGATCCAAAAGGCCATTGCTTCCAATAACATGTGGCATTAAATGCAGAGGCTGGATCTGATATAGCTCAATGAGTTTCAGGTTATTTTCTTTGCTATGCTTTCATAGGGCAGCAAGCTGTGGCATCTTGTAATTGCCTGCTTAGATTGATTTTATTTTCTGTTGAGATTAGAAAGACCTCCTGTAAGGAACGTAGCCGACTTGGCTTTCGTTTATTTGGAAATCTTCCAGCAGTTGAATCAAAACTGCGAATCATCCACTCAGCTGGCACCCGGCTAATGTTTTAGATCTTGTCTGAAACTTTAGGAGCCTTATCGGTTTTCCGGAGAGTCCGATGCCCGACCAGCTGACCGAACAGCCTGCCAAGCGCACCCCTGGGAGAATAGCGCGAGGCCGGCCTGCGGCAGCCGCCCCAGAGTCCCACCCAATCGACAGATATCTCCTTTTTGCATTTGGGGTAATTTTCCTATCCGTATTGCTATGGCTTGTGTTCCGAGAGGAGCAACTTAACGAAGATAAAGCCAAACTGGTCCATTTGGTTTCGTCCCTTGCTGCTGCGGGCGTGGGAGCAGCCCTTCCGGGCTGGCTTAACATCGAGTACAAGAATTTTGTCCGGGCAGGTGGAGCTCTCGGCCTCTTTGTGCTCGTCTTTACCTATCAACCAGAGCGTGCAGTCAACCAAAACATATGGCCCCCATCGGACGCGGGAAAAGCCGTAGAAAGCCATCTTGAAGCCATTGACAAGAGTGCGTATGCGAGTGCGTATAAGAGGCTTGCACCAGAAGCGATTAAGCGATTTTCCAAAGATGATTTTTTACTCACTTTTGCCAACTACCGCGCGCCGTTAGGAGAGGTCGAATCCCGACAGCTCGGAGGAATACAGGGAATAGCGATGCTGCCTGACGGCACAAAAGGTCCTTTTAAGGTTTACTCCTACATCACAAAATTCGAGTCAGGCAAGACTATGAATGAAGTTGTATGGGCAATGACGGTTTCAAATAGAGAGTGGCGTGTTATTTTTCACAACATCTTTCCATGCCCTGGGAACGAGTGTAGTTTTCCCTTGGAAAACAAGCCATCACTGCCTAACGTACCATTAGAAACCCCTGCTAATGCGCCTCCCGTTAAGGAATCGGTTACAAACCAGAACGGCAGTAAAAAGGAATAATACTTTTTAAGAATAGCAACTGATAGCCATCCGATAGCGCGTCCTTTGCCTGCAAGTCCTGTTGGCCCAGTTAGGCGGACAAGGTGCTAGGTTATATAGAGAAAATTTCTATTTAAATCCACTTATGCGGCATATAAGGAGGGAATGTGAATATACCCGTCATCCGAGCCGTAAGGCTCTCCGGCCTCTTGTTCGCATGGTCAATCTGGTATCTCCCCCTGAATTCGCTCGCTCAGCAGCAGTTGAGCCAGGGACCGTTGCCCGGGGTAGGGCAGGTGCCCGAGTACCTCATGCCGGGCACCGGCCAGGGCTTCGCCGGGCTTGCCACGTTCTACATGGGCAAACCGGTGATCTTCTACGACAATATTTGGGTTCAGAGGATGGGCGGCACCGGGTCCCCAGGGTTTCGATTCCTGCGCGCCCATGAGTACGCGCATCATGCGCGCGGGCACTGGCTGATGAGGCTCAACTCGCTGCCGCAGATGTGGCCTGTCCTCGGGTACCACGAAGAACTCGACGCGGACTGTGCGGCGGTGCGTTATCTGAAGCAGATCGGCGACATGGACGCAGTCCAAGCGGGGTTCCAGATCTACCCGCTGATGCTGCCTCAGCAGGATGCGGGAGGGCGGCCTGGCGCTGTTACCCGTATCAACAACATGAACCTGTGTTAAGGAAACGAGATACCGTCTTTTGCCTCCAATATAAAATCAAAAGGCAAGACCTAGTCCTAATCACGATGTGCAGAGAGACACTGTGCACCAGATGCTGGATAGCCCGTTCTACCACCCCGTGATCGAAGAAGGCCTACGTACCCTTCGCATGCCAGTCCACACGCTTCCTACGCCAGCGTAGGCCGCATTCCTTCCTTAATTCAGCGATGGATTAGCCCGCAACCGCTCTATGGCCAAATCAAGAAAAGCCCGCACGCGCTGGGGCGCGTTGCGACCTTCCCGGTGCACCACGTGCACAGGCAATGGCGCTGATTCAAATTCGGCCAGTACGGTCTGCAACCGGCCGTCGCGCAAGTGTTCTGCCACTTGATACGACAACAAGCGCGTGAGTCCCATCCCTCCCACTGCCGCAGCCATTGCGGAGTCGTTCGTGGTGGTGATGAGGCGGGGCTGCAGTTTGATGCTGCGAAGCTCGCCGTTTTCCATCAAGCGCCATTCCGGCGTGGGCGTCACGCCGCTCGCGGAAACAATGCTGTGCGCGTGCAAGTCATCCGGTTTGAGCGGTATGCCGTTCTTTTTCAAATAACCGGGCGCAGCACAAATCACCCGGCGTACCTGGCCGACACGGATCGCTTGCATGGTCGAATCCGGTAACTCGCCAATCCGCACCGCGACATCCACGCCTTCATCGAGCAGATTGACGACACGGTCCAGGAATAGGCAAGACGCGCTCACCTCCGGGTAGCGCGTCAGGTACTCCGTGACGATGGGCGTGACGTTCAATCCCCCAAAGAGCACCGGCGCCGTGACGGTCAGGCGGCCACGGGGTGCTGAATGCATGCCGCCAACCGACTCATCGGCCTCCACCAGTTCGGACAGGATGCGCCGGCAGTCCTGCGCGTAGCGCTCTCCCGCATCCGTGACGCGCACGGTCCGTGTAGTGCGTGTAAGCAATCGCAAACCCAAGTGGGTTTCCAACTCATTGATGGCCCGTGTAACAGCGGGCGGAGACATGCTGAGTTTGCGCGCGGCGCCGGCGAAGCCGTTGGCATCGACCACGGCGACAAAGACATTGATCAGGTGAAATTTGTCCAAAATGTTCCGATAAATGGAATGGTGAATTGATTCTAAAGGTGATTCTCTATCCTCGTTGGATTAAATACAGTGCATCCATTCGCTGATACCACAGCGAAGACAAGCGCCAAACCACCTTAACCCTTGAAGGAAATCACCATGTCCCGTATCACTATCCCAACCGACGACAACACCGTTGAAGCATCCAAGCCCCTGTTGGTGGCCGTTCACAAACAACTGGGCGTGATGCCCAACCTGATGAAGCTGGTGGGTCACAGCCCTGCCGCGCTGGAAGGTTATTTGTCCTTGAACGGCGCGCTGGGCAAAGGCAAGCTCAATGTCCAACTGCGCGAACGCATTGCCTTGACCATTGCCGAATACAACGGTTGCGACTACTGCCTGTCTGCCCACGACTACCTGGGCCGCAACGTCGCCAAGCTCAGCACCCCCGAGCTCGAAACAGCACGCGATGGCCGTTCGGAAGATGCCAACACGCAAGCCGCGCTGCAGTTTGCGCTGCGCGTAGCGCAAACCCGTGGCCGCGTGAATGACGCCGACATCGCCAAGCTGCGTCTGGCCGGTTTCGATGAAGCGAGCATTGTTGAGATCGTTGCCAATGTGGCGGTGAACGTGTTGACCAATTACATCAACAACGTCGCCCTGACCGACATCGATTTCCCGGTGGTGCAGGCCAAATTGGCTGCTTAACGAAACAGGGCTGCCGGCAACCTGGCAGCCCTGCCGCTCATCTTCCACCGCCTGAAAACTGGAGCCGCCATGAATCTCGATAACGCCATTCAGACACACGCCCTTTGGAAAGTAAAACTTCGCTCCGCTATAGCCAAGCACGAGCAACTGGATCTGATCTCCCTGTCGCGCGACGACTGCTGCGAATTGGGGCAATGGCTCCATGGTGAGGGCAAGTCCAGTTACGGCAGGCTCGCCTCGCATGCCGACTGTGTCCACAAGCATTTGGCGTTCCATGGCGAAGTCGCCAAAGTCGCCAAAGCGGTGAACGCCCGACAATTTGATGTAGCAGAGCGCATGCTCAACGGCGGTACCTCTTACGCGAATGCGTCCAGCGCACTCGGCGTATCGTTCCTGCAGTTGCGTAAGGAAGCAGGCATTTATATGCACACCCATATGGAGTAACCATGAACGCCACCGCAGAAACGCCATCCCAACTTTCACGTCCGCCACTACCGCCGTTTACGCTGGAATCCGCCACGCAAAAGGTGCGGATGGCCGAAGACGCCTGGAACTCCCGCGATCCGGCGCGCGTTGCGCTGGCCTATACGCCGATGAGCCAATGGCGCAACCGCTCGGAATTCCTGACGGGCCGCGCGGCCATCGAGGCGTTTCTGACTTCCAAATGGCGCCGTGAGCAGGACTATCGGCTGGTCAAGGAATTGTGGTCATTCCATGGAAACCGTATCGCCGTGCGGTTCTGTTACGAGTGGCACGACCACGGCGGCGAATGGTTCAGAAGCTACGGCAACGAGAATTGGGAGTTTGATGAAAACGGCCTGATGCAATTGCGCCTGGCCAGCATCAACGACTTGCCGATAGACGGTACGGAGCGGAAGTTCTTGTGGCCCATCGGGCGGCGGCCGGACGACTACGCCTCGCTCAGTGAGATGGGGCTTTAGCCCATGAAAGGCGCGCCATGAAAGACAACTTTCCCCACTCCAGCGATGTCGCCTTTACCCCCGCGGTCAAAGCCATTCAGGCACGCCGCGGCTCGCGTAATAGTTACGCGCGCATGGAGCAAAACGGGTCTTGGGAAACGGTGATTACGCCCGAGCTGGAAGACTTCATTGCCGCGCAGACCAGTTTCTACATGGCTACGGCCAACGCGGATGGGCAGCCTTATATCCAGCACCGTGGCGGTCCGGCCGGATTTTTACGCGTGCTGGACGAATGCACGCTTGCCTTTGTGGACTATGCCGGAAACAAGCAATACATCTCAATTGGTAATTTGTCGGAGAACCCAAAGGCGCATTTGTTCCTGATGGACTATGAGCATCTCCAACGTATCAAAATCTGGGGCGAAGCCAAAGTCGTTGAAGGGGATGCGCCGTTGCTAGCCCGGTTGATGCCTTCAGGCTACCAGGCCAAACCCGAACACGTGATTGTCTTCACGGTGACGGCTTGGGATGCCAATTGTCCGCAGCACATTCCGGTGCGTTTTGATGCAGCCAGGGTGAAAGACGCACTGGACCGACGCGATGCGCGCATTCGCGAATTGGAAGCGCAATTGGAATTATTTAAAGGCAAGCCATGATGTCAGCTGTGCCGGATTGCACTACACCTCAATAGCGTGCGCCAAACTCGCAAACCGCCGCGGTGATAAGATCGTCGCGTACGTCACAAGCACGTAGCCGCCTATCATTCCACCAAGGAGACACAATTGAATTCCGACACACAAAAAACCGCACTGCAACTTCGTACGCTCGTAAAAAAGAGCGGTGAGCTTGAGCTGTCACTTGTCAGCATGCCCATCCCGACGCCTGCAGCCAACGAAGTGCTGGTGCGCATCGAAGCCGCACCGATCAATCCGTCCGATATCGGTCTGCTGTTTGGCGCGGCCGACATGAGCACTGCAACGGTTGCCGAAACCGCCAACGGCCCGGTCGTCACCGTACGCATCCCCGACAAGGCAATGAAAAGCATGGCGGCCCGGCTGGATATGTCCATGGCCGCAGGTAACGAAGGCGCCGGCGTCGTGGTGGGCGCCGGTGCATCCGACTCGGCGCAGCAGTTGATGGGCAAGACCATCGCGGTGCTGGGCGGTGCGATGTATTCGCAGTACCGTTGCGTGCCGGTGGATCAGTGTCTGCTTCTGCCGCCGGGCACGACGCCGGCCGAAGGCGCATCCTGCTTCGTCAATCCATTGACCGCGCTGGGCATGGTCGAGACCATGCGCACCGAAGGGCACAAGGCGCTGGTGCACACGGCCGCCGCATCCAACCTTGGCCAGATGCTGAACCGGATTTGCCTGAAGGACCAGATCGACCTGGTCAATATCGTGCGGTCGAAGGAACAGGAAGATCTGCTGCGCAAGGAGGGTGCGAAGTACGTCTGCAATTCGAGTTCGGATAACTTCCTGCCGGAACTGACCGACGCATTGGTGGCGACGGGCGCGACCATCGCCTTCGATGCCATCGGCGGCGGCAGGCTTGCCGGACAGATCCTGAGCTGCATGGAAGCGGCGGCCAACAGAACCGCCAAGGAATACAGCCGCTATGGTTCGACAACATTCAAGCAGGTCTACATCTACGGCGGCCTGGACACGCGTCCGACGGAGTTGGTCCGCGATTTCGGCATGACATGGGGCATGGGCGGCTGGCTGTTGTTTCCATTCCTGCAGAAGGCCGGACCCGCAACGGTGGCCCGGCTCAAGCAACGTGTCGCCGCCGAATTGAAAACAACCTTCGCCAGCCATTACACGAAAGAGGTGTCGCTCGCCGAGGCGCTGACGCTGGATGCGATTGCAGTCTATGGCAAGCGCAGCACCGGAGAAAAGTACCTGATCAACCCATCCAAGGGAATGGCCGAGTGACGACGAAGCGAAGCTGAGGGGCGGGCCCTGCTTTTGTCCTCTGACACTACGGACGATGGCTCGGGCGCAAAACCGATGCAATCAAAGAGGCCAGGCGCATATTTTCTAATGCGATCCTGGCCTCTTTGATTTTGATAACCCTGTCGACAAGGCGCCAGTGAGCATCGGCAGGCATGACGGTTGCGGAACCTCGAAAATGCACTACCGAAGAAAACGATCATGGACACGTCGTGGGCATGCGAGGCGCCGCTGCAAATTTTTTCTCCATGTGGCAGTTGGCGCAATCGATGTCTTTGCGTCAATATCACCAAAACCACAGTCACATGCTTTGCTATTTCAACGTTGAAACGTATGATGGGTTCCGATGTGTTTTTTTGATGCGCGCGGTAAGTAACCGGGACTTCCGGCGATAGTGAGGACGAACGATATGGCTCGATTGGCGCTGGAAGATGTCGAGAAGGTAAATCGCGTGACGCTACGAATGATGAAGCTTAATCTCATCAGTCAATTGCTAAACTCGGCCATCCTGTTTGTGCTGTTTTTTATCGGGGAGGTTGACGGTATCGTGCCCATCGCGTACACGGCGGCCGCGGCCACGCCGATTTCCATTTTCTTCTTGTTAATCAAAACCGGGTTGAACAGGAATTTTCGCGATCCGGGCATGGCGATGCCGCAAATTCTGCTGGGAGCGGTGATGTTGCTCGGACTCCTTGTAGCGATGCCCGAAATCGGGATCATGCTGATTGCGCAGTTGTTTACGTTTTATCTCGGCGGCGTGTTGGCCTTGCGTCTGGATCAGTTCATTTTCATATGGGTGGCCGGCGCCGCTGCGCTGGCAGTGTCACTGTATTACGTCGGCGACCAGATCGGTTTTCCGCATTCGACGATATTGAGCAAGGCGCTTCTGTGGGTGTTCCTGGTGTCGGTGTTGGGATATTTGAGTTATGTGGCCGGCGCCATCAGCAATTTAAGGCTCAAGGTTTCCGAGAAAAACAAGAAACTGGCCGAGGCACTGAAAACGGTCGAAGCGTTGGCACGACATGACACGCTCACAGGCGCGATGAACCGGCGCGCATTGATGGAATGCCTGGAATCGATGATCCAGAGCGTGAAGCGAAAGCCTTTTCCTTTCTCCATCGCATTCGTTGATCTTGACCACTTCAAGCAAGTGAATGATAGCTGCGGACACGTCTTGGGAGACGATGTGCTGAAGATCTTTGCAAGCATTCTTCAGGAAAGCGTGCGCGCCACGGACAGGATTGCCCGATATGGCGGCGACGAGTTCGTTGTTGTATTGGTGGATACGGCCGAAGACGGTGCCAGCATCGTGCTTGAACGTGTGCGCGACAACGTCGCACGCTACGATTGGAAGGCTCTGGGGATTGATCTCAACCTTTCCACGTCGATCGGGATCGCGTCGTTTCAACCAGGCGACTCGATAGAGAAAACGCTTGCGCGGGCGGATGACGCGCTTTACGCCGCAAAATCCGCAGGGAGAAATTGTGTCCGCGTAGCGCCGACATTGGCGAGTGCATGACGTCATGCGAGGGGCAATCTTCCGCGTTGCGAGAGTAGCACGGGACAATCAATAGGGGCGGACCCTGCAAGAACCCCGCCAAGACGGTATCCTGACAACCAAGGCGATGAAGAACGCAGGCCGCGTCACTGTCTGCAATGCGCCGCATCAGCATCTGTTCGCACCCATGCATCCGGCCGCATCCAACTGTTTACTCAGGCCTGCCGGATGCCCTCAGCGGATCGATCCACATTTACTGCACCGAGCAAAGTGAGCACAACATGACTTATCCGAACACACAACTCTTTATCAACGGCCAGTGGCAGGACGCTGCCGATGGCCGCACGCTGGCGATTCAAAATCCTTCCACCGGCAAGGAAATCGGGCGCGTCGCGCACGCCGGCCGGGCGGACTTGGACAAGGCGCTGGAAGCCGCGCAAAAAGGTTTCGAGACCTGGCGCGACATGACGCCGGCCGCGCGCAGCAAGATCATGCGCAAGGCGGCCGGCCTGATGCGCGATCGTGCCGAGGCGATCGGCCGCGTGCTGACGCAAGAGCAGGGCAAGCCGCTGATCGAAGCCAAGGGCGAAGCCATGGCCGCGGCCGACATCATCGAGTGGTTCGCGGAGGAGGGCTTTCGCGTGTATGGCCGCATCGTGCCGTCGCGCACCAGCCTGTCGATCCGCCAGATGGTGCTGAAGGACCCGGTCGGCCCGGTCGCCGCGTTTACGCCATGGAACTTCCCGATCAACCAGGTGGTGCGCAAGGTCGGCGCGGCACTGGCGGCCGGCTGTTCGATGCTGGTCAAGGCGCCGGAAGAAACACCGGCCGGTCCTGCCGCGCTGATTCAGGCCTTTGCCGATGCGGGCATCCCGCCCGGCGTGCTGGGCCTGGTCTACGGCAACCCGGCGGAGATTTCGAGTTACCTGATTACGCATCCCGTGATCCGCAAGATTACGTTCACCGGCTCCACGCCGGTAGGCAAGCAGCTCGCCGCGCTGGCGGGTCAGCACATGAAGCGCGTGACCATGGAGCTGGGCGGTCATGCGCCGGTGATCATCGCCGAAGATGCCGACGTCGCGCTCGCAGTGAAGTGCGCCGGCGCCGCCAAGTTCCGCAATGCCGGACAGGTCTGCATTTCGCCGACGCGTTTCCTGGTGCACGAAAGCATACGCAGCGAGTTCGAGCAGGCGCTGGTCAAGCATGCACAAGGGCTGAAGGTCGGTGACGGTCTGGCCGAAGGAACGCAAATGGGGCCGCTGGCCAATCCGCGTCGGCTGACCGCGATGGCCGAGTTCACCAAGGATGCGGTGGAGCGCGGCGCGACGCTGCTTTCCGGCGGCGAGCGCATCGGCGATGCCGGCAATTTCTGGCAACCCACCATTCTGTCCAACGTGCCGTTGGAGGCCAAGGTCTTCAATGAGGAACCGTTCGGCCCGATGGCGGCGGTGCGCAGCTTCAACACGCTGGAGGAGGCGATCGCCGAATCCAACCGTCTGCCCTACGGCCTGGCCGGTTATGCGTTCACGCGTTCGTTGAAGAATGCCGATCTGCTGGCGCGCAGAGTCGAGGTTGGCATGTTGTGGATCAACATGCCCGCGATGCCATCGGCAGAGATGCCGTTCGGCGGCCTCAAGGATTCCGGTTACGGTTCCGAGGGCGGGCCGGAGGCGCTGGAGGCTTACCTGAACGCACGCGCCGTGGCGGTGATGAACGTTTAGGCAGGCTAGCCGGCGGGGTGACACCTGCAATTAGAAAACTAAAGGGCCAGATCGTGCGTTTTGCCTCGAACGTAAAATAAAAAGGCAAGATCTGGCCGTAGCTGCCCAACCCTGATCTCAATTTGATTATTCCGGAAACAGCAATAAACTGTTGTGGATTATCGTGTTTTTCCCGTTCTCCTTAATGGATACACTGTACTTCATCGATGGAGACACAACACTGTGCGACTCATCCGGAGTCATCCATCTAATTGATATTTCAGGAGAATAAAATGAACGCCAAACACATGATCGCCACCGTTGCCATGATCGCAGCCACCGGTTCCGCTTTTGCCCAACAGGGAGAATGGGTTGATCCGGCCGCGAACTTTGTACCGACTAAAACACGTGCCGACGTGATCGCCGCGATGAAACAGGCACAGGCGGAAGGCGCCTACGTAGCGGGCGGTGCGGAAACCCAGGAATTGTATAGTCAACTGGCGCCAAACAATCGTTCGGCATCCGGACGCGCGGTAGCACAAGGCAAAACCCGCGCTGACGTGTACAACGAATTGGCGCATGCACAGGCGGACGCCACCTATATGGCCGGCGGCGAAGAATTTCCGGGCCAGGCTCAATTTGCGACCAGGACCGTGCGCGTCCGTGGTGCCGCCGCCGATGTCGCTCGTAACGGTAATTCGAAATCCGGTGTAAGCGGCTCCTAAGCTTTTCTCTCTGACCGATAGAAAACGCCACCAGCGGTTGATTCAAGCGAGCCCTTTCGAGGGCTCGTTTTCATTGAATGCGGAAATCAGGGCGAATCAGGTCTTGCATCCAACGCCTGCGCAATGAATGCCTGTGCAATAAGAAAATCGATAAAGACACGCGCTTTCGAAGTCAGGTATCTGCGGCTCGGATACGCTATCAGCAGTTCCCGGCCCGGAATCTCATACTCATCGAGCACTCTCACAAGCTGTCCGCTTTCAAGCGCCTTCCGTGCAATGACAGAGATAAATGCGCCGATCCCGAGATGGCTGAACACACATTGATACGCCATCGCGGTTGTATTGCAAATAATGGCAGGCTTGATCGACACGGTATCGATGGAGCCGTCCCTTTTCTGAAGCTGCCACAGATCTCTCTCGCGCTGTTGTGTCGACAGCGCCACGCATCGATGCTTCGATAGGTCGCCGGGCACCGTCAGCGGCGGATGCCGCCGCAGATACTGCGGCGTTGCGCAAAGCACCATCTGGGTCGACAGGACGCTGCGCGTGACGGTATCGGGATTAACGATATTTCCCGAGAGCGCGATGCCTATGTCCCGCCCCATTCCTACCAGGTCAATCGGCTCGTCCGTGAGCATGATGTCAAACGCGATATCGGGATAGCGGTCCTGAAACTCATGCATGATCGCGGGTAAAAAATGCAAGCCGAAATTGATAGGCGAAGATAGCCTCAGGATTCCGGAATAAGCCTTGGCAGCAGAGCTGACAACGGCTTCGGTGTCATAGACGTCTTCGAGAATCCGCCGGCTACGCTCCAGATAAATTTCGCCTCGCTCGGTGAGGGAAAGACTGCGGGTCGTACGCAGCAGGAGTTGTGTGCCCAGCTGGCTTTCCAGGGCGGCGATATGGCGTGTGACGACAGCGGGCGACATCTGCAGATGATCGGCTGCGCGAGTGAAACTTCCGAGTTCCACCACTTCATTAAACACCCGCATCGACAACAATTTATCCATATATCCGTCCTGATTTATAAATGCATCCAACAAAATAATCCGACACCGTCGTTCCGAGCGAAGCGGCTGCAGAGGTTTCGCGGCGCATGGTCCCACGCTTGCCTCTGGATCACCCTTGTGGTGGCCAACCTGACGTACGCGCCCGCGGGAATCTCAACCGTCAGCGCTTCTGCGGAAGTTTGAGATTCCTCGTCGCGTTGCTCTGTCGGAATGACGGGTGTTTTTCGAGCGTCGCCGGGGATACCGGTCGCAGACACCCCAAGCCCCCAATCTGTCATTCCGAGCAAAGAGAGGAATCTCATCCGTTCGCACCACTACTGAATTTTGAAGTTCCTCATCGTCGCATTCCTCGGAATGACACATCAATTTTATTGAGCGCGCTAAGAATATTTTCAGCCACGCGCCATTGTAGTGGCGTTCAGCCTTCGACCGGGAGCAGACCACAATTTTAAAAATTAATCGTGGCCCATCTCTATTATTTCGTCTTTCTATTTTTCTTCTCTTGGGTGGAGAGACAAGGCCTCACCGTGAGTTTTAAGCACTGCTCAATCATCGGTGCGTTCAACAAGCGTCGACGATTCGCCGAAAATCCAGGAGATCGCCACGCCGGCCGAAAGGCTCTGGCGATCGCGCACTAACGGGCTGTCATTGAATACGGCGCCGGCCAGGGTATCGTATCGCAGGAAGCCGCCGACCCAGTGGCGCCGATACCGTTTGGACAAAGCCATCGTGAACTGTGCGCCAGAGTAGCCGCCTCTTGCTTCATAGGCGGGCCGGTCAGGCAGTACCTGATCCGAACGGACGGAATAAAAATGGTCGTTATATTTGCGGCTGTTAAACAGCGGTCCCGCCAGCATGCCCAGCTTCCATCCGGAAAATCCCGCCGGGTCCGTGATGTCCAGATTGAGGGTCGGTGCAAACAGCCAGCCAATCTGGTTCGGTGACGATTCGACGGTAATGGCAGTACGCAGCGGCGCACGGAAACCCAGTTTCATTCGCGAATCGGTCGAATTCCAGAGAGTGAGGCTGATATTGCCGCCGACTTCGACCGCCGGCTTCAGATTCGGCATGCCGCGTCGTGCCTGATTATTCTTGCTAAGCACCGGCACCGTTGCATTCAGACTGAGATTGGCTTCGATCCGGTCGCTCTCGAAAAGCTCGGCGCGCAAGCTGCCGCGGTCTGCTCTCACGCGTTCGCCTCGGTAGACGAAATAAGGTGTGGGGACAAAATGGGTCGCTGTTTCGTCCGAACCGCGGTAATGAGGTAACGTCAGCACGCCGACACCGGCCCCGACTTCCCATAATGGCCGTGGCTCTGCGATGGATACATCGCTGAGGGTCAGTCCGGCAAGTCCCATGAGCATGACCGACGCGGCAAAGCGTTTTTTCCTTATTGCAAATTTCGGTTGGCGATGGTTCCCGATCAGGCCGGCAATAGAGGAGTATTTTTTCATTGATATTCCTTTGCATCGATCCTGAATTGTCGCCGAAAGCCGCAATTTGTCCATGCGACAGGATCAATGAAATGCTTCTGGAATAACGGGAGGCAGCCTGTGTTTTTTTAGGAAAGTCAGGCGTCATGCGCCGGCCGCTGGTGAATCCGGATGCATCGAAGAAATGCGGGGTCTAGTCAATGTCATCGGCGGCAACGGAAGACGAGCCACGGGTATTCAAGGACATGAATCATGGCCTGCCCCCTCGTTATTCCCATCGTTTTTCAGCTGATCGCCAAATACGCTTCCAATTCCCCGTTTTAAATCTTTGCTATACATGGTGAGTAATTAAGAGGCTTGTGGCCGAATGATTTTTCGCGCGAAAAATGCCTCTCCTACTCTCGAATGATGCAGCTTTTTCACGTCTGATGTTTCTTCCTCCATGCCTCAAATTCGAGCGGTCTCAAGCCAAATCGAATCGCATTTCCAGCATGCAGTGCGTTAAATTCTTCCAGAATCAGCGCGACAAAGCGGTCGCGATCGGCGTCCAATACCTTTGCCGGAACGGCGCTTCTGATAACACCTTCGCTCAGCGGCTGCGCGCGCTGGATGATTGTGCGCACGGTATCAGACATCTCGGTTCGGTAGCGCAGACGGAAAGTGTCCGGTGGAACTAGTTGCTGGCGAACCGCGACGTATTGCTGGCACGAACGTTCATATGCCCACACGAAAACATCACGTAACAACTCGATGCGATTGAGTTCATATACGGCGATCATGCCGTCCACATAGGCCTGCTGCGGCACATCGATGAAAGATAGCGGACAAAGATTGTGGCGAATCAGCGGAATATTTGCAGCCAGGCGCGAAACCCGTTTGTTGATGTCCAGGAATGGCTGCAGATAAGGCAGGTGCACCATCAGGAAAAATGCCTGCTCGAATGGGTCATCGATTTCCGCCGCCATGTCGATTACGATGCCGAACAATTCTTCGAGCTTTTGCGGCAGGGCGATTGGCCGATAGACGCTGCCTCCGATGTCTACCGCCCGCGTGCGTACGCGCCCTACCGCCTGCGGATCCTGCAGCAAACCGTCGGATAAAAATGCGTGCAAGCCAAGGATGGTTTCGGTATTGATGCCGACACCGTCGCTACCTTCGTCAATGCCACGCACCAGATACTCGATGGCAGACTTATGGTTGAGGATCATTTGTGTTTCCAGTGCATCCTTGCCTGTTGCCGCCTCGCCGAATTCGATCAATCGCTGTGTATCGAGCCGAGTGTAGGTATTGCCTTCAAGTTGTGACGAAGCCCATGACAAGTCGATGAGCAGCCGATTCATGATGTCGCGTGCAAAGGTGCCTGCGGCGGCATGTTCCGCAGGCGATCGCCCAAGCGCGTGCAACTGATCGCGCAAAGTGTCCGGCAAGTAGGCTGTTTCATTGGGTCGGTACATTTCGAGAAAGTCGATGGAATAACCGACCGGCCGCCGCTGATGTATCGGTTGGCGGATCATTGCCTTGATCGTCTTGCCTTCGACTGAGAGGGGAACATAGACCTCCCTGGTTGCTTGCCCCTGGAAAGCGGCTAGCGCAACTTCGGCGGTTCCTGTAATTGTTGCGATACGATACTTGATTGCCCGCCCTTCACCTTCTGCAAAAATTCTTCCTCGTTCTGCCAAAGTAGACAGGCGGCGCTGCAGGGTCCGGCGTGGCATGTGGCCGCCAAGTTCATTGAACAGTCCTTCAATGCCTATGCTTTCCGGATGACGCGCGATTAATTCGGCAATCCGATCCAACTCGACTGTTGAGACGACCTTTGGCATATCGGCAATCTTTTTTGTGGCGGGAATAACAGTATCGCGCCATTTTAAGTGGCGCGCAAACTTTTCTTGCGCCATATAAGAAAGTGCTGAAGTCGCGAATTTTGTTTATTGCACTAACTCAAACTTACCTCAATTGGCTATGGGCGAAAGATTCTTCGGCATGGAAACTTCGCTCCGGCATTGCCTTCCAACAGCAGCGTAACTACCCCACCTGCCAACCTGTCGCAATGGAAACTCTTTTCACTACAACAACGAAGAACAGTCGAGCGACCGAGATGCCATTGCCCCCGCCATTCAAGTTGTTTCGCCCTGTCCAAACGCCGGCGGCATGGTGCCTTGTGCTTTTCGTGTTGGCGCTATTCTGGCATGAGGCGGCAGTTGCGCAAGGGCAGATGCGCCCCATGCCGGCACCGCTGCCGAGCCTACCAACTGCGCCGGCAGCGCCTGCACCGCCGGCCGAAATTCCTGCTCCGCAGGCGATCCCGATTCCCGATATGGCGCCGCAGGCAGAGCTGGCCCTGGCCGAGATTCGGCAGATTGAAAACCGGCGCCAGATCGAGGATGCGATTGCCATCACCAGCGATCGGATCCCGCTTCTTGAACGCGAAACGTCCTATCGGCTGCAAGAGGCACGTCGCCTGGCGTTGTCCGCTTTCCCTCTTGAAACCATACAGAACATGGAAGAGGAGTTGCGCGACGTCGAGTTCCGGATCATCGCTATCCGGCGCGACCTGACGCGCGCCGCGCTGCAGAGCGACCGGGACCTGAACGAACTCGAGAAACTGGACACGATATGGGATGCGACCATCACGGCCGCATCCGAAGAGGCCGCGCCGCGTGACGTGCTGGACCGCGCAAAGGATTTGGTCCGGGCAATCGCATCGGCAAAGAAAAATGTGCTGGCTGACCGCGCGAAGGTGTTGGCACTGCAGGGCCGGGCCACCGACATGGGCACGCGGCTCGACGAAATACGGCAGTTGCTGGCCGGCGCAAGCGAGCGGGCTGTCACCCGGATGCTCTACCGGGATGGTCCGCCTCTTTGGAGCGCCTCGTTCTGGGACACATCGATTCACAGCGTTTCCAGCGAAGCCGGTGACCATCTGATGAATCAGGCATCTGCGATCGCGGACTACTTCCGATTCCGTCAGCGGGATTTTGTTGCTCATGCATTCTTTTTTTTCGGGCTGGTGATCATCCTTTTTGTGGCGCGCACCAAGGTCGATGTACTTTCCAGATGCGACGAGGAACTGAAGGCCAGCAAAAAAATATTCGACATGCCGATCGTCACTGCAATGCTGGTCGCCATGTTGTTCAGCGCCTGGTTTTATCCACGACCGCCAAGAGCGCTATGGCTGATGATCGGTGTACTTGCCGCCGGGCCGTTGCTTGCCGTCGCGCGCCGGATCATCGAAATTCGGGTTTACCCGCTGCTTTACCTGACCGTCATCTTTTACCTGGCCGACCGGGCGCGCGCACTCGTCGCTCCGCTGCCCGGTGTGCATCGGTTCCTGCTTCTGCTTGAAGTGCTCAGCTTTCTCCTGTTTATTCTCAGTACGCTCCGCCGTCACCAGCATGCGGTAGAGGCGGAGTCGCGGGAGCAGCGATTTACATGGCGGGTGATTCGCGGCGGGAGCTGGGCCGCGCTCGCGCTTTCTCTCGTCGTGCTTGCTGCCAGCGTCGCCGGCTATGCAAGGCTGGCGGACCTTGTCATGCGTGCTCTGCTCGCCAGTGCATATACAGGCGTTGCATTGTATGTGCTGACCAGTATCGGCCAGGGCATGATGCACGGTCTGCTATATATGCCGCCGATTTCTTTCCTTGCAGGCGTGCGGCGCCACCGGGCGCTTGTCGCCGCGCGGATCAACAGGGGGTTGAAATGGATCGCCTTCCTGTACTGGGCGGCGCTGACATTGCAGGCTTCGGGCTTCCTGCAACAGGCGATTGGCCGGATCAAGTCATTCTGGAATGCGTCGCTGGATATCGGCACGCTGAATGTGTCCGTCAGCGACATATTGATTTTCATCCTGATCCTTTGGGCGACTTATGCCATTTCGCGTTTGTCGCGTTTTTTCCTGGAAGAAGAAATATTCTCCAGGGTGCATCTGGACCGCGGGTTGCCTTATGCACTCTCGACCACGGCGCACTACATCATATTGGTGTCGGGATTCGTGCTCGCACTTACCGCGATCGGCGTCGACACGACCAAGTTCACCATTGTCGCCGGTGCGCTTACCGTCGGCATCGGCTTCGGGTTGCAGAACATCGTCAACAATTTTGTATCGGGCCTGATCGTATTATTCGAGCGCCCTGTCAAGGTAGGCGACACCATAGAAATCGACGGCGTCGTCGGCCGCGTACAGCATATCGGCATCAGGGCTACCGTGATCAGCAGTACGGCGGGATCGGAAGTCATCATACCGAACGGCAAGCTGATTTCCGACAAGGTGACCAACTGGACATTGTCGAGTCAATTGCGCCAGATCTCGGTACCGGTCATCACCAAACCCGACGTCAGCGTGATGCAGTTGAAAGCCCTCCTCAAGGGCGTCGCCCAAGGGAACAAGCAAGTGCTCCAGAAGCCGTCGCCGGAAGTGCTGTTCATCAAGCGCGGCGTGGATGCATTCGAGTTTGAGCTGAGAGTGTGGACCAGCGATTTCGATGACTGGCTCAAGGTAAAAAGCGACTTGATAACGGATATCAACGAAGCATTGAGCAACAAGGATATCCCGGCCCAAGCACCGCCATCGGCTCCACCCCAGGATGGAATCGCACCGAGGTGATGCGCTTGAATGAGACCGAATCTCCCACTTCAGTAGCAGTGGGAACGGATGAGATTCCGGCTGCGCGCCCGAGCATGTCATTTCCTGGCTGATTGCACAAGCGGCGCCGCCGTATCAATCGAGGTGTGCTCTTCGGAGTTGATCGCGCCGATCTCTTCCATGAAGAAGAAATTTCCCTTGCCCGTGCGCTTGGCCCGATACATCGCAAGATCGGCTTGTGCGATCAGATGCGATGCCGCGATCGCGGCTCCGGCGTGCAGCGCGATGCCGATCGACATGCCGAGTGCGAGCGTTTTTCCGTCGAAGTCGAATGGTTTGTTGAGCGCGGCCAAGACCTGTTGCGCAACGACGATCGCGGCGTTGCGCGCATCGTCAAGACCCGCGAGCAGAATAATGAATTCGTCGCCGCCCAGGCGTGCCACCGTATCGACCCGGCGGCGCCCGTCGGCCAACCGTTCGGCGACCTGGCGCAGCACCGCATCGCCGGCATCATGTCCATACAGATCGTTGATTGCCTTGAAACCATCCAGATCGCAAAACAACAATGCGATTTCGGATCCGTCGCGCGCGGCGCGCGCCAGTGCCTGTTCCAGGCGGTCTTCCAATATTGCCCGATTGTATAGTCCGGTCAACGAGTCATGATGCGCCATGAACTTCAGTTGCGCCTCGCTGGCTTCGCGCGCCGCTTCTTCCTCGCGCAGTCTCTCTACAAGAACATTGAAGCCGCTTACCAGCTTTCCGACCTCGTCGTCGCGGACAATCGGCAGCGGTACCAGCTTTCCCTTGCCATTCGCCATATCGCGTATCGCGCGCGCGGAATCGGTGAGCGGGCGCAGGATGCGCGACAACACAAACAACAGTATCGAGAGTATCGCTATCAGAAAAAATGCATTGGCCTTGACCACGAAGCCGCGCAGCGCCGCGACCGGACGAAATGCCTCCTCGGTCGGCATGCGGGCAACCACGAACCAACCGGTGCTGGGCACCGTCGCAATCGCCGACAATTCCTCGACGCCTTTTGCGTTGATCGTGACGCCGGTGCCGCGGTATTCCGCCATCGCACGATCGTGCAGCAGGTTCGCGCCGGGCGGTGGCGTTGGCTTCAGGATCATGGCCGGGTCGCTTGACGCGACAAACAGCTTGTCCGAGGGCGAGATCAGCAGAAAGCCGCCGGTTGCGCCCAGCCGCGTTTCCTGCAATCGATCGAGAAACCCCGGTGCGTTAAGCAGCGCACTGCCGGCCAGCACCGCCACCACGCTGCCGTCGGCATCATGCACCGGCGCCGCGAAGAAGATGACCGGATCGCCGTTCACACCTTCGCGTGACGGCTTGCCCATGACTGGTTTGCCGGCGCGCAAAGCGGCAAGGAACCAGTCCGATGCCGCATAGTCGCGCCGGCTGCGGCGGGGGATGACCGGATATTGTGCGAGCAGGCCTTGTCCGTCCGGCCGCACCGCCAGCAATCCGTTGTTGAACATTGGATTGATACGTTGCCGGTCCCTGATCCAGGCTTGTAATTTTTCCGGTTGTCCCGCCAGCTTCGGCGGCAATTCAGCGGCAAACTGGTCGATCAGTGCCAGGCGCGATGTAATGTTATGGTCGACGTCGCGCGCCACATAAGACGCGATAGACAACTGCTGTGTTGCAACCAGCTCGCGCACGTCCTTTTGCAGCAGCGGCAGCGCTATAAACTGGCGCACCAGGATGCCGATCATGAGCAGCGCAACGCCGAGCGCGGCGAGTCGAAATTTCATGGTTTGGAAATTTGGCATCGCGCAATAATATCCACTATTTCCCGGGAGTGTTCATAAACCTTCAAGCTTGCCTGTCCGGCACGGCACGGTAACTTACTTCAACCGCGATGCCATCGATTTTTTGCAGGCCGCCGCATGAACAAACCGGCTGCGCCTGCGAATACCGGACCATGGAGGATGGAAGCGCCAACGCGTTAATACGCCATGGCTTCTTATGTTCGATTGATGGATACGCCACCATCGACCAGGAATGCAGTACCGGTAATGAAGCTCGACGCGTCCGATGCCAGATGCAGCACCGATCGCGAAATTTCATCGGGCGACGCCAGGCGCTTGAGGGCATGAAGCTCGTTAAGGAAGGTTCGTACCTCGGGACCGGCGCCGGGCGCATTTGCCAGGTTCATCGGCGTATCGGTACCGCCGGGCAGGATGGCATTGACCCGGATGCCTTTTATTCCGAGCTCAACAGCCAGGCACTGGGTCATTCCGATCAATGCTGCCTTGCTGGCGCCATAGGCTGCCATGCCAGGCATGCCGGCTGAATATCCCACGAAGCTGGACGTGAAGATCAGCGAGCCGCCGCCACGCTCGATCATTGCGGGCACTTGATATTTTGTGCCAAGAAAAGCGCTTGTCAAGTTGGTGTTGAGCGTATCGTGCCATCCGGATAACGATATTTCGGAGACCGATCCCATCTCTCCTGTGGTGCCGGCATTGTTGAATGCAATATCAAGTCCGCCAAAGCGTTCGACCGCCATTTGGACCAGACTCCTTGCCACGGCTTCGTCCCGCACATCGCCGGTAACTGCAACCGCTTGTCCTCCGGCTGCTTCGATCTGTGCAACAAGCGCATCAAGTTCTGTCTGACGCCTTCCGTTGACAACCACTTTGGCGCCTTCTCGAGCGAATAATTTCGCTGTTGCATAACCGATCCCCGAACTCGCGCCTGTCACGATGGCAACCTTGTTTGAAAGTACAGTCATCTGAAACTCCTTCTTTTAAAGTTATATGGGAAGGAGAAATGTACCGATTCAAACTATTGCCCTCACTCCGTTTATTGCTTTGAATTCAGGCCGGCTTCCTGTTTAACCAAACCGGCATGATTGCTCAACCGGCGGATTCGGGTGTCTGTGAATATGCGTCACCGGTTCTTGACGACACGACATGCTTTATCTTGTCGGTCACCTCGTGAATAAACCTGCTGCGCTGCGCATACTCGGAATATTTGCCGCGGTTGGTTGACTCCCAATCCGGATGGCTCCTGGCCGGTTGTACCGCTTCGATCAACTGCTTCAGCTTTTCATTAACCTCTTGCGGTGTTTGCCGTTGGTGGGCGACTTTTCCCATCGCGGCGTGGCCACGCTGTTCCAGTGCCCATAGCAGGTTCAGCGTGTGCTCGGCCATGACCAGCAAGACTTCATTTTCCAGCGTCAGCGCCTCGATGCCGCGTGCCTTGTTGATCAGCGTTCTGCCGAACTGTCCCCAGCCCTGGCTTGCTATGCCGCCGATGGCGGCGCCGATCGCCGATGCCGCGCCCAGCGATAATCCGGCGAGCGCAAGATCGGCTGCAAAACCGATCGCTGCGCCGACCGCTGCGCCGGTGCCGAGCTTCTTGCTGGCATCGCGCAGCGTTTCGGGGTTGAACAGGTCCGCCTCCCAGCGGCCGTCCAGCCACGGCAGCACCGCCTCGTCAGCATCTTCCTTGCGAAAGCCGTACACCAGCAGCAGGTCATCGATGCTTCGGCGTGCCCGTTTCAAAACAATGTTCCTGAAGTCCCGGATGAATGCCTTCTTCTTGTGCTCGATTTCCAAGTCTTCCCTGGAGATCTCGCGGCGCAGCGCGGTCATGTCGACCAGCAGTTCGGCAATCACCTGGCAACCCGCCGATCGTCTCTCCTGGAATTGGAATTCGAGATCCTCGATCACTTGCATCAATTGATCGCGCCGGCCGCGCAGCATGATGGCCATGCTTTGATACAGCTCGCGTTCGGAACCGACAAAGGGCGCGACCGCATCGAACTGAACATACGCATGCAGGTTGTAGGCGGAGAGGGCATCCAGCCATTCATTTTTTCTGCTGTCGTTGTGGCGCACGAAATTCAGCACCGGCATGACTGGTTTGGCGCACCAGGTCAGGGTCTCGATTTCGGCGCGGAACTTGGGCAGGACCGGTTCGCGCGTATCGATCACGTAGACGGCGGCATCGACTTCAAGCATCTTGCGCAATACCTTCGCCTCTTGCTCGAAACTGCCGCTTGCCTCCGGTCCCTTGAGGAATGCGCGGATGCGGTCGGGCGGGGTGGTGCAGTTTTCCAGCGCCCTGAGATAGTCGAGCAGCGTGGTCGAATCCTCAAGGCCCGGCGTATCGAAGAATCGCACCGCGCTTACGCCATCGATCTTCAGGTCGATCGCTTCGACATGGCGCGTGGTGCCGGGCTGTTCCGACACTTCGCCAAAATCAGAGTGCCGTGTCAGCGTGCGCAGCAATGAGGTCTTGCCCGCATTGGTGTGGCCGACCACGGCTATTTCGATGGGCTTAGACATGAGTTGGCTTGAACCATTCGGTTGCACAATCGAGGTCGGTGAAGGATCGCATGTCGGTCATGCCGATGTGCTCAAGCCAGGATTGCCACCGTTGCGGATTGCCGATATCGCTGCCTGACGACGGCGCGAGCAGCAGCGCGCATTGCGTGCCGTGCGCGCATGCTTCGCGGATGAACCGTTCGGTGCCCCGATCCGGGCTCGATGCCGGGTTGCACACCAGAAGAATCTTGCATGGCCGCGTTTGCGCCAACGTGTTGAGCAATGCGCGGCGTTCCTGGCCGGTGCCTGAGATTTGTTCGACCAGGTCGGCCGATTCAGCCAAGCCGCCCGGCGGCCATGGATACTCCGCCGGCAGTTCAAAGCCGATGATCGCAAGCGATGTGTGATTTCCCGGCGGCGACATCTTGCGATCGGCCTTGCCTGCCGGCTCGGGCGCCTGTTCCGCATCGACCACGATCGACACTTCCATTTCCTCGAAGCGCGCCAGCAGTTTTCTGAAGTACGGATCGGCCGTATCCAGCTTCAACGATTGCTTGCCGCGCCGCCAGACTAGCCAGCACAGACCCGCCAGCGCGACGCGCGGAATCAATCCATACACGAAGGTGCAGCCGATCAGCCACCATGCCCATGCCCGATGATCGCTGCCTGCGGCGCCGGGATTGAGCAAGGTCGATGTGTCCGGCAACGGGAACCCAAGCAGATGCGGCAGCCAGCCGGTGGTTTGAACAAAGCGGATGAAAAAATCGGCGCTCAGGATCGTGGTTTCCCATGTCAGCCGGTATTGCTGAAACGAGAATGCAAACCAAAGCGCAACCAGCACCAGCACAAATACAAGCGTCCAGATGCCGTGGCTGATGAAGCCGAATGCCCAAGGCAACAGCCGTGCGCGCTGCAGGGTGGAAGTGGTGGCGCGCAACATGGTCAGCGAATGCGGCCCGCGATCCAGCGGCAGCCAGGCGAGCAGGCGCAGAAACAGGTTGCCGAGCGACAGCCGCGCAAACGTGCTTCGCGGTGACCACGATGCGGACGCCACGGCAAGACACCAGAGCCCCAGCGTGACCGCATGCATGCCGAGCGCGACGAAGAATGCAAGTGCCGCGTTGATCGATCGATCGCCGCCGATGACCGCGACCGCGATGCCATAGGCAATGAAAAATACCGATATCGAGAGCGCGGTCCAAACGTACAGCGCCAGATCGCGCCAGCGCTCGATTTCAACGTTGAGCTTCAAGCGTTGACCAAGTACCCAGGCTCTTTCGATCAAACGATCCTCGCGGCCGGATTTGCCGCGAAACGCATGGCCCATTGCTTCACTGTCTTCCAGCGGCCCGGATTCTTCAATCAGCCGGACGGTTTGAGTGAGCATGACATCGGACAGGCGCGATCTGCCGTGGCCGGTGCTCACAACGCGATCCTTGAAGATGATGATTCTCGTGCTGTTTTTTTTCGCATCGGATTGGCTGAGGGCTACCAAGCTGGAAAGGACGGGCTTTTCATTATAACAATGGCACTTTGATCGCGATTTTGACGTCGGGCAACTATTGCAAACGGGGTGGCCGCGAATGAAGATTGCGCACCATCTTTCAATCGAGCGGAAGCCCTCGGAAGAGACAGTGCAAATGTCATATGTTTCCCGATGAAGAAGTGATGACCGTCAATTGAATGGTGCGGCACGGCAAAAATTGGCCGCCAGTTGTTAACGCAAATCAGGCAATTGACCTATGTCCAAATTGGCGCAATTTGTATAAAGAAATTGCTTTTTTAACTAGTCAATTTGCCTATAATCAAGTTGCGGCAAAAATATCAAATAATCAATAACAAGGAGATCACAATGCTTGGATCATATGGTCGTCGCGTAACGACCGGCCTGGTTTTTTTACTGGTTCCACTGGCTGCACTAGCCGATGGCGTTAGCGTAAAATTCGATTTGTCGGACCCCGCCGGCAGTCCTTTCCCTACCAATCGTTTCACTGCGGTCGATTGGACGCAAAACACCCATCGCCGCGTCAACTTGCCGAAACCGAACTGCGCAGCGCGTCCCAGTGATTGTGCCGACATCGAGGTTATCAATACACTCGACGGGTTTTCGACGCAGCCGCGCATCACCGTGCCTTTCACCGGCGACATCGATGTTGCGACCGTCAACAGCAATACAGTGTTTCTGCTTGGCCTGGGCGATACGCAAACCTCGGCTGGCGCCGGGCAAAAAGTGGGTATCAACCAGATCGTTTGGGACCCGGCAACCAAGGTTCTTGCGTTCGAATCGGATGAATTGCTCAACCAGCATTCGCGCTATGTATTGGTGGTAACCGATGGCGTACGCGATAGCGGCGGCAAGAAAATCAAGTCCAATGGATTCGGCGAAGCGTTCGGCGCCGGTCAGGATCGCGACACCAGCGCATATCGCGGCGAATTGCGCGATGCGGTGCGCACGGTTCGCGCCGGCAGTCACAATGTCGTCGCCGCAAGCTTGTTTACCACACAAAGCATTACCGCCGATCTGCACAAGATCATGCATCAGATCAAGCAAACCACGCCGTCGCCGGCCAACTTCATGGTTGGCGATGTGGGCGGCAGCGCGGTGCGCGCGGTGTTTCCGGTATCGGGCGTGACAGCCATACAGTTCAACCGCCAGATTGGCAGCGCGCCAACTTTTGCGACATCGTTCCTGCCGACGCCGGCGCTGAATGTCGTTCCCGGCGCAGTGGGACAGATTGCCTATGGCAAGTTCGCATCGCCCAACTACCAGACCGCTGCCAAGTACATTCCCGCGACCGCGACGCTGACTGGTCAGCCGCAACCTCAGGGCAGCAACGAAATCGTGTTCCAGCTATTCACTCCGGCCGGCGCGAAACCGGCCGGCGGATGGCCGGTCGCGATTTACGGGCACGGCTTTACCGATAGCATGTACGGCGCGCCATGGGTGGTCGCGTCCGTGTTTGCATCGCAAGGCATCGCGACATTGGCGATCAACGTCGTCGGTCATGGCGGCGGCGCGCAAGGCACGCTGACGGTGCTGCGCCCCGCTGCCGCACCGGTGGTGATCAATGCCGGCGGACGCGGTATCGATCAGGACGGAAACGGCGCGATTGATTCGACCGAAGGCGTCAACGCCGCACCGCCGCGCGCCATAATCGGCAGCCGGGACGGCTTGCGCCAGACGGTCGCGGATCTGATGCAACTGGTGCGCCAGGTCGAAGTAGGCATGGATGTCGACGGTGATGGCGCAGCCGATCTCAATGCGCAACGCATCTATTACACGGGCCAATCGTTCGGCGGCATTTACGGCACCATCGTGCTGGGTATCGAACCGAATATCAAGGCCGGCGTGCCGAATGTGCCGGGCGGTTCGATCAGTGATATCACACGTTTGAGTCCGGCATTTCGCCCGTTGGCCGGCATTGCGCTAGCCACGCGCATGCCATCGCTGATCAACGTTTCGCATCCAAGCGGCATTGTGTTCGATGAAAACGTCCCGCTGCGCAATCAGCCGCCGGTCGTCAACAATGTACCCGGGGCAATGGCAATTGCGCAATTCCTGGACCGCAGCGAGTGGGTGCAGCAGGCAGGTAATCCTTCAGCATATGCCGCTTTCATCAGAAAGCATCCGCTGCAGGGGAATGCGGTCAAGCCGGTGATCGTGCAGTTTGCCAAGGGTGACATTACCGTGCCCAATCCAACCAGCAGCGCCATCATCCGCGCCGGCGACCTGGCTGACCGCACTACGTTTTTCCGCAATGACCTGGCGTTTGCCGCCAACCCCGGGGTGCCGAAAAATCCGCATACTTTCCTGACCAACATCTCGATACCCGCGGCAGCAGGATTCGCGGTGGGAGCACAGCAGCAGATTGCGATATTCTTTGCGTCGAACGGCGGCACCGTCATCGATCCGGATGGCGTCGGCCCATTTTTCGAGGTGCCGATCAATCTTCCTCTGCCGGAAACGCTCAGCTTCATTCCGTAATGCCGGCATTCATTATCGGCATCATGTGAATATTTGAGGTCCCCCTCGTCTTGAAAGGGGAGCTTCAATCTGCAAGGGTAAAGGGCGTGGTCACTCCGCGCTCTTTTTTATTGCGTTGAGCATTCGTGCGACGCGTCTTTTATCTCAACAAAATTCCGAAGGCGCCGAATGATCCCGTTCGGAATAGAGGTTCGGACAATACTTGCCGGGCTGGATTCGGACCGCGGAGATTTCCATCAAAGCCTGTTTTGCCGATTAACAAGGACGCAACGAATCTAGTTGCCGTAACCAAAACAGTCCGAAATTCAATTGCTATAAATACTTCCAAAATGGTCGCAAATAAACATTGAAAATCGGTTCGGCGGATACATATGGATCGCTCATGTTTAGCCTTAATTCATGGGATATTCCGTATTTTTACCAATGAGAAATGGGTGAAATTCCAAGGCTGGAAATTTTTTCGGCAAACAGGTGTATATTCATACAGTTATAATTGAAATGCTACCAATTTAGTATTATACTTATCGCCTCGAATCCGCTTTCGCGACTGTTGCGCAAATAGCCTTGCCGGCTTGAAAGGCGAATTCATGCAGCTCTTGATTTGAGAAGGTGACGGCAGCGCGACGCGCTTTCCGGGTAATTTGCTGCGAGGAGGGTGTTGGCGAAGGCGGATCGTCAATGACGGCGATCAGGCATTGGAGTAGCGAGAGTCAGGCCGGACTGAGCAATTTTTGACGAAGCAAATCGATCATCATTTCACGCGCCTCATCCGGCTGGGCGCGAAACAGGATCAATGCCGTTTCAACAAACAGTTTTTCATTGTCATCGATCGACATATTGAGTGAATCATGTTCCCGATCCATCCAGCCATGCGGCAGCTTCAGTCTTTCTTCGATCGTGCGGGCAACGATGTTGCCGATGTTTTTCCGGTTGCATTTGACATGGCTGAGATAGCGATCGGATAAGCCAAGATGTTGTGCGAACAGCTTGAGCATGCCGCGTTGAGGGTCATTTGGGTGTTTGTCGACGAAGTCATCGAATAATCGCTTGAAGTTCTTATGCCTTATTTGACTGCTATCCATCGACATGTTGAACGCTCCACTGGTGGCCGGTTGTTGGTCTGGTTTTATTGATCCGGCACGATGAAGTCTCTATTTCATCGCGCCCATTTCTCACCCTCTCCCTCTGGGAGAGGGTCGGGGTGAGGGGATGCGGCTTCATACTTATTCATGCCGCATCAATAGTTGCATCGCATGACGGGCGCACGACTTGTAGCAAATATTTTAACTCAACGCCGAGCAATTTTGTTGAGCTTATGCAACCAAATAAGACGTTTTTATTATTAATTGAAGCAGGAATGTGACGGCTTTTGAATTAGGTAATGTTTTGCGGCTTGCTCGTCCGTATGAACCTCGCGATTGCCAGACCTCAATTTTATGAAGAGGAACAAAATGCGTTACCCGCAACCAACGAATCCAGACGTCTCCGGCAGTAGCCGGCATTGCGAAGCATCCGGCGCGCTGGTGGAGGCAATTTCCCTGACCGCCGAAGTATGCGGGCTGGCGCTATCGTCGGGCGCTGCAAAAATGCTGGCAAGCGATCTGGCGGATTTCAATGAATCCGCAGTGCTGGATGCGCTGGCGCGCTGCCGCATGGAATTGCAGGGGCCGTTGAAGATGCCGGACATCCTGGAACGGATCGACGATGGCCGCCCCGAGGTTGACGATGCCTGGACCATGATGCCGAAAACCGAATCGGAGTCGGTGGTCTGGACCGATGAAATGGCGCAGGCGTGGGGCATTGCGTCGCCGCTGCTGAATGCCGGCGATGTGGCCGCCGCGCGCAACGCATTCAAAGAAGCGTACGGCAAGGCTGTGCTGCAGGCGCGGATCAAGCGCATGCCCGCCCGCTGGATGCCGTCGCTCGGCAACGATGTGGCAAGCCGCGAGAGCGTATTGCTCGATGCAGTACGCAAGCGGCGCTTGACGGCGGCGCATGTCGCGCAGTTGCTTCGGGCAGAAGCGACGTCGCCGAAAATGCAAGAGATTTTCGAGCAGGTGAAGCTCAAGAGCCTGCACTGAAAAACCGGTTTGTCGGCAAAGTCATGCTTACAAGCACTACCGAAATGGTAGTTCTATTTGGCAAGGGTTGCCGGTTCATGGAAGTTGCGCAATGGACGAGCAGGCGAATACAGACGATGGCGGCTTGCAGTGGTTTGCACAAATCGGCTGCCTGGAACAGATTGAAAACGAAGACGCAGAAAGGAAAATGACCATGGGTGCATTTGAAATTCACAAAGCTACACGTCGTCGCGCCAAGCTGCGGCTCGGCATGTCCGGTCCCGCAGGCAGCGGCAAAACCTATTCCGCATTGCTGATTGCCGCTGGGCTGGGCGGACGCATCGGCATGATCGATACCGAACACGGCAGCGGCGACCTGTACGCCGATCTGCTGACGGAAGGCTACGACATCCTGCGGCTCACGCCGCCGTTTACCCCGGCGCGCTATATCGAAGCGATCCATGCGATGGAAGAATCCGGTGTATCGACCATCATCGTCGACAGCCTGACGCACGCCTGGACCGGTGAAGGCGGTTCGCTCGATCGGCAGGGCAAGATTGCCGACAAGTCCGGCAACAGCTGGCAGGCATGGCGCCAGGTGACCCCGGAACACAACGCATTGGTCGAGGCCTTGCTGCAAAGCCCTTGCCATGTCATCGCAACCATGCGCGCAAAGACCGAATATGTGCAGGAAAAGGACGAGCGCACCGGCAAGCAGGTGGTGCGGAAAATCGGCCTGGCGCCGATCATGCGCGACGGCATTGAATATGAATTCACGACATTCTTTGAACTGGATGTGCAGCATCAGGCCTATGTCGGCAAGGATAGGACGCGCCTGTTCGACGGCATGATCTTCAAACCGGGTCTGGACACAGGGCGGCAATTGCTCGAATGGCTGGAAACAGGGTCCGACGAACCGCTGCTCGACAAGCGGGTGATGGACGAAGAGCAAAAGCGCACGCTGCTGGAATCGATCAATCGCGCCAATTCGCTGGATGAACTGTTCAATGCATTCTCGGTCGCCTACCGCACCGCGACCAGCCTGCCGGATACCGCCGCGCTGGCGGAACTGACCAAGGCCAAGGATGACAAGAAAGCGGCCCTGGAGGCGCATGAAGCCGTCTTTGGAGAACACGCATGAACCCGATGTTCGAAGCGTTCGAGTTGGCGGCGCGCTACCGGCAATTGGCGGAATTGCTGGCGGAGCGCCATGACGACGAGCAATTGATTGCCGACACGCTGGATAGTTGCTCCGGTCCGCTCGACGAACAGCTGGAAAACCTGGCAAAGATGGTGCGCAATATCGAAGCGGCCGACAGCGGCGTGGTGCAAACCATCGAGAGCCTGGAGGCGCGGCATGCCGCGCTTCAGCGCGCCGCCGAACGCGGACGAAAGATTATTCTCGACGTGATGCAGACTGCGCAACGGGACCGCGTGACCACCGCGCTTTTCGCAATTGCAATCAAGAAAAATCCACCGCTGGTAGTGGTGGATAGCGAAGCGGATTTGCCGCCGATGTATTTCACGCGGCATGAACCGCCGCCTCCGACGCCGAACAAAAAGGCGATCGCGGCTGCGCTGAAGGCCGGCGAGCAGGTGCCGGGTGCACACAGCGAACAAGGCATTCGGCTCGAAATCCATTAATTCACCAAAGGACAGATCCATGACTACATTGAACAAGGCAACCCTGATCGGCTATCTGGGACATGACCCGGAGTTGCGCTATACGGCGAACGGCGATGCGGTGGCGCATATCGCGATTGCAACCACCGAAACCTGGAAAGACAAGGCAACCGGCGCGAAGAAGGAAGCTACCGAATGGCATCGTATCGTGTTGTATCGAAAACTTGCGGAGATCGCCGGCCAGTACCTGAAAAAAGGCTCGCATGTGTATATCGAAGGCCGTTTGCAAACGCGCAAATGGACCGGGCGCGACGAGGTTGAGCGATCCACCACCGAAATCGTCGCGGACGACATGCGCATGCTGGGGCGTTCAGCGGACCGGCAAGGCCAGCAGGAAGCACACAACGATGAAGAGCAGGTCAATGAAAATGCCGCATCGGCAAAGCAGCCGCAAATGCTGTGGAACGAAGATGCGATTCCGTTCTGAGATGCTAGGAGAGCTCTCAACCGTTTGCAGAAGTGTGAGCGGATGAGATTCCCGCTACGCGCACGTAAAGGCTTGCAAGCCTTTACGGTTTCGCAGGCGGATCGCAGTCGAAGGAAAGGAGTATTGCCTTGCAAGGCAATACCGTTGCGCAGGCGCGAGGCGGTGCCTCGCGAAACCTCTGCTCCACCCCCTGCAGCACCTTCGCTCAGAATGACAGTTTTTGGGTTTGAGGTTTATGCGACCGCCATCCCTGGCGATGCCTAAAAAACCCCCGTCATTCCGACAGAGCAAAGCGACGAGGAATCTCAAACATCAGCAGTGATGCGAACGCTTGAGCGTCCTCGTAACGCCCGGAATGACTGCGTTCTGAACTTGTCAGCGCCCCGGCATGACGCAGCCGAGGCGCCAAGCAGGCGGCCTGTCTTTCCAGGACAGGCCCTGTGCCCGTCAAATAGCCGCGTAAACCAGATTCCGATACAACTGCCGGTAATGCGCACGCTGCTCGGGCGCCTGCATCATCCAGATTGCGATCAGGTCTTCCACTGGATCGATCCAGAAATACGTCCCACCCAAACCGCTCCAGTTGAAATCCCCGATCGAACCCGGTGAATATGCGCCGCCGATGCTGGTCCGCACTGCAAAACCAAGCCCGAACCCATATCCCGGACCCGGCAGGAAAGTGGGGCTTGCGGTTACGCCCGGCATCGTGCACAGATGATCGCTGGTCATATACTGTACGGTTTTGCGCGACAGGAGCCGCACGCCGTCATATGCGCCGCCGCCGCGCAGCATGTTGGCGAAACGCAGGTAATCGCGCGCGGTGGACACCATGCCGCCGCCGCCGGACAGGAAAGAAGGCTTGCTGCGCACGTCAAGCAGCCTGATCCGCTGGCCGGTATCGGGATCTGTCTGGAACGCCTGGGCAATCCGGTGGTGTTGATCGGGCGGTACCCAAAACCCGCTGTCTTTCATCTTCAACGGTTTCAGAATGCGTTCGTCGACGTACACGTCGAGCGTAACACCGCTGATGCGCTCGATCAGGATTCCCAATACGTCAGTCGAGCGGCTGTATTCCCATGTGGTGCCCGGCTGGTAGGCGAGCGGCACGATGGCCAGCCGTTCCATGAATTCCGAATTGGTGATGCTGCTTCTTTCCACACCTGCCTGCCGGTACTCGCTCTTGACCAGCGACTCGCCGAAAATGCCGTAGGTCAATCCCGAAGTGTGGCGCAACAGATCCTGCACCGTCATTTCCTTTTCGACCGGCACCAGCGAAAGCGATATGGTTCCATCGGCGCCGGTTTTTTCCACGCCGACTTTCAAGCCGCTCAATTCCGGAAGATACTTCGACACCGGATCGCTGATCAACAGTTTTCCTTCTTCGACAAGCATCATCAACCCCACCGAGACGATCGGCTTGGTCATCGAATAAATGCGAAAGATGGCATCGATTGCGAGCGGATCGCGTGCCGCCGGATCGCGCACGCCCAACGCGGATTCAAACACAACTTCACCCTGGTGCGCGATTACCATTACGGCGCCGGGAATCCGCCCGGCACTGACATCGGCGTCAATCGTCTTGCTTATTCTGGATAAACACTCCGCGGTAAAGGACGGAGATTTGCGTTGCGATGGTATGGCGTCTGGTTTATTCATTGATATATCAATATTTGTGCGAATAAAATGGCTGTCATTCTTCGTCGAGCCCAGGCTCGGCGTGAAGGTTCGCGGCGCCTCAAAACTCCAGGTCCGCCGATAAAGGATACTGCGAATCGGACATTGGCGAGTTGTGTCAAAGAAAATTCATTCAGCATAGGCCTTCAACGGTGCCGGTATTCACCTCCACTCCGGCCCTCATAATCGAGCTTATCGAGCAGATGGAAAAGAGAAGGCTGGCTGAATGGCGCTTCGCTGAATCGCAGGGTAAGCTTGGCGGCAAGCTCGGGCATGGCTTTCCAATTCATTACGATGACTGCCGGTTGGATAGCGATACGCAGGATTTGCATTTCGGCTCAAGTGCCCGTATATGCTTTGCGTCTGTCTATTGCCTTTGACCGAGGTAAATTTTATCCGCCGGTCACTTTCCGGCGCAGCTTCCGCTGCAGACTCCAGTTCATTTTTTATCAGCAGGTGATGCCATAAATAATCAGTCGACCATTACCTGGACCGAGGCAGGCGAGGAACGCGCGGCGCTATGGCGCTCGGAAAGCGGCACGCCGCCGCCCAAGCGCGTCGTGATCGCGGATGACCGCACCACGGCCGATGCCGCGTATCGGCTGGCCAGCGAGGGTGCCGCGATGTTGTGGCGCGGCGATTTTCAGAATGCGCGCCAGTTGTTGCAGGCAATGGCGCGGCGCACCGACCGCAAACCGAAAAAACCGCGCAAGCCGGCTGCGTCGCCGGCCGAAGCGTTTCACCTGCATCGCCAGGCGCAGTCCCAGCGCGCGCGTACGCTGGCGATGCTGCTGTTGCCGTTCGATGCCGACTTCGGCATCCCGCTGCGGCGCGCGCCCGACGTGCGCCAGGCTTGCATCGAGGCGTACGGCCCGGCGCAAGAAATGTCGGTGGTTTCGCTGCGCGAACTGCTGGGGCTGATCGGTGCTCACGAGTGGCGCAAGAAAGGGGTCGAGATTCCGGCGCTGGGTGAACGCATCCATCCGCACTACGGCGTGTTCTCGCCGGTCCGCGGCGAATACGTGACACTGGTTGCCGAAGCGCCGCTTCCCTCGCGCGGCATTTCATTAGCGTTCGACATCGGCACCGGTAGCGGCGTGCTGGCCGCGGTGCTGGCCCGGCGCGGTATCTCGCATGTGGTCGCGACCGACCAGGACCCGCGGGCGCTGGCCTGTGCACGCGACAACATTGCCAGGCTTGGCTTGGCGCCACAGGTCGAAATCGTGCAGACCGATCTTTTCCCCGAAGGGCGGGCACCGCTGGTGATTTGCAATCCGCCCTGGGTCCCGGCGCGGCCGAGCTCGCCGATCGAACATGCAATCTATGATCCTGATAGCCGCATGCTGCGCGGATTCCTGGGCGGACTGGCTGCGCACCTGGAACCGGGAGGCGAGGGCTGGCTGATACTGTCGGATCTCGCTGAACATCTCGGCCTGCGTCCGCGTGCCGAACTGCTCGCCGCGATCGACGCCGCCGGATTGAGGGTAGTGGGCCGGATCGATGTGAAGCCGCAGCATCCGCGCGCATTCGATGACACGGATCCGCTGCATGCCGCGCGTTCGGCGGAGTTGACCTCGCTGTGGCGGCTGGCGGTTCGATGACTATCCTTGCGCAAATGCCGCGTCGCGCGGTTTGTTAAACTAGAAAGCGAGAGAACCGAATCTGGAAGCGCCGCGCTGGATGCGCAGTCATTCCGGGTGAAATGAGGAATCTCATCCGTTCGCGCCACGAGTGACAATTGAAATTCCTCGTCGCTTTGCTCCTCGGAATGACAATGCATTTGGCATTTTTTTACCACGTATTTTTTAATATCCAATAATCACTCAAGGAAAACATGAGCAGCAAACCTTCCCGCACCCTTACCTTCAAGTGCACGAAATGTGCAAAGCCGGTCACGGTATTTTTACAAAAGGTATCCGCGTGTTCGCATATCCAGCCGTATCAGGGCATTTGCAAATGCGGCGAACTGATGCGGCATGCGACCGGACAAAAAGACGCGGTGGAATCCTATCTCGCGTCGCCGGCCGGAGAGTGGGCGCACCACCATTGATCTTTTCGAAGCGGTTCCGGCAACCGGATGAAATCACCTATTTTCACGTACGGCTCCCTGATGTTTCCGCAGATATGGCGGCGCGTGGTGTCGGGGACTTACCGCTCCGCGCCGGCAACGGTGAATGGCCATGCCCGCTTCGCGGTCGCCGGCCAGACCTATCCAGGCATGGTTGCGCTCCCGGGCGCGGCGGTGCGCGGCCTGGTGTACTTCGATGTGGACCAGGCGGATATCGCGTTGCTGGACCTGTTCGAAGGAGAAGCGTACCGGCGCGAGATTCTCGATGCCGTGCTTGAAAACGGCGATGTGGTGGCGGCCGGCGCCTATATCCATATTGACAAGTCGGTGCTGTCGGACGCTCCGTGGGATCGTGGCCGATTCGAGATCGATCGGTTCATCGAGTCGCATTTCGGCCCATGAGCAGCCGCGTAACAATTAGGTAACAGTCGTTTCAGTGCATTTTTATCGGCGGTCCTGCCGGTATAATCGCAGCATTCGGCACGAATCCTTCCGGTTCAAGCCGCTGCCGCGCTCAAATTCATATTTTTCATGCTAGCCCAACAAAGAAAACAGATTATCGATTTGTTCCAGTCCGCACTCGCACCGATTGTGGCCGGAACCGACTTGCAGCCGACCGTTACGCTGGAGCGGCCGCGCGACCCGTCGCATGGCGATGCTGCCTGCAATATCGCCATGCAGATTGCCAAGCCGTTGAAAAAGAACCCGCGCGAGATCGCGCAGGCATTGGTCGCGGCAGTATCGGAGGCCAAGAACGACCTGATTGCCTCGATCGATATCGCCGGTCCCGGTTTCATCAACCTGCGCCTGTCGGCGGCCGCCAAACAGGCTGTGGTCAACACCGTGATGCAGGAACGGCAAGATTTCGGCAAGAGCACGCTTGGCGCCGGAAAGAAAGTGCTGGTGGAGTTCGTATCGGCCAATCCGACCGGCCCCTTGCATGTCGGCCACGGGCGGCAGGGCGCGCTCGGCGATGCATTGTCGGCGCTGCTGGAATCGCAGGGTTTCGACGTGCTGCGCGAGTTTTATTACAATGATGCCGGGGTGCAGATCGCAACGCTGGCAAACTCGGTGCAGGCGCGCGCCAGGGGCTTCAAGCCGGGCGATGCGCAGTGGCCGGAATCGGCCTATAACGGTGATTACATCGCCGATATCGCCAACGAATTCATTGCAAGGAAAACCGTGGCCGCCAGCAATGGCGCGCCGGTCACCGCCAGCGGCAATATCGAGGATATCGAATCGATCCGCCAGTTCGCCGTCACGTATCTACGGCGCGAACAGGATCTGGATCTACTCGCCTTCGGCGTCAAATTCGACAACTATTACCTGGAATCGTCGTTGTATACCGACGGCAAGGTCGCTTCCGCCGTCGATGCATTGATCAAGGCCGGCAAGACCTACGAACTGGATGGTGCGCTTTGGCTGCGCACCACCGAGTACGGCGACGACAAGGACCGCGTGATGAAAAAGTCCGACGGCACGTATACCTATTTCGTGCCGGACGTCGCTTATCACATCACCAAATGGCAGCGTGGCTATAGCAAGGTGATCAATGTGCAGGGCAGCGACCATCACGGCACCATCGCACGCGTGCGCGCCGGGTTGCAGGCGGTCGATATCGGCATTCCGCAAGGCTATCCCGATTACGTGCTGCACAAGATGGTCACCGTGATGAAAAACGGTGAGGAAGTCAAAATTTCCAAGCGTGCCGGATCGTATGTCACGCTGCGCGATCTGATCGAATGGTCGGCCGGCGATGCGGCGGCAGAGGATGGCGCGCGCGACCTGACGCGCGGCCGCGACGCGGTGCGCTTCTTCCTGATTTCACGCAAGGCCGATACCGAATTCGTGTTCGATGTCGATATCGCTTTGGCACAGTCCGATGAAAATCCGGTGTATTACGTGCAATATGCGCATGCGCGGATTTGTTCGGTGCTGGCGCAGTGGGGTGGCGATGAAACTACTCTCGATGCTGTCGATCTGTCACCGCTGACCGCGCCGCGCGAAGCATCGCTGTTGGCAAAATTGGCAGAATATCCGGATGCATTGCAAAAAGCGCTTGAAGAACTGGGTCCGCATCAGGTAGCGTTCTACTTGCGCGATTTGGCCGGCGAATTGCACAGTTATTACAATGCGGAACGGGTGCTGGTCGATGACGTGGCTACAAAAATGGCGCGGCTGGCATTAATGATTGCAACACGGCAGGTATTGCGTAACGGGCTGACGCTGATCGGCGTATCGGCACCGTCAAGGATGTAATTGATGAGCACTTTCAGTAACAGGCAGGCAGGCGGAACCCTATTGGGATTGATGATCGGGCTGATTCTCGGTCTTGGAATCGCGGTCGTTGTTGCGATTTCAATCAAGAACACGCCTTTTCCTTTCGCCAACAAGCTGGGCAAAGCAGATAAATCGAACGGTTCCGCCGCAGGTCAGGTAGTCGATCCGAACCGACCGCTGTACGGCAACAAGAATGCGGCGAAGGAAGCGGCGAAAGACTTTGTCAAAAAGACGGAAGAGCAAAAGAGCGTCGAATTGCCGCCGACAAAAACGCCGGAGCCCAAGATCACCGCGAAGGTCGAGGAAAAGCAGCTGCCGCTGCTCGACAAGGTTGCGAATCCTGATGAGAAATTCATCTATTTCCTGCAAGCCGGCGCATTTCTGGAGCGCACGGATGCGGAGAATACGAAAGCCCGGCTGGCATTGATGGGTTTTCCGGCAAACGTCGGGGAACGGCAGTCCGAAAACGGCATTTTGTATCGCGTGCGAATCGGTCCTTTCGGCCAGCTTGAAACGATGAACCGTGTGCGCGGGAAATTGTCGGATAATGGCGTGGATGTAGCCGTGATACGCGTGCCAAAATAACACCGCTAATCAACACAGAGAAGGAATCACAATGCGTTTTATTCAAAAATTTTTGATTGCCGTCAGCTTGGGTTTTGTAGCAATCACCGCCGGTGCCGCCTCGCCGGCTGATCCGGTCAACGGCGTGCACTACCGCACCCTTGCGCAGCCGCAGCCAACCGAATCGGGCAAGAAAGTCGAAGTCACCGAATTCTTCTGGTACGGCTGCCCGCATTGCAACTCTCTGGAACATGGACTGACCGAGTGGGTCAAGAAGCAGGGTGACAATATCGTATTCAAGCGCGTCCCGATCAAATTCCGCGACTCCTTTATTCCGCAGCAACGCCTGTACTACACGCTCGAAGAAATGGGCAAGGTCGATGAATTGCATGGCAAGGTTTTCCAGGCGATCCACGGCGGACGACAGTCGCTCGATACCGATGAGGCAATTCTTGCTTTCATCGAAAAGCAAGGCGTCGACAAGCAAAAATTCCTGAATATGTACCGCTCTTTCGGCGTGGGAACCAAGGTTAATCGCGCCACGCAGTTGCAGCAAGCTTACGCCGTTGACGGCGTGCCCATGATCGCAATCGATGGCCGCTACATTACCGCGCCGTCGATCGTGGGCGCCAGTATGGGAAGGCAGCCGGAAAAAGTGTTGGAAGATGCAACGTTTCAGGTAATGAGCGCGCTGGTTGCCAAAGCGGCCAAGGAAAAGAAAAAATAACGCAAAACGGCAGACCGCAAGGCCACAAGTCCGCACTCGGGAGAGGGCGGATTTTTTTTATGTGCAATCGAGGATGTGACAGGAGTAATCCATGAAGCGTATTTTCATTACCGGTGCATCGAGCGGCATCGGTGCCGCACTTGCGCAACGCTATGCGCAACAGGGCGCTGCGCTCGGCCTGGTCGCCCGGCGCGGGGAAGTTCTGGAGCAATTGGCGGCAAGCCTGCCCAACCCGGAACGGCATCGGATTTATCCGCTCGACGTCACCGATCATGCCGCGCTGGCACAAGCGGCGGCTGACTTCATCGATGCGATGGACGGTATCGATGTGGTGATTGCCAATGCCGGCATTTCGCACGGCACCTTGACCGAATGCGCAGAAGACTTGCCGGTGGTCGAACGCATTTTCGCAACCAATCTCATGGCAACGGTGGCGAGCTTCACGCCATTCATCGCTGCCCTGAGGAAGCAGGCGCAGTCCGGCAACCGACACTGTCGCCTGGTTGGCATTGCCAGCGTTACCGGCATCCGCGGTTTGCCAGGAGTGGGCGCTTACAGTGCATCCAAAGCCTCGGTGATAAGCTATTGCGAATCGTTGCGCGTGGAATTGAAAAGCACCGGCATCAAGGTGGTAACCATCAGTCCCGGCTTTATCGACACGCCGATGACCAGGGACAATCGTTATTCGATGCCATTCCTGATGCCGGTGGAAAAATTTGCCGAACGTGCGGTTCGTGCAATCGATTCCGGCACAAGCTACACAGTGATTCCATGGCAGATGGGAATCGTCACCAAGCTGTTGCGGATGTTGCCGAACCTGATATATGACATTGCGCTTGCAAAGGCGCCGCATAAAGCGCGCAACGCGCCGGAGCAAAATGAAGTTTATTGATGCAATCGGACGTCAGCATGACGATATCTCTGCATTGCGGATGCCGCCGCGCATTGTATCGCTGGTGCCGTCGATCACCGAATTGCTGTGCGATCTAGGCCTGGCGTCCTGGCTCGTCGGGCGCACCGGTTTTTGCGTGCATCCTGCCGACACGGTGCGGTCGATTGCCAAGGTCGGCGGCACCAAGGATGTCAATCAGAACAAGATCCGCGCGCTGGCGCCGACCCATCTGATCGTCAATATCGATGAAAATGAAAAACCCGCCGTCGATGCATTGGCGCAATTTATTCCGCACGTCATCGTCACGCATCCGCAAACGCCGCGCGACAATCTGGCGCTGTATCGTTTGCTGGGCGGGATTTTCAGCGCCGAAGACAAGGCCGAACAACACTGCGCGGCATTTGAAAACGAATATGCGGCGCTGGCCGCTTTGCCCAAACGCACACCAAAAACCGTGCTGTATTGCATCTGGAAAGATCCGTGGATGACGGTGTCGCGCGACACCTATATCGCGCAAATGCTGGCGCAGCTCGGCTGGCAGCAGTGGACGACTACCGATCCGGTGGAATCCGCACGGCGCTATCCGAAGTTCAACTGGTCGCGCGACGTGGTCGATGCAGTCGACGAAGTGCTGTTGTCAAGCGAGCCCTACCGCTTTACCGAAGCGCATGTGGATGCGCTGGAGCAGCAGATCGGCAAGCCGGTACAGCTGGTCGATGGCGAAATGATGTCGTGGTACGGTAGTCGCGCGATCAGCGGATTGCGTTATCTGCGGCAGCTTGGCGGATGCGGGTAAGCTTAGAAATCCTTGTATCGGGAAGTTCGAATCCGGACTGGATCGGGCCTGCGGTTTGCAAGGCGTCCAACAGTCTGCGTCTAAAAAGAAGTGCAGCGGATCTCGTTGCTAAAAATATACTTTTCTCCTAAGCCGGACAGTCGGTCGCTGTATGCCTTTCAAAACTATTTATGTGACGATTAACCCGTTCGAAATTTGGAACACGCGAACTGGCGTAGCTTTCCAGTCTATTGACAATCTGGATGGGCGGATAAATCGCCGGGTTAGGTAGATTTTTTCTACCTATTTGCAGTTGGCCCCTTGCCAACCAGCACTGTATGCGTATACAGTGCTGGTGTGCGACACGCGCACACCAAATCCACCTCAGGAGCGACTTCTCATGCTTGACCACATGACTTTCCGCGTGACCGATATTGGTCGCACCAAAGCGTTTTACAGTTCGGCCCTTGCACCATTGGGCTACAGCGTATCCTTCGAAGGCCACTACGGCATGAACATTTTGGGGTTTGCCTACCCTGATTCCTCTGAGCCTGACGGGAAAAAAGCTGATGTGTGGTTCATCGATGGCCTCTCACCATACGGTGGACCACCAGCGACTACTGGCTGTCACCTGGCGTGGCGGGCAGAGACTCGTGCGCAAGTAGACGCTTTTTATCTCGCCGCAATCACCGCCGGGGGAAAAGACAATGGTGCACCAGGTCTCCGCCCAGACTATCACCCTCACTACTATGGTGCCTTCGTCATTGACCCTGAAGGCAATAACATTGAAGCAGTGTGTCATCAGCCAGAATAAGGAGCAAACCGTGCCTCCGCACCTCGGCCTAACGAGTAAGGTTAGATTGTGATCGCGAAGCGAGCCACAATCTAAACCGTTTGACAGGAGACTGGAAAGATTTGTACGCAGCCGCGGTGGCGCTGGTGCGCTACCACATCAATGCGGGTGTGAGTCCCAACTATCAGCACCCCGAAATCATGTGGCCCCCTCGTGGTCAGCTTTATCCAAGGCCATAGCGAGGTTGCGCACTATCTTCTGGAGCATGGCGCCGACCCGCATCTGCGCGCGGAGTTTGATAGCATCACCCCTCTGCAGGCGGCCCGAAAGCATGGGCGCACGGAATTTGTGAAACTGCTTCGTCATCGCGGCGCAAAGGACGAGCGCCAGCCATTCTGGTGGCGTTGGCTGCCGATCTGATCTGCGATTGGCGGTATGTATTGCAGCGCGCTCGCATGTACCGGCGTGCGCAGCCGATGTCCTACCTGGTCTGGAACCGGATAATCCCGTCCGCCGCCAATTCCCGCCGCAAGACCCCATCGAACCACAGCTTGTGCAGATGCGCCAGCGCTTCGCCCAATGCAAACGTCAACTGGTGCGCATCCAGCGGCCGCGGAAACATGATCGGCACGATATCGGCGGCTGAGCAGGGCGTTGCGCAGGCATCGACCACTTCCGCCAGCCGCGCCGCATGATGGTCTGACAACTGGGAGATGCGGGTATGCAAGCCTCGAAACGGTCTGCCGTGCGACGGCATCACGAAAGTGTTGCTCGGCAGGTCGTTGAATTTTGCCAGGGAATCGAGATATTGCTGCACCGAATTGGCTTCAGGTTCGATGGCAAACACCGACACGTTGGTCGAAATGCGCGGCAACACCATGTCGCCGGCAATCAGGACATTCAGTTTTTCGCAATACAGCGCCGCATGTTCCGGCGAGTGGCCGAACCCGGTGATTACGCGCCATGCATTGCCGCCGATGCTCACCTGCTGTTTATCCTGCATGCGCCGGTAGGCGACCGGCACCGACGGCACCAGGTTTTGGTAATGGCTCTTGCGGCCCTTCATTTTTTCCAGCATGTCCGGGTCGTTCAGGCCGTGCCGCTGAAAGTGCGGCAGCATCGCGGTGCCATCCACGCCGGGCAGCGACGACGACATCATGCGCGCGAACGTATATTCTCCGGTGGTCATCCACAAGGGCACATTCCAGCGCGTGCATAGCCAGTCCGCCAGTCCGACGTGATCGGGATGGCAATGGGTCGCGATCACGCGCACCACCGGCAGGCCGCGCAAATGGGTCGAAAATACATTTTCCCACGCGGCACGGGTATCTTCGCTGGCAATGCCGCAGTCAACCACGGTCCAGCCGCGCACCGGTCCGTTTTCCGTATCGAACTCGTCTTCCAGCAGCCACAGGTTGATATGGTTCAGTGCGAACGGCAATCCCATGCGCAGCCACAGCATGCCCGGCGCGACTTCCAGCACCGAGCCGAGTTCGGGCAAGTTGTCGCCCAACGGATATTCGAGTTGTGATTCAAGCGGATTCATGGGCATGCCTTGTCGGATACTGTCGAGGTTCACATTTGCGGCGTACGCGCCTACAATAGCCTTGACGTTAACGTAAAGCGCCATTCTAAACACAAACCCTTATTCCTGTTGAGCACACGCCAAAACCATGCCGACCTATACCATCACTGAATTGGCGCGCGAATTCGATATCACGCCGCGCGCAATTCGTTTCTATGAAGATCAGGGGTTGATCAACCCGAAGCGCGAAGGCACCGGCGGGCGCACCAGAGTGTACTCGGCGCGCGAGCGTACGCGCCTCAAGCTCACGCTGCGCGGCAAGCGGCTCGGCCTGACGCTGTCGGAAATCAAGGGCTTGGTGGATATGTACGAGTCTCCCAAGGATTCAGCCGCGCAGTTGAACCGGTTTCTCGCGGTGCTGGCGCAACACCGCGAAATGCTGGAGCAGCAGCGCGAGGATCTGGAAGTGACATTGGCGGAAATCGCCGCGCATGAAGCGCAATGCCGGCGCATGCTCGAAGGAGGCAAGGCGGCCAAGGCAAAGACCGCTGCCAAAAAAACGGCGACGGCTCGATCCAGGCAAGCCGCATGAGCAGCGACAGAGCGGTTTTGCTTTACGTTTACGTAAACGTCAATTGAGCGTATGATTTCGGCTGACATGCCGCTTGCGCGGGACGATATGCAAAATTGCCGAATAGCGTCATTCCGAGAAGCATCGCGACGAGGAATCTCAAATTTTCGCAGCGGTGCAACCGTTTGAGATTCCTTTCTCCGCTCGGAATGAAAGCTTTTTAGCCGCTCCTAAATTTCCTGAAAACATGGGGACATCATGACCGATTTACCAGGCTTGAGCTTTGACCACGGCGAAGACATTGCCGCGCTGCGCGACACCGTTAAACAATTCGCGCAAGCGGAGATTGCGCCGCGCGCGGCGGAAATCGACCGTAGCGACCAGTTCCCGATGGATCTGTGGAAAAAGATGGGCGACCTGGGCGTGCTGGGCGTGACCGTCGACGAAGAATACGGCGGCACGGCGATGGGCTATCTGGCGCACATCATCGCGATGGAAGAAATTTCACGCGCCTCGGCATCGGTCGGGTTGTCGTATGGCGCGCATTCCAATTTGTGCGTGAACCAGATCCGCCGCAACGGCACCGAACAGCAAAAAAAACAATATCTGCCGAAACTGATCTCCGGCGATTACATTGGCGCACTGGCGATGTCGGAACCGAATGCCGGATCGGATGTGGTCAACATGAAGCTGCGCGCCGAATGGAAAGGCGATCGCTGGGTATTGAACGGCACCAAGATGTGGATCACCAACGGGCCGGATGCCGACGTGCTGGTGGTTTACGCGAAAAGCGACATTGAAGCCGGTCCGCGCGGGATGACCGCTTTCCTGATTGAAAAGAATTTCAAGGGTTTCAGCGTTGCGCAAAAACTCGACAAGCTCGGCATGCGCGGCTCGCACACCGGTGAGCTGGTATTCCAGGATTGCGAAGTTCCGGCCGAAAATATCCTGGGCGGTATCGGCAAGGGCGTCAATGTATTGATGTCCGGTCTCGACTACGAACGCACTGTATTGTCCGGCGGCCCGTTGGGCATCATGCAAGCCTGCATGGATGTGGTGGTGCCGTATATCCACGATCGCAAACAGTTCGGCCAGCCGATCGGTGAATTCCAGTTGATGCAGGGAAAAATCGCCGACATGTATTCGACCATGATGGCGTGCAAGGCTTATGTGTATGCGGTCGGGCAGGCATGCGATCGCGCAAAGACGCCGGAAGCGGTGCGCGCATTGCGTAAGGATGCGGCCGGAGCAATCCTGTATTCCGCAGAAAAGGCGACCTGGATGGCGGGAGAAACCATCCAGGCTCTGGGCGGCAATGGGTATATCAACGAATATCCGGCAGGACGCCTGTGGCGCGATGCGAAGCTGTATGAAATCGGCGCCGGCACCAGCGAAATCCGCCGCATGCTGATCGGCCGCGAATTGTTCGCGGAGACCAAATAATGCGTCAAGTGTGAACATGACAACAACCGGTTCCGCCCAAAAAGGCATGGAAGCCGCAAATCCGTACTATAAGACAGCCGTCGAACGCATATTCCACGATGCCGCCTTCATTGGCGATGTCGGTATCGAATTAATCGATTGCGGCCCCGGCTGGTGCGAAACCAGGCTGATTATCGCGCCGCGCCATCTGCAGCAAACGGGTGTGATTCATGCCGGGGTGCAGACGACGATTGCCGACCATACCGCGGGCGGCGCCGCGATAACCCTGATGCGCGAAGGCGAGCATGTATTGACCGCCGAGTTCAAGCTCAACCTGCTGCGTGCGGGGCAGGGCGGGTCGCTATGGTGCCGGGCGCAAGTGCTGAAGCCCGGCCGAAGCCTGAGTTTTGTCGAGTCGGAAGTCTATGCGGTGACAGGCGAGGAAAGAATCCTGATCAGCAAATTGACGGCAACCATGGCAGTCATGCGAAAAAGATAAGCTTTGCCGCGGCATTGCGTGATGGGAAGCCCGAAACAGGCTCCCGAAAATTGATTGGATGTTCTGGAAAAGAGGGCAATTCCGATGCTATTTCCTGAAATATCGACGCCGGTGGAGTCCCACTATCGCGGATTTCGCTACACTAGCGGGCTGGAACCCCCGTTAAGGTAAAACAATAATGCAAGCTGCATTTCCCAAACTGTTGTCTTCGCAAATCGCGTTCGATATCGCGCGCACGATGCTTGACGGCTTTGACAAGCATTACCGGCTGTTCCGCCAGGCCAGCCGCACGGCCAAATGGCATTTCGAGCGGAGCGACTGGAAAATCGCGCAAATCGAAGCCAGGGAGCGGATCGCGTTTTACGACAAGCGCGTGCAGGAATGCGTCCAGTCCCTGGAAGACGAATACGATAAGGACGAATTGACCGACGATGTGTGGCGCGAGGTCAAGCTGCATTACATTGGCTTGCTGACCGACCACAAGCAACCGGAACTGGCGGAGACCTTCTTCAACTCGGTATGCTGCAGTATCCTGCATCGCACTTATTTTCATAACGACTTCATTTTCGTGCGCTCGGCGGTATCGACCGAGTACCTGGAGCCTGACGAGCCGGCGCCGACTTATCGGGTCTACTATCCCGCCAAGGATGGGTTGCGCTACACGCTGACGCGCATCATCAACAATTTTCAGTTGAAATGTCCGTTCGCCGATCTGGACCGCGATGTGCGCCTGGTCGAAGAGCGCTTGAAGAAAGTGTTTGGCCCGGAACAGCCTGAAGCCAATCATCAGATCCAGGTCTTGGCCAGCCTGTTTTATCGCAACAAGGGCGCTTACATTGTTGCCAAGGGCATTAACGGCAACTGCGAGCATCCCTTCATCATCCCGATCCTGCACAATCGCAAAGGCGATCTGGTGCTGGATACGGTATTGTCCGATCCGGCGATGATCGCAGTCCTGTTTTCTTTTACGCGCGCCTATTTCATGGTCGATATGGAGGTGCCGTCGGCCTATGTGCATTTCCTGCGCAGCATGATGCCGCGCAAGCCGCGCAGCGAGATTTACACGATTCTCGGATTGCAAAAGCAGGGAAAGGCGCTGTTTTATCGCGATTTCCTGCACCACCTGCGCCATTCCTCCGATCATTTCGAGAGCGCGCCAGGGATCCGCGGATTGGTCATGGTGGTGTTCGCGCTGCCGTCGTTTCCCTATGTATTCAAGGCGATCAAGGATCACTTTCCCGCGCCGAAAGAAACCACCCGAGCCATCGTCAAGGAAAAATACCTGCTGGTGAAAAACCATGACCGGGTCGGACGCATGGCCGATACACTTGAATATTCGAACGTGGCGTTTCCCCGCAACCGATTTTCCGATGAATTGTTAGCCGAACTGAAACAGGTGGCGCCGTCGATTGTCGAAGAAGAAGGCGAGCAGATCATTATCAAGCATGTATATATTGAAAGACGCATGGTGCCGCTCAATATCTGGTTGACCAACGCGGAAAAGCGCGGCGACGAGGAAGCGATCGAGCATGCAATCATCGAATACGGCAACGCGATCAAGGAAATGGTTGGCGTCAATATCTTTCCCGGCGACATGCTGTACAAGAATTTCGGCGTCACTCGCAATCGCCGCGTCGTGTTTTATGACTATGACGAAATCGAATACATTACCGATTGCAATTTCCGCGCGATTCCGGTGGCGCGCAACGAAGAGGATGAAATGTCCGCGGAGCCTTGGTATCCGGTGGGTCGGCACGACGTGTTTCCGGAACAATTCGATACCTTCCTGCTCGGCAATCCAACCGTCAGGAAATATTTCATGAAGCACCATGCCGATTTGCTGACCCCGCAATTCTGGCAAATGCGCAAGCAACGAATCATTGAAGGGCATGTCGAGGATGTGTTTCCGTATCCGCAGGAATGCCGCTTCAGTTATCAACCTACTACGTCAACCCCGGCAGCGGAAGCTGCTTAATTCTGGAGAAACAACATGAACGACCCTATTGTTATCGTCGGCGCGGCACGTACCCCGATGGGCGCCTTTCAAGGCGATTTTTCTACATTGTCGGCCAGCGATCTCGGCGCGGTCGCGATTCGTGCAGCGGTCGAGCGCGCCGGCATTGCACCGGACCAGGTGCAGGATGTGCTGTTCGGTAATTGCCTGATGGCGGGCCAGGGACAGGCGCCTGCACGGCAGGCAGCGATCAAGGCCGGCATCCCGACTTCGGCCGGCGCCGTCACGATGTCGAAAATGTGCGGTTCGGCAATGCAGGCCGCGATGTTCGGCTACGACTCGATCGTCGCAGGCACCAATGAAGTCGTGGTTGCGGGCGGCATGGAGTCGATGACCGGCGCGCCTTACCTGATTCCAAAAGCACGCGGCGGTTATCGGATCGGCCACGCGATGATGTACGACCACATGATGCTGGACGGTCTGGAAGACGCTTACGAAAAAGGCCGCTCGATGGGCACCTTTGCCGAAGAATGCGTCGACAAGTATAAATTCTCCCGCGCGGACCAGGATGCATTCGCGATTGAATCGGTCAAGCGCGCGCAAGCCGCAACCAGCGACGGTTCCTTCAAATGGGAAATTGCACCGGTGACGGTGTCCGGCCGCGGCGGCGATGTCGTGATCGACAAGGATGAAGGCCCGCTGAAGGCCAAGCTCGACAAGATTCCGACCCTGAAGCCGGCATTCAAGAAAGACGGCACCATCACCGCCGCATCGTCGTCGTCGATCAACGACGGCGCCGCAGCGCTGGTATTGATGCGCGAATCGACCGCGAAAAAACTCGGCTGCACCCCGATTGCAAAAATTATCGGCCATGCACGGCATTCGCAAGCGCCGAACTGGTTCACCACCGCCCCGGTCGGCGCGATTGAAAAGCTGTACAAGAAAACCGGCTGGAACAGCAAGGAAGTGGACCTGTTCGAAATCAATGAAGCATTCGCGGCGGTGCCGATGGCGGCGATGGCCGAACACGACATTCCGCACAGCAAGGTCAATATACATGGCGGCGCATGTGCACTCGGCCACCCGATCGGCGCATCCGGCGCCCGCATCATCGTCACGTTGATCGGCGCGTTGAAAAAAACCGGCGGCAAGCGCGGCGTGGCGGCGTTATGCATCGGCGGCGGCGAAGCCACCGCGATGGCAATCGAGCTGGTATAAGGCCGATCAATGTCAACCGCTCTGATCATCGGCGCCTCGCGCGGCATCGGTCGCGAACTTACCCGCCAGTTGCTTGCCGCAGGCTGGCAAGTGTTTGCAACCGCGCGCGACGATGCCACGGTCGCCGCGCTGCAGGCGGAGGGTGCGGCCGCGCTCAATATCGATGTAACCAAACCCGAAGCGCTGGCGGCGCTCGGATGGAAGCTCGATGACGTGAAACTGGATCTGGCGGTATATGTCGCCGGCGTATCAGGCCCCCGGGCCGGTTCGTCGGCACCGCCTACGGCCGCCGAATTCGACGCCGTGATGCATGCCAATGTGCTGGGCGCGATGCAATCGGTGCCGCTGATTGCACCGCTGGTCGAAGCCGCGGCCGGAAAGTTCATTTTCATCAGCAGCATCATGGGCAGCATTGCGGAAACGCAGGGGAGCAGTGTCTGGACTTACCGCACATCGAAGGCGGCGCTCAACATGGCAGTCAAGGCGGCTGCATTCGATTATCCGAAAGCGACCATGGTGGTGATGCATCCAGGATGGGTGCGCACCGACATGGGCGGACCGAATGCATCGATCTCGGTGCAGGAAAGCGTGGATGGAATGCGGCGGGTGATTGAAACGCTGAGTATCAAGGACAGTGGAACGTTCTGGAATCAGGCGGGGGAAAAATTGCCGTGGTGAGAGCCGGCGCGGCAATCGCACGTCGACAAATACTTGTGCCGGAAATCTGGATCCGCCCTCTCGACTTGTACCAAACAAGAGCTTAAGGCCGATATACAAATACCCTGTCATTCCGAGCATAGCGAGGAACCTCAAGCGTTCGCAGAATTGTCGAGGGTTGAGATTCCTTGCTATGCTCGGAATGACAGTCAAGAAGTAATTGCGCCGGATTGGCATCTAACTTACTTGACCGAATTCAACTAACAAGCACACTCATGGTCCTGTCCGAACAACATGAAATGATCCGCGATGCGATCCGCGCATTTTCGCAGCAGCGGCTCGCGCCCAATGCGGCGCGCTGGGACAAGGAGCATCATTTTCCGCAAGAAGAGCTGCGCGAACTGGCCGCACTCGGCGCCTATGGCGTAGCGGTGCCGGAAGAGCTGGGTGGAGCCGGTCTCGACTATGTATCGCTGGCGCTGGTGCTTGAAGAAATTGCGGCAGGCGATGGCGGGACCTCGACCGTCATCTCGGTCAACAATTGTCCCGTGTGCAGCATCGCGATGATGTACGCCAATGCCGCGCAAAAGGAGCAATGGTTACGGCCATTGGCGCAGGGAAAAATGCTCGGTGCATTTTGCCTGACCGAGCCGCATGCGGGCAGCGATGCGTCGACCCTGCGCACCACCGCCACCCGCGACGGCGATCACTATGTGCTGAACGGCGTCAAGCAATTCATCACCAGCGGCAAGTATGCGAATGTCGCGATCGTGATGGCGGTGACCGACAGGGAAGCGGGCAAGAAAGGCATCAGCGCATTCTGGGTGCCGACCGAGTCGCCGGGCTACATCGTTGCGCGCCTCGAAGACAAGCTGGGCCAGCATTCGTCGGACACCGCGCAAATCCTGTTCGAGAACTGCCGCGTACCGGCGCAAAACCTGATCGGCGACGAAGGGCAGGGCTACAAAATCGCATTGTCGGGCCTGGAAGGCGGGCGCATCGGCATCGCATCGCAGGCGGTCGGCATGGCGCGCGCCGCATTCGACGCGGCATTGGCATATGCGAAAGAACGCACCAGTTTCGGTCAAACGCTGTTCGAGCATCAGGCCGTGCAATTCAAGCTGGCCGACATGGCGACGCAGATTGAAGCGGCGCGCCAGTTGATATGGCACGCGGCGAGCATGAAGGATGCGGGCAAGCCCTGCCTGAAGGAAGCCGCAATGGCAAAGCTGTTTGCCAGCGAAATGGCCGAGCGGGTTTGTTCCGACGCGATCCAGATTCATGGCGGCTACGGTTATGTCAGCGATTTCCCGGTGGAGCGGATTTATCGCGATGTGCGTGTGTGCCAGATCTATGAAGGCACCAGCGATATTCAAAAAATCCTGATCGGGCGGGCGCTGGCTTGAGCATGCTGAAAATTCATGGGAGGCGGTCATGAAGAACGGCAAAATCCAACATCAAGGGAAATAGTCATGCCGATGCTAAAAGGGTACAAGGCGCTGGTCGATGAAGCCATGGCCCAAGTCAGGACTTACAGCGTTGACGAAGCAAAGGCAAAGCTCGCCGATCCCGATGTGCAATTCGTCGATGTGCGCGATGTGCGGGAGCTGGAACGCGAGGGCGTGGTGCCGGGTGCATTTTCCGCGCCGCGCGGCATGATCGAATTCTGGATCGATCCGGATTCGCCGTACTTCAAACCGGTGTTTGGCGAAGGCAAGGAATACATCTTTTTTTGCGCCGCGGGCTGGCGCAGTGCATTGACCACCAAGACCGTGCAAGACATGGGTTTGGAAAAGGTCGCGCATATCGAGGGCGGTTTCAGCGCATGGAAAGCCGCAGGCGCACCGATAGCGGAAAAGGCGAAAAAAGCCTGATGCTGCGGCTGAATCCGGTGTGCCGATGAAGCGCGCGCAAACCGCCGGCGCCTGCCCTTGCGGCGGCAGCGACTATGCGGCCTGCTGCGGGCGTTTTCATGAAGGCGCGCTGCCGGACACCGCCGAGCAATTGATGCGTTCCCGTTACAGTGCCTATGCGCTGGGTTTGATGGAATACGTGCACCTGACCTGGCATCCAGGTACGCGCCCGGCGCTGGCGGAATTGCGCAATGATGCCGTGACCAAGTGGCTCGGACTTGAAGTAAAGAGGCATGCCGCAACGGGCGATGACGAATCGATCGTGGAATTTGTCGCGCGCAGCAAGAGCGGCGGCCGCGCACAGCGATTGCATGAAGTGAGCCGGTTCGCGCGCGAAGGCGGACAGTGGTTCTATGTGGATGGCAGTTTTCCGGAAGATGAAAAATAATGACGATTCTCGACTCGAAGTTGAACAGCCGCTCGGATGAGTTCAAGGCCAATGCCGCCGCAATGCAGGCCGTGGTGGATGACCTGAAAGCGAAGGTTGCGAAAATCGCCTTGGGCGGCGGCGACGATGCGCGCAAAAAGCACACCGCGCGCGGCAAGCTGCTGCCGCGCGACCGGGTGCAGATGCTGCTCGATCCAGGCACGCCGTTTCTCGAATTCTCGCAACTCGCCGCCTACGAGATGTATCACAATGCCGCGCCGTCGGCCGGCATCATCACCGGCATCGGCCGTGTCGCGAGCCAGGAATGCGTGATCGTATGCAACGATGCGACGGTCAAGGGCGGCACTTATTATCCATTGACGGTAAAAAAGCATTTGCGCGCGCAGGAAATCGCCGAGCAAAACAACTTGCCGTGCATTTACCTGGTCGATAGCGGCGGCGCGAACCTGCCCAACCAGGACGACGTATTTCCGGATCGCGATCACTTCGGCCGCATCTTTTACAACCAGGCCAATCTGTCCGCCAAGGGCATACCGCAGATCGCGGTCGTGATGGGTTCGTGCACCGCGGGCGGCGCCTATGTGCCGGCGATGAGCGACGAATCGATCATCGTCAAGGATCAGGGCACGATTTTTCTTGGCGGTCCGCCGCTGGTCAAGGCAGCCACCGGCGAAGTCGTCACCGCCGAGGATCTGGGCGGAGGCGATGTGCATACCCGTTTGTCCGGCGTGGTCGATCATCTGGCGCGCAACGACATGCATGCACTGTCGCTGGCGCGCAGCATCGTCTCCAATCTCAATCGCAAAAAAATCCATGAAATGGTGTTGCGCGATCCGGTCGAGCCAAATTTTCCGGCACAGGAACTGTATGGCGTGATCCCGGTCGATACGCGCAAGCCGTACGACGTGCATGAAGTGATCGCGCGCATTGTCGACGGTAGCGCCTTCGATGAATTCAAGGCGCGCTACGGCGCCACGCTGGTGTGCGGCTTTGCGCATATTTTCGGCATGCCGGTCGGCATCATCGCCAACAACGGGATCCTGTTTTCCGAATCGGCATTGAAAGGCACACATTTTATCGAGCTGTGCTGCCAGCGGAAGATCCCGCTGGTGTTCTTGCAAAACATCACCGGCTTCATGGTCGGACGCAAGTATGAAAATGAAGGCATCGCACGCAACGGCGCGAAAATGGTGACCGCGGTATCCACTGCGGCGGTGCCGAAATTCACCGTCATCATCGGCGGCAGTTTCGGCGCAGGCAACTACGGCATGTGCGGCCGCGGGTTCTCGCCGCGGTTTTTGTGGATGTGGCCGAATGCGCGTATTTCGGTGATGGGCGGGGATCAGGCCGCCAGCGTGCTGGCGACCGTCAAGCGCGACGGCATCGAAGGCAAGGGTGGCGCCTGGAGCAAGGAAGAGGAAGAAGCGTTCAAGCAGCCGATCAAGGATCAGTATGAACATCAGGGGCATCCATACTTCGCCAGCGCGCGGCTATGGGATGACGGCGTGATCGATCCGGCCGATACGCGCATGGTGCTGGGGCTGGGTTTGAGCGCGGCGCTGAATGCGCCGATCCCGGAGACGAAGTTCGGCATATTCCGGATGTGATGAATGGAAGGATGATCGTGAATTTCCAAACTCTTGAAGTGACCCGGCAGGGTTATGTCGCCAGCGTGGTGCTCAACCGGCCCGATGTGCGCAATGCATTCAATGAAACCACGATTGCGGAACTCATCGGCGCGTTTCGCGCACTGGGGGCCGAAGACGGCATTCGCGCCATCGTGCTGGCTGCGCGCGGCTCGGCATTTTGCGCCGGCGCCGACTTGAACTGGATGAAAAAAATGGCCGGCTACACGCGCGCCGAAAATCTGGCCGATGCGGCACAGCTGGCCGAGATGCTGCGCACCATTCATTCCTGTCCGAAACCGGTGGTAGCGAAAGTGCAAGGCGATTGTTATGCCGGCGGCATGGGATTGGTTGCCGCTTGCGATATTGCGGTGGCGGCCGAAGGCGTGAATTTTTGCCTGTCCGAGGTCAAGCTGGGTTTGATACCTGCGACAATCTCGCCGTATGTGATCAGGGCGATGGGTGAAAATGCCGCGCGCCGTTATTTCTTGACCGCCGAACGGTTTCCGGCGCAGGAGGCGCTGCGTGTCGGATTCGTACATGAAGTAACGGCGGCAGATGCACTGGATGAAAAAGTTGAGCACATTGTCAACGCGCTGGTGTATGCCAGCCCCAATGCGGTCAGGGAAGCCAAGCGTCTGGTGCACGATGTTGCCGGAATGGCGTTGACCGATGATTTGGTTGCCGATACGGTGGAGCGGATTGCCGACATTCGCGCGTCGGACGACGGGCGTGAGGGAGTAAGGTCTTTTCTGGAGAAGCGCAAACCGAGTTGGCTGGAGTGAACTGATGTTACTCCCCTCGCCCGCTTGCGGGAGAGGGGCCGGGGGAGAGGGCAATGCAACTGCTTGAACGTGCGAAGACACTCAGAAGCGAGCAAACGGAAGCCGAACAACGGCTGTGGTATTACCTGAGAGCGCATCGTTTCATGGATATGAAATTCAAGCGGCAAAAGCCGATAGGCCGTTATATCGTTGATTTCGTCTGTCATGAATCCCGTCTGATTGTCGAAGTCGACGGCGGTCAGCACCAGGAAAATGCTGGTTATGACCGGCGCAGAGATACATGGTTGCAAGAGCAGGGATATATCGTGCTGCGATTTTGGAATCATGAGGTGATGCAGCAGATCGAGAACGTACTGGAAGCAATTCGTCTGGCGGTTGAGCGTGCTTGTTCCCTCTCCCCCGACCCCTCTCCCGCAAGCGGGCGAGGGGAGCAAAGCAAGTAACTTACGTTCAGAATATTTTTGGAGCAGTTTTGGATTCAAGCAAACAAACCGACTGGGTCGCGCGCAGCCTGAAAAGCGTTTGGCATCCGTGCACCCAGATGCAGCATCATGAAACCGTGCCGCTGATTCCGGTCAGCCACGGTCGCGGTGCATGGCTGTATGACAGTGACGGCAAGCGCTACCTGGATGCGATCAGCTCCTGGTGGGTCAACCTGTTCGGCCATGCGAATCCGCGCATCAACGCCGCATTGAAAGACCAGCTGGACCGGCTGGAACACGCGATGCTGGCCGGTTTTACGCATGAACCGGTAATCACGTTATCGGAACAGCTGGCCGCGCGCACCGGCCATGTTCTTGGTCATTGTTTCTATGCGTCCGACGGCGCATCGGCGGTCGAGATCGCGCTCAAGATGAGCTTTCATGCGTGGCGCAACAGCGGTCAGACCGGCAAGCAAGAATTCGTCTGCCTGAAAGGCAGTTATCACGGCGAAACCATCGGTGCGCTCGCGGTGACCGATGTGCAATTGTTCCGCGATGCCTACGGCCCGCTGCTGCAGCGCTCGCACGTGGTTGCATCGCCCGACGCGCGCGCCGCAAAAGACGGTGAATCGCCGGCCGAGGTTGCGCGCCGTGCCGCGAAAGATCTGGAAACATTGCTGCAGGAACGTGCCGCCCACATTGCCGCCGTGATCATCGAACCGCTGGTTCAATGCGCGACCGGCATGGCGATGCACGATCCGGTGTACCTGACCGAAGTGCGCGCATTGTGCGATCGCTATCAGGTGCATTTGATCGCCGATGAAATCGCCGTCGGCTGCGGCCGCACCGGGACTTTCTTCGCTTGCGAGCAAGCCGACATCTGGCCCGATTTCCTGTGCCTGTCGAAAGGCATCAGCGGCGGCTATCTGCCGTTGTCGCTGGTGATGACACGCGATGCGATCTACGATGCGTTCTATCATGAAGATGTGACGCGCGGATTCCTGCATTCGCATTCATACACCGGCAATCCGCTGGCCTGCCGCGCGGCGCTGGCCACGTTGGCAATCTTCGAAGAAGACGATGTCATCAACCGCAACCGGATTAGCGCAGAACGGCTGACCGCAGCGCTCGCGCCTTTGGCAGCGCATCCGCGCGTGCAACATTTCCGCCGGCGCGGCATGATCTGGGCGTTCGATGCAATCGTCGACGATCCGGTTCAAGCCGCCACCTTTTCGCGCCGCTTCTTCACCACCGCGCTGGAGCAAGAGTTGCTGCTGCGTCCGATCGGCCGCACGGTTTACCTGATGCCGCCGTATGTGCTCGATGACGAAGAGATTGACGGGTTGGCGCGGCGCACCCAAGCGGTATTCGAACAGGTGATCGGGGATCGATCATGAAACTGCTGGACATGCTCAATCGCGAATTGCAAGCCCTTGATGTGCAGAATCTGCGCCGCAGCCGGCGCACCATCGATACGCCATGTTCGCCCCGCGTGCAAATCGACGGCCGGCCGATGCTGGCATTTTGCAGCAATGATTATCTCGGCCTGGCGGCGCATCCGGCCATCATTGCAGCCTTGCATGACGGCGCCGCACGTTATGGCGCCGGCAGCGGCGCATCGCACCTGATCAGCGGCCACTCGCGCGCGCATGCGTTGCTCGAAGAACGGCTCGCGAATTTTGCCGCACCGCATCTGGAGTCGGCAAGGGCACTGTATTTCAGTACCGGCTACATGGCCAATCTTGCGGTACTGACCGCGCTGACGGATCGCGATTCCGCGCTATTTTCCGAATCATTGAATCATGCGTCGTTGATCGACGGTGCGCGCTTATCGCGCGCGGCCGTGCAGATTTATCCGCACGGCGACATCGATGCACTGGGCCGCATGCTTGCCGCGAGTACTGCAAAGACCAAGCTTGTCGTAACCGACAGCGTGTTCAGCATGGATGGCGAGATCGCGCCGTTGCCGGAATTGCTGGCGCTATGCGAGCAGCACGGCGCATGGCTGATGGTCGACGATGCGCATGGCTTTGGCGTGCTGGGTGCGCATGGCCGCGGTGTGCTGGAGCATTTCGATCTGCGCTCGCCGTATCTGATCTACATGGGAACGCTGGGCAAGGCTGCCGGTGTCAGCGGCGCCTTCGTTGCCGCGCATGAAACCGTCATCGAATGGCTGGTGCAACGCGCCCGATCCTACATCTACACCACGGCAGCGCCACCGGCGCTGGCGCATGCATTGCTGACAAGCCTCGATATTATCGAAGGCGCCGACGGTGCGGCACGGCGACTGCATTTGCAAGCACTGACCGGACAATTCAAGAACGCATTACATCTTCAGAGCTGGCAGCGCATCGAATCGGACACGCCGATTCAACCGGTGGTCATCGGCCGCAACGACGATACCTTGCGTATCGCTGCCGCGCTGTATGCGCAAGGACTGTGGGTGCCGGCAATCAGGCCGCCGACCGTGCCGGCAGGCACGGCGCGCCTGCGCGTTACACTATCGGCGGCACATACCGCCAACGACGTGGTGCGGCTCTCCGCCGCGCTGAATCAACTTGAACAAGTACCGGAAATGGAGGCATGACATGACTGCAGCCTGTTCCTATTTTGTGACCGGCACCGATACCGAGGTCGGCAAGACCCTGATTTCATCGGCGTTATTGCATGTGCTGTCGCAACGCGGCTTGCGTGCCGCCGGCATGAAGCCGGTGGCGGCCGGCGCCGTAATGCGCGACGGCGTCTGGCATAACGACGACGTCGATAACCTGGCCGCCGCCGCCAGTCTGGCGCTGCCGCAGTCGCTGACGACACCGTACCTGATGCGCGAACCTGCCGCGCCGCATATCGCCGCCGCGCTTGAAAACATCGCAATTGATCTGCAGCATATCCGCAGCTGTTACGATCAGGTTGCCGCCGCAGCCGATGCGGTGGTGGTTGAAGGCGTCGGCGGATTCAGGGTGCCGTTGTCCGATCGTTTCGATACCGCCGATCTGGCGCAGCAGCTCGGGTTGCCGGTAATTCTGGTGATCGGCTTGCGGCTCGGCTGCATCAATCATGCACTGTTGACCGCCGATGCGATTGCCGCGCGCGGACTGACATTGGCTGGCTGGGTAGCCAACGGCATCGACCCGGAGATGCCGCATGCGGAAGCCAATGTCGACGCATTGGCGGCCAGACTCAAGGCGCCGCCGCTTGGCGCGTTACCATGGCTGCCGGTGCCGTCCGCGGTTGCTGCGGCAGACTTTCTCGATTTTTCGCGTTTGCCGGGCTGGCCCGGCACGCGTCCTGTTTCAACTTGATATAAGGAACATTGTTCATGTCGTCCCAACCTGTTTTATTTGTCCCGGGTACCAAAAAATCCGCCATCGCGGCGGCCCCTGCAAACAATGCATGGCCGGTCGAGGATATCGTCGCGCTGTTCGACTTGCCGTTCAACGACTTGCTGTTCCGCGCACAGCAGATCCATCGCGAGCATTTCGACCCGAGCGAAGTCGAACTGGCCACGCTGTTGTCGATCAAGACCGGCGGCTGTCCGGAAGACTGCGGCTACTGTCCGCAAGCGGCGCGTTACGACACCGGCGTCACCGCGCAGAAAATCCTGCCGCTCGATACCGTGCTGCAGGCCGCGCGCGAAGCCAAGGCGCATGGCGCCACCCGCTTCTGCATGGGCGCCGCATGGCGTGAACCGAAGGACCGCGATCTGGAACAGGTCGAAGAAATGGTGCGCGAAGTCAAGGCGCTCGGACTGGAAACCTGCGCCACGCTGGGCATGCTCGGTGCAGGACAAGCGGAACGGTTGAAGGATGCAGGGCTCGATTACTACAATCACAATCTCGATACCGCGCCGGAATTTTATGAAAACATCATTACCACGCGCGATTATCAAAACCGCATCGATACGCTGGGCCGCGTGCGCGGCGCGGGCATCAAGGTGTGCTGCGGCGGCATCGTCGGCATGGGCGAGTCGCGCCTGCAGCGCGCGGGATTGATTGCGCAACTGGCCAACATGGACCCGTATCCGGAATCGGTGCCGGTCAATCATCTGGTGCAGGTTGAAGGTACGCCGCTGCACGGTCTCGATCCGCTCGATCCGCTCGAATTCGTGCGCACCATCGCGGTGGCGCGCATCACGATGCCGACAGCGCGCGTGCGCCTGTCCGCCGGACGCCGGCAAATGGGCGAAGCGGTGCAGGCCTTGTGTTTCCTTGCCGGCGCCAATTCGATTTTCTACGGCGATAAATTGCTGACGACCGGCAATCCCGAAGTGGAAGAAGACCAGGCGCTGCTGGCCAAGCTCGGGCTGCACGCGAAGCATACGTTGGAACAAGCCAAGTGCGGTGACTGAGAAAGATAATTTCTTTCCCCTGTAAGGGGGAACAGAGTAAAACCGAAAACCTGACGCTCAACCATCAAGGAGCATGCGTGTTCACCAAAATCCTGATTGCCAACCGCGGCGAAATCGCTTGCCGCGTTGCCGCAACCGCACACCGGCTCGGCGTCAAAAGCGTCGCGGTGTATTCGGAAGCGGATGCCGGCGCCAAACATGTTGCCATATGCGATGAAGCAGTCCTGATCGGACCGGCGCCAGCCAAGGAAAGTTACCTGTGCGGCAACCGGATCATCGAAGTCGCATTGTCGACTGGCGCGCACGCAATTCATCCGGGTTACGGATTTTTGTCGGAAAACGCCGACTTCGCCGACGCATGCGCCAAGGCTGGCTTGGTCTTCATCGGCCCGCCCGCATCGGCAATCCGCGCCATGGGGTCGAAATCCGCCGCCAAGGGATTAATGGAAAAGGCCAACGTGCCGCTGGTGCCCGGCTATCACGGCGACAATCAGGACGCCGCATTCCTGAATCAACAGGCGGACCGGATCGGCTATCCTGTGCTGTTGAAAGCCAGTGCCGGCGGTGGCGGCAAGGGCATGCGCATTGTCGAGAAATCCGCCGATTTCACGGCAGCGCTCGCGTCGTGCAAACGCGAGGCGATCAGCAGCTTCGGCGACGACAAGGTGCTGGTCGAAAAATACCTGACGCGCCCGCGTCATATCGAAATCCAGGTGTTCGCCGATACTCACGGCAATTGCGTCTACCTGTTCGAACGTGACTGCTCGGTGCAGCGCCGCCATCAAAAGGTGCTGGAAGAAGCACCGGCGCCCGGCATGACGGAGCAGCGGCGCCGTGCGATGGGCAATGCGGCGGTCGCGGCGGCCAAGGCCGTCGGCTATGTCGGCGCAGGCACTGTCGAGTTCATCGCCAACCAGGATGGCTCGTTCTATTTCATGGAAATGAACACGCGGCTGCAGGTCGAGCACCCGGTGACCGAAATGATCACCGGCACCGATCTGGTCGAGTGGCAGTTGCGTGTGGCTGCGGGCGAGCCGCTGCCTTTGGCGCAAGAGCAACTGGCAATTAACGGTCATGCGATCGAAGCGCGGATTTATGCCGAGAATCCGGAGAAGGGGTTTTTGCCGTCGATCGGGACGTTGAGGCATTTGCGGGTGCCTGCGGGGGTGGAGTTTGGGTTGGGTGGTTTGTTGCAGAGTTTGAACGTGGCTGCTGTTGCCGGTGGTGGTGCGGGCAGCTTACCCTCTCCCCCTCCTCTGGGGCGGTCTGTCCGCGAATACGCGGACGGGCGTTCAGCGGCACGCGACATGTCGCTCGGAACCCCGCTTTACCCCTCTCCCTTAAAGGGAGAGGGTGAGATCGGAGCCGCAGGCGGCTATGTGAGGATCGATTCCGGCGTGCGCGAAGGGGATGCGATTTCGCCGTTCTACGATCCGATGATCGCCAAACTGATTGTATGGGGAAAGGATCGAGAGACAGCGTTGATACGCATGTCGCAGGCACTATCCGAATACCGGATTGTCGGACTGTCCAACAACACCGGGTTTCTCAAACGGTTGATCGAAAGCAAGCCGTTCGCAACGGCCGATCTGGACACCGGGTTGATCGAACGTAACCAGCATGAACTGTTTCCGGTTTTGCAACCGGTTTCGCTTGAGGTGCTGGCACTGGCCGCGGCGGCATTGCTCGACTCGGAACGGAACCGGACGCTGACCGCGAACGATCCATGGGCCGACGCCAGCGGCTGGCGTATGAATGGCGCATTGCAACGGCAGCTTGATTTTGCCGACGATGCACATGCGTATCCGGTGCAGGTTGGCTATCTGTCAAGCGGATGGACCATCAGGCATCGCGATGCATCTACGACGATGACCGTGCTCGGACGCGATGCGGATAACTTGATGATCAAGCTTGACAATGAAACCGTGCATGGCAATGTAGTGCGTGACGGCGACGTTTTTCATGTATTTATCGGCGGCATGCATCATGTGCTGCCTTATACCGATCCGATGGCGCATGCCGGTGAAGCAGAAGCTGAAGGCGGCCGCCTGACGGCGCCGATGCCGGGCAAGATTGTCGCGGTTCTGGCCGCCAAGGGTGGGACGGTCGAGAAAGGCGCGCCACTCCTGATCATGGAAGCAATGAAAATGGAACATACGATTGCGGCGCCGGTCAACGGCGTGGTTGAGGAAGTGCTGTATGCAGTCGGCGACCAAGTCGTGGAAGGGGCGCAATTGCTGGTGTTTAAACCGGATTGAGGCTTTATCGCGATTTGGGCTTCCGACCCCAGCCATCAACGAATCTCCTAACAGCGTAAACAAACCATTTCATGCGTATTCTCGTCCACACAACCGGCAGCAGCCCCGATCCCTGGATCGCCGAAATACGCAATGAATTCCCGCAGGCGCAGGTGCGTGCCTGGCACGAGGGTGACAACGATCTGGCCGATTACGCAATCGTCTGGAAGCCGCCGCTTGCGATGCTGCAGCAACATTCCGAATTGAAAGCGGTATTCAACGTCGGAGCTGGTGTCGATGCGATCGTGGAATTCGGCGATGCGTTGCCGAAAGATCTGCCGATCGTGCGGCTCGACGACGCGGGCATGGGCGTGCAGATGGCGGAGTACGTGACGCATGCGGTGCTGCGCTATTTCCGCCGCTTGAATGAATTTGACATGCAGAACCGTGCCGCGCAATGGCGCTTTCTCAAACCGCATGACAAGAAAAATTTCGCGGTCGGCATTCTCGGGCTGGGCGTGCTGGGCACGCAGATCGCCCGGGCGCTGGCGCATTTCGGCTTTCCGATCAACGGCTGGAGCCGAACCAAAAAAGATGTTCCGGGCGTGCGCTGCTATTCGGGACCGGCAGGACTGGATGAATTTCTGCGCGTCTCGCGGGTCCTGGTATGCGTCTTGCCGCTGACTGCGGAAACTGCGGGATTGCTGAATGAGCTTGTACTCGGGAAACTACCGCAAGGCGCCTATGTGATCAACGTTGCGCGCGGCGCGCATCTGGTCGAGGAAGATTTGCTCAAGCTGGTGCAAAATGGGCATATTGCCGGCGCCACGCTGGACGTGTTTCGCGAAGAGCCGTTGCCGCCCGCGCATCCATTCTGGCAAGAGTCGAGAATTACCATCACGCCGCATATTGCGGCGTTGACATTACGCGGCGACAGCGTGCGCCAGATCGCTGGAAAAATCCGCGCACTGGAGCGCGGCGAACCGATCGCGGGCATCGTCGATCGTATCAGAGGATATTGACATGACTCAGTTTAGAGCGCCCAACATAGTGAAAAATCCCCCAGCCTGAAGCCAGGAACGTTGTCCGGGTCGTCGCACTCCTCTCCAAGTGTGCCGCATTATGCTAGGCACTCTAAATGGTTTGCCCAAGCGGGTAAAATTCGTCGAGGTCGGTCCGCGCGACGGGTTGCAAAATGAAAAGGAAACGATAGGCGCCGAAATCAAGATCGCGTCGGTCGGCCGCATCCCACACCGCTAGGATGTCCCGACCTTCCCCCTTTCAGAGAGGATGAGCTAAATTCTCTCCCTCGGGCAAGGGGGTAAACGAAAGTCGACGTCGGAAATTTTTTATCGTATTACGGAAATAAAAAGCAACTGCCGGTACCGTCAGCGATCAACATGAAACCGTATCGAAGACAAGACACCGGCAATCCTCAACCCCTGTCAATTACTGTTTGCTCTTGTACTCGCCGATCGCCTTGGAAAGGTCGCGATATTGTTCGCATGATTTGCTGCAGAGCGATTCCAGCGCTGCCAGATGTTTTTCTGCGTTAGGCAAATCCTTGACCAGCAGGTAGGTTTCTCCGATGTATTCATGTGCGCCGACATGGCCTGGATTCAGGCGCAATGAGATGCCGTAATGCTCGAATGCCTTGTCCAAATTTCCCTGTTTTCGATAGCTGTAACCCAGCAAATTGTGGATGTCGGCATTATTCGGCTCCAGTTCCACCGCCTTTTGCAGACTACTTAATGCGGGCTTCCACTTGTTGGCATCTAGCGATTTCTTAGCCTCGTCATAGTGGATTTTTGCCGTAGGGCTGGTTTGGTGTGACTCAAAGGGCACAGCATGGGCCGCGCATGCGTTAGCCAGGAGTAGTGCAGAGATAAAATATTTGAACATCGTGAATTTCCCGTTTAATGATGGTGCTTGCGGTGCCCAATACTGTGGCAGCAGATTAATAGCTGGATTTTTTACTCGTTGCAGGGGCAGGGCTACTACGGACCGCACTCCAGGTGCCACCAATGCCGTCGCCATTGATTTCACCTACTTTATCGCCTACGTAAAAATACAGTGGCTTGCCTTTCAATACCCATTGCTTGGCGCCATCGTCACGCGTGATCAGCGTCAGGTCGCCGTTTGGCTGGGCGCCTTCCTTGGCGACAAATGCCGGCCAGACTTTGATGCAGTCATTAGAACATTTGCTTTTATTGACTTCGTCTTTGGCGAAGACATACAGGGTACGTCCAGTGCTATCGCGCAGCACGCCGTTCGTTTCAGTGGTGGGGGCAGCAAACGCCAGCGTATTGAAGGCTAATGATATTGCAGCAATGATCAGGGTACGTTTCATTATTCTCTCCTTGGAGGTTATACAAAATATGAGGCAAGGGTTGCTTCATGAGGAGAGATACGTAAGCTTTGCGCTACTGGACGCACTATTTGTGAAATATTTTTAAAGCGCCTGACATAATGATTCTGAGGGGGCGCCCCATGCCTGCTATACCCTCCTCGCCGTACAGTCGACCGGTCAGCGTCGGTGCGCCTTGCCATCGTCATTATGTTAGGTGCTCATAATTTTTCACCAGATCTTGATGCAATGTCCGCTCAGGACAAAATCACCGCTGGGGGCGTTTGCCATGGGCGCGAGTTCATAACTCACGGCCAGCTTTGGCACCTTGGAAAAAATCTTTTCGGCTGGTGCGGCAAGGTGCAGTTGCGTTGCTTTCTCATTGGCGGGGACTACGCCGATAGGGACCGGTGCGCCATCAGTGGGCAATGCCCACAGCTGGGCGACCCGGCCGGGCGGAATATGCAGTGGGCGCAGGATTTTGACCGACAGTATCTTGCCGTGTCGCAGCGAGCTGGCAGCCAAGACTGGGGCGCCGGCTGCATCGGTGAGCAAGCCGACATAGCTGGCGGCCAGGACATTCGAGCTTGCTTCCATATGGAGCAACTGCGGCATTTGCTGAATCAGCCCTGCCGCCAGCACCACGCCCAGACTGAAGGCGAATGCAGGCTTGAGCCAGGCGGCGTAGCTGCCGGCAATTTTTTCCAGCCAGCCGGGCGCAGCTACTGGGGGGCGGGGCCGCGTGCGGACTGCAATCGCTTGCCATAGCCGGGCCGGCGGCGACACTGGCGCAATGGATTGATTCAGCGGCACTAAACGCGTCTGCCATTCCGCGACGGCTCTTTGTGCCGCCATGGAATCGGCCAATACGCGACTGAATCGCTTGCGTGCACCGGCGCTCATGGTGCCAAGTACATATGCGGCAGCGAGCTTGTCCAGCAGCTGGGGGCGGTTGTAATTCATGGCATTCTCAAATTTCCGCTGGCACGGTATAGGCGCAGTCCAGGCATTTTTTTAACTTTTCCAGACCGCGGCGTAACCACGCCTTGACCGTGCCGAGCGGCGCTTGAAGATGCGTTGCCAGCTCGGCATGGGTCAGGCCATTGTAATAAGCCAGTGCCAGGCATTGACGTTGAGCCCCATCGAGTGCGGCCATGCAATGTTGCAAATGCATTTTTTCGGCAGTTTGCGAAAACAGTTCATGCGGGCCGGCACTTTCATCCGCGATCTGGTGCATGAAATCTTCTTCATCGTCCGTCAGGAAGGCAGTCGATTCGTCCGCCAATTTGACGTGACGCAGCCAATCCAGCGCCTTGTTGCGCACCACGCTGATGAGCCATGTCATCGGACTGGCAAGGCCGGCGGCATAGCTGCCGGCCTGATTCCAGACATTGACATAGGCTTCCTGCAGTACCTCTTCGGCGCGATCCGGTCGCTTCACTATATGCAACGCGATGCCAAAGAGATGGGCCGAGGTCAGGCCATACAGCTGTTCAAACGCGCGATGATCATGCAGCGCGACACGTGATAACAGGTGCGTCAGATGGTCGTTTTGGGGAGGTGCAGAGGCCATAATGAATAAGTGGGAATTTTTTAAAAGTAGCCTGTCAGAACGGAGCATCTTCATTGTGCAGGCGCCATGCCAATGCTTGGCGCCTGAAAGCACGCATTGCATGAAATTCTGCTGATTGCCGTGCATCAAATCACATTATTGCCGAACGGGCAATCGGAATTTCTGCAAGCAATTTCTGGAGGTTTCGTCATTGGACCCGATAAAATTTGTCCGGGAATGCGGATGGCTTCATTCGTCAATGAGTTGAGTGGGTGTCCAAGCCGTGCACACACAGCAGCGGCATTTGCTGGCGCAATGGCATTGCTACGAGCGAGAAAAACGGCTAAACCGGCCGAAGCGGCTACGCCTGCATCGGACTCAGGCGCAATCCTGTCGATCATCAGTTTGTCCGCATGGGTGCAGGCAATGAAGGCCTTCAATTGATCAGATTCGATTGGGTGGCCAAAAGGGCGGAAAACGCCAGGCAATGTTTAGCTAGCATGCTGTAAAATTTTATTAATGGTGCCGCAACGGTCGTTTTTTTTATTAATAGTGGCACGCGACAGATTTGGTGTGACAGGATAAGTGAAATTCGTTATATAAATCAAAGGCGCAAATTTCATGAATCGAGTTTTCGACATTATTTCCGGCGTGCGCTGTTACGCTGGCCAGGTCGGCCTCGATGAGTTTTCGAGCGCCGCATATTGCGGCGTTGACCTTGCGCGGCGACAGCGTGCGTCAGATCGCCGGAAAAATCCGCGCACTGGAGCGCGGCGAACCGATCGCGGGCATCGTCGATCGCATGAGAGGATATTGACATGAGCAGTCAGAATGATTTTCCCAGGCGCGTAAAAATCGTCGAAGTCGGTCCGCGCGACGGCCTGCAAAACGAAAAGGAAACGATAGGCGCCGACATCAAGATCGCGCTGGTCGATCGCCTGACGCAAGCCGGATTTCCCAACATCGAAGCGGCGTCGTTCGTGTCGCCGAAATGGGTGCCGCAGATGGCGACTTCCGCCGAGGTAATGGCCGGCATCGCGCGCAAACCAGGCGTCATCTACTCTGCCCTGGTGCCGAACATGAAAGGCTTCGAACCGGCACTCGCGGCGAAAGCCGACGAGATCGTGATTTTCGGTTCCGCATCGGAAGCGTTTTCACAAAAGAACATCAATTGCTCGATTGCCGAATCGATCGAACGTTTTCGCGACGTCGCGCAAGCGGCCAAGCAGCACGGATTGCGCTTGCGCGCTGCCGTCAGCTGTTCGTTCGGCTGCCCGTATCAGGGTGACGTATCGCCGGAAAGCGTGGCCGACGTGGTGCAACGCCTGCGCGATCTGGGTTGCGATGAAATCGATATCGCCGACACGATCGGCGTCGCTACGCCGCGCAAGGTGCACACCGTGATGCAGCGCCTCGCCAAGGATTTCCCGATCGATCGGCTGGCCGGCCATTTCCACGATACCTACGGGCAAGCGGTGGCCAACGTGTATGCGAGCATGGAAGTCGGCGTATCGATCTTTCATTCCTCGGTTGCGGGCTTGGGCGGCTGTCCGTATGCGAAAGGCGCGACCGGCAACGTATCCACCGAAGATGTACTGTATCTGATGCAGGGACTCGGCATCGAAACCGGCATCGATCTGGATACGGTAGTCGATGCGGGACAATTCATATCGCAGCATCTGGGGCGCAAGGCGGTCAGCCGCGCCGGCAACGCGATCTTTGCCAAGCGCCAGAGCTGAAAAATCCGATAGCCTGCTGAAGACGGCTCGATGGCAGAATTCAAACAAAAGAGGGTTTCGAGTGAACCTGGTGTATCGTGTGCTACACCCATTATTTTATAAAGAGACACAAATGAATACAATCAAGGTAACCGCACTCGCACTCATCATCGCCGGCGCGCTGGCGCTGGCCTACGGCGGGTTCAGCTATACCCAGGAAACGCACGACGTGAAACTGGGGCCGCTCGAATTTTCGGTGAAAGAGAAAAAGCAGGTCAATATTCCGATCTGGGCGGGCATCGGTGCCATCGTCGCTGGAGGCGTGTTGCTGGTAATGGGTAGCAAAAAGGGATAAATATTCCAAACCGATGCGCCTGTTCGCGGCATCGGCGTCGAATGGACATACGTGGTGCCGGAGCGCTTGACAGGGCGCAAATCGCCCTGAAATAAAATGGCGGTGCAAAACACACCAATGAAAGAATTCGATCCACGCTCCCATGTCGGCGCCATGCCGTCGCCATGTACCAGCATTTGCACCATGAACCCGCGCACAGGGCTGTGTGCAGGCTGCTTTCGCACCATCGATGAAATCATGCAGTGGAGCAGCGCAAGCGAGGAAGTCAAACGCACCATATGGATGGAAATCAAGCGTCGGCAAGATGGCAATTGAATTCTATCAATCTGAAAAACAGCCGTTAGCGCAGCATGCACGTCGTGGTTCAAACTGATATTTCAAATGAAAATGACTAACGCCGCCAATTTCCCCGCCACGATGCAGGTGCTGCAACGCGGCTGGCTGTCATCCAACAATATCGTATTCATTGGCCGGAATCAAACCGCACTAGTCGATAGCGGCTATCTGACGCATGCGCCGCAAACCCTGGCCCTGGTCGAACATGCGTTGCAGGGACGGCCGCTCGATTTGCTGGTCAATACCCATCTGCACTCCGATCACTGCGGCGGTAATACCGCGCTGCAACGCAGATACGCTTGCCGCACCGTGATTCCGGCGGCGGAAGCGGATAAGGTACGCGCATGGGATGAAGAGGCGCTGACGTACGCATCGACCGGTCAGCAATGCGAGCGTTTCACCTTCGATGACACGCTTGCGCCGGGCGATATGATCGAGCTGGGCGACCTCCACTGGCAGGTGCTCGGGGCACCCGGGCATGATCCGCACTCGCTGATTTTGTATTGTCCTCAAGAGCGCATCCTGATCTCTGCCGACGCATTATGGGAAAACGGATTCGGCGTGATCTTTCCGGAATTGGATGGTGAACCCGGATTCGCGGAAACGCGCGCGACACTGGAGCTGATCGAAACCCTCGATATCCGCATCGTCATTCCCGGTCATGGCGCACCGTTCACCGATGTGCCAAAATCGCTCAAGGCCGCGTTCTCAAGAATCGACTACCTTTCCGCCGACCCGGTGCGCAATGCACAGAATGCGATCAAGGTCTTGTTGAAATTTCTGCTGCTGGAGCGCCAGCGTATTGCATTGACAGAGGTATTGCAATTGATGACGGACATCCGGCTGTTCGCCAGCGCCAATCGACGCTACCTGCACCAGCCGGAAACGCAACTGGTGCAATGGGCGATTGACCAGCTGGTACGAACGGGCGCCGCGATGACCGAAGGCGATACGCTGGTTAATCGCGACTGATATTCCAAGTCAAAGGGTGCTGACGGTTTCCCTTGGAATGACGGTGTCGTTGATTACGCTGAGATGCCGATCAGCCCAAGGATAAAAATTCAACCCAGTTCCCATCCGGATCGGCGACGATCGCAATCCTGACGCCGGGACGGATCTCGCGTTCCTTCATCACGACCGTATGTCCCTGGCCGGCGCAGCTTTGCAGCAACTCACCCATATTGCTGACCGAGATGGTCCAGTAGCGATAACCGGTTGCGCCCTGAATGCCGCCCGGCGGCGCCACAGCCGGTGTCTCGTCCAAAACCACCAGTTTGATCATGCTCTCGCCGCACAGCATCTGATGCATGGTGCCGGCGCCGCCCGGCATCGGCATCTCGCGCAGGAACTCGAACCCGAGCACATCGCGATAGAACGCCAGCATCGCCGGCCCGTTGGTGGTGACGATGCCGAGATCGATCGATTGTTTGGTTAATTTAACGCTCATGTTCAATTCCTTACTGTGTGAGTGATAAAGCCTGTGTTGAAATATTGTCGATATCGATGGACGCGGGTAGCCGACATGCATCACGATGCTGCTTCCGAAAGCAGCAACATTCGGACAAGCATTCTAAGCTAAACTTGGTTTTGCGATGAAAACGCCACTTGTTTCCGCCATTCACAACGGTCCGCGCTATTCACGCCCGACGAACCGGGCCCGGTCGTCGTTTATATCCGCCATGCCCGGCAAGCGCAATGGGCAGGCGCCACGGAGGCCGACATGATGTACCGGCTGCTTGCAGATTTCGTGCTGATCATCCATTTCGCATTTGTTGTGTTTGCGCTGCTTGGCGGCTTGCTGGTCTTGCGATACAGGAAAATTTTGTGGTGGCATATCGTGGCGCTGTGCTGGGGCGTTGCCGTGCAATGGGCCGACTGGATTTGCCCGCTGACGCCGCTGGAAAATTATTTTCGTCGCATCGGCGGCGAATCCGGATATGCAGGCGGCTTCATCGAGCATTTCGTGCTGAAGGTTTTGTATCCTGAAAACCTGACGCTGGAATTGCGCTACGTGCTGGGGGCAGTGCTGATTGCAGTGAATATTGCGGTGTACTTGTATGTGATATTCGACAGACGGCGCCGAAGGCATTGCGTGTCATGAAAAATTTGGAATTGGGCGACCGCCTGTTTTTGATGCGGCCGCAATAAATCGGTTGGTTGAAATCGACAGCAAGCACATCTTTACACCGGCCGCGAAGCGGTTTCACCGCTCGCTGGTCCGTCTGCCGGTTGTAAAACTTTTTGCCGATCAACCCGATACAGGTTCGTCTGAATCGGGAACATCGGGAGGTAATTTCTGCATGTCTTCACGGCTGATGCGATGCGGCCTGTGTGGCGCTTCGGCCGTGTCACCCAGCGGTAGAACATGTTGATCACCCGATTGTTTCCGCCGGGATTCAGAACTACTGGCAGACTGCTTCCTGCTTCTATTCGGACTGGTTGTGTTCATTGCAAACTCCTTTTGTTCGCGTTATGAAACGGCATGCTGTTCCGGCAATCGCTGACGCATTCATACATTGCCTTATACTTTAGAGACCTCGTCTCGGTGCGAGTTCGCATGAATCGGCCACTCAATTGGCCGATAGCATGGGAGGTTGCAATTTCTAAAGTGGCAAATCAGGTGGTTAGCCGGAAGTCGATCAATCCACAACGAGAGAACGAATCAAGTGACTGAAATTATCAAGGCAAATCTGGAGAATCCAGAACATGCGCAAGCACTCGTGCAACTGATGAGCGAATACGCGCTTGACCCGATGGGCGGCGGGCAAGCGCTGTCGGATCATGTAAAAGCCAATCTCGCAACTGAATTGAATAAACGAAGATCGGTGCACGTCGTTCTCGCCTTGGTGGCTAAACAGCCGGCGGGGCTTGCGGTGTGCATCGAAGGTTTTTCGACATTTTCCTGCAAACCCTTGTTGAACATTCACGACATGATTGTTTCGCAGGCATTCCGCGGCAGAGGCTTGTCCCGGCTTTTGCTGCAAAAGGCGCAAGCCATTGCAATCGAACTAAGCTGCTGTAAAGTGACGCTGGAAGTGCTGGAGGGAAATCGCGTCGCGCAGGCAGCGTATCGCCGCGAAGGGTTCGCCGGTTATGAACTGGACCCGGCGATGGGTAAAGCAATGTTTTGGCAAAAGAAGCTGTAAACGAATATTGCTTCCGAAAGCACGATCAACGTCATTTTCCCGCGTGAGCATAATTGCATCAATTGTTTTCCTTTTAAGGGTGACCAAATGGCCAAAGAATCTTATTTCAGCCTGCAGCACAGCGAGTCGGTCGTTGCCGGCATGTCGGCAACGATATTCGCCGCCTATGTCCAGAACAAGGAAGTCAATGAACTCAATGAAGACGAATTTGTAAAGAAGGCGGTCGATATCGCGGTGAAGCTGGCAAGTTATGCCGACAAGGTAGTAAAAAGCGATGGCGAGTGGATGAAGCAGGAAGGCGGATCTTCGGCGATCCTCTAAGGAAGTCGAAAATCCCCAATGCCGTCATTCCTCGCTGTGCCCGGAATGACGAACGGATTATGCGCAGCAATTGCGGCAAGCCCCGGCTCGCGCCGGAACATAGGAGAATTCATGCTGACCTCGCAGCTGGACCACATCGTGATTGTTGCGCCTTCACTGGTGCAGGGCGTCGAATATGTACGCCAATGCCTGGGAGTGACGCCCCAGCCGGGCGGCGAACATCCGCGCATGGCAACGCACAACGCGTTGATTAAACTTGGCGATGAAATTTTTCTTGAAGTGATTGCGATCAATCCCGGCGCGCCCGGCCCTGCGCGTCCGCGCTGGTTCGAACTCGATCGCATGGACCGGAATGCCATGCCGCGGCTGGCGACGTGGGTTGCGCGAACCAATGACATTCACGCCGCCGTGGCGGCGTCGCCGGTTCCGCTGGGGAATATGGAGCCGATGACCCGCGGTGCGTTGAATTGGCTGATCACCATACCGGGCGACGGCAGCCTTCCGATGCACGGCATGGCGCCGACGCTGATCGAATGGCACAACGGGCCGCACCCGGCAATCAATCTTAAGGATCAAGGCTGCAGCCTGGTCAAGCTGGAAGGATTCCATCCGCAAGCGGACCGAATCGCGGAATTGCTGCAATCGATCGGGTTCAGCGGAAATTTTCCTGTGTATCCTATTGCGCAAGGCGAACCCCCGTACCTTGTCGCGCACATTCAGACACCGGATGGGCCGCGCGTTTTACGTGCCGCTTGATGAGGGAGCGGCAAGCGATTGCGCACGAACGCATTGATGCAACTGAACGGACTTCTAACCTGAAAGAACCAAAGCTCCATGAAAATCCGACTGAATCGCCTGGTTGTCCTCGCGTGCGCCATGCCGGCGATGTCCCTTGCGCATGCCCAGGAAAAATTGCTGGTTCAAGTGCCGGCAGTCTATGATGCACAAGCAATGGTGGGACGCAAAATCAGGGAGGAATGCGCGCTCGAAAACCTGCTCGGCAACCACGTGTATGAGCGCGTCAGTCAGAATTTCCCCGGCAGCCTGCAGATCAAGGATCCCGGTGCGGCAGGATCGGACAAGGTACTGCATCTCACGATTCTCAGCGTGCGCGGCGTTGGCGGCGGCGCATGGAGCGGACCGAAATCCATGACGATGCGCGCGGATCTTGTGCAAAACGGCAAGGTTCTCCAAACCACGATTAAAAAACGCTCGTCCACAGGCGGCGCTTTCGGCGCTTATCTAGGGACTTGCAGTATTCTGGAACGCGATGCGCAAGCGCTCGGAGTGGATGTTGCGCAATGGTTGAGCCGCGCGGCGCTTGCCGGTTCCGAACCTGTACCGCAAGCTGCGGCAGAACCGGACGCCGATGAAAAAAAGGCCGATTAACGGCAAATGCTCAACCGCGTAATTCCATCGAGTGTTGGATATTCGCCAATACCTTGCAGGATATTGCCCGCAAAGCCACGCCAGACGCCTGGACGGCCGTTGCCATTCGATCTTATTGATTCGGCCCGGAAAAGGTTCTATTTTTCGGGCTGCTATTCTCACCCTCTCCCTCTGGGAGAGGGCCGGGGGTGGCGCATGCGCCACGCCTGCGTAACGGTATTCGCATGCAAGCGAATACGCGCACTGCAAGTGAGGGGATCGGGTTCTAACTTTATTCGTTCCCGATCTATAGTGCTTGCTTAACAATTGGACTAACGCAATAATAAATTGGCAATAAGGCAATTCAAGCCTTGTGTCTTTTATTACACAAGTCGATGCTGCGCGTGTCCGGCCTGCGGCATTCCATGAAAGCATTCATACCGTAGAGGAAAAGATGGCTGATATTTCTGTTCAGAGCACTTACCCGGGATCCCAGGTCACCCGGCTCAAGCCGAGAGTCTTGCTGGTGGACGATCAAATGACCATCATCCAGATTGTGCGCGGGATGGTGGGCGAGCAGCCGGATATTGAATTTCATTATGTCGATTCGGCCGCCGCCGCGGTGCAGAATGCAATCGAACTCAAACCAACCGTGATCCTGCAAGACTTGTCGATGCCCGGCATCGATGGCTTCGAGCTGGTGCGTCAGTATCGCGCCCATCCGGAAACCGCCGGTGTGCCGGTCATCGTACTGTCCGTCGCGGAAGATCCGAAACTCAAAGCGCGGGCGTTTGATGTCGGCGCCAACGATTATGTGGTCAAGCTGCCGGACCGGCTTGAGTTGCTGGCGCGTATCCGTTATCACTCCACGGCTTACACCGCCGGATTGGAGCGCGACGAAGCATTCCATTTTCTGCGCGAGAGTCAGCAAAAGCTGGCCGAAGCCAATCTGGAACTACGCAAACTGGCTGCCGTCGATGCGGAGCTGCAAAAACTCGCCGCGCGCGATGCGCTGACCGGCCTGGTGAACCGACGCCGCTTCGATGATGTATTGAGAGCCGAATGGCCGCGCGCACAGCGCGATAAATATCCAGTGTCGCTGCTGCTCTGCAATGTCGATTTGTTCAAGTTATATGGTGAAAGCCATGGCGCCGAGGCCGGCGACCAATGTCTGAAGAAATTCGCAGCCGTCGTCACTGCGATCCTCAAGCGCCCGGCCGACCTGGCAGGCCGTTACGGCGACGAATTTGCAATTCTTCTACCAAATACCGATAGCCAGGGTGCAATGACGATTGCGGAAACATGCCGCGCCGGCATGGAGTCGCTGCAGATACCCAGCGAATGGTCTGAAAAAAACGTACTGACCATTTCGATCGGCGTGGCCAGCATGGTTCCCAACGGCGAACTTGGCTATGAAGAGTTGATCAGGGTCGCCAATCGCGCTCTGAAAAATGCAAAAGAGCAGGGGCGGAATCTGGTGCGCATCGCACGTCATCGATCCATTACGGTTGATGATGAAGCGTGATTTTCCGGGGGGCTGGTCAATCAACCACGAGATAATTGAGGTCTCGTACTACTGGGTCACTTGGCAACAGGAGCAGCATTGCGTTTAGGCGGGTGTAGGTGGAAAACAAGGCTGCAGTTTCGCCAGGAGGCAGCGTTTTTCACGGTACGCACTCCTTCGAAAACGCAACACGGTTTTCCTTTCGTGGATGGTCGCCGGGGGGGGTAGCAGGGAATTCGGATCGCATGCGATCCGCCTGCGAAACGGTTTGCGCTTGCAAGCGCAGACTCCTTCAGCCCGGCGGCTACTTACTTTCTTTGCTTCGCCAAAGAAAGTAAGCAAAGAAAGGCGACCGCAAGACGCTGCCCTGCGGGTACCCGTGAGAGCAATGCGCCCTGCAAGGGCAGCGAGTTCGTTTCGCTTCCCGTTGTGGGCAAAGGAGTTTGCGCTTGCAAGCGCAAACCGTTGCGCAGGCGGACAGCATGCTGTCCGAATTCCCTGCTTCACCCCGCAGGGCGCTTTGTAGGGTCGCCTTTTCTTTGGGTACTTGCTTTTGGCGACGCAAAAGAA
>MESE01000039.1 GCA_001770855.1 Burkholderiales bacterium RIFCSPLOWO2_02_FULL_57_36
GTTTCATCCCGCGCATTCTCGAAGCGGCGCCCGAGACGCTGATCAATGACGCGGGCGCCAATCTCGATCCGCACAAGATCTGGGACTGCATGTTCACCAACGAAAAACCCGGCGGCCACGGCGAGCGCTCGGTCGCGATCGGCACGATGGACATGGCGATCTGGGATGCGGTTGCCAAGATCGAAGACAAGCCGCTGTTCCAGCTGCTCGCGGACCAGTACGGCAACGGCGTAGCGAACAGGAAAGTGTTCGTGTATGCGGCGGGCGGTTATTACCATCCAGGCAAGGGATACGACGCATTGAAGGATGAAATGCGCAGCTACCTGGACCGCGGCTACAGCGTCGTGAAAATGAAGATCGGCGGCGCTGCGCTCGATGAAGATTTACGCCGCATCGATGCGGTGTTGAGCGTGCTGCAGGATGGACAGAAATTGTGCGTCGACGCCAATGGCCGCTTCGACATGGATACCGCGATCGCATATGCCAAGGCGATGTCGCAATACGACCTGTTCTGGTACGAAGAAGCCGGCGACCCGCTCGACTATGAATTGCAGGCGGTGCTGCGCAATTACTATGACAAGCCGATGGCCACCGGTGAAAACCTGTTCTCGATGCAGGACGCGCGCAACCTGATCCGCTACGGCGGCATGCGCGCGGACCGCGACTGGCTGCAGTTCGATTGTGCGTTGAGTTATGGATTGGTGGAGTATCTGCGCACGCTCGACATGCTGCGCCAGCACGGCTGGTCCGCCGACCGCTGCATCCCGCACGGCGGGCACCAGATGTCGCTCAATATTGCGGCGGGTCTGGGCTTGGGCGGCAATGAGTCCTATCCCGACCTGTTCCAGCCATTCGGCGGTTTCCCGGACGGCGTCAAGGTTGAAAACAGCTTCATCACGATGCCTGATTTGCCCGGCATCGGGTTTGAAGGGAAGGCCAATCTGTATGAAGTGATGCGGGCGTTGAGCAGTTAGCTAGCGCATATGGGACGGCATTCGAGTGCAAGGCGGCCGTCGCAATGCGATTGCCGGCGACAAGTAAGGCGCGACTAAATTTGCAAACCCGATTGGCAATATGCGCATGATTGGGCTCCGTCGCAGAGCGGGAGTCGTCCGTAGACCGCGCCAATCGGGTTTGCGTTGCTTAGAGTGTCCAAAAAAATGAATTGTCATCCCGATGCGTGCAACGGCGAGGAATTTCAAACTTCAGTAGCGGTGCGAATGGATGAGATTCCTCTCTTCGCTCGGAATGACAGTTTTAGGGCTTGTGGACTCTCACCCGTCATTCCGACAGAGCAACGCGACGAGGAATCTCATCCGTCCGCAGAAGCGCTGACGGTGGAGATTCCCGCTGGTGCGCGCGTCAAGGCTTGCAAGCCTTGACGGTTTCGCAGGCATGAGGCGATACCCCACGAAACCCCTGCTACACCCACACTCGGACTAACAGCCCCAGGCTATTTTGTCAGACGCTCTAAACATGCCTTAAATGGATAAAGTCCAGCTTAGACCGCTTTAAAGCTTTTAAACAACTGCTTTGCCTGCTTGATCTTTTCTTCATCACCGATGATATGGAACGAGAAAAACATCAGACTTCCATTGCTGGCAACGGAAAAAGGGCCATCTGACGAGTTCTTATGGCTAGCGAGACGACTGCAGGCATCCGGTGAGATGCATTCACCGACCATGACCAGAGTCGGCAAAAGCGTTTTGCTTTTAATCTCGAACTGCATCATGCGTTTCAATTCCGGCGAGTTTGCCATACGCTGGCCGCCCGGCGTTGATTCGTCGACCTCCAAAACTTGTACTTCCAAGCCATTCCGTAAAAAATGATTTTCAAGCTGTGCTATCACGTCGGTGTCATCATCAACGTTCTCTTGCTCTTGATCCTCATCCGGTTCCACGCAGGTGCCAAGAGCAGGGCTATACACAGCCTCATGCTTTTCGCGGCACCAACGTTCCATCTCGGGATTGGATTTAACAGCCACGGCCAGTTTCTGCGCGCGCTCGTCATCTGACGAATAACCCTCCTTATAGGTCGGCACCGTAAACACGAACAGAAGATACAAGACCGATAGTCCGAGGTTGGTAAAGAACGGTGCGCGGATGTCACGCTCTTCGTCGCCCCAATACTTGAAGAGAAAATATAAAGACGGCAGTCCAAGGAAAAAAGAAAACACCGCGCCCGCCGGACTGGTCTTCCAGATGCGCACGGTAAGCCCCAGCCAGGCAATGAGGGAAACGATGAAAGTAATGCTGCCTAGTGCAATAAACACCCAATCCATGCTGCTCCTTTTATTGTTGTCGATTCACTTGAACACATGATCGGCTTGAACCAAACTGCATTCTTTGCAACGCAGGCCGGGAGATTAGACCCTGTTTTGCATAAATAGGCCAGCCATATCTATGGGATGCATTTCATCCTGAGACAGTGTTTTGTCCCTGGTGCCGTGCTGTGTAAGGCTGATTTTCCTCGCTACTCGAAACGCCTCCACCTTATGCGTGTGCGGGATCGCTTCGATGCAATTCATGATGAAGGTGACCGTTACGAGTGGGCAAGAAATTTTTTCGGCAGATGCCGGGAATATCACTGGCGTTTGAGAGCTGGGATAGAAGCGGCTGGTGAAACGGCGGCAAGGATGATACTGAACGGTTTCAGGGCATGACAATTCCGACATCGAGCCATTCCTACCCACTCAAAAAACCGCCGCGTCAAGGCTTCCTGTCGCCAACCTACCAACCTGTCATCCCGACAGAGCAACGCGACGAGGGATCTCGCCCTTTTGTCAATCGTCAATCTGCAATCGTTTGAGGTTCTCGCTGCACTCAAGCAAAGACTTGCATATCTGTCCCATACATCAACTATTTCCCCTGCAAAGCCGCCACCACAGCCGCCACCAACCGCTCCGTGCTTTCCACATCATCTCCGCGCACGTGCGATACGCCGAGCCGCACCACCACCAACCGCTCCGAAGGCACGACCACAACGTACTGCCCCATATAACCGCGCGCAAAGAATGCGTCACGCGGCACCTTTGGCATCCCCCACGGCACGCCCCATTGCGGAACGTTGCCGGTGCCCAGATTCGTGAAGAAGCCCGCCCCATATCCGGTATCCAGCGTCGGCGATGATGAATAGCGTACCCACCCCTCCGGCAAAATACGTTTTTCGCCAACCATCCCATCGTTCAAATACAGCAAGCCGAAACGTGCCCAGTCGCGTGCCGATGCATACATGAAGGTCGAGCCGATCGGCGTGCCGGCCGCATCGAATTCGAGCGTGACGTGCCGCATGCCAAGCGGCTCGAATAGTTCGCGTCGGGCAAAGCGCAATACATCGGCTGCACTTCCCCCGCTTGCGTCGCGTACCATCCGCGACAGCCGCAGGAAATTGGCATCGCTGTAAGTCCATCTGCTGCCCGGCGGCACAACCAGTTCAGCGGTATCGGCAAATCCCGCCATGTCGCGCTCGATGAATTTCATATGCGAGTCGGGATCGAATCCGCTATTGTCTTGAACAAAATTCAGGCCGCTGGTCTGGCGCAGCAAATGATCGATCGTGATGGCCCGTCGCGGGTCGTCCGCACCGGCCCAGGCCGGCACTGCCGCAGGGGCGTCCAGCGTAAGCCGCCGTTGCTTCACTAGGATACCGACCAACGCATTGATTACCGATTTCGAAATCGACCATGCCGGCTGCCGTGTTTCGGTTCCATAACCCTCTGCATAACGCTCCGCCACGATCTTCCCATCGCGCAAGACGATGACTGCCTTGGTGTTGTGAAACGGCGGCTGTTGCGGTTCGACGAAAGCCCGATTAACCGCGGCCTTCAGCTTGCCATCGGAAGCCGCCACGACCGCAGGGCCGGCGATGTCCGGCAAGTGCGACCCGAATGGCGGAGCCGCTTCCGGCGCACCGGGTTCGATTGGCTTTGCATCGAACCCGTCGTTCGCCTCGTCCTGCGCCAGAAGGAGGCAGCCCATCCCGTCCCTATAGACAGCGCGGCTGGTAAAGGCGCCCGCCACGGAGGTAGTGACCTGCCGATGCTGCCTGTCAACTTCATACGTCAATGCCCATTCAAACAGCCCGACGCCGCGCATCGGTCGTATGGTTTCCGCATAGACCCGATCCGGGTCCAGGCCGGTAATGAAGGTTCCGGAACAGACCAGGTGGCTGGTCAGGCCTGACGCGACTTGCAGCGGACGGTCGATCCGGAGCGCCGAGCAAGCAGAGAGAAATAAAACAATTGATGCCGCCACAAAATAGATGCGCATTTCCATCGCTCCTGAAACATTGCCAGTGCAAAGCTTGCAGGAAGAGGCGGCGCGCGGCTCGCCGAATGTGGAATCGAGCTAGCCGATTCCAGAATCAGCCAGGTTTGGCACGGGTTTATTGATCCGGCCTCGAAAAGGTTTGATTTTTCGGGCCGCTATTCTCACCCTCTCCCTCTGGGAGAGGGCCGGGGTGAGGGGATCGGGGTCTAACTTTATTCGTTCCCGATCTATGGTGAAATTATTCAGACAAATTCATGCGGCGAAACTCGGTCGGCGTGATGCCGGTTTCGGCTTTGAAGGCCCGGTTGAACGGGCCGAGAGATTGAAAGCCGGCATCCATCGCGATGGCCAGCACCGATACATTTGCCTGACCTGGGTCGGCCAACGCCGATTTGGCATCCATGATGCGATACCGATTCAGGAACACATTGAAATTGCGGTAACCGAGTCCCTGATTGATGGTCCTTCGCAACTTGTATTCCGGCTGGCCAAGACTGGCGGCCAACGCGCCTATCGTCAGGTTTTCTTGCTGATAGACCTGTTCTTCGGTCATCAGCCGTTCCAGGGCCGCGATCAGTTCATGATCGACCGCATCGACCGCATCGTCCGCATTGTCCGTTTCTGTCGAGTGACGATCAATCGTCCCGGCTTTCGGGTCTTGCACCGAAACCGTATCCGCCGGGAACAATTCCGCGCCGGGCACACGGAGCAGGGCCCAGGCAATCAGCAAGGTAATGACGGCAAGACTGAATGCGCTGGTTGCGCTGACCAATGCCGACGAATCCGGCAACGCCGTTAATTTCGACAGCGTATTGACTACTGTGTAGCCAGCCGCTGCGCCGATGATGAAAATGCGCAGGCGGCGCCGGCCTTCGACCAGATCCGACTTCCAGGTCGACATCGTATGCGCAACCGCCAGCAGCGCGAAAGAAAGCGCGGCGAGCAGGATAACGGTACGGACGATGTTCGCTTCCGGCAGGTACAACGGAAGCAGCAGGTAACAATTGACAAGGCCGAGCGCAGCGAGCACCGACCAGACTGCCAGATGCCATCGGCGGAACGTGAATGCATCGTCAAACAATGCGCGCGCAAACATCCAGAAAATAAACGTATTGCCGGCGGACAGTGCAAGAATCGGCGCATGCCACCACACAGGTTGCGCGGCAAAGCCGGGTGCGGAACTCACTGCATATGCCGCCACACCGAGCGCGAACAATGCGCCCAATCTTGCTCCGGCCGACCGGCCATGATCGCGCGCCAGCAGCGCGGCAACCAGCAGCAGCAACATCGCCGCTCCGCCGCGCAGCGCCAGGTCAAATATGTGAATAGCGGATGCGGCGTCGGAAGTCATGGTCAGGTTTTGCGAAACACCAGATCCCAAACCCCATGTCCCAGCTTCAACCCGCGATTCTCAAACTTCGTCACCGGACGATAATCCGGCCGCGGCGCATAACCATCAGCCGTATTCGTCAACGTCGGTTCCGCGCTCAACACTTCCAGCATCTGTTCCGCGTATTCCTGCCAGTCGGTCGCGCAATGCAGATACCCGCCCGGCGCAATCCGTGATGCCAGCAAGCTCACGAACGGCGGTTGGAGCAACCTGCGTTTGTTATGCCGCGCCTTGTGCCACGGATCGGGAAAGAACACATGCGCGCCCGCCAGCGATGCCGGTGCAATCATGTGGGTAATCACTTCAAACGCATCGTGCTGGATCAGGCGCAGGTTGGTCAGCCCCTGTTCGCCGATCAGCTTCAACAGGCTGCCGACACCCGGCGTATGCACTTCGACACCGATGAAATTTTTCTCCGGCATGCCGGCCGCAATCTTCGCCGTCGTCTCGCCCATGCCAAACCCGATTTCAAAAATCGTCGGTGCATGCCGCCCGAACGCCTGATCGTAGTCGAGCGGCGTCTTCTGATAAGTAATGCAAAACTGCGGCGCGAGTTCTTCAATCGCCCGCGCCTGCCCGGTCGACAAACGACCCGCACGGGTGACGAAGCTGCGGATGCGATGCTCGGTCGGGTCGTAAAACAGGGGCTTGCCTTGCTCGTTGGCGGGTTTATTGTCTGACATGCTTGAACGGTAATGTGTGTGTTGCTGATAACAAAAAAGGCACCAGACTGTCGGGTGCCTTGATCTGACCTGGAGCGGGTGAAGGGAATCGAACCCTCGTCGTAAGCTTGGGAAGCTTCTGCTCTGCCATTGAGCTACACCCGCGTGAGGAGCATTTTACGCAAGTTTCCTATGGTGAGGCAAACGTGGATGAAAGTCGGTGGGAGCAGTAATGGGCGTGAGGCTGTGACTACGGATCGTGCTACGTCTTAAAAATATCCTCAACATTCGCTGGATCAGCACCAATGGTCCTATGCCTGATTCTGTCTTGCGGTCAGCCTTCATAGTACGTAAACGTGCCGGGGATAGGGTCAATGTATGCTACGTGAAGGATATGCTGACATCCTGCTTGAAGTCGAGACACCAATGGGTACCGAGAGTCGCCTTCGAGCAATACTGCGCGCATATCAATTCGTTTAGTTGGGCGATGGAGCAATGGCAGGCCAATCAACTCGCCGGAATTGGCAAGCTCCAACAATGGATACCCTTCATGCAGTATCTGACGGAACTCGTGCCACCAACCGGGCTGATCAGCGAGCTCTTCACGCAGTGCGTGAAGAAAATCCCCTGCTCTCTGCGCAATATCTTGCAGCCGCTTGGTTACGGGCGTATATAAAAGCTGCAGCTCTGCACCATCTTCTGGAAAGACAATAGTGAAAACCATCATCTTATCGCCTGTGCGATATGCAGATTGAAGAGAACGACCAAGTTTCGCAACTGCCCATTCTTTTTTTTGTGCCTTCGGAATATGATCGATTGTCTGAATATATTCTTTCAACCGGGCTTCTACTCCACATCGAAACTCAAGTGCAGCATAGACGAGCGACTCATTCGTATTTTCAGCCATACGAGTTTTCATACGCTGTAGATATGATCTGGATGTAACGGAATAAGTCATGGGTAAATTTTGGTTTGGTTGGCGTAGTCTCTCATAGGGAGACCTGTCCAGATTCGGATCATCACAGAATCGCCGCATTAACCGAATCCTGGTTCATACACGCTATTCCCAACGGCGTGCGTAGAGAGTGCTATTTACAACTGGACAGCCGAGGCCCGCCCTCAGTGCAGCTTCCAAGCAAAGATTCCGCCGTTGGTCATTTTCTTCCGCGATTCGAGGATGCAGTATCACTCTTTCGACTCGGGACAGATCAAAAGGCACATTCAGCCCAGCAGAGTTTCCATGGCCGTTACTGGCATCCAAGTATGCATCTAGTTCTTCCTCAACCATTTTGGTAAGGCGGTGCATTTGAGGAATGGAGATAAACACGCTCCGATCGGATTGGTCGTAAATCTGAAGATTTTGCTTCATGTCTATGCGAAGGTAAGGTTGGTCTATAGGTGTCGAAGCGTAAATGCTGAAGGGCGTGATTCCTTCCCGCTGCATAAATAGGTTAAGAAGACCGGCCCACGATTCGAGCGGTGATAACACTGCTCGAACTTCCTTTTCTCCTCTATAAGCATCTCTTTTAAAAAAAGTACTCTCCGATACTGTAGTGGTCTAATTTGCACGGACACCTCGATAGGTGGAAAATCCACCACCAGAGGAATCGCAAATGAGAAAACCACGTAAAACCGTCGAT
>MESE01000040.1 GCA_001770855.1 Burkholderiales bacterium RIFCSPLOWO2_02_FULL_57_36
TAATCTTGGGGGAGCCGCATCCCGCCTGAAAAGTCAATGACGGTACTGACGAGGTGCTTACTGCTCAACCAGTGGCAGGCCCTGGTCTATTACTGTGACGATGGCATGGCCGAGATCGACAACAATATCGCCGAGAATGCGTTGCGGGGATGCTGTCTTGGCCGAAAAAATTTCTTGTTTCTTGGTGCTGACAGCGGCGGAGAGCGCGCTGCCGCGATGTACTCGCTCATCGGGTCGGCGCGCATGAACGGGCTCGATCCAGAAGCCTACTTGCGCCATGTCTTCACCTACATCGCCGACCATCCGATCAATCGGATTGACGAGCTTTTGCCATGGAACGTCATGCATTTGTTGCATGCTCGACCTCCGTAAACCTCCCGATGTCAGTCACACGCAACTGTCAAGAACGGTGCTGGCGTCACGCTTACAGAAATGAGGATTTTTGTCCGGCACATCGTCAATTTCTGGCCATCGTTTAGCAATGGTTGGATCAAGCCAATCTGCCATGATCGTCAACTGCGCAATATGTTCTTCTTTCAACGGAGACTGCGCGCTTGGAAGTTCTTGAATCTTCTCCATGAGTCGTCGCAGCGATTCTGCACGGCCCAAATTCCGGGCCAGTTGTTCGTATTGTTCCAACTGCTTGAGAAGCGCATCTTTTTGTGCTTTCTGAGCTTCCCAACTCTTCGTCTTTCGTTCAGATTCCAGCTTCCTTTCCTGCCGAAGCTGCTCCTCGATTTTCTTGGTAAGCGAAAGCCTTTCAACCTTCTCAACCAACGTAAAAAGTTTGTCTTCAATGATGGTATGCGGCGTGTCCTCGGTTTTCGCTATTTCGTAACTACACGCCACTCTATACACCTGCAATTGCAGTTTGCCGGTTGGCGTGAACTTATATTTCTTGGACCGAAAAATGGATGAAAAGTCCGGTTCATATGCAAACCTCGATCTACCCCGGTTTTGTGGTCGTGCTGGTACCGGCTCGGTGATTTCTTCTTTCAGCATTCGCTCCTTCATGCGCACAAAGTAGCGTGTCCCGTGTATCTCAAAGCTGCCGCGATCGTCATCTGAATGGCGTTGGGAGAGGTGGGCATGCTCATTTTGCGAGCGCGACTTTAAATGGAAGACCCCCGAAGCCGCCTTCACTGCAAATGCTACCTTGTCAAGCAACATGAGCGCTCTCAGGCGCGCCGCTTCAGACACGGCTATATCTGCCCAGGCTCCAACCGATAACGAAATAATGCCGTCTACTTCCTTCAGTTTGACCATCGTTTTAGAAATATACGCGGCTTCGCGACCTACATCGGCAACGCAACTGGGCGGTTGGTATGCTGCTTCCTGGAGGAGGGGAGCAGCAGCGCCATCCAGTCTTGCGCTTGCTACGTGGTGCTCAACTTCGTCATTTCGTTCATCAATTCGTATCGAGCGCACGAACGTTGAAGGTCCCTCTGATTGCGGCAATGGTTGCTTTTCCATGGGCTGTCCGGCTGCTAACCGAGCCCAATACCCGCGAGGAGGAACTGGGATAGCGAGCTTTACGCAAATTTTCCGTAAGCCTACATCGGAGAGGCTGTACCGTTGCGCGACCGTGGTCATTGGTTCCGTCCAGATTTCGTCATAAAGCATTTGACGTTCAAAGACGGTGTCTTTCCATGCCATGGCGACCTCCTTTGTAGAGTACCTTGCTCTATCCCATTAATATGAGATTGACAGTGGGATATCCATCTGGAATGATGCCGCACAAACAATGAATAAAATCATAATGGTCAGAGAACGAGCGGCCATGCACCATCCATCCTTTACGCGGTGACGTTGCCTGCTGCACTGTGGCTGGCGCTGTTGCATGGACAGCGATTCTCTTAACAAACTGCAGCAATGTATTGAGCAAAACGGGGAGCGGACGTGCATCTAAAAAAACAATTCAACCGAATTATTGGTCCGTTGCATGTATTGCGGGCGCGGTATGCGAGGTATTCATCGGATCCTAATTACTGGTACATGACGGTGCACATAGGATTCCATTCGCTCCATAAATTGCCTTTCTCGCTTCTCCTTTTTTTTATTCTTGTCTTATTTAACTCGTCTTCATTCGCGGGTACTCAAACGGTCGCCCTGAAGTGGAATGCTCGGATTGTGTATTATCTGGTTTTACATTCAGCATGGGGTGATACGCGCTCCGAAGCGTGTACTGCCATGGGTGGCGTCTATGGAATACCGACTCCAGACATGTGCCGTTATAATGGTGAGACGACTCTTTTGGACCAATGGAGCGTTTGCATCCCTTCGATGGCGCCTGCCATGTATGGCTGCGCCCCGATTCCCACGTTGCCTACGTGTCCTGCTGGTGTGGCCGGTCAAACCAATAATCAATGCAAGCCGACCAAAACGCAGGGGCCGCCATCCTGTGAAAAATCACCAGGAACGCACACTAGCAACCCTATTCACATCAGTACCGGCAACAAATACTGGATAGAAACCGATTATGTGTCGGCTGCACCCCATGGCGTACGTTTCAGCCACCAATACAATAGCCAAAACACCATTGTCGCCAGCACTCTCGGTGTCGCGCGGCATCACAACTACAACAGCAGAATTGTCACGGGCCATCCCCTCAACGGAGTGGCTGTATACTATATCGTTCGTCCCGACGGCACTTCCTATGCTTACAAGGTCGCAGGCAACACCTATACATCTTCTGATGCCGACATCACGGATCAACTGACAGCAAATTTTGATGCAGGAGGTGCCGCGATCGGCTGGAAATACAGCGTCGCAGCAGATAGCAGCACGGAACTCTACAACGATAGCGGACAATTAATCAGCGTCACCAATCGTGCTGGCATGACAGTAAGCATGGCCTACAGCGATAGCAGCACTCCTTCGGCAATCGCATCCAAAGCAGGCCTGTTGATACGCGTGACCGATGCCCATGGTCGCCAGCTGAGCTTCGTCTACGACAGTAGCGATCGCATCCAGACCATGACCGATGCTGGAAACGGTCATTATCAATACAGCTATGACGCCAACAACAATCTAGCCTCGATCATTTATCCCGACACCAAGAAGAAAACCTATTTGTACAATGAACCCGCATTTACAGGTGGTGCAAATCTGCCGCATGCACTGACCGGCATTACCGATGAAAACAATGTCCGCTTTGCCAGCTATTACTACAATGCACACGGCAAGGCGTATCGCGAATACCATGCTGGTGACGTGAATCAATATCAGATCAGCTACAGCACCGACGGCACCAGTTCTGCCATTACCGATCCGTTGGGCACCGTCCGCACGACCCATTTCACCACCATTCTCGGCGTGATCAAGGCGACCGGCCAATCGCAACCCGGTGGATCGGGCTGTGGGCCGGCATCGTCTGCGATCACCTACGATGCCAACGGCAATGTCGCAACCCGTACCGACTTCAACGGCAACGTGACGAAGTACAGCTACGACATAAGCCGTAATTTGGAGGCGAGCCGCACAGAAGGGTTCGGCACTGCGCAAGCCCGAACGACTACGACGGTGTGGCATCCGACCTACCGCCTGCCAACTAAGGTGGCCGAACCACTGCGGCTCACCACTCACGCCTACGATCCGAAGGGCAGCCTACTCAACAAGACCGTGCAGGCCACGGCGGATGCTGCCGGTAGTCAAGGCATGTCTGCTACACCAGTTGGTACACCTCGTACTTGGCGCTATACCTATAACGATGTGGGTCAGGTGTTGACGGCCACCGGTCCGCGCACCGACATCGCCGACATCACTACCTATACGTATGACGGCATTGGTAACCTAGTCACCGTGACCAATGCAGCAGGGCATGTGACTACCCTCTCCAATTACGATCTTAACGGGCGTGTGGGCAAGATCATCGATGCCAACGGCCTGACCACCAACTTGACCTATTTGCCCCGCGGCTGGCTAGGGAATAAGACAGTGACCGGCAATGACGTGAATGAGTCCACCACCTACTTGTATGACGACGTTGGGCAACTCAAGAAGGCCACGTTGCCGGACGGTGCATGGATTGCTTATTCTTACGACGATGCACATCGCTTAACCAAGATCAGCGACAGCCTGGGCAACACCATCCAATACACGCTTGATCTTATGGGTAATCGTATCAAGGAAGAAAGCAAGGACCCAGCAGGCATACTGACACGCCAGACTTCCCGCATGTACGATGCATTGAACCGGCTCCAAGAAGTGACTGGAGCAATACAATAATGCACAACACTCCTCACTTCCTGCGTATTGCGATCTGCACGACGTTGCTTGCCATGGCAGTAAGCAATGTATTCGCCCAGCAGATCACCACCTATCAATACGAATACGATGCGATCGGCAACGTTACCAAGATTACCGATCCGCTGCTGCGCGTGACCAACCAAGAATACGACACCTTAAACCGTCTCACGGTGCAACGCCAGCCGCTTGTCAACGGCGTCCGCCCGGTAATCCAATATAGCTATGACGGCTTGGGCCAATTGACCGCGGTATCCGATCCGCGCACTCTGGTTACCCAATACACCCTCGATGGACTGGGGAACCAGACCGCCTTGTTGTCGCCCGATACGGGAGCCGCCAATAAGACTTATGACGCTGCCGGCAATGTATTGACCAGCACCGACGCCAAGGGTCAAACCACGAGCTATCTGTACGACGTGCTGAACCGGCTTTCGCGGATTACCTACCATGACGGCGGTACCGTGAATTACGTCTACGACGCTGGGCAATACGCCAAGGGACGTTTATCCAGTATCGCCGACGCCAATGGCAGCATTGCCTATACCTACAACCAAAAGGGTAATGTCGTTGCCGAAGCCCGCCTCATTAACGGTGTTGCCTATAGCATCACCTATACCTATGAAAGCACTGGCCGCTTGAGCACCGTTACCTATCCGAGCGGACGCACCCTGACCTATACGTATGACGCGATGGGTCGCATCGCAGGTATCACGTCCAGCAAAAACGGCATCAATCAAACCCTTGTGTCGCAAATACAATACCAGCATTTCGGCGGCATCAAGTCTTATGTCAATGGGGCGAACAAGACGGTTCTACGCAGTTATGACCTTGATGGCCGCATCACTGCCTTTACCGTAGGCGCAGCGACGCAAGCGGTCAGCTATGATGCTGCTTCGCGCATCATCGGCATTGCCGGTCCTGTTGCGCCGGCCACGCAATATGCGTATGACGCCCTCGACCGCCTGACCCAATACACCGGCGCAGCGAGCAGTCAGGCATTTGGCTACGACGGTGTCGGCAACCGCACCAGTCAGACCGTTGGTGAGAACGGCTATGCCTCGATCATCGATTCCGCTTCCAACCGCTTAACGCAACTAAACGGTCCCGCTGTGAGCAACGCTTACCAGTACGATGCCAATGGCAGCCGCGTCAATGATGGCGCTCGGCAATATGCCTATGATGCGCGAGGAAGGCTAATCTCAGCCGCTACCAACCAGGGTCCTTGGCAGTACCAGATCAACCCGCTCGGCCAACGCGTGCAAAAAAGTAGTGCAGGTGAAACAACCCATTTTCACTACGACGGGAATGGCCGCCTGATTGGGGAAAGCACGGCGCAGGGTGTATTTCGGAAAGAATACGTGTATTTGAATGACATACCGGTTGCGCTGTTTCGCTGAGTCGCCGTCTCGGCTTCGCACAACAACCATAAGACTGCGTAGCGCAGCCAAGCTTGCGGCGGGCAAGTTAATTATGTAACGCATGCAATAATTTTATTTACTTAAGAAAGAACTTCATCATGTGCAAAGCATTTATTCGTGCGCTTGTTGCCGCCACATTCGGGCTGTCTTTGTTTATAAGCCCAGCGCAAGCCCAGATTCTGGGTGCGGAGCCCGTAACCATTGGGCGCTATTTCATCAATGGCGACTTCGGCAACGGCGATGTGATCTTCTGGTATTCACCGAGTAATGCGATTGCCGGTTGCCAGGGCGGCTGGATATCGCCGAGTCAACCCGGTGCTAAAAACCTGATTGCCTTATTGATGCTGGCAAAGACGACTGGCGCTCAGCTTTCAGTCCATCTGAACACGGCAGTCACTTGGAATGGCAGCGGCGACAAGTACTGCAAAGTCGATATCATGGGTCCGACATAACAAAAATAGTAGAAGCCACGTAGCGGCATAAGCCGCCCATAGAGGTGGCTCAAATTCCGTTGCAATACAAGATGACGAACTGTGCAGCACATAGCGCTCAGTTTGGGTGGTTGGCCCACGCATGTAAGGGGAAGTCGTGTTAAAAAATTTGTCGATGGCGATCGTGGCAGCGCTTGCCTGGAGCATGGTGCAGGCGCAGGCGCCAAGCCCAGTCTCGGCGTTGTCGAGTCCGCCGGTATTGTCAGCATTGCCGACGACACAGCAGACCACGTCCGCTATGCCGATTACGCCGTTGTTTGGACTGCCGCCGGCACCGAAAGTCACGACCACGCCGAACATTACATCCTTCACGGCCCTACCGCGCATTCCTGCTTTTCCAACCGCAACCACGACACCGGTACCACTCAACGGGCTGCCCGCCATACCCGCGATCTCGACACCAGCCAACGTGCAGGTTCTGACCGGACTGCCGCGTATACCGCCCCCGTCACTGACAACCTCCAGTAAATCGGCGCCAGCCAAGACTTCGAGAACCAGTTCGACCAGCCTGACCACCGCGAACACGCTGACGCCTTCCACCCCTCCTGGCAACGTTGCAACGATCCTTGCCTTTCTGCTGAATTCATCGCCAAGGATCTTCCTGACATCACCGAGTGAGCAGGCCAGCTTTTACCTTCCCGCAAACGTTCCGCTGGCAGCCTTTGTGAGCGACATCGACATTCCGATTTCTGAGGTCCAGTTCTTCCATGGCACCACCCTCATCGGCGCCGACACAACCGCGCCGTACACCTACACATGGAGCAATGTCCCGGAGGGTAGCTATACCGTCACGGCAAAGGCAATCGATACGGACGGTACGACGCTCACCTCTAATTCGGTGCAGATCACCATCAAAAGTACGACCGCAGTCACCTTAAGCGCGCCGGCGATCAACACCGTCTACACCCATCCCGCAACTATCGGCCTGGGCGCCACCGCCACCGACAGCGCGGGCACCATTTCGCAAGTGTCATTCTATGCGGGTAGCACGTTGCTGGGGTCCGACAGCAGCGCACCCTACACCTACACCTGGAGTGGCATGCCGGCCGGCATCTATGGATTGATGGCCGAGGCGACCAACAATCTGGGTACCGTAACCAACTCCGCAGTGGTGCCGGTGATCATCAATGCACCGCCCACAGTATCGCTTACCTCGCCCACCCCCAATGCCGCCTATGTCATGCCTGCCCCCATCACGCTCACAGCACAAGCCAGTGATGGCGATGGCAGCATTGCCGGGATCTCGTTTTACAGCGGCGGCAATTTCATTGGCAGCGCCAGCACCGCGCCATACAGCATGAACTGGACCAATGTCGCGATAGGGAACCACAGCTTGACGGCCGTCGCAACCGATAATCTGGGCACATCGACGACGTCGGCAGCGGTGGCGGTGACGGTGACGGTAACGGGGGGGCCGGTACTGGAAGCGTATTTCATTGATACGGACCATTTGAATACGCCCCGGCTGATCACGGATGGTAACAATCAGACTGTGTGGCAATGGGAGAACACGGACCCGTTCGGCAACAATGTGCCGGTCGCCAATGCCGGATTCGAATTCAACCTGCGCTTTCCGGGCCAGTACTTTGACAAAGAGACCAATCTCCATTACAACTACTTCAGGGATTATGATCCGGCCACAGGCAGGTATGTGCAAAGTGATCCGATTGGCCTGCGCGGTGGCATCAATAC
>MESE01000041.1 GCA_001770855.1 Burkholderiales bacterium RIFCSPLOWO2_02_FULL_57_36
ACCGCCGTGCCGAAGGCTTGGCCGATCTGGCGGGCGATGCCGGCATCGAGGGTAGCGCCGACGATGCCGCGTATGTCGTAGGCTTTGAAGATGCCTGGAGTGAGAGAGAGCACTATGTATTTACTTTCATTTAATGAACACGGGCACGTGCCGCAAAGCCGCCGCCAGACCTCCTGGTATGGCGATCCACCGCGGATCGGCAGCCGCTACCCGTTGGCGCATCCGGCACGAAACACGTCAATTCACCATGGCGCTTTCATGCAAGTCATCAGGCACGTCATTGCTTTATGTTTGGCGATCCTTCAAGCAATGGCTGCGCACCGAACGAATACTGAACCGGACGATAATTTCCGTACTTGTATCCGTAGCCGTATCGGCCCGGACGAAGCGTCAGGTCATTGAACACGACACCTTTCGCGGCAAGTCCGGCCTGGCTCAGGCGTTTGATCGACTCCGCGATCTCGCCGGGTGTCGTGATCCCGGCGCGTGTCAACAAGTAAATCGCGCCTGCATGCATACCGATATTGATGGTGTCTGAAACAGCAAGCAGAGGTGCGCCGTCGATCAGCACGATATCATACAAGGACGACAGAGACTCAAGCAAGGTACCCAGATTCGGCCGCATCAGCACTTCCGCCGGATTGGTGGGCAGGGTGCCGGTCGCGATAAAGTCGACGTTCTCGGTTACATCGCGATGAATAATTTGCTCCAGCCGCTTGGTGCCGGCAATTGCATCGGATAATCCATCCTGCCTGCCAATATCGAAGTAGCGGTGCAGATGCCCGTTACGGAAATCCGCGTCGATCAGCAATACTTTCTTGCCGCTGGAAGCCATGACCGCCGCCAAGTTGGCCGCAACGAACGATTTCCCCATGCCGGCCGTCGGACCGGTAATCAGCACGATATTATTCTTCGAGTGCGACATCGAGAATTGCAATGCAGTGCGAAAATTGCGCAACGCTTCAACCGCCACGTCCATTGACGATATTTTTGCCAACAGAGGCAGCTTCGGCGATTTACGGCTGACTTGATCGAACAATTCCTTTTGCATTTTGCTGTGAGGAATCGTCGCATAGACCGGTACACCCAGCATCTTTTCAACTTCTTCAGGCTCGTCGATTCCGGCGTGCAGCGCTTTCTTGATGAATGCGGCCACCATACCTAAAAACAGTCCCAGCAATAGCGCGATTGCGATAATTTTCGGACGGTCAGGCGAAATCGGGCTCTCCGGCTGCATCGGTACGTCTACCAGACGGACGTTGCTCATCTTGGCCACGGTGATCAAGCGGAGTTGCTGCGCAGTGTTCAAGAGCGCCGTGTACAGATCCGTGTTGACCTTTACTTCACGTGAGAGCCGCACCACGTCCTGTTCGAGTGCCGGCAAGGTTTTGATGTGATCGGTAACCGTACGGATTTCGCGGTTGATTTCTCGCAACTGGTTCTCGACTCCAATCACGACCGGATGGTTTTCGGTAAAACGGGTCAGCAATTCCGTCTTCTTTTGTTCGAGTTCGATTTTCCTGGTTTTCGAGGCAGCGGATTGCTGGAGGTTCAGCTTGGCTTCTTCGCCCAGATCGATCGTTCCGTGCTTGTTACGGAACTGGTTGTACCTTGCTTCGGAATCCTCCAACTGTTGCTTAAGAGCCGGCAACTGCTTGTTTAAGACAGCGAGCGACCGATTGGCCTCCTCGGTTTTGCGCGATGCATTTTGCGCGATATATTGATTGCCGACTTCATTCAGGATGTTATAGACGGTTTTCGGATTGCCTCCTTTCAAGCGCACCCGCAGAATGCCGGACTGCTTGCCTTCCTCCGTGACTATCAACTCCTTTTGCACCGACTCGATCAGTGCCAGCCGCGAAGTGCGGGTCAGGGAAAATTGCGCGCCGGGCGCGGCGGACAACTGGTCCACTTTCAATTCAATCGGACCTTGTGCCGTTTCCACATTAATCGGCGTGCCTACGGTTCCCTTTATCGTAATGCCGCTTTCTTTTTCATGGGCGCGGAATTGGCCGCCTTCTTCAGCGGTAATCACAAAAGTACGGTTCAGCAATGTCTCCGGTACATTGAAAGTCGATACGTCGAGCTTTTCATTGCCCCAGACATAACCGCCGTATCCGAATATTCCCGGGTTGGACAGGCTTTTACTGTTATCGGCAATCGATTTTCCGATGATCGGAAAGTATTTTGGCCGGGTATCGATATACAGCCGCAGATTGTCGATTGCACGAGACACCACCAGACGCGACTGGACCAGTTCGGACTCGGCCGCCGCGGGCGTTTTGACTTCAAACATCGAACCCATCTCGCCAAGGATATTTTTTGCCTCGTTCGGGCTGCTTTCCTCCACATGGATCAGCATGCTTGCTTCGTAGACCGGCTTGGCCAGAAACGCATAGGCGGCACCCAGCAAAAGAATACCAAGCGCAATGGTTGCGATAAGCCATCGGCTGTCCCAAAGCACATTGAGTTTATTCGACAGTTCCGGCTCGTTCTCTTCCTGAAAAAAGGTCGGGATCGGTTGCTGGAGATGGCCTGCGTTCGGCTGCTGGATAATGAGTGGATTCATCATGTTGGTTATGTAAATTTAAAACTGCATGAAATGTACGAAACAAGATTGCCGCTGCGGCTGCAGTCCAAAGAAACCAAACTGATCCACTATGGATTCATGCATTTGCGGCGAACCTGCTGACTGGATTTCCCGTTAGACACCAACTCCGGCAATCGCTCCTAGGGCGACAATGGCACTGAAAATTCCCGAATCGGACTCAAGGTGTATTGACTCTCTTGATTCTCCGGCTGCGCAATGCGTTCGGCCAGTCGCTCAATTCCCTCAGCGATCAAATTGTATGAATGCAGGAACGCTGAAAAGCCTTGCCGGTAAGGATCCGGAACATCGTATTGCCCCGCGTCGCCAATGCGTATCACCTTGCCTCTCGATGCGGGATATCTTTGCTCGATAAAGCGCTTTTGATCTTGATCCATGGTCACGATCAAGTCCGTTTCGCTGATCATCCATCCGGCGAGATTTCGCGCCCGGTGTTCTCTAATATCGATGCCGTGTTCCCGCATTAGCTGGATCGACAGCAGATCAGCGGGCTCCCCGACCATCGCGCTGATGCCAGCCGAGCACACTGCCTTTTCCCGCAATGCTTGTCTGAACAATCCTTCCGCCATGGGGCTGCGGCAGATATTGCCGACGCAGACGAACAGCACCTTGTTAATCACGTTACCGTCCGACGGCCAAAGGATTGGCGACCGCACCGACGGCACCCGATAATGCGCTCGGCAAAATCTGACTGATTGTGCGATGCCAGTTGGCAAGCGGCGTTGCGGCGACATAGACGACATCCTTGGGATGCAGTTCGAAGGCTTCAGCCATTGCCAACGCACCCGGCTGTTTCGCATCCAGTCGATATACGATGGGTTCGGTGGTCGACTTGCGCACCACATAGACCTGCCCGCTGTCGCCGCTGAGAGGGTTGATGCCGCCGGTTTCGCCGAGGGCTTCATTCAGCGTCAGGCGTCCGTTATGCATGGTGAGCGCTTTGGGCGTGTTGACTTCACCGGACACGAATACCTTGCTCTCGTCACGAGACATCACGCGCACCACGTCGCCGCTTGCCAACATGATGGTGGCTGGATTCACGCCCTTCTGTACCATCTGCGGCAGATTGATTCTGTATGTCGAGCCTGCGCGCGTGAGCGAAATCTGGCTTTGATCCGCAGTCGGCAGCATGCCGCCGGCGCGGTTCAACGCCTCGATCAGCGTCATTGGAATATCGTTGATCGCCTGAAGGCCGGGCGTTTTGACTTCACCGTCGACATAGATGCGCTTGCTGCGATACGACTGCACGCGCAAGGTCACCTTCGGCTTCCTGATGTAATGCGCGAGCTTGGTTGTCAACAGATTGCGCGCCTGATCTTCGGTCAATCCAGCGACCTTGATTCGCCCTGCGTATGGAAAATTCACCGTGCCGTCATGTTCCACGACAAAGCCCGCCGTCGGCGTTGCTCCCGCGCCGGATGCCGCCGGATCGGGACCTGCCCCAAAGCCGGCACCGGATAGTTCCGGGTGATCCCATACAACGATGGACAAGATATCCCCGCTTTCGATTCCGTACGGCTTGGCTTGCCCGACCAGGCGGCTGATGTCCTGCGTGACCTGCTTCTCGCGTTGCTGTTGCTCAAGCTTTACCAGTTGCGGCGTGATCGCTTTCACGACCGGCACCACGGTGCCTTCAGGTGCGGGAGTATCCGAATTGGCGGCGTTCGTGCTATCGAAATGAAGACCCGGCGCCATCGAAGTGCATGCGCCAAGCAGAGGCAGGCAGAGAACCACGCTCCATTTTTTTAAACCGATTTTCGAAAAGAGGTACATGATGTTTTCCCACTTGATTAAGCAAGGCCGTCGAAACTCTTCCGGCATTTGGTTTTAAAAGTTTTTGTGTCCGATACAGCGAAGCACAAATCAGGATGAAAAATTAAGCCGCCAGGCTTGAAGAACAATCGAAGCTTCCTTCCCCCTATCGCGTTGCGCACCGTTCCATCGGGTAAGTATCCAGCCATGAGTTCAACTGTACGTATGTCCTGCCAGCATGTATTGACATGTGTCATGTAGCCCGGATTTATTTATAAGCGCGATCAAACGACAAACGCATCGCCTTGGCTCGTCCCGAAAATCAATATAGACAGGGACAATTTTTGGAACACTGACTAATCTCAAACGTTTGCAAGCCTGGATAAGGCGCGATATGGAAAGCGGGATTTTTTTCGCGTTGCAAAGGCGTGGGAATTCAGCGTTTATCCAATGAGAAAAAGCGAAGACGGAAGATCCGGGAACCGGCCGCGGATCTCCGAAGCTGTTTGCATGTACTGTGCGGAAACGTATGAATGACGCGACAGTAAACACGCCATGGCGGTTGACCTCATGGCAATTTGAAATATTCGCAGTCGCAGGAATTACCGGCGGAACCTTGCGGCATACCGCGCCGCTATGGAGAAAGCCAGACCGGTGTATGCGGCTTTATTGGCCATTGGAAACCGGCAACGGCCAGCTCGGCCCCGAGCCGGCCATCAAAAGAAACTGCTAAGCCTCGCGCAAGGTTCGCATTGGAGGCTGGTTCAATACATTGCGCAACCCGACCCAACCGCCGATGAATGCGCATGCGGCGCCGGCAGTCAGCCCGGCCACCCACACCACCGGACTGAATACCCAATCGAACTCGAACACGCGCGTGGCAAGCGTCCAGCCTATGATAGCGGCGCCGGTCGCCGCAAGCATGCCGGCCAGTCCGCCCAACAGCGCGAACTCGATCCATTGCGCCTGCGATAATTGCTTGCGCGTCGCGCCGAGCGCTCTCAATAATCCGGCTTCGCGCATGCGCTCATCCTGCGACCCGACCAATGCCGCATACAGCACCAATATTCCCGACGCGAGCGTAAACAGGAACAGGAATTCGACCGCGGTGACGACCTGGTCAACCACGTCCTGAACCTGCTTGATGACGCTGCCGATATCGACCACGGTCAGGTTCGGATAATCGCGCGTAAGCTCATTGACCAATGCCATTTTTCCCTGCGGCAGATGAAACGCCGTGATCCAGGTCTGCGGCATGTCCACCACCGCACCCGGGCTCAGGATCACGAAGAAATTCACCCGCATCGAACCCCATTCGAGTTTACGCAGACTGGTCACCGGTGCTTCAACCGGCTGTCCGGCAATATCGAACGTAAGGCGATCGCCGAGCTTCAGATTCAGGGTTTTGGCAAGCCCCTCTTCGACCGACGCCTCCGGCTTGCGATCGTTATACCAGCGTCCGGCGATCACCTGGTTTTGCGGCGGTATGGTGAGCATCGTCGACAAATTGAACTCTCGATCCACCAGCCGCCTCGCGCGGTCCTCGACATAAGTGCCGTCGGTGATCGGCGCGTCGTTTACCTGAATCAGGCGGCCGCGAATCATTGGATACAGCATCGGGTTGGCAATGCCGTTTTTTACGAGACGAGTCTCGATTTCCGCCTTCTGTTCCGGCTGGATATTCAATACGAAGCGATTGGGCGCGTCGGCCGGCGTGGAACGCCGCCATGCCTCCGCCAGGTCTTGGTGAATGACGGTCAGCAGCAGCAATGCCATCAGTCCCAATGCCAGCGCGACGATCTGCACGACGCCGGTACCTGGACGCCGCTGCAATGCGGTCACCGCGAAACGCCATCCCGGATGATTGATTGCTCCGCGCAGCGGACGCAAGGATTTCAGGGCAAGCCAGCCGACCAGCGCAAACACCGCCAGCCCACCCAGAAAACCGCCCGCAGTCAGTAATCCCAGTTTGAGATTACCGGCCTGCCATAACAGCAAGCCGATAAAAGACGCCAAGCCCAGCGCGTAAGTGATGAGTGTCATCGGTTGCGGCGCGTCCTGCTCGCGCCGGATCACGCGATTGTGCGGCACATTGCGCAATTGCAGGATCGGCGGTATTGCAAATCCGATCAGCAGCAGCAAACCGGTCGCCATACCCTGCACCGCAGGTAAAAATGTTGCCGGAGGCAACTCGGTGGTCACCAGTTTGCCCAGCCATTCGAGCAAAATAAAGTGTGCCGCAAATCCGGTGAATACACCGAGCGCACTGCCGGCCAGGCCGATCATGAGAAATTCGATCAGGTATAGTCCTGTCACCTGATTTTGCGTCAACCCCAGACAACGCAGCATCGCGCAGGCGTCGATATGGCGCAACATGAAACGCCGCGCCGCCATTGCAACCGCAACTGCGGCCAACATTGCCGAAAGCAAGCCGACCAGGGAAAGAAACTGTTCGGCACGATCCAGAGTCGCGCGCATTTCCGGCCGTCCGGATTCCAGCGACTCGATATGCACGCCTTTGACCGTGTCGCGATCGATCCTCGATTGCACCCATTGCTGAAACGGCTCGACGGCAGCCGGTTGGCCCGCGACCAGCATTCGATAAGTGACGCGTGAACCGTTTTGAACCAACTTGGTGGCGGCCAGATCGGACATGTGCAGCATGACCCGTGGCGCAAAATTCATGAATGCGGCGCCGCGGTCCGGTTCCACCGCAATAACGTTTGCGACCTTGAACGTACGGTCGCCCAGTTTGAGCCGATCACCGACCGCGATATTTTGCGCCGTCAATAAACCGGCATCGGCCCACACCGTGCCGGGTTCAGGAACCATGCGTGTGACGATATCGGCGCCACTCGTCTGCGCGGCGATCTTGAGATTGCCGCGCAATGGATAACCGGGCGTCACGGCCTTGACCGCTGCCAGTTGTGACGTCGCTTGATCGCCTTCGCCGGCTATCGTCATGCTCGGAAATACGACGGTTTGCGCCACCGTCAAGCCGCGGCGTTCGGCTTCAGCCTGCCATTCCGCAGCGACCGGCTGCGCGGACCTGATCACAAGATCGGCGCCGAGCAACTGATGCGCATCCCGGTTCAGGCCGGTGCGCATGCGGTCGACGAAAAAACCGACCGAAGACAGCGCGGCCACCGCAACCATCAGTGCGACCAGAAGAAAACGAAGTTCCCCCGCGCGCCAGTCGCGCCGGGTCATGCGAATAGATTGGAGAAACATTAAGCGCCTATTTATCTTTCCGCAATTCGCGACAGCGAATAGCGGCTGCTCTCACCCTCTCCCTTGGGGCTGAGGATTACCCACATTTTTGCGAGTAGATTGAATAGAGTGGAAAAGGTAGTTGTAAACCCGTGTAAACAATGTTAATTTTCGACCCATCATCAACTGCCATGAATCACGTTGTCTCAAGACATCGACACCGACTGGGCGATCGAAGAATTCGGCGAAGCCGATTTGGGCGATGCGCGTCGCAGCAAACGACTCGTCGCGCTGGCTCGCCGGTTGGGACGCAGTCCGCATTGCTCGTTTCCGCAATCGCTGTCGGCGTCGGAACTCAAAGCAGCCTATCGCTTCTTCGACAACGACGAAGTGGATACGGACGGCATCCTGACTGCGCATATCGGTCAAACTCTCGCGCGTATGCGCACCGTGCCGCTGGTGCTGGCGGTGCAAGACACCACCGAATACAACCTCACCCATCTGTCGGCAACCGAGGGGCTGGGCTACTGCAGCCACGAGAAAGTGCGGGGATTCTTCATGCATAGCATGCTCGCGCTCACGCCGGAAGGTCTGCCCCTGGGCGTCTTGGGACTGAAGACCTGGACACGTCCGCTGGAACAGTTGGGCAAGCGCAAGCTGCGCCGGCAATTGCCAGTGCAGGAGAAAGAAAGCGCGAAATGGATCGAGGGCCTGAACCAGACCACGGCGCTCAAATCCCACTGTCCGGACACCCACATCGTGAGCGTATGCGATCGCGAGGCCGACCTGTACGACCTGTTTACTGCCGAACGCGCCGCAGGCGTGGATTGGCTGGTGCGCGCGGCCTGGAATCGTTGCGTGGATCACCCGGAAAAATACTTGTGGGACACGATGCAGTCGGTCTCCGAGAGGGGGACGACGATGTTGCGCGTGCCGGCACGCGGCAATCTGCCCGAGCGCACGACCCGGTTGGCGATACGGTGCGCGCCGGTGCGTATTCGTCCGCCAAGGAGCCGAAAGGGAAAAGGCCTGGCCGAGGTTGACGTGTACGCAATTTGGGCCATCGAGACGGGTCCACCCGAAGGCATCGATCCCATCGAATGGATGTTGCTCACCTCGGTGCCGACGCACACGCTGGAGCAGGCACTGGAGCGCCTGTCCTGGTATGCCCGCCGCTGGACCATCGAAACGTGGCATCGGGTGCTCAAGAGTGGTTGCCAGATCGAGGCGCGGCAGTTCGGCGACGTGCAACGCTTCATGCGCGCCACCGCCTTGTTTGCCGTCATCAGTTGGCGCATTCTCTATGCGACATTGCTGGGTCGGCTGGATGCGGATATCTCCTGCGAGGTGCTGCTGCAGCGCTTCGAGTGGCAGGCCTTGTATTGCCGTACGCACGACACCAGCGATCCGCCGGAGCAGCCGCCCACTCTGGGAAAGGCTATCTTGTGGATTGCCAAACTCGGCGGCTATCTCGGTCGAACACGCGACCGCCCTCCCGGAACCACCGTGCTCTGGCGCGGCTTCCTTTCCCTCCACGAAATCTCGCAGATGTATCTTATCTTTCGAAAAAATGAATGAAATCATGATTCGTAATTTGTGGGTAATCCTC
>MESE01000042.1 GCA_001770855.1 Burkholderiales bacterium RIFCSPLOWO2_02_FULL_57_36
CGCTGGCATCGACGGTTTTACGTGGTTTTCTCATTTGCGATTCCTCTGGTGGTGGATTTTCCACCTATCGAGGTGTCCGTGCAAATTAGACCACTACAAACATCTCCCCTTTGCGTCTAAGCCCTTTTATGTCTGGGTGCTCAGAACTACGGCTATCAGAAATAAATTCTATGTAGCTATTAATGTGATATTGAAACGCAGTCGGTGTCCAGCGAGGAAAAATCATAGTGCACTCCCACCTGAGCAAGAGCCAAAGGCGAAACAATCCGGAAAAAGACTTACGGCTTTTCTTCGTTGCCATGAATGCATAACGAAACTTATTTGTTATGCTGCTTTACCAAATAGTTCAGAAACGACCTTTCCGCCCACCGCTGCGTCCAAGTAGTCTGCCCATTCCTGCATCATCTTCTTGCGCTCGGCCAGAAACGTTGCGCGGTCATAGGCGCTGGCGACTTTGTCCTTTTGCGCATGGGCTAACTGACGATCTACGACTTCATGCCGATAGCCCAGCTTTTCCTTGATTGTACTCATCGCCAATGCCCGGAAGCCGTGCCCGGTCATTTTGTTCTGATACCCCATGCGCCGCAATGCCATCAGGATAGCGCCGTTGCTCATCGGCTTTTCATGGTCGCGTTGATTCGGGAACAGGTATTTTCCGCCGCCGGTCAGGGTGTGCAGTTCGCGTAATAGCTCTAATGCCTGAGCCGACAGGCACACATGATGATTGGTCTTGTCCGGGTTCACGGTCAGCTTGCCGCGCTTCATGCGTTGCCACGGTATCACCCATTCCCCCGCTTCCAGATCGATTTCACTCCACGGGGTTTCGATCAATTCACTGGTACGAATGAACAACAACATCATCAGGCGCACGGCAATGCGGGTCGGCTTGAACAGCCGTGCATCGTTCTTGTTCATCGCGGCCAGGAACGTGGGCAGTTCATCGGCTGTGATCGCGGCAAAATGTCCAGCCGGTGCAGGCTTCAATACATCCTTCAGATCCGCTGCCGGGTTCCGGTTCTCGATGCCCTGCTGATTGGCATAGCTGAACACCCGTGCGCAGATCGCCTTGAGCCGGTGCGCAATCTCGTTCGCGCCGCGTTCCTCGATCTTGCGAAGCGCGGCAATGATGTGTTGGTGGGTAATGGAAGCAATCGGCATCGCGCCGATCTGGGGGAAGATGTCGCACTCCAAGCGCCTCAGGGTGTCTTTAGCGGTCGATTCTCGCCACGTGGATAGCTTGTTGGTGTGCCACTCCCTTGCCAGCTTCTCGAACGTCTGTGCGGCCTTGTCTTTCGCTATGCGTGCTTTCTCGCGTTTGGCCTGTGCCGGGTCGGTGTCGGTCACTTTCAGCTTGCGTGCCGCCGTGCGTTGCTCACGTGCTTGCCCGATCCCGACTTCGGGATAGCTGCCGAACGCTAAACGGCTTTCCTTGCCGGTCATTTGCCGGAACTTCATGCGCCACAGTTTGGAGCCCGTCGGCATGACTTCCAGATACAGCCCGCCGCCATCGAACAGCTTATACGGCTTGTCTTTGGGTTTGGCGTTCTTTACCTGTGCATCGGTCAGGGGATTGACGATTTTCGGCATTTTGGGGGCATCCTGTTTTTTGTTTTAGGGGCATGCCCCCAAACATGCCCCCATAACCGTTGGATGTCAATAAACGTTAAAAACGCTCCAGAAACAAAAAACCCGCATAAACACTAGGTTTCATGCGGGTTTCTGGACATTTCTGGACTTCTTAAAACATGTTTCTGGCGGAGAGACGGGGATTCGAACCCCGGGTAGGCTATGAACCTACACACGCTTTCCAGGCGTGCGACTTAAACCACTCATCCATCTCTCCTGAATCTGTTTCGCTCGACTGCTTTTAAGCGAAGCCGCAGATTATAGCAAAGTTCGAGGAATAAACGTTCGGTTCGGGTGGATCAGGGGCAAAGAGTTGTAATTGATTCGGGTTTGATGGGTTTTGGTGTGGGGTGTTGTGGGCCCTCTTGGGTCGGTTGGAAGCGCGGTAGCCGGTCGTGTTTGAGATTCCTCGTCGCGTTGCTCTGTCGGAATGACAGGTATTTTTTTAAGCGTCGCCGGGAATATCGGCCGAGCAAAACCCCAAACCCCAACCTGTCATTCCGAGCGCAGAGAGGAATCTCGACTTCCAACAACCGTGCAGGTATTTGAGATTCCTCGTCGTTGCACTCCTCGGAATGACAGGTTTTTAGTGGGTGGATGTGCGGAGTTTTGGTTGATTGTCGTTGCGGGTCTTTGGTGGGCGGGCGTTACGGAGTTTTGATTGATTGGATGAGGCGCGGTTCCAGGGGACGACGCCAGGTCGTATTGCTTCGAGTCCACATTGCCATTGCGGTCGGCGGCCTTGATCAGCGAGCGTATTTTGTGATCATTGTTATACGCATGAATGACCGCTCCCGAAGACAGTTATCGTAAGCAAAAGCAATACGCAAATGGCATCCCATTCTCTCAGGCAAGAGACGGCAACCTTTTTGCTTCATTTATGAACAGGTGTTACATTCATCGGCATAACAACGATAAAAAATGGCGCATATCCGCATCACAAAAGGAGCGAGACATGGCAGGTATTCAAGACTGGAATCGCGGCGCAACGACGCCAAGCGCACCACCCGGCGCCAGCGCTCGAATGCTGGGCGGGCGAATTTCGCCGGATGGCATGAATTCTGCAATCTGCGCCGACACCATGCTAAAAGAATCACACCTGCGTTCCGCGTCATACGGATTGACGGAAAATGCGCTTCCCGACTTCGGTCCGATCGCTCGCGCTGATCTATCGCTCATCGTCGAACAGAACCGGGTATTGCATACGCATGCGTTGCCGGTCATGGAAACGCTGTATGAGCAAATCATCAATACCCACAACATGGTGGTGTTGACCGATGCAAAAGGTTTGATCGTGCATGCGTTGGGCGATGCCGACTTTCTCGAAAAGGCCGACCGGGTTGCGCTGCAGCCGGGCGTGAGCTGGTCTGAAGAAGGCAAGGGCACCAATGCCATCGGCACCGCCATCGCCGAGAAGAAGCCGACGCTGGTGCACGCGAGCCAGCACTATCTGGTGGCGAACCATTTTCTCACCTGCTCCGCCGCACCGATCTTCGACCATCAGGGCAACGTGATCGGCGTGCTGGACGTGACCGGCGACCAGCGCAGCTTTCATAAACACACGATGGCGCTGGTGCGCATGTCGGCGCAGATGATCGAGAATCAGGTGTTTTCCGCGGCCTACGAAGATGCGATCACGCTGCATTTCCACAGCCGGCCGGAGTTCATCGGCACGCTGATGGAGGGCATCGCGTCATTCACGCCCGGCGGGCGCTTTCTGTCTGCCAGCCGCAGCGGCCTGTGCCAGCTCGGCTTGCCGTTGTCGGCGTTGAAAGCCCATACCTTCAGTTCGCTGTTCGGGCTGCCGGTGTCGGCGCTGTCCGACCACTACCGCACCGCCGCGCCGATGCTGCTCAACATGTGCCTGCACACCGGCGTGCGCGTGTATGCGCGGGCGGAATTGCGCCGCTCGAACATGGTGTTCCAGAATTTTTCCGACACCGCGGCAGCGCCGGAACGCGCCAACAGCATCGCGCGGCAAAAGAACGGTGGGGCCCGCACGCCGGCAATGCAGGCGCATGTTGAGCAGCATCGGCGCTTGTCAGGCCTGCATTATCTGAATACCGGCGATCCGCAGGTTGCAAAGCTGATCGAGAAGGTCAACAAGGTGCTGGGCCGCGACATTTCGATTTTGATCACAGGCGAAACCGGCACCGGCAAGGAACTGCTGGCGCAGGCGATTCACAACGACTCGCCGCGCGCAAACGGCCCGTTCGTCGCGGTGAACTGCGCCTCCATTCCGGAAACGCTGATCGAATCGGAATTGTTCGGCTACGAGGAAGGCGCTTTTACCGGCGCGAGCAAGAAAGGCGGCATCGGCAAGATCCTGCAAGCCAATGGCGGCACGCTGTTCCTCGATGAGATCGGCGACATGCCGTCCAGCCTGCAGGCGCGGCTGTTGCGCGTGCTGCAGGAACGCATGGTGACGCCGCTTGGCAGCACCAAGTCGATTCCCGTGAACCTGGCGCTGATCTGTGCGACCAACCGCAATCTGCGCGAGCTGATCGTCAACAATGCGTTCCGTGAAGACCTGTATTACCGTCTCAACGGGCTGGTGGTGAAGCTGCCGCCGCTGCGCGAACGCACCGACCTTCAAGTGGTGATCAACCGGGTTCTCGCAAGCGAGTCGGACGGACCGCCGTGCACGGTGTCGGAAGAAGCAATGGAGTTGTTCAAGCAGCACAAGTGGCCGGGCAATTTCCGCCAGATGACCAACCTGCTGCGCACCGCGGTCGTGATGGCCGGCGATGATCGCGAAATCCGCCGCGAGGATTTGCCCGAGGACTTTTTGGACGACATCATCTCGGCGCAACAGCAGGACATTACCCAGGCAACGCATCGCGTGATCAGCGCATCGACCAGGCTGGAAGACGCGGAGGTATCGATCATCCGGAAATCCCTCGAAGCGCATGGCGGCAACGTATCCGCCACGGCGCGAGCGCTTGGGGTCTCGCGCAATACCATCTATCGGAAGATGATGGCGCAATAGCCGGTATGGGTGCAAACGACATTGCCTTGGTAGGTTGGTGGTGAGCGCAGCGAACCCCAACATTGCCGCTCGCAAAGGCGCCATCGATGGCGCTGGCCGCAGACGTTGGGGTTCGCTGCGCTCACCACCAACCTACGGGTGAAGGAAGTCCCTTTTCGGGACAGTTTCTGTTGTTGAAAAAACCTGAAGAACCATTTTATAGAGCTTGCGCGTGCCGGCTTTCGCCGACCGTGGTCTTCCGTTCCAGCATCGCATGTTCATCGTCGGTAAACAGGCGCGAACGGGTGAAGAAGCGCTTGCCGGTTCCGTTATCAAGCGAGAACATGCCGCCTATGCCGTCGACCACATCGATGATCAACTGCGTGTGCTTCCAGTATTCGAATTGTTCGGCGCCGATATAAAACGGCATGCCGTCGAGGTTGCCGAGATGGATATCCGCATCGCCGACCTGGAATTCACCCGCCGCATAACACATCGGTGAACTGCCGTCGCAGCATCCGCCCGACTGGAAGAACATCAGCGGTCCGTATTTTTCTCGCAACGTCGCAATCATTTCAAGCGCGACGGGGGTGGCGATTACGCGCGGTATCAGGGGTGGCATCATGTTGTTCCATTCAATGCTCAATGCTCGACAAAAGCGCCCCGCTTGTGGCGGGGCGCTCTTCTGCTCCGTTTCAAATGACGATCAGAAGAATCCCATCGCCTTCGGGTCGTAACTGACCAGCAGGTTCTTGGTCTGCTGATAGTGCTCCAGCATCATCTTGTGGTTTTCGCGGCCGATGCCGGATTGCTTGTAGCCGCCGAAGGCTGCGTGCGCCGGATACAGGTGATAGCAGTTGGTCCAGACACGGCCGGCCTGGATTTCGCGGCCGACGCGGAACGCGCGCGCTCCATCGCGGGTCCACAGGCCGGCGCCGAGACCGTACAGCGTATCGTTGGCGATTTCCAGCGCTTCCTCTTCATCCTTGAAGGTAGTGACCGACACGACCGGCCCGAAAATCTCTTCCTGGAATACGCGCATCTTGTTATTGCCCTCGAATATGGTCGGCTTCACGTAGTAGCCTCCAGCCAGATCGCCTTCGAGATGGTTTTGTTCGCCGCCGATCAAGACCTTTGCGCCTTCCTGACGGCCGATGTCGAGATAGGACAGGATCTTGTCCAGCTGCTCGTGAGACGCCTGTGCGCCGATCATGGTCGCGCTGTCGAGCGGATTGCCCTGCTTGATCGCGGCAACGCGCTTGATTGCACGTTCCATGAAGCGCTCATAGATCGATTCCTGCACCAGTACGCGGGACGGACAGGTGCACACCTCGCCCTGGTTCAATGCGAACATCGCGAAACCTTCCAGGCACTTGTCGAAGTACTCGTCGTCCTGGTCCATCACGTCGGCAAAGAAAATGTTGGGCGATTTGCCGCCGAGTTCCAGCGTCACCGGAATGATGTTTTGCGATGCGTACTGCATGATCAAGCGGCCGGTGCCGGTCTCGCCAGTGAACGCGATCTTGGCGATGCGCTTGCTCGATGCGAGCGGCTTGCCTGCTTCCAGCCCGAATCCGTTGACGATATTGACCACGCCCGGCGGCAGCAAGTCCTGGATCAGTTCGATCAGCACCATGATCGATGCGGGCGTTTGTTCGGCCGGCTTGAGCACCACGCAGTTGCCTGCGGCCAGCGCCGGCGCCAGCTTCCATACCGCCATCAGGATCGGGAAATTCCATGGAATGATCTGGCCGACGACGCCGAGCGGCTCATGGAAGTGGTAGGCGTAGGTCTGGGCATCGATCTGTGCGATCGAGCCTTCCTGCGCGCGAATGACGCCCGCGAAATAGCGGAAATGGTCGATCGCAAGCGGAATATCGGCTGCCGTGGTTTCGCGGATCGGCTTGCCATTGTCGATGGTTTCAGCAGTCGCAAGCAACTCAAGGTTGGCTTCCATGCGATCGGCGATCCGGTTGAGGATCAGCGAACGCTCGGCCAGCGAGGTCTTGCCCCAGCTCTTCTTTGCGGCGTGCGCCGCGTCCAGTGCCAGCTCGACGTCTTCCGCGGTGGAGCGGGCCACTTCGCAAAAGGTCTTGCCGATGACCGGGCTGATGTTCTCGAAATAATCGCCGCGCACGGGCGCCACGAATTTGCCGCCGATGAAATTATCGTAGCGTTGCTTGAACGGATTCTTGATGCCTAGCTTGCTGATGTCTGCGAGATTCATGTCGTCCTCTGGGATATTGGTATGGAGTAAGGGTTCATAAAGCAGTTGCGCTTGCTTCATGAATGAATATCGCAAACGGTGTGCCAGTGCCGGATACGTTTTTGCGGCGGCGGCCGTTGCGTGTGCTGACGCCCCGCAAGGGTGGTCGTGAGGATTGGATATTTGAAGGCTGGCGCGTCTGAAATAGGACGGCGGGCTGTTCCATTTTTTAACACTTCAGGATCGACTGTTCCAATTTGTCATGGTGCTGATGACAGGTCGTCGATGTCTGGTCTGGATAAGTGGGAGTGTTTCGATGCCGGTGGGGCGTCCGTCAAGGATGCTGCGGTTTGGCGGGGGGCGCGGTGACGATGGCCGGTCGTGCTTGAGATGCCTCGTCGTTGCACTCCTCGGAATGACAGGGCTTTGGTTGGCGGAGGATTATCTACAAATTCACGGATGCATGACTCCCCTCGCCCGCGAGCGGGAGAGGGGCTGGGGGTGAGGGCGATAGCAAGAGCCCAGCCTTTGCAGTGTCCCTCACTTGCAGTGCGCATGTCCGCTTGCCAGCGTCGGAAAGGTGGTGCAGAGACAAGCGGACATCGTTGCGCAGACAGTAATGGCCATTGCGGGCACCCTCTCCCCCGGCCCCTCTCCCGCTGGCGGGCGAGGGGAGCACACCTCCAGTGCTTACAAGGTTTCCTTCAGTTGCTCCAGAATCGCCGGATTTTCCAGGGTGGAGATGTCTTGCGTGATGGTTTCCCCCTTGGCCAGCACCCGCAGCAGCCGGCGCATGATCTTGCCCGATCTCGTTTTCGGCAGGTTGTCGCCGAATCGGATTTCCTTCGGTTTCG
>MESE01000043.1 GCA_001770855.1 Burkholderiales bacterium RIFCSPLOWO2_02_FULL_57_36
GGCTAGCGGGCCTTCTATGAAGGTCCGCTCGTGTGCCCCCCTCTGGGGGGCGTAAGGCAAAACCACGTTCTACGAACGTGGTTCATTTACTCTTCTCGCCTTTTGCTTGCTAACAGCTGGAGTGAGCAGTCGAAGGCAAAAGTGGAGACCTGGCCGAATATCCGCGGACTTTTTATCTACCCGAGCGACTTCAGGGAAATGCCTTGTTCCGGCGTACCTTCGAGGTAGTCATGACCGGCATTCGTCAATCGCCAGGAACCGCCTTCTGCTTCCAAGACCCATCCCTTGTCTTTAAGCAGGTGCAGGTGGTGGCGAATGACTGACTGTTCCGCGTTCAACCGCTGCGCAACGCCGGCGACATTGATCAGCGGTTCAGGAGCTTCCAGAAGCTTCCCAAGAATCGCTTCCATTAACATTTGATCTCGCTTCATGGCTTTGAAGATGGCAAAAGAAGCCATCTTAGCGGAATTCGCAGGCCCGGGTCTGCTGAAAATGCTGAAGCATGTCCTAGCCAATGCATCCGCTCGTCCAGCATCTCGAGCCTGGTGCATACATCGCCCGGAAATTACTCGACCTGTCAGCTCGCATGAGCATAAAGTTGAGGTTCGTTAATTGATGGCGCATGGTATGTAGTCGGACTGCGGATACGGTCGCCGCTTAGGCTGGACGCCTCGCTTGGCGTCCGTTGGTTTTCATCGGCGGGCTAACGCCAAAAAATGCGGGATATCAAAAAAAACTCCCGGAAAGTGTCCCAAATTAAAGCGCTCAGATGTCATAGTTCCTCAAGCGTTATGAAGGTTGATCTGGCGGAAGCGCAAAAGTGGAGACCTCCATGTTTGATTTTCTATTGACGACGGGAGGCTAATGGGTGACACCAATTTTGCTTTATTCGAATACCCTCGATTGCTCGCCCTATCGACTTAATTGAAAAAAATTTATTGCGCAGTGATTGACAGTGGCCTACGCTGGGAATTGACATTTTATTACGCTTGACTTTATTCCGGCAGAAACTACTCCAAAGAAGTGCAACCTAACCGATGGAGGATCGATATGTCCGACAAACAACACACCCGAAGTGTCAGCGAAAGCGAGAACCCTGCAATCCCCGCCCCAACTCCGAAGGTCAGCCGGCCGAGGACGGTCAGGGACTGGTGGCCGAATCAGCTGGACCTTTCGATGCTTCACACTCACTCGCACCTGTCCCGCCCATTGGAAGAGGACTTCGACTATGCCGAACAGTTCAAGGGCCTTGACATCGAGGCGTTGAAGCAGGACCTCATCGGGGTAATGACCACATCCCAGGATTGGTGGCCGGCCGACTACGGCCACTATGGGCCGTTGTTCATCCGCATGACTTGGCATGCTGCCGGCACGTATCGCATCGCCGATGGCCGCGGCGGTGGCGGCGAGGGCCAGCAGCGGTTTGCTCCGCTTAACAGTTGGCCGGACAACGCCAATCTCGACAAGGCGCGCCGGTTGCTTTGGCCCATCAAGAAGAAGTACGGCCAGAAGATTTCGTGGGCCGATCTGCTGGTGTTGGCCGGCAACGTGGCTTATGAATCGATGGGCTTCAAGACGTTCGGCTTCGGTTTCGGCCGGCCCGACGCCTGGGAACCCGAGGATATCTTCTGGGGTCCTGAGGACACCTGGCTGGGAGACGCGCGCTACAGCGGCGACAGGGAGCTTGCCAAACCACTCGCCAACGTGCAGATGGGCCTGATCTACGTGAATCCTGAAGGGCCCGGCGGTAATCCCGATCCTCTGGCTGCCGCACGGGACATTCGCGAAACGTTCGCCCGCATGGCGATGAACGACGAGGAGACGGTTGCGCTCATCGTCGGCGGCCACACGGTCGGCAAGACCCACGGTGCTGCCCCGGCGGTTGAGAACATCGGTCCGGAACCTGAGGGTACCCCCATCGAGGAGCAGGGCCTGGGCTGGAAGAACAAGTACGGCAGCGGCAAGGGTCCCCACGCGATCACCAGCGGCCTTGAGGGCGCATGGACCAACAACCCGACGAAGTGGGACAACGGGTTCCTGGAGAACCTGTTCAAGTACGAGTGGGAGCTGACGACGAGCCCCGCGGGTGCGAAGCAGTGGACGCCCAGGAATCCCGAGGCGAAAGGCACCGTGCCGGATGCGCACGACCCGTCGAAGCGGCACGCGCCGACGATGCTGACAACAGACCTGTCGCTGCGAATGGATCCGATCTACGGGCCGATTGCGAAGCGCTTCTACGACAACCCGGACCAGCTCGCGGACGCGTTTGCCAAAGCCTGGTTCAAGCTGCTTCACCGCGACATGGGTCCCCGCTCACGCTATCTGGGACCCTGGGTTCCGGAGCCGCAGCTGTGGCAAGACCCGGTACCGCCTGTCGATCATGAACTGGTCAACGAGCAGGATATCGCTGCGCTCAAGCGCACGGTCCTCGACTCGGGTCTGTCCGTCCCTGAGCTGGTTTCCACGGCCTGGGGAGCCGCGGCCAGCTTCCGTGGTACCGATAAACGTGGTGGTGCCAACGGAGCGCGAATCCGCCTGGCTCCGCAAAAGGATTGGGAGTCCAACGAGCCGCCGCGGCTGGCAAAGGTCCTGACGACCCTCGAGCAGATCCGGAAGGACTTCATCGGCTCACAATCCGGCGGCAAGAAGGTTTCGCTTGCCGATCTGATCGTCCTCGGCGGGTGCGCTGCCATCGAGGAAGCGGCCAGAAAGGCGGGATACCAGGTTACCGTCCCGTTCGCGCCAGGTCGCACCGATGCCTCGCAGGAGCAGACGGATGTGAACACCTTTGATGTGCTCGAACCGATCGGCGACGGGTTCCGCAACTATTTCCGAGCGGAAGATCCACTGTCGCCGGAGACCCGTCTCTTGGACCGAGCCAACCTCCTGAAGCTGACCGCGCCCCAGATGACAATTCTCGTGGGCGGCATGCGCGTGCTCGATGCGAACCACGGGCAATCGAAGCACGGCGTGTTCACCGACCGGCCGGGCATGTTGACCAACGACTTCTTCGTGAACCTGCTCGACATCGGCACGGCGTGGAGACCTTCCGTCTCGGAGAAGAACGTGTACGAGGGCAGCGATCGCGCTACGGGCAAGCTGAAGTGGACCGCGACCGCCGCTGATCTCGTCTTCGGCGCGCATTCTCAACTGCGCGCGCTGGCCGAGGTCTATGCGAGCGACGATGCGAAGGAGAAGTTCGTGCGCGACTTCGTGGCAACTTGGAGCAAGGTCATGAACCTCGATCGCTTCGACCTGCTTGCCCGCAACGTTCGACGCGCGGCGGCTGTAGCCGCGGTCTAAACGAGTGTGACGCCACCGCTGCAGCAAGCGCAGGCGCCCCTCCCGAGGGTCGTCTGCGCCTTGTTGTTCGGGCGCGTCGTTCAACATCACGTGACGCATGCCCATCGTGAAGGGATCAGGTCTTGCAATCCAACATGCGTGATTGCAAGACCTGATAATCATCTAGCCGCCTCCCCCTTGGCGAGCACCAAGGTTCAGATAAAGTTACGGTGCGAACCCCACTTTATCAAAGGAGAACGGCATGTTATTTTGCGGCATAGACCTCCATTCAAACAATAGCTTTCTTGTGATTTCTGACGAACACGACAAAGTCTTGTATTCCAAGCGTCACCCCAATAACTTGGAAGAAATATGCGCAGTCCTCAGTCCCTATAAAACAAATCTGTTTGGCGTCGTCGTGGAATCCACCTTCAACTGGTATTGGCTGGTTGATGGCTTGCAAGAAGCAGGCTATTGCGTGCACCTGGCAAACACCACTGCCATCAAACAGTACGACGGTCTCAAGCATCGCGGCGATGAATCCGATGCAAGACACCTGGCGCACCTCCTCAGATTAGGCTTGCTGCCAGAAGGTCATATCATGCCCAAGGCCATGCGCGCGGTACGCGATCTGGCACGCAAGAGGATGCAACTGGTACAGCAGCGCACGGTGCAAATTCTCTCGACGGAAACCATCTTCGATCAACAATGTGGCAAACATCTCAACAGCAATGACATCAAAAAATTGAACAGCGTGGAACGGTGAACATCGTGCCGCAAGCCCATCGCGTAGAGTTTGTGAGAATTGGCGCCCAACGTCACCTCGATGTCGCGCGGGCTTTCGCGCCACGTCAATTGCGCAAACGCCATGACGCGAAATTGTTCGGCGCAATTCATGCGGCGCACCCTGGCATTGCCGGAATAGCGATTGACGATGCGTGCAAAACTCGTCCACGGAACAAACTCCATCACCTGTGCAAACAGCGTCTTGCCAACATTCATGACTCATTCCCCGGGGCATCAATCCGGGGAATTTACACAAAAGCGAGGATTCAAGATTCAAATCGGCACCAAATAAAATCGACCGCTAGGCCGTACCAGCATTACGTTTTAAAAGAATTTCGGACCATTTAACCGGACACTACTGATATTGAAGACAGGGGAAATATTTTCAGTGGCGCGCTGCTTCACATAGCGGTTGGCAACGATCAGTGAGCCAGTAATTGGGGTTGGGCCATGAGCCACCAGACCTGATTGGACACTGAGCGCTTGCCATCATCAAACGTTTTGCAGGAAATGAATCGTCCGGATTGCGAGCCACACGGGGTTGGAGCCGAGTATGAATTGGTCAAGGCAGCCACAGATCTGCCCATCAATTGGACGCAAGACGGTACCGAGATGCTTCTGGGGCAGCAGCGCTGCCAGGGCGGAAACAGCCGTATCGCTTCTGCTTGATCCATATGGGTGACTGGTGCGATTCACGATGGATCGCAACCACACAATGAAGCGTAGGGCGCAACATTCAGATTCTGCAAAAAAGGGCGATGGCTGAATGTGCTTTTGGTTTTATCGTGGGAAACCGCGAGGATATGGTTTGCACTATTGACGACGGGAGACTAATGGGTGACCCCATGTTTGTTATTCTGCCAAACGCTTAATCAGCTTGTGTGCTGCAACCAACGCAGCCGTCTGTGGATTTTCGCTGACATTAAGTGCCCTGGGGTGCAGCTTACCGAGACCTGTGAGCATGAAACATAACATCCAGCGCATCGATCGACTGTTGGACAATGGTGCCCTGCATGCAGATATTGCGTTGGTATACCAAGCGCTGGCAATTGTTACGCGCCTCAGTCGCAACGATCGCGCGTAGCGTGACACTGTACGAACAAGTACATCCTTTGTCGGAGTCGCTCACGCCAGCAGTCCATGCGGCATTTCTCGAGTAATTGGCCGCGACGCTACCACCGGGTTGCGTACCGATCAGAGTCGGCTATCGATAAGGACAAAGCATCAGCAGGGAAATTATTCGGTCATGCTTGCCTAAGCCAAACAAAATGTATAGGATTCACAGCGCCAGTGCCAATTTGACAACAATGGCTCGCCCAGTCTTCTTCAGCAACATGCATTGTCCCGGGCGGCTTCGCAGCAGGTGGATGCGATATCGAAAACGCTATCGGTACAGGCAACCAAGCGGCAATAAACATTTACGCAGTCTCGTCAATGAAGGATATGTAGACATCATGCCCAAACCAAAAACCACAACAAGCCTGCTTTCCAAGACCAAGACAAAACTTGCGGCAATCGTGAGCGGCAACACGCAATTGCAGCGACTGAATTCGTTCATTGAAATATCAAAAGAAACGAACTCGCTTGTCAATAAAAATGCTGTCTTTCTATCGAAATCCATGCGGAGCAAATACGTCAGCCAGATCAGGCAAGGGCGATGGTTACCCTTGGAGAAAAGCTTGATGAAGGATGCCGTTGAACTAAAGAAGTACCGTTCTGAGGTGGTGTCCGCGCGAGAAAAACTGGAGTCGTTCCGTACCCGAATAGCCTGGATGTCCGAGGGAGAAAGGCTGTTCAATTCAACATTGATGAAGCGCGACCCAGAGCATTTCGCAGCAATCAAAATCAAATTGGTGTCGCTGCTGAAAAAGCGCGGCATCGCTGCGGACCGCGCCGAGAGAGGGATCAACAGGATTGCTGACCCGGAAGATCGAAGCCAGATCAATTTCCGGGAGCAGCACGCCGATCTTGAGAACAAGGTTGCGAATGTGACGCTGAGCCATTTACGGCGCGCCTCCATGACGGATCACTTGTTTGCGGTATCCCGGTTCAATCAGTTGATACAGTCTGAATCACTGCAAACGTCGACTTCGGAAGAAGCGAAAATGGCGCTGACCGATATCGACATTTTCCATAAAACGACGCAAGCCCGTGTCAATACGCTGATCGTCTCGAAATCCTATTTCGCCCTGGCCGAATTTTCTCGATTGAGCATGGCGTCAACCTCGCGGGTGCTGGGACAAAAAATATTGCCGCTATTGGCGGCGGCGTATCGGAAATGGCAAGAAGCGAGCGCTCCTCGCGAGAAAAATTCCGCTGCGACGGAGCTGCTTCTGGCAAGCCGCCAAACGCGGGAATTTTTATTGATGCTGTCTGTTTTGAGGCATCTCGAATCCTTGTCGACTTGGCCTGCGCCTCACGTGGAAGACGCTTTCGACACAGCGAAAAAATTGAAATCGGGGAGCAGAGCAAAAATGCCGAAACCGGTGGCGATCTCGTCCCTCGTGAACGAGCCCGAAAAATTTGCAGGGCAGCAGCTCAGTGTAAAGGGCGTCGTTACCGACCTTGCGATCAAACATGTGGGTTCAAAAGCAATCAGCTATCTCAAGCTGGAAGACATACAGACCGGTCAGAAAATAGCGCTGGAACTGCATGGCATCAAGATCGACTCGGGCGGTATCGTGGCCGGATGTTATGCCCAGATCGGCGGCACATGGGTGCTTACCAAAGGAAAATCTTTTGCGCTGATGATAGGCAGACATCCATTGCAGGAATATTCCGAAACACATTTGAATGACTGGCTCAGAGCAGAGATCAGCAGAATCTACCAACCTGTGCCGCATGCGCTCATGATTGAATCAAGCTGGGTACCTGGATTCGATGGGGCAGCCAATGCGGTCACTTACGGTGTTTGGGCAAAGGGAGGTAAATAATATGGCCTGCGAAATCATTGCCGATTGGTACGAAGCTGCAATAGAGCGCCAAGGTGACGCCCTCGCTGCGCAAAATGCCGCGCTTGCAAATCTTCAGATGACCTCCGCCTATTTTGTTGCAGCGGAAGTAGGGGCGGCGGCTTGTTTTCTATTGATCTACACACCGCCACCGTTCAGTCTGATTGCTTTCGGTATCTGTGAAGTGACTGCGCTTGCTGCGATGGCGGCTGCCGCATATAGCATGGATGTGTATTTGGACCAATTCAACGAAGCGACAGATGCGTATATCGCCGCGGAGAAATTAGTAGCGTTTTTGGAGGAAATGCTTTGCAAATGCGAAGCGCAACTGGCTCTTCATATACCTACCGACGAAACGATGCAACAGGCCCAGGCCGCTTTTGAAGAAGCTGAGGGAGTCCCAATTCCCGATGTCGACGATAGCGCGTTGGACGAAGCCGAAGCTGCACTGGACGAAGCGGAAGCAGCAATGGACGAAGCGGAGGCTTACCTTGATGAGCATGCCGATGAAGAGGAGGGCGCCTGGCCGGGCATCTAGTGCATTGCTTCGCGATTAATTGAACACAAAAGTGTGTCTTTCCGCACCATGCGTCTAGTAGTCCGTCGCGCTCCAATTTACGGGTTCTGCCACATTGCTCGAAGGCGATTGCGGCGTTGCCGATGCGCGACAGGGGAACGCCCTGTCTGTGCTCGGCGCCTTGCACTCACCCTCGATCAATGCGGCAGACCGCTTCGCTACCCGCAAATCGAAGCGTGACGAACTACTAGCCTGACACCAAAATCCATCGCTTTTTTTGTTCAACACATTACGAAGCAGACCACTAGCTCTTCCAGAATCGGTTCCTGGTGCGAAGAGATAATTCAAAGCCCACTTGGATTGCTTTTGCAAAGTGCTCGGATTTAGTGGTGGCGCAATACGAACTCACTATGTCCGAGACAAATTTCTTCAGCGCGGAATAATTGGTGCTGTGCTTTTCAAGCTCTTTGGTGATATTCGCAAGTACCCAGTGGTTATGGTTCATGCGCGCAAAATCGACGGCTTTTCTTCGGGCGCCGCCCTTTGGTTCACTTAGTATTGGGTAGATATCATAGAGCGCACCGCCTTGGGACAGGTCCTTTGTATCCACCTTCGGTTCACTGCCAGCCATCGCGGCTCCATACCAGGCGCTGCCCTTCGCGTATTGAATCGGGTAGACAGCATTGAAATCCTTGCAGAACGGACACGAGCAATGCCATTTTGAAAGATCGCCGCGTGCCAGACGAAGCGCCAGATCACGCGTGCGGCTCTTCAAATAACTCGGACGGTAAAAATACAACGTCCCTTGCATTGCATCCTTGATCGGGCTTGTCGCATCAAATGTGATTTCTCTGGTTCCCCAGGCGCAAAGCGACACCAGTGCCATCATGATGGGTGCGCCCAGTCCCAGAAAATGAAAGGCTTGTGGGGCCTTGCCGACGGCCTGCTTGTAGCCGTCCCAAAACCCGCGAGCAGCTAATACGGTACGTGTGTAACGATTGGGAGCGCTTAAGCCCAGTTCGTGGAGTTTGCCTTTTATGACGATGTGATCATTGTAGTTGTCGTCTGCCATATAGGCGCCGAAACCCATGGAAACCGATTGCAGCCGCGCTGCGCCAAATGCCTTGCCTGCATTGACTGCAGTGTCGTAGGAATTGGCACTGGCCACGGGATAGTAGTGAGGGCGCAAGGCCTTATCAAGTTTCGGCAGCCGAGCATTTGCAAGCTTGCATACGCGTTTGTTTTTGTTGGTGAACAGCGAGGTAGTAAATCCTGTATAGCTGGTCTCCAGATTCAATGCCAGCCAGCACGCAGTTGTTATGTCTTCCACCCCGATCAAGTGACTGGGATTCATTGCAAGCTGACTCGTGATGTCGCTTTCACCGTCCTTGCACAAATCCTCTGCCTCGCGCTGAACCGCCAATGCCAGCTCCTGGAACTGCTTTCGAATTCCGATTGGAAGCTCTTTAGCCCTGAGATAATGGCGGTTCTTTTTCTCTATCGCATGGACTTTCTTTAACAGGACTTTGGATCTTGCCGTGTATTTCGTGCAGATCTTGCTTACCAGCGTAAAGTTTCCGTTATCCGCAAATAGGTTTACCTTTTGTCTTGTTCTCAGTTCCCGTGCGATGGCAAGAATGCTCTTGGTATCGTATGCGGGCGACAAGAGAAACCCTGTCGGTTTGAGCTTGTTCAAAACGATGTTATGTACGGTCTGCGGCCTGAGGTTGAGGAGAAAGGAGTAAGTTGCTGTTTTTTTTCGCGTTGCCATACACGTCCCATTTGTATTTTAATTTTTACGCGTGTTCTCGGATGGTCTTGTGCCCGGTCACTGCAATGTGATCCGAGTTGGTCGGACTGACCAGCAAATACATCGTTGCGTTTGTTCAGGGCACGGCCGGCTTCCCGCTTCCTGCCTGTAATCGATTGCGATTCTGCGCAATTTTATACCGCTTGCCTGCCAGTCTCTATTTTCCGGGCAAAGATAAGGGTTATGTATTGCATTCATCGCGAGGCGCAAAATGCATATCTCATCTTGATTCGCTTTTGCCAGTGTCGGCACTTTCAATATACTTGCCACAATCACCGCGGCGGTCAGGTTCGAGGCAAAAGGCAAGACCTGCCCCAATGTTTCTGGCGTAATTAATGCGAGCCTGGACCTTTAATTCAGTCACCTATTATTTTTACTGTCGCCTGTTCTTCCAATATGCCGCAGCGATTCTCTCGTCCGGCGGCGCACCCTCCATGCTTTTACCATTGACGGTCAAACCGCTAACCGACGCATATGCGACGGACTGTGCGGCGCTCATTCCGATTACCCGATTTACCAAATCGTACCAATCGTGAAAAAGACCATTCTGACGTGCCGCGATGATTTGCGCGGCCACCTCGGGCCTGATCGAAGCAACACTCGCTAATTCATCTTCCGTGGCGGTGTTCACTTCTACGATACGGAAAACGAAGTTCGATTCCGCTTCGACGCTCACGTTCTTTTCCACTTCCGCTTTGCGCGCCAACTCTTCTTCATAACGCTTGCGCTTTTCAGCGAATTCCGCCTTTTGCTTCGCGATCGCTTCAGGCGTATTCGCGGCCTCATATTTCATGCGCTCTTCCTTGACGGCGGCGTATGATGCCTTGTCAACGCAATCGAATCGCTTGTTGATGATATAGCCGTCCTCCATTGCTTGATTGCGTTTGGCGGTGCTCGAAAGATGCAGGCCTTCGCAGACCGCTTTATACTCCGCGGATTCTTCCACCTTCTTCATGCAGCCTGCCAGCATCACGGCAATGCCCGCAGCTATTAACATACCAATGGAATAAATATTGATGCGCATAGCCAATGTTAATCTCCTTAGATCCTGATATTCGAGGACAGGCTGCGATTTAATTGCACTTCACATCAACCATTGTGGTCTGTTACCTATAATTTTATTGCTGGCTGATAGACGGTACATCGTTGGTGGAGTGATTGGTGTTATTTACTCCGCCCCCGTCCTCCTCATTTCTTCAGTCACCGATAAAACGCCTCAACCCTGCCTTTCAGCTTGATTGTTAAAGGATTGCCCTTGCGGTCCACGGCTTTGCCGGCCGCCACGGCAATCCAACCTTCGCTGATGCAATATTCCTCAACGTTCGTATACTCTTTATCGTTGAGCTTGATGCCAACTTCATGTTTCGCCACGTCTGCATGGTAGTGGCGGCTGCGTGGGTTCACGGAGAGGCGATCGGGGAGGGGAGGAAGTTGTGTGGTGTCGTTCATGGAGTTGACCTGCCATCGGTAAAAATAGGGGAATACGGATTTTCGGGATTGTATCTTGTCTCACCGATTATTACCGCCACTGGCGCAATGTCCGCCGAAAAGAGGCAGGCTGAATTTGTGTTTAAATCGAAGCTGAGCCTTCAATTGAAAGTCGACATGATGAATAGTTCCGCATCCGCATCACCCTCAAGCAATTCTCCGCAATCCCCCAAGCGGATCGTGGCGATCGCCGGCGCCACCGGCTTGGTCGGTCGCGAGATTCTGCAAGGCCTGCTGAATGACGATTCGGTCGCGGCGATTCATGCGCTGGGCCGGCGCCCGGCGAGCGTGCAGCATCCCAAGCTGACATCGCACGTGGTGGACTTCGCGGCGCTGCCTTCGCTGCCGCCGCTCGACGAGGTGTATCTCGCGCTCGGCACAACGATCAAGGTTGCAGGCAGCCAGGAGGCATTCCGCGCGGTGGATTTTGCAGCCAATCTTGCGGTGGCCCGCGCAGCGCTCGCAGCCGGCGCCCGCCGCGCGGGCCTGGTCAGCGCCATGGGAGCGGATGCGCACTCGCGCATTTTCTACAATCGGGTAAAGGGCGAGCTTGAAGAAGCGTTGTCGGCGTTGGACTTCCATGTGCTCGTGATAGCGCGCCCCTCGTTTCTGGCAGGGGATCGCGAGACGCTGGGGCAGCCCATCCGCGGCGGCGAAAAATTCGCCATGTCCGTAAGTACGCTGCTGCGCCCGCTCATTCCGGCGAATTACCGGTCGATTGCTGCAGCCGATGTCGCCCGCGCATTGCTCGCGCGTGTGCCACTGGCGCAAGGCAAGGCAGTCCTGTTATCGGGTGTGATGCAATCCAGGTAGGATTAAAAGGGCGGGGCTCGCAGTAAATGAACCACGTTCTACGAACGTGGTTCATTTACTCCTATGCAGCTCAAACTCGCCAGCCCATATCTACGGGATATTCTCGTTCTCTACTGAAGGTGAAACTGGAACGTTGGGGCAAAAGTAGAGACTTGACCCCGTGCAGCTGCGTGCAAGTCCCGTTGACTACGGAAGGCTAATGGGTGACCCTGCGCTTGCTGCTTTTTTCCGAAATATAAATAGAATCAATAAGTCAAATCGTTTAGGATTATCAACAAATTTTCGTTCCCTTTTCCCGTGTTGAACGATGGAGAATTCAATGTATCCGCTTCAAGTTTATAAAGTCGCCGCATATTTTTTTATGACATTGCCCGTTTTATCGCATGCTCTTGAACCCGATAAAATATTCGAGAAAGTCAGTCCTTCAGTGTGGGGCGTGACGTCTTTGGATGCAGCTCGAGCTCCTTTGGGTTGGGGCAGTGCGGTTGTGATTGGACCGGGAAAATTAATCACTAATTGCCATGTGCTTAAGAGAGCTAAAGGCATTCAAATCACCAAAGACAATATTATCTACGGTGCTACACCGGGGCTCGCCGATTTGGAACGTGACCTGTGCGAGATCAAAGTCGCCAATTTCAATGTGCCGGCACTTGAAATCGGTCCCACCCAAAACCTGAAAACAGGCCAGAAAGTCTACGCCATAGGCAATCCAAAGGGCCTAGACCTGACCATGAGCGAAGGAATAATTTCGTCTCTACGTCAAGTGAATGAAAATGGCCTGCCATTAATACAGACGACAGCGCCGATCTCCCCCGGATCAAGTGGCGGTGGACTGTTTGACAATGAAGGGCGTTTGGTGGGCGTTACCTTTGGTGGGTTTAAAGAAGGACAAAATCTGAATTTTGCACAGCCAGCCAGTTGGATTACCGAAATTGAGCCACGGCATAAAGCCAATTTGGCGCAAGAGGAAGCAATCAGGAACAATCCTGCCGGACCGCAGGCTGCCAGCACCAACTATTCAGGTCCGCGGCGTATTGGCGAGACTTGGGAGTACCGGTTGACCGATCGTTTTACTCGATCAAAACGTACGTTCTCGCATCGCATCGACAAGATTGATGGTACCGAGGACAGGGTAAGCATGAATCAAGGCGCTCGCATTGAGGATACAAACGGAAAAATGATCGAATTGAATTCCTTTGAGGCCGGCGAGTTCGATATCGCAATGCCTCCCGGGGGATGGGTTAATCATCCGCTGACAGCTGGGAAAACATGGCGAGCAAACTTCAGCGGATTGCCGCATCGGCCTGTGAGGTACAAGTTGGCTGCGAGAGTGGTAGGGGAAGAAAAGGTTGTTGTTCCTGCCGGTGAATTCATGGCTACCCGCATTGAATGGAAGGGCCAGGTAGCAGCGAGCTTCTCAAACATTCCTTATGCCGCTACTGTTTGGTACTCTTCCGATATCGATCGCATTGTTAAGTTCACCGCGCAATTTATTCACCAGTGGTCGACTTTTACGAGCGCATACGAAATGATAGAGCTGGTCCGGCATACTAAGAATTAGGTTTCCTGGGGCTGTATGAAAGAGGGCAGCATCGGTTTCGTTCTTGATGCCTTCACAAAAACGGATCGATGCTGACCCCCATGCTCATGCTTGTTTTTGTTGTCTGTCGAGTTTTCTGTCTCTCAGTGGGCGCGCGATACCCGGGTTCCGGTTACGCTGCCGGTGCAGTGGACATCGCGATAGACGTTGGCGCTCACCACATGTTGCAGTCGGATTGAACCGCGACCGGCCAGCGAATAGAAGCTGTCCCCCTTGTCGCGGGTTTCCAGGCGAGCCGTGGTATTGGTCGTTATGCTCTGGTTGACGCCGTCGGCACCGATCGCAGTCGATTCGACAATGGTATCGATATACGGACTGTTGCGTGCGTGCACATAGGTACCCGAACTCGAAAACGTGCCAAAGTCGGCGAATGCAGCTTGTCCGCCGATGTTGTACGTCGTCAGCGGAATCGCATGATAGGTGCCGTTGGAAATGGAAATAGTATTGTTTACCGGATTCACGACCATCAGATAGGACCCGGTTTCACTCGAGCGGATAACCGCATTGGCGACACTCGGATAGCTGGCTCCCGCAGGTCCCATCAGGTAGCCGTTAGGTGAGCCCTCTGGAGTATTGAAGGAGAAAAATGCCGGCTCCCGCGTTTGCCTGTAGGGGCTCTTCACGCACATACGTTCGAATTTGACTGAATAGGTACCGGAAATGGTTTGTTCGGCAAAGGAGGTGCTCAATGCAGTGGCGAGAGCCAATCCCACGCCAAGTTTGATCAGGCCTGGCTTGATCGCGGCGACGCGCTGAGTTTTTAAAGACGATTTTTTCATCGGGATTCATTCGAGAAAGTTGATGTGTCCGAAAACGAGTCCGGATTCCGCGCAGCGACAGTTGCTTGTCATTGCCGCGTTGCAGGCTACCGGAAGACTTGCCGAAATGCCATCCCATGAATATGGGGTATGGCTGTAGTCAAGGTCCATACACGACAAGGCAACCTTTCAAAGCTGCTACGCCAAATTAACGGCGTCTATACCCAAGCCTGTAATCGACGGCACAACAAAGCAGGTCATTTATTTCAGGGCCGGTTCAAGGCGATCCTGGTTGACGGCGATGCCTACCTGCTGGAGGTGTGCCGTTATGTAGAGTTAAATCCGGTGAGGGCGCAATATGATTGCGGCAGCATCGCGCTACGTGACATTGGTGGCGCAAGGCACGGACGTGAAGCTGTGGGAGACAGCGTTACACCAGCAGATCTATCTTGGCGATGACAGCTTCATCGCGCGCATGCAGTCATTGCTCGATCCGAAAAGAAAACTGGATGTGGATGTGCCGCATGTTCAACGGCATAGTAAGCCGACGTCGATTACGGACTACGTGGCTTCCTACGACCGTGATGAAGCGATTGGATTGGCGTATCGAGAAGGAAGGCATACCATGTCGGCCATTGCACGTGAACTGGGATTATCGGTCGCGCGTATCAGCCTTCTGATCGCAGCACAGGAGGAAAAAGGCAAGACCTGATTCCGTGCATGCTCCATTTGTCACGGCCCCTGCCCTCATGTTTGTGTGCTAAATTTGCCGCTGAATTGAGAATAAGTCACAAACATAGTAGTTACTTATACGCCCACTATCTTACAGATGAACTGATGTAACCAACTTATAAGAAACAAGAATGCGTCCTTTAAATGAGTAGTAAGCGCCTCGCCTGAACCGTCTCGACAGAATTTGCCGAAGCATCCACAGTAGCTCCCGTCAAATACTAGCGGGAGCTACTGTGGATTCTTTGGTTTCGTCTGGGCGCAAGAAGCGTCGCCCGAATTTTTCACCGGCATTCCGGAACGCTCTTGCGCAGCGTGCGTGTGAACCTGGCGTGTCAGTTTCCAGACTGGCGCAAGAAAATGATGTGAACGTCAACATGTTGTTCAAGTGGCGGCGGTATCTGCTTGCAGGCAAGTTCGATAGCCCCCTGTCACAACAAGCCATGTTGCCAG
>MESE01000044.1 GCA_001770855.1 Burkholderiales bacterium RIFCSPLOWO2_02_FULL_57_36
CATATTTCTTCGTATTCATCGTGATCTCCTTCGGGCAATTCCCGTTAGACCACTTCAAATCTGAAAAATATGCCGTGTCGGACTACTAGTAGCCAGTCGCGCAAGTACCGAAACTCAAGACGTTCCTGATTCGGCAAGCGTGTCAGCCTCCGACACCGCCGTTACGCACCGTCGGGCCGACAAAATCGCGGTCAGCCAGACAACGCTTGAGGTTGCCCTGTATCGTCCCGCGAGAAATGGCCAGCTCGCACATTTTCTTCTTGTAGTGCTGCCTGGCCGCACATTCGCTCCTGAACGCAATCCTGCGCTCCTTGTCGATGCAGAAACCGGCAGGTATTTCATCATCGGTCTCCAAATTGGACATGCAGTAGTCGGCGATCCAATGCATGGCCGCACCCGAAATGCGGCAATCGGCCGGCTCGGCCGCAACGGATGTTGCGGCCAACAGCATAATCGACAGGATTGGATAGAGCCGTGTTTTCATGCTTGATCGCACCCGAGTTCCGGAAAAGATGGCATCGCTTGGGAGTATGGATGCATACCGGGATTTCCACCCATACAATTGGCAATGAAACCGTAGAAATTTTTCTGGCTCTTAATTTGGCGGCAATGGCGCTTCCGGCAGTTCCTGCGCCAACAGGGTCGGTGTCTTTTTTTGCGTAATGTCTTCACGCGCGCCCAGCACCATCTCGGTTATCCAGTTCACCAGCACGGAAGTATAGGCACGTTGCGCCCAATCCTGCGTCAAGCCATGGTCGGCGCCCTCGATCACGCGGTAGGTCAGCGAGCGCGCGCCGCCGCAGGCTTCCCGGTAGTTGGTGATGACCGAATGCGGCACGGTTTGGTCGCACTCCGATTCGACGATCAGCACATCGCCTTTGAATTCACTGCAGGCACGCAAGGCAATATTGTCCGCTGACGGAATCAGGCTATTTCGATAGCCGACCAGGTCCTGATCCTTGTGCAACTGACGCTTGGGCGCCTCCCAATTGCCATCCATGTACAACGCCGGCACACGCAGCGCGAGCCATTTCACGGCACGGTTGCCGGTGAGGATGGCGGCAAGATAACCGCCGTAACTGCTGCCGACCACGGCAATCGCATTGGGATCCACATTGGGCTGACCGGCCAGGATATCGTAGGCGGCCAGCACGTCGTCCAGATTGTCCTTGCGCGACACGGTTTCATTCTGCCCTTGCGTGTCGGCATGACCGCGCAAATCGAAGGTCAGGCAGACGCAGCCCAGCGCAGCTATTTCGCGCGCGCGGGCCAGATACTGCTGTTGGCTGCCACCCCAGCCATGGACCAACAGCACGCCCGGTATCAATACGCCGGGAGTGACCAGCGTTCCCGCGATCCGTTCGCCGGCGATCTGAATGTCTATCTTTTCATCGCGTGTCGACATGGGCTTCGCACCTTGCATATTTGGTGAGCGGACCGGCCCGCTGGTCGATTCCTTGAAAGTAAACCCATGCATCCGCCGGCACAGGCGGATTCTGTTCATGGAGCTCGGTGGTTGACGCGGCCACCACCTTTAATCCCGGATCGGCCTGGAATGCTTCCAACGCCGCCAGCTCGGCGCCGCTGGCGCCGCCGATGCGCCACGATTGCTCCAGCACACCCGAATGCCAGTCGCCGTGCTCATCTCTGCCTTGGGCGATGTCGTAATTGCAGCGCGAGGCAAACATGCCCGGATAGCAAGCCAGCGCCGCGGCGTGGTAACGACGGGCCTGGGCAATCGCGGTACGCAGGTCACCGTCGATTTCCCGATCCAGTAACGCATCGAAATCGCCGCGCACCAGCACCAGGTCGGACCCGCCATACACTTCTTTACCCCGGCGGTTACGGGTGAGGTGCTGAATGCCGTAATAGGTGGCCAGCAACTCCCCTACCCTGACCTGCCCGACACTGTAAGTGACCACATCGGCAAGGTTTTTCTCGATCACCAAGCCTTCGTGCGCGAGCCGGCGCGGATCGAAGCCGTCCAGTATGGCGGCCAGTTGCGCGGCGTCGGTGACGACGCTTTGTCCGAGTCCGCCGATTCCGCCAGGCTCCTTGATGCGTAGCGGGCCGTCCCGCAGCAGCTTCCGCGCCGCACCGTCCGCGTCTTCGATGCTGAATACCGAATACCCCGGCAGCACCACATCCCCGACCATGCCGGCAAATGCGGATGACCAGCCGGGCGGCGCGGCAGAGTGCGGTTCCGGCAGCGGATGCGTCAATACCTTGGTGGCGACGAAAGCAAACGGAACCAGGCCTCCGAACAGGTCTTGCTCGCCGCGCACACCGAGGCGCCGCGCTGCATCGGCCCCTACCAGGGTGTCGCCGGGAACGAAATACACCGGTCCCGAATAGGCTTTCGCGGCATCGAATTCGCCTGCGAATTCATACCCCTTGATGGCAGCCAGTTTACTTGCCAGCGCCCCCTGCGTTACGCTTTCGTGGCATTGCGGGTTGCCCCAATCCTTGCAGGATGATACGACCACCACACCGCCCTTGCGATTGGCTCCGTTCATGATCGACCTCAGTGGTATTGCGTCACGGGTTTCGGTATCGGCATGCGTCGCTGGCATGTCGCCGCCACGACGGATCGACTCGGAATACACTCATGATCCCGCCTGGCTTTCATGGTTCCCAAAATGCACGAAAAAATTGCCGGCCTTCGCGTGTTGCGGACATACTTCGCGCGGCTCGGCGGACGGATCGGTTGGCGCATTGCCTTTCGCCATTGCTTTTCGGCTTGCAGTGCATGCAACTCTATTCGGCAAGCTGCCGATTTTGAGGCGCTTCAATCCGGCCTGCGGAAACCGCTCTCCACCCACGCGGCCGCGCTTTCCCTGCTCAACTTGAAGTTCGGCGCAACCTGCACGCGAGCAAGCTGAGCACCCTCTGCATCGTTGGCTGTCAGCAGCGCATAGGGATCGTCCTCATCGGGAACAATATCCAGTGTGATGCTGAAGGTGACCGCCCGCACGTCCACCTTCACATACTTGTGCAATTGCGCATGCAGTTGCTGCTCATGCCGGCGCAGCACTTCGGAAGCAGTCTTGACCAAAGTGTGGAATGCGGGCGGGTCGAGAGGTTTTGGATTTTTCTTGTCGCGTCCCATGGTCCAGGGACCGACCAGCGCCGGCTCGGCTTCGCCATCCTTGATCATTTCCACAGCCCAGCCCTCGTCATCCTCGTTTTTGATCACGCGCGCGGTCCAGCCGTCATCGCGCCATAGACGCGGCTCCTGAATTTTCAGATCGGTTTCCGATGAAACGTCGCTCGATGGATCGGATAAGGACGCGGTCAGGTCATTCATGATTGATGTCACTCCGGTGCAGAATGGTGAATTTACTTTGCCGCATTCCAGGCCGGCAAGGCGGGTTTAAGAAATTGTAGAAATGCGATATTTCGCAGGAAAATTGATCGAAGCAAAGATGATTATACTGTATGCGCGTACAGCCAATGTCATGCTTGATGGGATGCTTCCATACGAAAATCGATGATCAATTTGATGCATCATCAATACCCGGTGTTTCCTACTGCTGTACACTGGCGGTTTTCACCATTATCGAGAACTCCCGTGAGCAACAAAGGGCAAATGCTACAAGACCCATTCCTGGCCGCGTTGCGCAAGGAACAAGTACCGGTGTCGATGTTTTTAGTCAATGGCATCAAGCTGCAGGGCCAGATCGAATCGTTCGACCAGTATGTCGTCATGCTGCGCAGTACGAATGTGCAGATGGTATACAAGCATGCTATCTCGACGGTTGTACCGTCCCGCGATATCAAGTGGTCCGAGCAAGCAGACACGGATAACCGGTAAACCGTGATTGACAAAACTACTTGCCGCGAAGTGCGGCAAGTAGTTTTGCTTGAAAACCGTTTCCTGGAAAGGGAAGGTATCGCTTGATTAAAAAAGCGATGCCGCGTCCGATGGCGCCATCTAAGGGTGTTCTTGCCCATGATTTACAAAATCCTGCCCCCTTCCCCTCCTGTCGAACCGATCATAATCCCGACCCGCCGCAGCGCTTGCGCAATGTGCCTGCGGCCGCAAAGCACGTGCATCTGCCGCTGGATCGCGCCGGTCGCCAACGAAATTGATGTACTGATTCTGCAGCATCCTGCGGAAGTTCACCAGGCCAAGGGAAGCGCACGTTTGCTGCATCTGAGCCTTGCACGCAGCCATCTTGAGGTCGGCGAGATTTTCCCGGATGAACAACTGCAAGGGCTTTTGCGTGGGCCGATCGACAGGCCGGTCCGTACCGTGTTGCTGTACCCGCCCACGCCGGGCATGGCACCGCCGCCTTCACTGGATACCGCCGGGCTAACCCAGCCGTGCCGCCTGCGCCTGGTGGTGCTCGATGCGACGTGGCGCAAGAGCCTGAAGATGCTTCACTGCAATCCATTGCTGCGGGCCCTGCCGCGTTTGGCGCTGAACCAGGCACCGCCTTCCGCATACCTGATTCGCAAGGCGCACCACGCACATCAATTGTCCACACTGGAAGCCGCCTGCCACGCGCTCACGCAACTTGAGCGAGACCTGCAACGATACCGGCCGCTGCTGGCAGGCTTCGATGGCTTTGTCGCTCAGCAATTATCCTTTCGCAACAAGCGCTGAAAAACCCCGCTGCCGCATGGCGAGAACGAAATGTTGCGCATTCGGTCATATCAGTATCGACATGATCAACGGAAACCATGCTATGAGAGAAAACCAGGAAGGCTTCGATAACCAGGCAACACACACCTCACAGTCAACGCGGCCACGCACCGCGTTATGGATCGGCATCGCGGCCGGATTGGCTGCACTGGCATGGATGTCGGCCAAACCGGCCGGACAACCAGCGCGACGCCAGGCCGATCGCGGACAAGAGCGCCGCAACCCGCTACATTTTTTTCTGGCAGGCGGCTATCCGCGGCGGCGGCATATCGATCGCTCCGGCGCACGGCCATGGTTCGAACGCCGTCAGTCGGTGTACGACAGCTATTGACTGGGCGTCGAAAACAAAAGGGGCCGGCTGGCCCCTTTATTTTTTTAAAAAGGTGAACAAAGTCATCTGACCGTGCCTTCTTGCGCAGCATGCGCCATTTCCCAGCGCGCATCAGTCTCGATTGCCCGCTTCTCTGCCGTCAGCTTCCCAAGATGCGCCAGCAATGAACGGCTTGCCATCGCATGCCGCTGCACCGGTACATCCTCGTAGACAATCGGTATCAATTCTTCAATAGTTGCGCCGCCCAGTTTGTCCAATGCATTCATGACCTTCCGTTCGCGCTGCAGCCGATGCGCCAGCAATCGATCGACGGCCTGATGCGGGTTATCGATTAGAAATCCGTGGCCGGGCGCCAGATAGGCAAGGTCCAGCGTTTTCAGATGCTTGAGCGATGAAAGATAGGCAATCATGTCGCCATCGGGCGGATTGATGACCACTGTCGAACCCTGCATGATGTGGTCGCCGGTAAAAAGAAGCCGCTCGTCTTCCAGCAAATAACAAAGATGATTCGACGCATGTCCCGGCGTATGGACCGCGCGCAGCACATGACCGCCGATATGGACCGCCTCGCCGTTTTTCAGCGCATGGTCGGGTTGGAATGCGTGGTCCTGATGACTTCCATCGGGTGCCGGCATACCGTACACTTGCGCGCCGGTCCGATTCCGGATCAGTGCCGCCGCCGGTGAATGATCCATATGCGTATGCGTGGTCAATATCCAGCGAATGCGCCCGTCCGTCCAAGCGAGCAGCCGGTCCACATGTTCTTCAATCGCCGGCCCCGGATCGATCACCGCGAACCCTTCGCCGGTTTCGACAAGATAACTATTGGTGCCCGGCCCCGTCATGAATCCCGGATTGGGCGCCGCCATGCGCCAGACCTTTTCCGAAAGCCGGGTTGCGACGCCGGGCAGCAATTCGCAGGAAACATCGCCCTTGCCATGCGGATCAAGCTTGCCCACCTCCGCATAAGCATAATCGCCTTGAATCAATACCTTCCGGCCGCTGCGTGATGTCGATACTCTCGGTATATAAGTCGGAATCGCATCGACATTGCGGATATGTTTCATCAGCATATCGGTGCCGGCAAAACGCGCGAGCATTTCCACCGTCTTGACGGTTGCGAACATCATGTCGATCTGTCCGGTGCGATGGCGCTCAAGGACATCGGCCGGGCGCATCCATGCATTGGCGATGGTTTCATTATTATCGTGCGAAGCGCTCTGCTCTTCGGGCGCCACGGCAACGAAGAAACGCGTGTCGAAGCGGCGCGGCGCACCCATCGGCGTGATCCAGTGGCCAAAGTAGGCAATCCGGTCCAGCGCGAGCGTGAGATCGTGCGCATCGCACAATGCATCGAATGCCAACTCACCCGCCGCGACGCGCTGGCGGAAAGCGGAAAACGCCGCGCCGCGCGGACCTGTCAGATCGATTAACGCACCATCCTTGCCGTATGCGAACAGCAATCCGGATTCTTCGAAACATTCCCGAATCGCCGCAACCCAATAAGCCAGGCCCTCTTGTTCCATTCCAAGCAAACGACTGGCGCCACGGTCGTCGAGACTCATGCAATGGGCGCCGAAACACGGACTGTGGTCGGTTGCATCGAGCGCACCGCCCGGAAAGACATATCCGCCCGGGACGAACGCCGCTTGGTGCGTACGCTGCATCATGAATACTTCCATTCCGTGCTCGGCGTCCCGCACGAGAACAAGCGTGGCAGCGGGCCGCAATACAGCGAGCTTCATCGTCTATGAACCTTTGAATAATGGTCGATGCCATCGATTGTAATGGACTATGCGAATCGAAGCGGGCACGCCAAAAATCGACCGTTCCGGCACGCGCCGGTGGTGCGAACGACGTTCGTCCGCAAGCAGCAAGCACTCGTCGCACTTGGCGTAATCTGACATGCTGCCCCTGTTGATTTCTTTTGATTTCAAATTTAAAGGCCGAAATAAAAAACCCCTTACGGGGTTCTTTAATTCACAGCACGGCGATTCGTCCTACCGGGACAGGCCATATATTCATGCCGCTCCCTCCAGCACCAGGGATGCTTGTTTGCCGCACAGCGCGATGATCTCCTCCGGCAAGACCGGTTTGCTGAAGTAGTCACCCTGCATTTCGTCACAACCGTTATCGCGCAGGAAGACAAACTGCTCGTGCGTTTCAATACCTTCGGCAACAATCCGGAGATTGAGTTGATGACCGAGCGAAATCACCGCCATGGCAATTGCCTTGTCGTCCTGGTCATGCGGCAGATCGGATACGAACGAGCGATCGAGTTTCAGTCGCGCGATCGGGAATTTCTTTAGAGCGCTCAGGCTTGAATAGCCGGTACCGAAATCATCGATCGACATCTGCACACCCATTGCCTGTAACTTGGCCATGGTCTCCAGCGCCTGTTGCAGGTCCTGCATGATCAGGCTTTCCGTCAACTCCAGTGCCAGGTATTTCGGGTGCAATCCGCTTTCTTCCAGCGCGCGCGCCACGCGGCTGACCAGGTCCCCTTCCTTGAACTGCCGCGCGGAGACATTGGCCGAGACCACGATCGGCGGCATGCCCGCTTCCTGCCATGCCTTGTTCTGTTTGCAAGCGGTATGCAACACCCAGTCGCCAATGGACACGATCAGGTTGGTTTCTTCCGCCAGCGGAATGAACTTCACCGGTGAAACCACGCCGAGTTCCGGATGCTGCCAGCGAATCAGCGCTTCCATCCCGATGATTTTTCCCGATCGCATGTCGACTTGCGGCTGGTACACCAGGAACAGTTCGTCGCGCATGATCGCATTGCGCAACCCCTCCTGCAGCGCCAGTTTCTCGTGAATTTGCCGGTTCATGTCCGCGGTATAGAACTGGTAATTATTGCGTCCAAGTTCCTTGGCACGGTACATTGCGGCATCCGCGTGCATCAGCAAGGTATCGGAATCGGTCCCGTCTTCGGGATAGGTCGCCAATCCCATACTGCAGGTGATTCGTACCTCCTTGCCCACCAGCGTCATCGGCTGTGCAATCGCTTCATGGAGCTTTTGCAGCGGCGAACTCAGGGCGCTTGCGCTGCCTGCCTGGTCCAGCAATACGATGACGAACTCGTCTCCTCCCAACCGCAGCACCGTGTCGGTGCTGCGCACGCTTTGAACCATTCGCCGCGCCACCGTTTTCAGCAGCTCGTCTCCCGCGTTGTGACCCAGGCTATCGTTGACCAGCTTGAAGTTATCAAGATCGATGAACATGACGGTCAGTTGCCGATCGTATCGCTGCGCATACAGCATCGCCTGCTCCACGCGGTCGTCGAGCAGGCTGCGGTTCGGTAGCCCGGTCAACGGATCGTGGTGCGCCATGTAGTGAATCCGGTCTTCCGACTGCTTGCGCTCGATCGCGATGCCTGCAATGCGTGCCGCAATGCCGACCAGTTGCCGGTCCAGCGCGGTCGGCTCGCGCACGTCGCGGTAGTACATCGCGAAGGTGCCCAGCACGCAATCCTGATGCGAGAGAATCGGTATCGACCAGCAGGCACGCAAACCGTGTTCATTCGCCAGATCGCGATAATCGGCCCACAACGGGTCCTGCTGGATATCGGTGACAATCACCGGCTCCCGCCGATATACCGCTGTGCCGCAGGAACCCACTTGCGGACCGATAGCCACCCCATCGATCGCTTGTGTGTACTCCTGCGGCAGATTGACTGCCGAGCCATGAGAAAGATGCTCCCCATCCTTGTCAAGCAGCAGAATGGAACCCATCATGCCGGGCACTTGCGACGCAATCAAATGCAACAGGTTCTGCAGCACTTCCGGCAATGGCGTGCCGGTCGCGATCATTTCGAGCGCCCGCGCCTGTCCGGTAAGCAGCGCTTCCGCATGCTTGCGCTCGGAAATATCGCGCATGATGACGACCAGACCGTCCTCTACCGCGACGAGCTGGCGATGCAACCACCCCGCCCGCAGGCCTGGATACTCGTTTTCCCATTCTTTCTCGTGCATCGATTTGTTTTCCGCAACTCTCACGTATTCTTCGAAAGCGCCATTCCGGCGGGTTTCTGGAAAAGCTCTGGTGAGTGACCTGCCGATCACCTTTTCTTTCGGATAGCCGAACATGGCCGCGCCGCGCCGGTTCGTGTCATCGAGAATAAAGTCTTCGATGCGTCCCTCTGCATTACGCACACTGCGCAGAACGAAAAATGCATCAAGGCTCGCATCGGAAGCGGCATAGTATGTTTCCTGCGCCTTGCGCGTGCGGCGCCTGTTGGTCGTCAGCTGCCAGGACAGGAAGCCCAACGCTGCAACGACGGCAAGCACCAGCGCACTGACAGCTACAGCCTTCCAAAGGTAGCCGCGTTTGTTTTCCTCAAAGGGTGCAAGTTGCTCTTCTTCCGACAAACCGACTACCACCGATAACGGAAACCCGTGGATCCTGCTGGTATGCGTGTAGCGTCTCACGCCATCCCAGGGATTGACGATCGCCGGTCGCGCTTGCCACTCGCTGCCGATGTTGTTCACGACGATATCCGCACTCTCTCCCCAGGACACTTTTTCACCTGTGCGTTTGGCCAGAAAGACGCCATCCGCCGCAAGCAGCCCGAGCAATCCCTGATCGCCCAGCCGGGAGCGCTCATAACCGCTTGTGAAATAGGCAGGATCGACCGAGACCATCACGATTCCATCGAACGATCCGTCAGCGGCATTCAGCCGGCGGGTGAACATCACCTGCCACTCGTCATTCCCGACCGCCCGCATTGGACTGCTAACGAAAGGCATATCGCTATCGCGCGCCTGATGCGCCCGGAAGAACTGTTGCCCGCCGACGCTATCCAATGCGTCGGGCCGCGTGCTTGCAACCACTTCGCCGCTTCGATCGGTAATGCCGACCGTAAAAATCAATGCCGGAGGCAGCAGGGATTTTTGATTCATCTCGGCCAGGATGGCGGGAGTTCTTTTGAATTCGTATGCGTATTTCGCCGTACTCAAGGTCTGGTTGATGGCGGCAAGGTTACGCACCATCTGCGCTTCATAGGTTTCGATCAGCTCGACGCTTGAGTCAATAGCAGTGCGTACCGCGCGCTCGCCCTCGATGCGGATCAATTGAAAAGCGACGCTCCACACCACGCCAAGCAACACCAATGCAAGAGCGGGGAAAAAAATATGGGGTTCCAGCACCCGCTCCGCAGACCGGGCCAACACCGCGCGTACAGTTCTAGAGTTGTTCATTCGGTTGGCCTTCCCTCATCATGCATCATCAAGGCACGAGCACTACTCTGACGCTGTCGTCGATTTCGCTTTTGTTCATGTAGCCGATGAACGCAGGGTTGTCGGCGATGATTTTTTTCATGGCGTCGCCATTGGTCAGTTCCCGGGGCGGCTGTCCCCTGCCGGTAAACAATAATTTGGACCAGTGCGCCTTCAGCAGTGCCGAAGATTTATGCGTCACCTTGGTATAGAACTCCTGCCGCACCGCGGCGCCCTCAGGCTGATCCAGCGGCACTGCCTCAGCGCCACCGGGATAAGTCAGGGTTTTGCCGAGAAATATGTTCGCCACCTGATCGGCGCCCAACGCGGTGATCCGGCTTTTCGCCGAGACGACGACCACCACCTCCGCGGCGGCAACGTTGATAGCCAGGCCGCAGAGGAAAGCAAGAACTCCTTGCTGAACGATTTTTGCCGGTTGCATGATCGTCCGCGTCAGAAAACGAAATCGAGCGCAACGCTCAGCACATGAACCTTACCGCCGGGAACAAAGCCGGGTTGCTGGTTCAGTAATGAGCCCAGCGAACCTGGAGCGATATTGATATGGTCGTACTGAACTTTGAGGGCGGAGTTCTTTGCAAAGTCCCAGCGTGCGCCGATGGCGATCGTCTTCTGATCGTTGGTTAGTCCTCTCAAAAATCCGTTCAGGCCGGCATTGAGTTGTGTTGCCACTAGTGCCGCACCGGGAGGCAAGCCTTGTGTCGGGAGCCCAGGGTCGGATGACGGGCTGTCGGGTCTGACTTGCGAATAGATCAGATAGGGCGTGAACTGATTGAAGCGGTAACCGCCGCTGACATACCAGCCGGTTCGATCACCGAGCCAGGAATTGCTTTTCTGGATCGCATATTCTCCCATCGCGAACCAGTTGCCCGGATCGTAGCTTGCGCCGACTGCGGCAACCCGGTATGGCTTGTTCATCAAATCGTATCGCTCCGCGATTTCAACGCCGCGCGGCCCAAACAGCCTGAAAGCGTCGAAAAACGGCGATATTTCGGCCATGGAAAGCCGGCCGTGGTGATAACCAATACGAGCGCTTGCAAAACCGTAATCCAGGGTATTCGTTACGCCAAACAATTTCCTGGCCTCGCTGATGCTTCCACGGTTGAAGGTAGTGCGGATGTTCTTCCTGCCGAAATAACTTTGCACCGTATTGGTCAATTCACCGGAGCGCAGACGATAGTTGATATCGATGCCGTCGCTGCTGGTGAGTTGCGACAATCCGTACAGGTCGCCGGGCGGGCGGACCCAGGGAATCGCATAGCCCACCTTCCGATAGTCGGAAGCCGCAAAACCGGACAGCGCGATGCGGCCGACGCGCGCACTAAAATCCGGAGTGAACTGGTATTTGACGTTCGCCCATTCCACGGTTGGCTTGTATGAATTATCGTAGCGTTGTTCGGCGATGACTTGCAGCACCGCGGAAAGCTGCCGCGTCAAATTAACATCCATTTGAACGCCCAACCGGCTATCGACATCGAAGCTCCAATCGCGGGTGTAACCCGCGCCATTGGGCTTGAAGATGCTGGAAGTATAGTCAGCATTTTTTTCGCTGGAATGCACTGTACCCACGGTGCCGAAACCGCTAATGGAGACGCGCGGCTTGCCAAGATCGTCGGCCCGCGCGGCCGCCGTAGTCGATACGGCAATCGTCACCAATCCGATAAGGCTTAGCTTTTGCAAGGTTGGTTTCATTCTTTGTGCATGCCTCTACAGCGGGCTTGATTTGCCGATTCAAATTTATAAGCAATTATCACTTATAAAATTTCCAATCAACAACTAATATCGGCAATTACCACAGTTTTTCAAGCATATTGTTAAGACTGGCCATCGCAGGAAGGAAAATATGAGTTTCTTGACAAGACGCCACCCATCACTCGCCCGCTGCGGCCAGCGATGCAAATCCTGAGCGCAGACAACAAAATCAACTGACGGTCTGTGCCGCAAGCTGGGGTGCCTTCTTGTATTGTGAATACAGGGTTATTGATCCGGCACGATGAAGTCTCTATTTCATCGCGCCCATTTCTCGTCCTCTTCCTCTGGGCTGAGGATTACCCACAAGTCGGCGTCTTGCTCCCCTCGCCCGCTTGCGGGTGAGGGGCTGGGGGTGAGGGGGCTCGCAACGGCAGATGCGGCTCCATGCTTATTCATGCCGCATCAATAGTGAAACGTGCGGAAATCCGAAGCGCGCCAGACGCTGCATGAGGCGGCAGAAAGAGTGAAGAAGTTTTCCGATGCGCGGCGGCCGCCATATCGGGCCATACTGATAGCGTCGCCCAGTCTGACCTTCGTCTTTTCCGCAAGTGCGGATTTTTTTAAGCCGGCGACAATGTCAATGGAAATTCGATGACAACGCGATCCCGCAAGGTGCTGGTCGCGTCGGTATCGCCCATTAATTTGCGTTGCAAAAAATAGCGGAACCAGCCATCAAGCGCGATGTAAAGCCTTAACGGATCGCTGACGCCGCACTCGGCGCCGAGTGCTCGCAGCTTGGTCAGCAAGAGTTGGAAAACATCGATCAACAGAATTTCGAATTCTTGAACCGCCGGTTGAAACGCCTCGTCGAACTGCGCCTGGGCGCGTATGTCGTACCACAGGCGATGGATGTGGGCGTGTTGATCGATTGTGCTTGCCAGAAAATCGGCCAAATCTTCGATTAATTTGTCGGGCCGGCCGGCTTGCGTGATCATTTCGGCCAATTCCAGGATGAAGCCTTCCTTGTACAAACGGACGCAATAGATCAGAAGCTCCGTTTTACTTTCAAAATAGTAGTGGATCACTCCCAGAGAAACGCCTGACCTGAGCGCAACGTCGCGTAAATTCATTCTCGCAAAGCCAAGGTCGGCCAGCGAATAAGTGGCGTGCATGGCCAGTTCGCGCTTCTTCTCGGCGCTCTTGGGTGACAGCTTTCTAACGGTACTGGATACGGGCACTCTGTTTTCCATTAAATAATTGTGCACTGCGTCCTGCGGATAATCTGCCAAGGGGACGCTTGCGCCCCCTTAGGGCCCGCGCAGAAATTTGGCGGCCGTGGTGGGATGCAATGCAAGGCGCTTTCCCTCTTCCCCATCCCTTCTCCCAGAGGGAGAAGGGTGCAAATAGCTTCCCTCTCCACTCGTGGAGAGGGATCGAGGGAGAGGATGCCGCCGCAGTGCGAGCACTGCTAGCGACGGACAACGCTGCAGTGCGCCCGGTACGGCCAGCAAAATTGGCTAACTTATTCCTGCGCGGACCCTTAGCATCATCAACTATCCACGGAGCGCATTCAGGAAGATGCGGGGAATCTTCAGCAGGCTCGGACGGTACTGGAAGTTAGCCAGCAAACGTCCCAGGATATTGCTCTTGCGATTCGTGATAAACCATGGCGGACGTGGCAGCAGTGTAAACGACAAACTCAGCAGATTGCGCGGGAATGGCTTGAATGGCGCTTCCACAACGGTTCTTTCCGGCTTGTCGAACAAGAGCGAGTTGTGCACGGTGCCAATGCCGCTTTGCACGTCTGCCAGCGTATGGCCGGGAAAGGCGCCCCAGGTCGCTTGCGGCGTCAGGAAGCCGAGACCGGTCCACGCGTTGACGGCGATAGTGCCATAGCGTAAATCGATCAGCATTTCTTCAAACCGCGCGCGACCGATCTGTGCAATGGTTTTCGGATGGATCACGATATTGGCGCCGAGCGTGCCGTATAGCTGATTGTTGGCGTAGTCGATCGCGGCCTTCAGGAAGGCCTCAGGATCGTTACCGGACAGTTCGGTTACGTTTAGCGCCGGCGCGAACACTTCAACCGACTCCGCGTAGGTATTGCTGGCTGAATCCAGCGGCGCAATCAATACGTCTTCACCGCTTTTGCGACGCAAAACCCTGGCCTTGGGATTGTTCGCGGCAAAACCAGCGAGGCGATCTTTCGCGCCGGGATAATACAATCCGCCGCCATCCGACGAGGCGATGGTCTGCTCCAGCTTGCTCAAGAACGCGGTCTTTTGCGTCCAATCTTTCGGCACGATCAAGATCTGGCATGCAATGCAATTGAAACCGGAATTGTGCAATTTTTGAGTCGCGACCTGCTCTGCCTGGAAGCTGATGTCCGCACTGGTCCAAGGACCGGGTACCACGATCGTTGGGCATACGGCGCCGAGTTCCGAGCTGATCGAGCGTCTGTTTTTCGGCGTGCCTGCCGCCTTGTTGGCGCGGCCTTCCTCGCCGGCGCCCCACACGATGGCGTCATGCGAAGCGCCTGCGCCGGTGATGTGGATTTCTTCAACGTATGCGTGGTTGCACAAATACTGGCCAACGTCGGTAGCGCCTCGCACGATGCGCAGGACACCGCGATCAATCAGGGGCTTTAGTGCGGGCGTCAGGAACTCGATCAGGTAATCGTTGACCGGGTTCATCTTCAGCATCACCACCTGATTTTCGGCGAAAAGTTTGTGAAAAACATCCAGCGGCGCGATTGCCGCAATGTTGCCGGCGCCAAGCACAAGCGCAAGCTTGCCCTTTTTATGCAACATGCTTTTTTCATCGTAGGTACCGGCGGTATTCTGTGCCAGGCTGGCTTTCGTTACACCCGGCTGCATCCAGACGTCGACCGTTATGCCGCTGAACAGAAGATGATCCCAAATTGAATCGGGCAAGACCCTTGCGGCTACCTGGCCGTTCGGTAGTGTGCGCACAGGGATGCTGTCCAGGTGCTTTTTTCCGGCAACCTTGGACAAGGTCAGCATCATCTGATTGCAATAGGCCAATACCGTGTAAGGGCCGGAAAGCCATTCCTCTCCGACAAGCGGCGAACCTTCTGCTATTCCCTTTTTTCTCGCGGCCGTCTCGGCCCAGGCTTGCGCGATGGGTATCAGGCATTCCTTGATTTCAGCAAAAATTGCTATGCGCTCCGCGACGGACGTGTTGACCCATTTGTCTTTGTTGCCGGCCAGCGTTTCGAGCTCGCGGTCGAGCTCTGGATAAGGCGATGTCGCGCTTTGAATACTCTGTGCGGTACTGTTCATATTATTGTCTCCATGAAAGAACAAAAGCTTTGGTTTTGATAATGTCTGCGCCATTAAATGACCCGAACAATGCCATCAGACAACATCACCTGGAAAATCAAAGTGCGGCAACGATACGATTACTTATGCTTGCGGCACATGCTTGCCCGGCATCGATTGCGGCCGGAAGTGGATCTTCCGAAAGGGACTTTACAGGTAATCTGGACAACTGTCCAGATTTGCAGTTTCCGCTTGGCCTTCCAAGGGGAATGGGCCTTTCTATGTACACACTCAGATATATTGTGAGAGGGATCGAAAGAGAGGATGCCGCCGCAATGCGAGCATTGCAAGAATGGACAACGCGGCAGCGCGCCGGCCAAATCCGCAGGCATCCAAAATAGTCCGATCTCGTACGCCCTGATATGTGTCCCACCGAACAGTTATCTTCGACAATCTCCGATATCTTGGGCTGCACTCTTCCAGTTTCATCTTGATTTGATCTTGCTTAATGCAAACGGATTCAAGCGGTTGCAACATGGAGGGTCGCCGCGCCAATCCAGAAAAAGCATTCATTGATGCCATCGGAAAAATTGCTGACTTCGATGGCGTAAACCAATCCGTCACTAACCGCAGCAAAAGGGGAAAAAAATGGACATCATCATCAGCCTTATCGTATATCTCGTCATCTTCGGACTCATCTGGTGGCTTGTCAGCATGTTGCCGCTACCGGCACCGGTGGGGCAGATCGTTCGTGTCCTGTTTATTATTTTGCTGATCTTGATCGTTCTGTCGGTGTTCGGCATTATTCCCGGCGGCTATCTTCCAAAAATAAACTTGTAACGGACGGCGCCGGACAGGCGCTGCACACCGAAAGCGCAGCCCGACAACGCATCGGGCTTTCATCTTGCCGGCGCGGATGGCAGAAGGATGCTCGGCCTCGCCAATTTTAATGTTGACGAGGCCGAGCCTTTACTCATGTCGGGCGCTACACTTATGTATGACTGACATCGCCGCGCCGCGGCCATGTGCTGCGGAACCAGCAACAGGTTTATTCGTTGCCATACCCCGTAGAACAACCGCGCCCTATTGACGCATCGCCTCGCGTCTCGACTGGTCTCGATTTTCTGTAACAGGGCCTTTGGTGTCCCCTGTCTTTCCCGCACCAGGATCGGTGCCTATCGCCATATCCCTTTCTTTTTGCGGGGTAAATTTCAGCACGCCCGTATCGCTTTTCGCTAACGGCAGCCGGCGGTCGATTGACGGTGATGGTTTGATTTCCGCTGCGGCGGCGTAAGCGCGGAATGCGCGCTCTTTGTTTCCTTGATAGAGATTGACGTCGCCTTCCAGGCTAAGACCGTATTGTTCCAGTGCCGGAACACTTTTAAGCTGGCCTGCCAACTCCAATGATGCCTTGTTGGAAGCAGGACTCAGCAACAGATTGGGCTTTTCCGCGGATGGATGCGTATCTTTGGTGACGATAACTTGCGATACCTTGGACCAGGCTTGCAGGTCTGTCGTACCGGATTGTGCCGAAGATAACGCCGCCAAACGCTGTACCGCCGGCGCATGGATGCTATCGGGCGAGACGCGCTCGACATTTTTCAATGCAAGCACGGCAAGGTCAGGCCAATTGACCGCATTCATCACTTCGGCGGCCAGAGCCCATTGTCCGGCTTCGGGAAGATCCGGACTGGCTCGCTGTACCGTCGCTCGCACTGTCTTCACGATGTCTTCGCGCGTCGGCGAGCGGGATTCACCGGGTCCCGCGGTCAGGGCCGCCTTCCGCGCTGCCAGCATTGCGCTGATGTCGGCTGATGCGGCCTCCGCAAGCTTCATCTGTTGGTCGAGCAGCGCCGCCGAATTGGCGACCTTGACGATCACGTTCCGATCCGGAGCGCCATCCGTAAGCAGGGCGAAGCGGTATTCGCTTGCCTTCGCACCGAACGCCAGCCCAAACTGAAGTTGCTCTGTCGCGCCGCCGTCAAGAAATCTCGGCGTATCGGCCGGCCACACATAGAGCGCGGGATCGGACAGTCTGGCGACGGTGTAGCGCAACTTCCTCTTTCCAGCGTTAACCAATCGCGCCGATTGCTTGCCGAACGGACTCGCCAGGGTGAACAACAGGTCGCTTCCGGACTGGATGAAATCCGGCGTTTCCAGTTGCGCCGCGAGATTGTCGGCAGGGACAAATTCGTTTAGCGCATTCATCAGCACCACGACGGAATCATGCCCTTCACTATCGGGTTTGACGATGTCCAGATGATTTTCGCTGACGGCTGACGGCGTGCCGTCGCAAAAGCGCGTTGCGCTCGCCCATCCCACGATGGGCGTACCGTAGGTCGGTTTTTTCTCATAAGCGCACCGAATCTTAGGACGCTCGTTTTCTGGTATCGCTTTCCACGCGCTGTCCATGCTCTTCAGGTATCCTTCCTTATCTCCCGGCAGCATTTGCTCCAGCGCGGCATTGTTTGCCACGCTCCTGGCGATCGCGGCAATCTGAGCGCCTTCTTGCGGTGTCGCATAAAATATCATCACGGGCACACTCTCCAGCATCGCCTTATGCGTGAGCAACGCGCGCATGACGACCAACCCACCCATGCTGTGCGCAACGAACACGATCCTGGGATAGTCCGTTATACGATGGAAGATCAATCGGTCATGCAGCTTGTTGGCCGCCTCCTGGATATCTAACGAGCCCGATGCAAACATGTTCGATGTAAAGCCGAAGGCAAAGACATCGACCCGCTTTCCGACCTCCTTGTTATCCCGCACCAGATCGAAAAATCTTTTCCCGTTGGCATTCGTCCAGGTACCTTGGGCGTCGCCGAATATGCCGTGCACAAAAACCAGTGCGACATCGGCATGCGGTGTATTCTGATAAATCCATTTCGGGTCGGAAGAATTTGCCACAGCCATTGTCTTGGGTGCAGGCGGGTCTTCCTGTTTCACACATCCGGACAGCGACGATGCCGCCGCGGCCGTGAAGATAAAAAACAGAACGGCAGCGCGCAAGAGCGCCGGCCAATGTACCTGCCGCCAATCCATGACCTGCGGGTCCACGACTTTCATTGTCGATCCCCTTCCATGTTCAAAATCCGTACACGTCAATGCCGCCCGCCGCCTCTCCGTCTGAGCAGGACGCAGGAAATGATTTGGCGTTTCCGAAAGGCACCGGAATAGCGCATCGCCTGGTCCTGCGCCAGACCGATGAAACTGTCCACCACTGCGCCGGATACACCGTTCGGCATGGACTGTCGCTCCATTACGGATAATCACCGTCCGTCATTCCGGGCGGCGCGAGGAATTTCAAACGACATCGCCGCTGCAGAAGGTTGAGATTCCCGTCGTGCTGCTCCCCGGATTGGCCCCGCATGAAATCATGCAACCTACACTTCACGATTTTTATCAATATATACTTCTGCAACATCGCATCATTAGCAGAAGCGGTGCCGCTTGCGACGCATCAAATAGTCTATTTATTTTTGTTTGTCGACATCCATATTGGCCGCTACAGTGTGCACACTTGGATGCGCAGCGCCGCAGAACATTGATGATTACCGATATGAGGACATCTTTTCGAATGAGACTTCTGCCCGCCATAATGATTTTTCTCTGCAGCGCATGCACAAACCCGGGTACGCCGATCGCAATGCCGAGCGTGCCGGATAAGCCGGCATCGCAAATGATTTCGTGCCCGGAGACCAGGCCGCAGATGTGTACCAAGGAGTATCTGCCGGTTTGCGCGAGCCGCGATACCGGGATCCGCTGCGTCACGCAACCATGCCCTTCAATGGAATGGAAGACTTACGGCAATGCGTGTGATGCCTGTGCCGACACTAAAGTCTTCGCTTATGTCAAAGGCGCCTGCAAACCGGTCCAATAATGCCGGCGCGTTGCGCGACCTTGATGACGGTAATGGAGAGTTTGCGGATAGAAATTTCTTGTTGGCCCGAAAAGCATATGTTAAAAGAGGGGCGTGGCGGCCTTGCAAGATATCAACGATGCTTGCCTTGAAAACAGTTTTTCTCTACAGACGAACCACGTATGAAAGCACCATCCAAAAACCGGGAAGTCCATCGAATCCACACGGACCATAAAGTCCCGGTCACGCAATCCGGGACCGAATCGCTATTCGTGGACAATCGCTCCATTCCGGCAGTGGAGCGGCAACTCCGCGAGACGATGGATCATCGCCCCGGGGTCCGGCAACACAAGGCGCTAACCAACATGATGCGCGACAGCGCCCGTGCGACGGAGCAACGCGTATTTTCGCAGCGCATCGACAACAGTCCGCACATGGTCATGCAGAGGCGACAGGCCGCCGGATTATTTGGCGGTGCGATTCAGCGCGTGGAACACCAGGAAGAGCATCTGCTGCAAGGCAAATTTTCAACCGCGCAGCGCGAAAACCTTGAAGACGACGAAATGCAAGCATTGCCGTTACAGGCAAAACTTGTGGCCGAAGCGCCGGCCCAACTGACGCAACGCTCTGCCCCGCTACCGAACAATACCGGGCTGCCCGATCAACTCAAGTCCGGTATTGAGTCGCTTTCCGGTATGAGCATGGATCACGTCAAGGTACATTACAACTCGGCGCAACCGGCGCAGTTGAATGCCCACGCCTATGCGCAAGGCAGCGACATTCATATGGGTCCCGGTCAGGAAAAGCATTTGCCGCATGAAGCTTGGCATGTCGTCCAGCAAGCACAGGGCCGCGTTCAGCCGACGCGGCAAATGGCAGGCGGAACCGCGATCAACGATAACCAGGCGTTGGAACATGAGGCCGATCGTATGGGGGCGGCGGCCCTGCAACAAAGCGCGATTACCGGTGATTCCGCAAATCATGGACATGACTGTGCGCCGGGATACGCCGCAACCCCACCCATGCAAAGGCACGTTGCACAGTTGACCAAGCAAACGATCGTCCAGCATGGTGAAATGTCCGGCGATCAATTTCAAATTGCCGTTGCGCTCAAAATCGATCCTGAATTACGCCTGATACTGATTGGCAAAAACGAGAAGACCGCGCAGGATAAAAGCGCAAGCATTTACGATTTCTACGTCAATCAAAGCGGCATTGATCCATCGCGAATTCACTACTACAAAGTCGATGGCGGCATGTCCGACGAAACCAGACGTATTCTGCATGCGCAACATGAAGATATTTTTGGACAGAATACGGCCAGTGTCGGTCAGGCCACCAATATCGTGAAAGACGGTTTTTCCGAGAAAGACCACACGCCCGAGATCCGCGACACCTGGATGGGAAGTTCCGGTTACAGCGAGAACGATTTTGGCAAGCTGCTGCGTGATTTCAATATCCCGCTTGACGTGCCGACTCTTGTGCTCTGGTCACGGCAAAGCGGCGCCTTGGGCGGGCTGCATCCTGAGCATGATTCCAGCCACACGGCAATGGAACAGATGATGGAGCGTTTTGCCAGCGAAGGCTATTCGCTGCTCATTGTCGGAGATGATCCCGACGGTAAAATCGGCGGAATGAAAGGCAGCGTTCGCTTCTCGAAAACCGTGCGTCTCGGCCAATTTTGGGAAAAGCGGGGACTGTGGAAGAAGAACCGCACGGCACAATTTGCGTTCTTCGAATACCTGCGCAGATCAGTGCCGACGTTGACCCACATCGGCATGCGCAGCGGAAATCTTGAAGCGTTTGCCTACATGGGACATCGCGTCATTTATCTGGAAGAGAAAGATCGAACAGATTCCCTACGCATGGATAAAATTTCGACGGACCCCGACGTAAAACTGAACTATCGCACCATCAAATTGGAGCAGCCTCCCACTCTCACCGGCCAATTGATGATGCAGGCTACCACACTGACAAATCGCATCAGGGAAAAGGTCGTGCCCGCACTTCGAAAAAGATTTCCGGAAATTTTGAAGCAGTTGCAACTAGATACGCTGGACAGCGATTTGACGAAGGTACGAAACAGTACATTACCGCCCTATCAAAAGGATATGCATCTATCCCGGTTGATAAAGCACTGGGTGGCGTCAATAGCTTTGAAAGGCATAGACGTCAAGAACATGCTTGAGAAAGGTAAGGTACACGCAAGGGACCCCATTGCTGTAACCCTGGCGGATGTCCTGGACATTATCTCCAAGCTATCCAAAGGATTCACGCCATCGGATCTCGACAGGATTTTTGATGCGGTCGTAAATTTTTCGTCGCGGATTACCGAAAAGCCGGAGGAGGACCCTGATGAGATGGAATTCGGCGACTATGCCGTGGACCAATTCAGCAACGACCCGGAGGTCATGTTCTGGCGAAATCTGAATGGGCTGATTCAACGTAGCGGCGACGATATGCCCGCGTTGGTCAGTATCATTCTGTCGTTGTCACCCGAAAATCGGCGGAAGCTGCGCGCCAGTTATCAGGAAGATCTGGATTTGATGCTGGGGTACGGAGGGCGCGTCACACCGAAAATTCAACGATTGGTGATTACTATCATCGATATGCTCCTGACCAATCCGGAGAGCCTCCTGAAAACGCACACGCGGGATACGGATCCATCCAACGATGGTTCGTCCGGCGGTTCGGGCACCATCGATAAGGCACTCGGAGTCGGACTGGCATTTTGAGGCCAAGTCCACGCATGCGGCTGGCCACCTGCCGCGGCAATCCACGCACCCACCGGTATCGAGGCGTCGAACGCGTAGACCGTTGCGAAGTGGCGCGAACGATGACCGCATGACCAGCTTGCTGTACATTCCGATCCTGGCTGTATAGATAGATTGAATGAATTTGCAAAAGATAGGCAGACCGCATGAGCGCACTTCGCTGTACCCAAAAACTTCGTACCGCAATGAATGTGAAGCCCGCTTTCCATTCATCGGAAGCGCCCAACCTGGAACACGCCCCGGTATCGACGGCGCGCCTTGGTGACTGGACAATGAACTTGCTCCATGTGCGCCCGGCGAAATTGATCCTGGCCGTCAGCGAACACGATCGCCTCGGCCTGCTGATGGAGGCGGCCCCGTACGCCACATTGTCCGAGCGCTTTACTGAAGCGCTGTTCGCGCATCTGCTCACGCTGGGAGTACCACCCGACATCGTGCGATGCGAGTGCAGCGCGATGCAGCCGCTCACCATCACCGCCACCACGCACTACGAAAATCGCCGCAGCATTCAGGGCAACATGACGGACTACACGTTGATGCTGCGCTGGTTGTTCGACGAGCGGATGCCGATGGCGGAAATGAACGCGCGACTTGCCGAGCAAATCTCTAAACCTACCGGGCATCAGTATCCGGGTGAACTGGCTCGGCGACGGCTGTGCGGGGGAGATGTGGGAGAACGCGGCTGACTGGTGGAATGGCCCCAGTAAGAATTTCTGATCGTCTTGCGTGCCGCATCAATCCCCGAGGCATATCCCGATATCGCGCGCTGTCTGCAAGGTGTCGCTATCCAGCGGCACGGACTTCATGCGTCCGGCGACTTCTTCAAGCGCCACATACACTACGTTCGGATGCGAAAGCGACACCATGACACCTGACAGACCTTCGTCCAGTGCACGTACTGCCGCCGCGCCGAACCGCAAGGCCGCAAGCCGGTCGAACGAGGTCGGGCTGCCGCCGCGCAGCAGATGGCCGAGCACAACCACCCGCGCCTCCTTGCCGGTGCGCTCCTGCAACGCGCGCGCCACGGCGTCGCCAACACCGCCCAGCCGCTCCAGGCGCCCGTGGCCCGCCGGTTCAATAACCTGCCGACCGCCTTCCGCCGGTGCCGCGCCTTCCGCCACAACCACGATCGAATACATCCGTCCCTGCTGGTCGCGCCGGCGCACCATGTCGGCCACCTTGTCGATATCGAACGGAATCTCTGGAATCAGGATGCAGTGCGCAGCGCCCGCGATACCGGAATGCAAGCCGATCCAGCCGGCATACCGGCCCATGACTTCCATGACCAGAACCCGGTGATGGCTCTCCGCCGTGGTGTGCAGCCGGTCGATGCAGTCGGTGGCAAACGAGACCGCCGTATCGAAGCCGAAAGTGGTGAAGGTCTTGTCGAGATCGTTGTCGATGGTCTTGGGAACGCCCACCACCCGCAAGCCCTTCTTGTGCAGCGCATGCGCAATGGCCAGCGAGCCATCGCCGCCGACGGAGATCAGCGCATCGAGGTTCTCCTTTTGGAAGTAGACAAGCACCTCGCCGGAGCGGTCGCGCAGCACCACGCTTCCATCGGCCTGGATTGTCGGGAACTGCAACGGATCGCCTTTATTGGTCGTCCCGAGAATGGTGCCGCCCAGATGACCGATCCCGCGTACCTTGTCACGCGTTATCGGGATCAAGCCGCCCTCCGGATAGCGCTCCGGACAGAGGATGCCGTTGAAGCCGTCGCGGATGCCGAAACATTCCCATCCGCGGTTGGTTGCGGAGAGCACGACGGCACGGATGACCGCATTGAGGCCAGGCGCGTCACCGCCCCCGGTGCTGATGGCAATACGTCGGATCATCGGAAATCCTTTCGCATAAAAAAGTATTTTCTCGGAAAAGATGTCGGTGTTTCTTCCGAATAGAATACTCTCGCGCGGGCGGCACCGGTCAAATGATCCGCATCGATATGATCTACATTGAAAACAGTGGTCCCAGCGCGCCCGTGGCCAAGGTCACCAATCCCAAAATGAGATTCACGCCTACCAGCATGCGGATTTGCCCGAGTGCCATGCCGCCGGCCGGCCAATCCGCGGCGGCGACTGCACGTTTGAGTCGTTTATAGCCCGCGAAAAATACATGGCCGAAAATGAGCATCATGACGATACCGAGCGTCGCCATGACCATGATGTAAATCGGCGGCTTTCCGATGACGGCCATCATGTAAAGACCGCTGGCGAGGATCAGCAGGACGGACGGCCACACCCAGAAGAAGAATTTCTGAAATACGCCATTCCATAGCTGCAGACGCTGCGGTGGTTGCAGAACCGAGGCTGCGATCGGGCGTAGCGCCATGTATGCGAAGAACATGCCTCCTATCCAAACGGTGATTCCCAGGATATGTAAAAACTCTGCAACGATCATCATCATTTTTTTCTCTCTTTCTGGTAATGCGGCGCAGTGTTGCTGCGGGTTGAATAGCGCAATGGTAATGCATAGAGAGGATAAAGGATGAGGGTGGCAGCCTGGTTTTGAGGATAAGTGAGAAATTAATCCTTGACCTCCCAAAATCTTTTCGCAAATGATTTGCTTCGTACTCAACCGCAAGAAGCGAATCATGAAAGCAACGAAAATTACCCCGCACAAAATGAAAACTGAAGACGGCCAAGAATTCGAATATGCCGGAGCATTCTGAAAAATTGGCAATGCCAATGTCAACCGAAGCCTCATGCTGCATAGGCTAACGCCGGCTAAGGGGTGAACTGCAAGCGTTCCGGTATTTTGTCAAAAAACTTTTGCATACCTGCGTAGGTGTTATTAAAGGGACCAGAATCGAGTAATTTTAGAATTCAAGTTCGGAAGGCTCCGTTTAAATCGGTGATAGGAAATTTCCTTGCGGTCAATGTCGTCATTTCCTTGAGCGTTTGCCAACGGGTACGCGCCTGTGCACTGCGAGTATTTCATTGTATTGCCACTTACAATCGACATGCATGTAGGAATCTCTGTTAATCTTCCTCCCTTCATCTCTTACCCCCTGCCAACCCTTGAGTCCAATTTCATCGGAAATTTAGAGCGATTTTCGTGTGGGCGTGCGGGTGCTGCGGGTTGGCTTTGGGTGCAGGGCGAGGAGCGCCGTGTGGCGAGCCACACAAGCGATGAGCAACGCGGCAATGCGCTCAAAGCGGCCCGCAGCACCCGTACATTCATACGAAAACCGCTCTAAGTTGCGGCCTTGGGCTTGATTTGCGAGGGCGTAGCCTCCCGTGATTGCCTCAGTCCACTTCCTGATAGGTTCACCGTTCTCACGGAAGAAAATATGCTGATAACCGGTTCTGATGAGTGCGCTGCTGAAAGGCAGGCCGCCCTCGACAGCGTAATGGAATCCCGCAGAAAAACGCTATTTAAAACAGGCGCTATTCCAGACGCCCTTTGTCTTCATGTTTCTACTGGAACTAAATTGATATGAAATCCCCTCGATCTTCACTCGCCGAGGTGCCAAACAAGGCACTCACCGGCATTGCCGGTTTCGATGAAATCACCAACGGCGGTTTGCCGACTGGCCGGACAACCTTGCTGGAAGGCGGCGCAGGGTCCGGTAAAACGATTTTCGCGCTGCAGTTCCTGGTGTTCGGCGCGCAGAGTTTGAAAGAGCCCGGTATCTTCGTGGCTTTTGAGGAAACGCCAAAGCGCATTGTGGCCAATTGTGAAGGCTTCGGCTGGAAACTCGCCGATTTGCAGCGCAAGCATCTGTTTTTTATGGATGCCAAGCCAAAGGCAGACCTGATTCAATCGGGCGACTTCGATCTGATCGGCATGTTGGCAGCGCTGGAGGCTCAGGCAAAAAAAATGGGGGCGCGACGCATTGTCTTTGACGCGCTCGACATTTTGTTGGCACTGCTGCCTGACGCGGCAGCGAGAAGACGGGAGTTTTACAGATTGCACGAATGGTTGTTAGAGCAAAACCTGACCGCCATCATCACGGCCAAATCGTACGGGGAGCCGACCGATTCCAGTAATACGCACCCATTTGGCTTCATCCAATTCATGGTGGACTGTTCCGTCGTTCTCAATCACCGCGTGGTGCTGGGCGTATCGCAACGTAATTTGCGAGTGCAGAAGTACCGCGGCTCCGGCTTTGATGAAAATGAATCGCCGTTTGTAATTGGCAAGAATGGCTTTGACGTCGCTGTCGCACGGATGCTGGGCCGGATCGATTCCCGCGTCAGCAAAGAGCGCGTTTCCAGCGGTGTCAAACGGCTCGATACCATGCTGGGCGGTGGCTACTACCGTGGCGCAAGTGTGCTGATCACCGGCTTTCCCGGCACGGCCAAGACCACGTTAAGCGGTGCGTTTGCCGAAGAAGCCTGCAAACGCGGCGAGCGCACTATGTTCGTCAGCTTCGATTCGGACGGCGCGGAAGTAGTCCGCAACCTGACCTCGGTTGGAATCAAGCTGCAACGGTATGTAAAAAGCGGGATATTGGGCATGGTTTCGGCTCGCACCATTACCGGCAGCGCCGAAACCCTGATGGTGCGCATCAAGACACTTGCCAAGGAACATGCTGCTCGTTGCCTGGTGATCGACCCGGTGTCGACCTTGTCCAAAGCGGGAAATGAGTTGACCGCACATAGCGTGGCAGAGCGGCTGATCGACTGGTCCAAAGCCGAGGGCATCACGCTGGTCTGCACCAGTCTGCTTGATGAAATGGCCAGCCAGTCCAATGGCGGCACGCCGCTGCAAATATCGACACTGGCCGACACCTGGATCCACCTCAACTATCTGGTTCAGGCCGGAGAGCGCAACCGTGGCATGTCGATTATCAAGTCACGCGGCATGGCCCATTCAAACCAGGTGCGCGAGCTGATCTTGAGTAATGCAGGCGTGACGCTGGCCGACATCTACACTGCGGGCGGTGAAGTTCTTATGGGCACGATGCGCTGGGAAAAGGAAAGTGCCGAACGGGTCGCCAATGAGGTCGCTGAAGTCGCCGGCAAGCTTAAGCGCGTCAGTCTTGATGCCGAAGAGGCCGTCCTCGAAGTACGCGCCAAGTCCTTGCAAACCGAACTTCTGGCAAAACAAGTTGAGAAGGCCTTGCTGACCAGTGCGTCGGAGGGGCGTGCGCGGGAATTGTCGCGCGGCCGTACCCGGATGCGCGAATTGCGCGGAGCCGATGCCACCAAGCCCGAGCGAAAGTGATCCTGTCATGAGTAAACGTGAGATATTTAAATTCAGCCTGTATGTCGCAGGAGATGCACAAAATTCCGTGCTGGCAATTGCCAACCTGACCGCGATTTGCCAATTGCATCTGCCGGATCGGCACCACATTGAGATTGTGGATGTACTGCGGCATCCGGGGCGTGCGCTTGAAGATGGGATTTACTTGACGCCGACTTTACTCAAACTCTCTCCCAGGCCGTTACGACAGATCATCGGCACGTTGAGCCAGACGCAGACGGTGTTGCAGACGCTCGGTTTAGAGGATAGTGTCGGTTGAAGCCGCCCGCGTTCATCCGTGCGGTGGACAACCGGGTGGCCTCACTTCAAGAGCAGAGCTATTTGAATTTACCCGCTTTCGGATGTTCCAGCAAAAAAATGACTGCTTTCACAACCGCGTACCTGACTGCCTGATCCTTGGTTGGATGATCCGAGAAGTGCACCACAATCTTGCCGATCGTCACGGCGCTGCCATGCACCTGCCCTGCTTCGCTTTCATAGTGAAGCGTGATCTCATACTTGGTCATTAACGGCCCGCACGCATTCCAGTCGCGCGTCCACTGCGGCAATGCCTGCGTGTTTTCCCATAAGGTGCCGGCACTTTCGTAGCACTCTTCAATATTATGGTGGCCCAGCAAGTACGCCAAGTGCCGTTCCTGTGCAACGCAACTGCGGAAATATTCTTCATCGCTCATGCGCATGGCTTGCCTCTTCCGACGTTGAATGCGGTTTCTTCAAGCCATTCTATTGGGAGAGGCTATTGCTGGCAACGGCAATCAGAGTGGTCCGTGCACTTGACGATCCGAATTAACGAAATATCAAAGGCCGACGATAAAGCTGTTGCCGATCGGTTACATGCGGCGCTTGCCCGAACGAAATCAAGAATGGATTTACAACGCTTTCCATACTAATTAATAATTAATCGCGGCCTTCTTCCTTCCGTAACTGAATCCGATCCTGCTCAAACGATTTCGCCAGCTCATCCCGTGCCGTCTGCGCAATCGATATTCTTTTCGTCTCATCCCGAAAGAATGGAAAGATCGCGTCAACCGTTGTGAGGTTATGCTCCCGAAATTTGACTTTGGCTTTTTCCGCAGTCACGCTATCGATGCCCATTTGCTCCAGCGCTGTTTGACCGATACGCAAGGCCGAGTCGAACGTCTCGCGCTCGATCAAGTCGACTCCCCTGCTTCGCAATTCAAAGAGATGCGTTACATTGCGCGCCCTGCCGATGATCTTCAGGTTGGGAAAATGCTCTTTCACGATGTCGGTCAGCTTCAGGCTGCTTTCCATGTTATCGATGGCGTTGATCAGCAAGACGGCTTTTCCGGCTTCGGCCGCATGCAGAAGATCCAGCCTGGTCGCATCGCCGTAAAAGACGTGGAATCCGTTGCGGCGCGACGTTTCGATCAAATCCGGATCGTTGTCCAGTACGGTCACCTTGATGCCCGAGGCAAAAAGCATCCGTCCGACGATCTGGCCGACACGGCCGAAGCCGGCAATGATGATCCGCGCGCCGTCCGGTTCAATAGTGTCGGCTTCACGCCGTAGCGGATGGTGCAGCTTTTGGGCGAGCCAGTTGCCTGCAATGATGGTCAGCGGGGTGAGCGCCATCGAGACGGCAACCACCAGGATCAGCATTTCATTCCACGGCTCGGGCAGCACCCTGGCGTCGCGCGCGACGGCGAACACGACAAAGGCAAACTCGCTGCCCTGCGCGAGCAGTCCGGCAACCGGCCAGCGCTGGATTGCGGGTACCGGCATTGCACTGGCAACCAATGCAAGCAGCACCATCTTGATCAGCATGTAGCCGATGGTCAGCGCGAAGATTTTCAGCGGCGCGTCGACCAGGAGGCCGAGGTTCATCGACATGCCGACCGATGTAAAAAACAATCCCAGCAGCAAACCCTTGAACGGCTCCAGGTCGGTCTCCAGCGCTTTCCGGTATTCCGATCGCGCCAGCAGCACGCCTGCCAGGAAAGCACCCAAACCCATCGACAGATGGGCCAGTGTCATCAACTGCGCAATGCCAAGCACCAGCAACAAAGCGAATGCGGTAAAAATTTCCCGTATCCCGGTCCTGGCGATCAAGCGCAGCGCGGGACGCATTACATATCGGCCGATGAAGAGAACGGCTAGAACGGCTGCAATCGCAAACAGCCAGTTGAAATCGGCTTCCCTGCTGCCACCCGCCACGCTCAACAGCGGGACGATGACAAGCAGCGGGATCGCCGCCATGTCCTGAAAAAGAAGGATCGCGAAAGCCGACTGTCCCGCGGGCGTGTTTTCGAAATGCTTCTCCTGCATGCTTTGCATCGCGATCGCCGTTGATGACAGCGACAGCGTGATGCCGGCGACCAGCGCCGCGATTAACGGCAAGCCTGCAACATAGCCGCAGCCGGCCAGCACAATGCTGCAAGCGGTCATTTGCAATGTGCCGCCGCCGAATACGGTTCTGCGCATCGCAAGCAGTTTTTGCGGCTGCAGTTCCAGCCCGATGAGAAACAGCATGAGCACGACGCCGATTTCAGCGATATGGCTGATGAGCTCGACATTGCGGATCAGGCCCAGACTCCAGGGGCCGATGATGCAACCGCCGATCAGGTATCCCAGCACGGAGCCAAGGCCGAGCCGCTGCGCCAGGGGGACCAGCAGCACAGCTGTGAGCAGAAAGACAATCGGCGTCAGAAGCAAATCATGCATGGATATGGCGCCTCGTAATGGACTGCCCGCCTATTTACATACAAGCTGCATGCAAGCGGAATGGTTACGATAATTTCAATTCCCCTCACTTTATCAGGTTGGTTAATAGGGGCAGCATCGAGCTTGGCCCGCCTGACCTCTTTTAACTATGTAAATAGGTGATGCCGGTCAATTTAACCCATTCGCCGACGTTCATCTCTTGCTATTCACTTCCGCTGAATCAACTCCACTTTATAGCCGTCCGGATCTTCGATGAAGGCGATGATTTCGTTCGGATCACCTTTGAGCGGTCCCGCCGGTCTCGTCACGTTGACGCCCGCCGCCGCCAACGCGCGCGCGGCAGCGGCGACATCCGACACACCGATGGCGATGTGGCCGTATGCGCTGCCCATCGCGTAGTCCTGATGATCCCAGTTGTGGGTCAGCTCCAGGACCGCCGTGTTGCTCTCTTCGCCGTAGCCGACGAACGCCAGCGTAAACTGCCCGTCCGGGAAATCCGTGCGTCTTAGAAGTCGCATGCCCAGCGATCTGGTGTAAAAGGCGATTGACGTGTCCAGGTCTCGCACGCGTAGCATGGTGTGCAGCATGCGTGCGCCAAGCAAATCCACAGGCCCTGCGCTCGGGGCCACCATATTTTCCGGTTGTGAATCGTCCGGCGCCGTGGGCGCGAACTGGGCAATGCCGTTGCCGAAGGACCAATTCTCACGCTTGGTTTCGACCAGACTGATCACCACGTCTTCACGGCGCACGCCCGGGCTGATGCCGAGATACTCGGCGATCGCCGAGTACAGTGTCTTTTTCTGCTGAACCGATCGGCCTTCGGCGCAAGTGATCTGGATCATGACCAGATCCGCTGTGTGCGCCACCCCGAGAAAGGCGGACGGCCCCAGAAGACCAGCGCCGGCGGTGTGTTCGGTGACGATCTGAAAATAGTCATCCGGCGGAACATTGAAAGTGTCGACCATGGCGCGATGAACACCAATTGACAATGCTTTACTGAAGCCATTGGGCTTGTCGGCGGTATGCGAGATACGCACGAGGGGCATGGAAATTCTCCTGTTCTGTTTGGAAGGGCTGCAAGGCGGCATTTGCCGCCTTGCAGCCGCCAGCGATTGAAATCGACCGAGGTCGTCAGGCGTTGGCGATGGCTTCGCCGAGTTCGGCGTTCGTCATCGCCTTGCCTGCGATCCCCCAAGTCCCGTCAACCGCATGCTTCACGTTGACCCAGATGTTCTCTCGCGGATGTTTGCCTCCACATGCTTCGAAAACGATTTCCGTCGCCTCTGCGATGTAGGCGGTCTGGACTTCTCGGGAAGTGAATGCAAACGAGGGTGTCAACCACTCGACGACGGCAACCGGCGTTGCCTTCAGTGCGGAGAACGTACTACCCACCGGGACAACCTGGACGTGCCCGATGACGTTCGGCGTGAGAAACGCGTTGCCGGTCAAGCCGTGCAGTTTGAGGAAGGCCGCGGACAGCCGCGCAATTGTGTCCTGGTGGCGATTCTGAGGCAGGACACCTTCGGTGACGATGAGTGTGAGAGGCATGATTGATTCTCCAAAATATGCGGGTTGAGTAGCATCGAAAGTTTCGATGACGATCGCCAAATAACGATCGTTATTTTAAAATACATTACGATCGTTATGTCGTCAAGTACAATTGAAGCAGCTACTTACCAATAGGAGGTCTTGTGTCGAGGAACGAAAAGAAAGAGCAGACGCGGCAGCGCATGGTCGAGGCTGCGGGGCGCGGGTTTCGCCAAAGCGGTTTTGGCGGCATGGGCGTGGATGCACTGGCGAAGGCGGCCGGCGTCACCTCCGGGGCGTTCTATGTACACTTCGGATCCAAAGCTCAGGCATTTCATGAGGCAGTTGTGCACGGCATGGCTGATTTGAAGTCCGGCGTACTGTATTTCCAAACCGAGCATGGCGAGAACTGGTGGCCCGAATTTGTGCGTTTCTACCTGGGCTCCAAGCGTTCGTGCGATCTGGCGGAAAGCTGCAGTCTTCAGAGTCTTTCACCGGAGGTAGCGCGTTCCGATGACGCAGCCAAGGAGGCGTTCGAATCGGCATTGCGGGATGTCGCGCAGACCATCGTCAACGGTCCGCGCTCACCGCGTGCGCCACGGGACATTGACACGGCGTATGCTGCCCTTGCGTCGCTTATAGGGGCGGTTACCTTGGCGCGCGCCGTCCAAGGAGGCGCATTCGCTGACCAGCTTGCCCAATCGGTGGGAAAGGAACTTCTCGGACCGAGTTGGTTGGAAAGGAATTAGGAAGGTCAGCTTTACTTCACTGAAAAGAAAGATGATGCCGACCGTTTTGACCGACCGCCCGATAGTGCGGCCAGCGCCGAAATTGAGTCGAATGAATGCGCAGGAATCGCTACCGGGCCTTTGAGTTGTTACAAACGGATACCAGGCAGCACGGGTTAAATTGATCATCTGCAGAACAATTGTGCACGTGACGCGTCATAAGTATCATGAACACACGTTCAACAAATGCAGCGAAACGCCTCATCGTTTTTTCGCTACTTCCCGCGGTGCTTCTGACCGGATGCGCTGTAGGGACATATTCAAGCTACCCAGACACGCTGGATTACGGTTCCTACCCTTCCACGCACGGCGTGTATGTCGCGCCGCCTGTTTATGTATCACCCCCCTTGTATGTCGCCCCGCCGATTTACACCGGACCGACGGTGAGATTCGGGCTTGGCATTCACTCGGGACGCCATTATGGCCACGGCTGGCGCAACAGGGGGCACCATGGCGGCGGACACGGTTGGCATGGCCCGCGGCGCGGGCATGGACATGGATTTCGCGGGCACCATCGGCATTGAATTGGCGCATTGCGGTGGGGATAAAGTTGCGGGCAAGCCAAGAACTGGCCGCCAGTTAAGTGGAATCAGCACCGCTTTGTCTTTCGGAAAAGCGATGCTGACCTTTTGATTTTTACACGCGGCACCGACAACCCAAGCGCGCTTGGGTTGTCATCGGATGCCTACCTTCATGACAAGCCAACGCAATTGCCGCATTTCGATTTGCGCACTGCTGAAAATAGCCATCCAACGGCATTGCTCCGCGCTGACGCTGGATGCTCGGCACACCAAGCGAAGCCCTCTTTGCCGGCGCCATCAAAGCCTGCATGCGGGCGATAAAGGCATCATCGCCCAAATAGATAATCCGGCGCAATGCGGTATCCCATCGTTTCACATCCTTGCCCTGTGCATCTACGGGGCAGGCAAAAATGGAGACCCCTCATCTTCTGGGGCGATCAAGGCAGTCCACGCCAGGTTTCTGTCTTTGGAATCGGCTAAGGGCGCGTTCCCCCGCCAGGTCCCATAGCGCCAGGTCCCATCGGGCCAGGACCCATGGCGCCAGGCCCCATCGGGCTCATGCCGGGGCCGGCAATCGGAGGGGCCATGCCGCCGCCAGGCCCCATGCCGGGACCCATGCCGGGAATACCGCCCAGGCCGGCACCAAAACCTCCTGGTTTTTCAGCGGCCGTCTTCGATTGCCTCGCTTCGCCCGCAGGAGACACAGCGAGGAGTTTCCCCCATCGATCAAAGATCTTCATGTCGCCGTCGCTGCCGCGCATCACGCTGCCGCCGGCTGTTCCGTCAGCGCCGACGGTGACCGATCGGGGAGCTTGGTCGGCGACAGTCAGTTTGTATTTTCCTGGTGGCAGCTTGTCGAACTTGAAAGCCCCATTCGCGTCCGCCGTCGTAGTACTGACCCACCTTCCCGCGGGCGCACCGGCGCCACCCCCCCCCTCATGTGCTATTTTTATTAAAAGCTCTAACCTCCCTAAGGGTTTGTTATCCACTGGCCCATCGGGGCGGGGGGCGGCGCTGTAGGAGGTGAGGCCGCCTGCGGCCGCTTGATCCGAGATGCCCGCTTTTCCATCTCCGCCAGTTGGAGCGGTTCCTCTTGTTGTCGGGCGCGGCGACTCGTTCTCAGCAATCTTGAAGCCTTGCTGCTCCGGATCTTTGGCGCCTGCCTCCTTTATCGCAATGTCCGGGGTGCCGCCGCCAAGTACGAAGGGCTGGCCTATCACTACCCCCGGGGTGCCGCCGCCGGGCACGAAGGGCTGGCCTATCGTTACTGCTCGAGGCAGTACATCGACCGGCGGCGTCACGGCAGCACCTGGGCGCTTGATGTTGGATCGGGTCGTGTTGATCGGTGCGCCGGGTAACTCCTCCGGGGATTGATTGCCGATTATCTCGACGATCTTGATGCCATGCACTATATCCGTGTCGTCCCATATTCCCGGGGAAACGCCCTTGCCGCTGACGACGATCGATGCGCTGCCGTCGCTGTTCTTGTTCAACACGCCGCTGATGCTGCGATTTGCGCCAACGGTGATCGTTTTTACGTGCTGGCCGGCTAAAGACAGGTCATACTCTTCTCCCGCATTCAGACCCGTGACTTGATAAGTCCCATCCAACAAATCTGTTTTAGTAACAGCAATACTCCCAGGACATCCTGGACGAACGGGATTGCATTTCTTCCTTACGATGATGTCGACGCCGGGAATGGGTTTGCTGGCTGTTGGCAAGTCCGAGCCTGGTGGAAGAGGAGCAGTCCCGCGCACGACGAGGACGATCGTGCCGGCGGGTACTTGGCGCTCGAGCGCCATCGCCGCCGATCCCAAAAACGCCAAAGCCAGGCCCACGGCGAGAGCGCGTGCTGCGCGCGATCGCATCACGTTTCTTCCTGTGGCGCTTACGCTGCGGCCATGTCGATCATTCATTTTTTGCTCCTCGTTGAGTTGGCGCGGGCGGCGCTCCGAATGAATCGCCGACAAGTCCTTCAGCCCTACTGCTGGTTGCCGGCGCTTCCGTTGAGCGCCGCCACGCCAGGAACGCTAGTTCGGCCCCATCGCGCTGCCGCCTGGACTGGACAGGGGGTTCGCAGGCGGCTGCGAGCCAAAGCCGCCACCGAACACCTGGGTGCCCGTGCCGCCGTTGCTGGTGAGTGAACCGAAGCCGTCCGCCAGACTGCTGGCGCTGCCTGGCGCGCCGCCGGGGCCCGCGCCCGTGCCGCTGCCAAAACCGAAGCCGGGCGCCGGCTTGTCCGCTGCCACGGCGTTGGCGGGCGGCTTGGCTTCAGGCTTATCCGCGGCGGAGGCGGCGCCGACTGAAAGAAAGGCGCAGGCCATTGTGAGCATTATCGGTTTGAGTTTCATTGCAATCACCTTTGTGGTTCGATTCTCGATGACACGAGACAACAGCCTCCGCATCGCATGGCATGGCTGGGAATCAGTAACTGAAGCTTACGCCGGACGAGAAGACATGGTTGGTGTAAGCGGTTCCAGCGAAGTTGGAATCATTGTCCATATACGCGTAGCCGACGTTCAAGTACCAGTTCTTCGCGATCCGCTGCGAGACCTCGGCGAACAGCGTTTTGGTCTTGGACTTGAATGGCGCGGTGCTCTTGAAATCACGGCTGTTGTGGCTGTAGCCAAGATTGAGGAAGGTGTCCTTGAACGGCAGATATCCCACGTACACGCCGTAAGTTTGGCCGGTATAGCTGAAGCTTTGGAGATTGGCGTCGTTGTCCTCGTAGTCGGCAACGCCCTTGATCCATACGCTCTGGCTCAACTGCTTCTTGATTTCAAGCGTCGTGCCGAAGCCGTGGGAATCACGGGTGGACTGCTTGGTATTGCGTTTGAAACCACGTCCCGTGAGTTGGCCGGACCAGGTCGGAGAAAGTTGCTGATAAAGGCCGGCGCTGGCCGCCAGCATGGAGCTGTCGAGGTTGCCGAACTTGTTGTAGACGGAAGACACTGCACCGAGCTGGCCGATGAAATAGCGGGTTTTCGCGGCATCCAACGCCGTGTAGTAGACGACGGAAGTGCTCAAGGACAAGTAGCTGTCGCTGCGCTGATTGGCCTTGCTCGGCGAATCGGGCGAGCCGTTGACGTTGCTGTCAATGACCAGTTTGGCACCCGCGTTCAGGGTCACTTCGGCCTGCGCAAATCCAGCAAGGGGGACGAGCGTTCCAGCGAAAAACAGTGAAAGAGCGTGACGGAGACGGAAGCGCATCGGAATGCCTTGTGATTGGGATATGAGTTGCAATAATTACATTTTGTTTACTGCGAGCATGATCACATTAGTCTAAAAGCAAAATTTTGTCGCGAAGAATTGTTGGGCTGCAACGCGGCGGAGCGTACGCCGCCTGTTGCTTTCCGTAGTTGCGGTCCTGATCAGGACCGCGAAGAGGAGGTCACCCATTAGCCTCCCGCGCAGCGGCTCGCAGCGGGTTGGCGTCTCCACTGTCGCCGCGAACGCCATCGTGGCGATTATCTTGCTGACGCGCGACACCGACAACCCAAACGCTCTTGCAATGGCTGTCATCGGATGCCTGCCTTCATGACAAGCCAACGCAATTGCCGCATTTCAATTTGCGCATTGCTGGAAATATCCATCCAACTGCATTGCCCCGTGCATCTACGGGGGAGGAAAAAGTGGAGACCTCGAAATTTGCGTTCGTCGCATTGAAGATCCGTAAAACGAATTGACAGGGATCCGATGCTGACCCAATGGCACTACGCCACAGCCTATCTTGATTTACAAAAAAACATCGATATTCAGGTTACAATGCATGAAACTTCAATGAGGTTCTATTCATTTCATGAATACTACAGTCCAATCCAATCTGCAATCCAAGTCCCAGGCCGGGCTGGTCACGCGTCTTCGCCCCGGACGTGTATACCGGCGTGAAGACCTGAGCGCATGGTCAGGCAGTGTCGATCGTGATTTGCAGCAACTGGTAGGCGGTGGAGTTCTGCAAAAGCTGGCGCAAGGTCTTTATTACGCTCCCAGGCAATCCACTTTCGGCACCATGCCACCGGAGGATGAAGAAGTAGTTGGCGCTTTCCTGCGCGATTCCGATTTTCTGATCTTCAGCCCGAACGCTTACAATTCTTTGGGCGTTGGCACCACCCAGCTCTATAACACGACGTGGGTATACAACCACAAGCGGCACGGCAGATTCCAATTGGGTAACCGCTCCTATGAATTCCGCAGCAAACCGAAATTTCCGCGTGCCGTAACGCCGGAATTCCTGCTGGTCGACATGCTGAATAATCTCGACATGCTGGCGGAAGACAAGGACCCTCTATTGGAGCGGGTGCGCAGCCGATTCGCCGAAATGGATCCGAAGCGCCTCAAAAAAGCCATGGCGGATTACGGTTCGGTTGCGACCCGCAAGCGCACGCGGGACTGGCTGCGTGGCTAAGAAAATCTCTTTCCTGCATGAACGCGAAGATTTCGGCGACCTGCTGCGCGTCGTAGCTGACAAGCTGTCGATCGAACCCGTGCTGGTTGAAAAAGACTATTGGCTGATGCACTGCCTGTGGGGACTGCAGCAACCGATGGGCAAGCAACCCCGGTTGCACTTTGAACTCAAGGGCGGCACTTCGCTCTCCAAGGGCTTTCGCATCATCGACCGCTTTTCCGAAGACATCGACATCCACATCGAACCGCCCGCGGAACTGGAAGTAAAAACCGGCAAAAACCAGGACAAGCCAGCTCATGTCGCATCGCGCAGCCGGTTTTATGACTGGCTTACCGAGGTCATCCGAATTCCCGGCATCGAGGCCGTACAGCGCGATACTGAATTCGATGACGCCAAACTGCGCAGTGCCGGCATTCGCCTGATTTATCCAACACGGCTTGCATCGCTCGCAGGTGTCAAGCCGGGCATTCTGCTTGAACTGGGTTTTGACGATACGGCGCCGAACATACCCTGCACCATTTCATCCTGGGCATGGGACACGGCATCATCAAGCAGCGTCGCGACAATCGACAATCGCACCATCGACATCCCCTGCTATAGCCCCGCTTATACACTGGTGGAAAAGCTGCAGACGATCTCCACCAAGTTCCGGCTGCAGCAGGCGCAAGGTGGATTTCCGCGCAATTTCCTGCGCCATTATTACGACATCTATTGCCTGCTCGATGATCCGTCGGTGCAGATGTTCATTGGCACGCCGGAATACGCGAAACGAAAGATTCAACGTTTCCGCGCGGGAGACAATCTCGACATTGCAAGCAATGAAGCGTTTGCATTATCGGATTCTGCGACGCGAAAACTGTTTGAAGCCGAGTACCTGAAGACTGCGGCGCTCTACTACAAAGGGCAGGTTCCATTTGCCGATATCCTGGAACGCATCAAGGAGAATCTAGGCAGGCTTTAGCGCGAAGAATCAAAAGGGCCAGCTTTACTTCACTGGAAAGAGAGGCGATGTTGACCATTTTGAGTACTGACATTTTTGACTACTGCGGCGATATCCCATAAATGATGGATGGTATTGCTGAAAAAGGTCTGATAAGCCCCGAATGGCGTCCAACGGCGGCAAGGTCAAGATGTGATTACTCATGCGTAAAACGCATGCAAAGCATGCATAAACTGCGTTTGTACATATCTAATCTATCTATAGAATTCAAGGCGTAAAACCATTTGCCAACATGAACTGAATACATGTTGGCAGAGGGGTAGATCGTTACGCGGAGAAGTAAATGAACAGTACCTGGAACACACCGTTGGGCATTGTGTCCGGCGCGCAATCCCTGGCTGCGCGCCGACCGTTTTTGACGGCGTTCGCTTTATCATTGGGCGCGGCGATCTCGCTCGGGCTATCGCGCTTTTCCTACGCGTTGCTGTTGCCACCCATGCGCGCTGACCTGGGCTGGACTTACCTGTTGTCCGGTTCGATGAATACGGGGAACGCATTCGGCTATTTTGTCGGTGCGCTCATTACACCTGCTCTCATGAGGCGCTGCGGCGCGCAGACAGCCTTGGTCGGGGGGGCGGTACTGGCCGGCGTGTTCATGATGTTGTCCGGCTTGGTGGTGAATGCCGATCTGCTGATTTTGCAGCGCGTGTTGGCCGGCATTGCAAGCGCCTTCATTTTTATTTCCGGTGGCGTGCTGGCGGCGCGGCTGAGTTTGCTGCATCCGGATCGCGCCGGCCTGCTGATCGGCATCTATTACGGTGGCACCGGCTTCGGTATCGTGCTATCGGCTTTGCTGGTGCCCCTCGCGTTGGCCGCTGCCAACGCCCATGGCGCGGCGCATGCGTGGCAATGGGCTTGGGTCGCGCTTGGCGCCGTTTGTCTGGTGGCGACGCTGGCGATGGCGCTGCCGTCGCGTCACATCGACGGCGCACCTTCGGCACCGAGCGCGCACGGAAACTTTCGGCTCAGGCCTTTCGTGTTTGGATTAGCCGGATATTTGATGTTTGGCGTCGGCTATATCGGTTACATGACGTTCGTGATTGCCTTGCTGAAGGAGCAAGGCATGGGCGCCGGCACAATCACCTTGTTCTATTCGGTTTTGGGATTGGCTGTGATGGCATCGTCGCGGATATGGGCTCGTATGCTGGACCGATTCAAAGGCGGTCAGTCAATGGCAATTTTAAATGGCCTGCTGGGCCTAGCGACTATTTTGCCGGCGTTGACAGCCGCGCCGCTACTCGTGTTCGCGTCGGGTTTGCTGTTCGGCGCGATTTTTCTATCGGTGGTTGCCTCCACCACCGCATTGGTGCGCCACAACTTGCCGCACCACGCGTGGTCGTCCGGAATCAGCGCTTTCACGACGGTTTTCGCATTTGGCCAAATCATCGGTCCTTCTGTGATTGGATGGATCGCCGACGGTCCGGGCGGTTTGCAACGCGGGCTGATATTTTCGGCGTTGGCACTATTTGTCGGGGCGATATTGGCATCGCGTCAACCGGCCTTGTAGAACCACAGGTAAATGCGCCGTCGCGCGGGCTCCTGGAGACAGGAGTTAAATGGGCAAGGTTCGGATGTTTTGGATGAATAAAAAAATCAGCATCGTTATAAGTATATGAAGATCGAATCCGGAGCCCCGCTTGCGCGGGGCTTTTTGTATCTGGCGGTGGAGGCAGTCCGCTGCAAACCCATCTCCGGGATACTTTTCCGTATAACTGGGAAATTTACAGGGAATCGATTAGATTTATCCCGCGAAATGCTCTCCGCGAACGCTCAAAGCCGCACCAGCGCTTGCGTTTCGGCCTTTCAAGCGAAAAGCAAAGGCATTCGAACAGGGAATTAAACCGGAGTTTGCAGGGAATTATTCAGTTTTTATCGGCAGCTCGAATCCTCTTTTGGAATTCGAACTGCCGATAATGAACCAAATAGCAGTAACTTTAAAACGTAAGCGTCTTCTGAGTACCGTCTGGACGCTGAGTTCGATCTGACGCACGATAGTGTCCGCCATTTGATAGCGGACACCATGCT
>MESE01000045.1:0-2305 GCA_001770855.1 Burkholderiales bacterium RIFCSPLOWO2_02_FULL_57_36
CCTTGCCGTAGCGGCGTGCCGCCTTTTCATAGTCGAGGTAAGTCAGCGCATGGGCTTCGGCCGTGCCGGGGCGGACCTTCGCCACCTTGAGCAGGTGTTCACCGACCAGATGCGGCAGGCTGCCCTTCATGCCGCCAATGCCCAGATTGACATTGGGCTCGCGGAAGTAGATGGGCTTGAGCTGGGCATGACAGTCGGTCATGTGCAGAAACGACACGCTGCCAAACTTGGGAATGTCGTAGAGCCCGTTGGCGGCCGTCGCGGCGTCGGCCTCGGCGTAAGTGCCCAAGCCCATGCCGGCCATGGTGCCTGCGCCCAGGACCTGGAAAAATTCACGTTTTGTTAAATTCATAAATCGGCAACTAATGAAGTAAGAAAAATAAAAAGACCCAGGACAAGCCCGGGTCGGATTCAGATTACTGGTTGACCGGCGATTTCGGATCCAGCAACAAGGCCATGACATTTTTGATCTGCTGCTCGGTCAGGAAGCCATTGTGGCCAGCCCTCGGCATTTGCGAGCAGGCGTTGTAGGCCCGCGCGTTCCAGATCTTTCCCCAGGTGTACTCCACGATCGGCTTGGAAGCCGGGCTGGCCGGGTCCGCCACACCGCGCAGCTTGCCGTAGTTGTACAGGCTCGGGCCTATGGTGCCGAAGGAAATCTCCTGCTTGCTGATCTGATGGCAGTTGTAGCAGTTGCCGCCGCTGACCGAACCAGCCTTGTCAGTCCATGTCATGCCGCGTCCATCCTGGGCGACTCTCTCGCCCTCTTTCCAGTCGCCCAGAAATTTCCCGTCTGACGGCCACTTGATGGTTTTCAGGTTCGCGGCTTCTATCGCCTGGCCCACTTTTTCAGCAATCGGCTTGCCGGCCACATCGGCGGCGCTGCATTCACGGTTGGCATCGTCCTGGACCAGGCGATCCACCTTGGCCTGACCCTCGTCACGGAACGATGCTTTGGCGATGTCAGCCGCCAGTTTGTCCAGATCCGCGGCGGAGGGCATGACAGCACAGCCAGCCAGAAAAACCGCGAGGGCCGGAACAAGGTATTTGATGGTTTTTTTCATGATGCAGTCTCCTTAACGCTTGAGGGCCGGGGCAATCGACTCGCCACCCTTGCCGTTGACACCCATATAGACACCGAGTGCGACGGTCGCATCGCTGCCAAACAGGGGATAAGGAAAGCGTTGCTGCCGGTAGCAGTCGTTCAGACGCAGTTGCATGCCCCACAGCTGCCCGTTGGAGACACGGTAGGCCGGCCAGGCACCAAAACCATTGCCAGCGCCCGGCTGCTTGGTCAGGTTGGGCAGGTCCTGCAAACGGATGCGCTTGTCGTCCGCACCATGGCAGGAGGCGCAGGAAAAGTCATGGGTACCACCGCGGGCGAAGAAGAGCCGCTTGCCCACTTCGTACATGGTTTTTTCCTGTACATGGTCCTGCGGCAGGTTGAATTTCATGCCTCTGGATTCAGCCGATATCCAGGCCACCAGCGCCGTCACGTTGTTTTGCTCGCCCTTGCCGAAAGGCGTCTTGGCTATCTCGGCAGCATTGAAGCCCTGCAGGGTTTCCATGCAGGTGAGCAGGCGGGATTCCAGATCCTGCACCCGCTTCGTATCCGCGAAATAGCGTGGCAATTCCACAAACGCACCCTTGACCACGCCCGGGCCCTTGCCCAGGTCGCACTTTTCAAGCGACGCTGTTTTGACACCGCGCTTCTGCTTCCAGAGCTCCTGGCCCTTGGCTTCAAACAATTCTGCCGGATTGCCGTCCTGCAGCATGGCACGGTATTCAGCAATGCCCTCCGCCGCAGACTTCTGCGCCAACACGTTGCCGGCCATCACGGCAGCCAGGATGGCCGTGATCAGTAGTTTTGCTTGTGTCATTGTCACCTCTTGAATTTGTTATGAAGCCAAACGCAAATGGAGAAGAGCATGCTCTTCTCCACTCTCAACACAGATCCTGAAAACTCAGGAAACCGTTGCTTCGTCAGCCCGGTTTTCGCCCTTGTTGTCTTTCCAGCTCACGCCGATTTTATCGCCGACCTTGGCACCCTTGACGGTGAACTGCAGGAAAGGGTTCTTGGAAACCGCCGGGCCCCACTCCGCCGTCATGACGGTCTTGCCATTGTGCGTGGCGGTCACTTCCTGGATATGCCAGGCGGGCACGGTTTTGCCTGCAGCGTCTTTGCGCTGACCGGACTCCATCTCGTGGCTCATCAAAACACGGACGGTTGCCTTGTCGCCAGCTGCTTGGGCGCGAATGCGCATCGGATCTGCCATTTTCTTACTCCTGAATCAGTATTGAATTG
>MESE01000045.1:2320-2397 GCA_001770855.1 Burkholderiales bacterium RIFCSPLOWO2_02_FULL_57_36
GCAATCAGCCGCCGCAACCGCCAAGCGTGACCTTGACTTCTTTTTTTGCATAAAGCGCCTTGCCGTCAGCCATCACT
>MESE01000046.1 GCA_001770855.1 Burkholderiales bacterium RIFCSPLOWO2_02_FULL_57_36
AGTATGCGCTTGCAAGCGCATACCGTTGCGCAGGCGGATCGCATGCGATCCGAATTCCCTGCTACACCCCCCGGCACGCCACCACGAAGTAAAATCGTCTTGCGTTTTCGAAGGGAATACGGCGAGAGGCGCTACGCTTATCCACCCCTATTTTTTCCATCTCAATGCCGATTTCATTGCCAAGTGACCCACTAGCCGGTGACACGCTTCCGGTCTGAAGTGCGTCAAGCCGTTTCGTCGGCTGGAATCGCTCGCACCGCCAGCACGCCTTCGATTGCGGAGACGGCCGCAATCGCGGATTCAGGTATCGGACTGTCGACGTCCAACAAAGTGTAGGCCATGTCGCCGCGCGACTTGTTGACCATGTTGTGGATATTCAGTCCGGCGGCCGCCATCGCCGTTGAAATCTGGCCCAGCATGTTGGGCACGTTGGCGTTGGCGATCGACATCCGGAAGGGGGATTCGCGCGGCATCTCGACATTGGGGAAATTCACCGCGTTGGCGATGCTTCCCTGCTCAAGGTAGCAGCGTATCTGGTCGGCGACCATCACAGCACAGTTTTCTTCCGCCTCTTCGGTCGATGCGCCCAGATGGGGCAGAGCAACGACTCCTGGTTCGCCGATCAGCGCCGGGCTCGGAAAGTCGCACATGTATGCCTTGAGTCTGCCTGCGCGTAATGCCGCAACGACGGCTTGATCGTCGACGATCGCGTCGCGTGAAAAATTCAGCAGCACGGCTTCCGGCTTCATGATTGCCAACCGCTCCGCATTCAGCAAGTTACGCGTGGCCGCAATCAGCGGCACATGCAGCGTGACGAAATCGGACTGCCGCAACACGTCTTCGATCCGATTTGCCTTGGCTACGCTCGACGGAAGGCGCCAGGCCGCATCGACCGTGATTTCAGGATCGAATCCGATTACCTTCATCCCGAGCTTGATCGCGGCATCGGCGACCATGCTGCCGATCGCCCCGAGACCCACGATGCCCAGCGTACGATTGGGAAGTTCCACGCCGGCAAATTGCTTCTTGCCATTCTCGACCTGCTTGTCAAGATCGGGCGCGTCGACGTTCAGTCCGGCCACATAATTAATCGCCGGTATCAGATTGCGCGATGCCAGTAGCAGGGAGGCCAATACCAGTTCCTTGACCGCATTGGCATTGGCGCCCGGCGCGTTGAAAACCGGCACGCCGCGCTTGGACATCTCAGCTACCGGGATATTGTTGGTTCCGGCCCCGGCCCGGCCGATGGCCAGCACACCCGGCGCAATCTTCATCTCATGCATGTCGTGCGATCGCACCATGATCGCATCCGGCTGCTCGACTTTTGGGCCGACTGCATAGCGTGTGGCCGGAAGGCGTTGCAGCCCTTTGCCGGAGATCTGATTAAGCGTGAGTATCTGATATTTGGCCATGTTATCTCTGTTGGTTTCACTGCAGGATAAAACATTCCGAACTCGGTCAGAGTGAATCCGCACAGGCATTCACCCCGCTTGGACTAGCCGTGCTTGCGCTCGAATTCCTTCATGTAACTGATCAGCGCCTGCACGCCCTCGACCGGCATCGCGTTGTAGATCGAAGCACGCATGCCGCCCACCGAGCGATGGCCTTTCAGTTGCGCCATACGGTTTTGTTGCGCGCCTTTCAGGAACGCGTCGTCGAGCGACTCATCCTTGAGCTTGAACGGTATGTTCATGCGCGAGCGATCCTGCTTGGCGACCGGATTGCTGTAAAACTCGGTTTGGTCCATATAGTCGTACAGCAGTTTTGCCTTGGCGATGTTCTTCTGCTCCATTGCCGCGACGCCGCCTTGCGCGAGCAGCCACTCGAATACCAGCCCGGCGATATAGATCGAATAGGTCGGCGGCGTATTCAGCATAGAATCGTTCTCTGCCTGTTCCTTCCAGTTGAATGCGGAAGGGGTAATCGGCAGCGCCTTTCCGAGCAGATCGTCGCGTACGATCACCAGTGTCAGGCCGGCCGGGCCGATATTCTTTTGCGCGCCGCCGTAGATCACGCCGTATTTGGACACGTCCACCGCACGCGACAGGATGTGCGACGACATGTCGGCAACCAGCGGCACGTCGCCGGTGTGCGGCACCCAGTGGTATTCCACGCCGCCAATGGTTTCATTGGTGCAGACGTGCACGTAGGCGGCATCCTTGTTCAGCTTCCAGGTTTCCTGAGGCGGTACATAGCTGAAATTCTTGTCCTCGGCCGACGCGGCAACGTTCACCGTGCAATAGCGTTTGCCTTCCTTGATCGATTTCTTCGACCACTCACCGGTGTTGACATAGTCGGCGGTATTTTTGCTGCCGAGAAGATTCATTGGAATGAAGGCGTTTTCCGCCATTGCGCCGCCTTGCAGGAACAATACCTTGTAATTGTCCGGAATCGCCAGCAATGTGCGCAGGTCGGCCTGTGCCTTGTCCGCGATGCTGATGAATTCCTTGCCGCGATGACTCATTTCCATCACAGACATGCCGCTGCCATGCCAGTCCAGCATTTCTTCGGCGGCTCGTTGCAACACTTGTTCCGGCAGCACCGCAGGTCCGGCGCTGAAATTGAAAATTCGCATGGGATTTGTTCCAGGTTGAATCGGTTGAGGTCAGGGTCCGCATGGACGACCAAGCGGCCTCGTCAATTATGACCGAACTGGTGTCAGGTGTGCAAGGTGTACAAGTCTTCGTCCTTGAATCTCGAAACGAATAATCTCGTGAAGGCAATTGCGGATCGAAGAGGAAATGCTCAGTCATGCTCAAGCCCTGTTTCAGATCAAGAAATTGCCGGTGAAATCAGTAGAATTCATCTGTCCAGTATCCACTCTGTCAGAATATACGATTTCAGAATGTTATATTTACGGAGAATCCATGTACAAGATTATCGTGACGCCGGCGCTTGCCGGCATCATCGTCCTTGCGCTCAGCCTGGGTGCGTGTGCCGAGCAGGCAAGGTTGCCGGCCGAAGCCGGTTTCGGTCCTCAGCCAACGCTTCCTCCGCCCAATCGCACGCTAATTCCGACAGTCAAGGTCGCGCCTGCAAAAGGCTGGCCTGCCGGGGTTGCACCGACGGCGCCGGCCGGCCTCACGGTGAACGCCTTCGCGAGCGGCCTGGACCATCCGCGCTGGATGCATGTGCTGCCGAACGGCGATGTTCTCGTCGCCGAGACCAACAAACCGCCAAGCAAGAACGATGGATTCAGCATCAAGGCCTGGCTCACGAAACTCGTCATGAATCGCGCCGGCGCGGGCGTGCCCAGCGCCAACCGCATAACGCTGTTGCGTGACGCGGATGGGGATGGCGTCGCCGAAACGCGTTCGGCTTTCCTGGAAGGACTGAATTCGCCGTTCGGCATGGCATTGGTGGGCAACAACCTGTATGTCGCCAATACCGATGCGGTGCTTCGATTCCCCTATAAAACCGGCGAAACGAAGCTTGCCGGACCGGGGGTGAAAATCGCCGACCTTCCCGCAGGTCCGATCAATCATCACTGGACCAAGGACTTGATCGCACGCCGTGACGGCAAGCGCCTTTATGCCACAGCCGGCTCAAACAGCAACGTCGGCGAAAACGGAATCGAAAACGAGGTCAACCGTGCCGCAGTCCTTGAAATCGACTTGGCATCCGGGAACTTGCGGTTGTTTGCTTCGGGTTTGCGCAATCCGAATGGATTGGCCTGGCAGCCGCAGAGCGGTGCGCTTTGGGTTGCCGTCAATGAGCGCGACGAACTCGGCAGCGATCTGGTGCCGGACTATATGACGTCGGTAAAGGATGGTGGTTTTTACGGATGGCCGTACAGCTATTTCGGCAGTCACGTAGATGAACGCGTCAAGCCGCAGCGCCCGGATCTGGTCGCCAAGGCGCTCGTGCCCGATTATGCGCTCGGCAATCATACCGCCTCTCTGGGGCTGGTTTTCTACGAAGGGAATCTGCTTCCAAAACGGTATGCAGGCGGTGCGTTCGTCGGCCAGCATGGTTCATGGAACCGCAATCCGCGTAGCGGCTACAAGGTAATTTTCGTGCCGTTCAAGAACGGCAATCCCGCAGGACCTCCGGAAGACTTTCTGAGCGGCTTCCTCAGCGCGGACGGCGATGCATTGGGACGTCCGGTCGGCGTCACGGTCGACCGCGCCGGCGCGCTGCTGGTTGCCGACGATGTGGGCAACATCGTGTGGCGCGTTGCGCCCGCCGCGAAAAAATAGGGAAAGGGAAGCAAGCCGGCCGCTTCAGGCACGGCTTGCCGCACATCGGTTGCTTGTGTTTTGCTGTTGATTGTGAGCAGCATCCTGCTGTCATCGACATTGAGGATTCCGTCGATTTGCAAACAGCGGCAGGGAGACTTCTTCAGGGTAGTGAAATAGCGCGGAAGACGCGTATCCGGATGTCGTTATGCCCGTGATGCATTCCGGGATTATAAGGGGCGAACTTAATGATGGGCCGCGTGATGCTCGGTGAGCTGCCAGGTGAAACGCGGGCTTTCATAGACAGTCACCATGGAGTAACCTGCGGCGGCATTCTGCGCCGCGATTTTTTTCGCGAGTTCCGCTTTGCAGACGCGTGCACCGATTACTTCGTCTTTTTCGTTGACCAGATAAATGACGAACGGGATTTTGTTCTGTTCGCAATATTCGCGAACTACCCAGACCGACTCGCCCGCGGGAGAGTGTTCGGTATAACCGTGCAGATTGAACTCGGCTGCCAGCATCTGTTTGCCGGCCGGATCAAGTTGCCTGCGCCCGAACAAATGAGAAGGAAAGCTCGCCCTGGAGGCAGCTCTCGACGGTGCGAAAGCGGAATTGAATTCCAGGAGCGCCGTTCCTGACAAGCACCAAATTTCACCGCCGTCGATGGCTTTCCCGGTCGACTTGAACAAGCCGCTGTCAAGGAATGTCTTCATCATTACCTGGTGAACGGACCTCGCAGCGAACTCGCCGTGGGTCAGGGCGGCGGGCTCCTGTGGCTCGAATGACAGGGTTGTCGTCGCCGCCGCTCGCCCACCGTCCGCCGACGGTTTATCCAGCACCAGTTCAACCAGCATGCGGCCGCTCGGCTGATAATTCGACAAGACGACGCGCAAGAACCCGAGCGGCGTTTTAATCCTCTCGGTCAGGGTCAGCGGTGCTGCAAGTTGCGCGGGTTTATCCATATTATTTGTGCCCGATGCATGGCAGGATAGATCTTTCCTGACAGAAAATGTTGCGCTAGGAAAAGAAGATTAGCCTAGAAAATACCGAGAGGCAACGTTTTATCTCATAGAACTGGTAGATTTAATTAAATATACAACAAGAAAAATATTGTTGATGTAGTGGAAATCACTTATCCGCTGTGCCGATCTGCTTGCAAATGAACAATGAGTTTTGGTTGCCGAAAAGACCGTCATTCGGAATATTACCCATCCCCTTTGTCCTTCTGCCCCATCCCGTCATCATCCGCCTGCCTGTCCATCGTGTCGGCCATGGTCTGTTCCTTCTCGCGCGGTTCCGGCCTGCTGTTCAAATTATCCAGAAACTTACTGTGCGCCCATTTCCACACATCTTCACTGAACACAGCCCCAATCAGGCAGGTGAAGAAAACGACGTAAGCGTTCGGTTCGCTGTCGCCGCTGGAGAATGCCGCCAGCCCGCCCTTTACCGCCAAGAAAACCACGACCGCCGCTGACAGGCCCCGCACCAGCACGCTGACCACCTCCGACGTGAGCGAGGTTTGCGCCCTGGCCGCACCGCCGCGTACGAAAGTCGAGATCACCGAGCCGAGCAAACCGAATCCGAGCATGCCGGTGATGAGAGTCAACGCGAAGGATTTGGTTTGCAGCAGCCAGCGTGCGACCAGGCCGAACGGCCCCCAGGTACTGCCGGGGGCTGGCGGGGTGTAGACGCTGTTCAAGACAAGCGGCGCTTCACAGGCATCGCGCAAGGACAGCGATGCGGAGGTGAGCTGACGGGCAAGAATGGTCAATTGAATCAGTTCCTGTTCTCGGTTGTCGCCCTGGGCGTTGGGCGGTGCCGCAGCAATCGGGAGAAGTTGCGCGCCATGCGCGACCTCGCGCAAACGTTTTTCGGATTCTCCGATGGCCGTAACGCAGCTCCTGAGCGTGCGTTCCAGCAGACCGAAATCCGACGATACAGAACGCTGGATTTCCCGCACGAAGTGCCCCCGCTCCTGAACGCTCATCGGGCTCGCCGTTTCCAGATCGAAAGCGCTCAGCGCCGCACGCCGCATTTCCGCTGCCCGCCGCACGATCTCGGCGGGCATGCTCCTGGCTTGGTTAATGGCCCTGGCGCGCGCGTCTTCGCTATCAGCAATTGCTTGTTGCAGTGCCGACAGCAGGTAGATGTCGGACATGCTGGTCGATTTCGATCTTTTTGCCAGATAGTCATTCAGTGGCGCCAGCGGGTTGACGTTGACGACGGGGATATTGCGCAAGTGCTCGTCGAGATGCTCGGGCGACTGTGGCAGGATGCCGGTCAGCATTTTTTCCAGATTTTCCCGGCTGAGCGCAGGCGCGACGCGGTCTTCATGCAGCCAGGGGATGGCGACGATGGCGGCGATGCTGAGATAGGCGCCGAACAGGAATACCGCGGTCAGGACTATGCCGTAGCGCTGGGCGGTGGACAGAGACTGGATATAGCCAAGCAGGCGGTTCCTGGCGGAGGCCGCGCCGGTTCCGTCTTCTGCGACAGTCGCGCTGAAGAGATTGCCGAGCGCCGCCCAGATCGCCAGCCCGACCACGACTTCGGGAATCAGGATGCCTTCGATCGCCTTGCCGAATGCCTTGCCCAGTTCGACGACCATGTCCTGGATCGAGATGCTCAACTGGATCAGCGGTTCCTTGATGCTGTAGGTGGCGGATTTGCCCGAACTGCCTGTGTTTGACATGACGATGCGCATGGCAAGGCGCGGCATGCGCTCGATCAATTGCAACAGGAAGGTCAGCGGCGCCATGACCAGCGCAGTCACCGCCTTGGGCACGATGAGCGCGGTGATCCCGAGCGCCACGATGCGCGCGCCGGTAGTGGTGCCGAACACGCGCCAGGAACCGAGCGGGTACAGCAGCAGTCCCCTGATCAGACGCCAGACGATATAGAGCAGGACCAGCCAGAATAGCGTGGCGACCAGCACCAGCCATGCGGTGCCTGCTTCCACCGGAACCTGCAGCGAAATTTCCTCCATATCCGGCATGGTCATCAGAAGCAACGGCAGCAGCAGCGCGGAGAGGATCGCGAGCGCGACAAGAATCCTGGTCAGCCAGCCCAGTCCAGTCCGGAGTTGCATCCACGCATTCTTTTTTTCCAAGGCTGTCCTTTCGTCTTGCCATGCAAGAGCGAGTTCGTCGATACGACGATGGAAACGGGAGACTACAGAATGTATCGAGACGGCAGCGGGGGGCTTGTGCATGCGCAAACCATGGAATCGGCGATGCAATGGCGCCGGGTGGCCGCAGGCAAAACCTGTTTGGCGAGCCCTTAGGGCCCGCGCAGAAATAAGTTAGGTAATTTGGCAGCCGTAGCGGGATGCAATGCAAGGAGGGAGTGTTCCCTTGCAAGGGAACACCGTTCCGTGGGCAGACGGCATGCCGCCTGAATTCCCCACTCCACCGTACGGCGCGACGCAGTGCGAGCACTGCTAGCGACGGACAACGCAGCAGTGCGCCCGGTACGGCCAGCAAAATTGGTTAACTTATTCCTGCGCGAGCCCTTAGTCCAGCGTCTGCCGATAGCGGGCCAGGGCGATGATTCCCGCGGCCAGCATGAACGCGCCGATCGGCCATAGATTGGGAATGATGTCCGGGAGCTGATTCCCCTTGAGCAGTATGCCGCGCACGATGCGCAGGAAATGCGTCAGCGGCAGCACTTCGCCGATCGCCTGCGCCCATTGCGGCATGCCGCGAAACGGGAACATGAAGCCCGATAGCAACAACGACGGCAGGAAAAAGAAAAAGGTCAGCTGCATCGCCTGCAACTGGTTCTTGGCGATCGTCGAAAAAGTGAAGCCGACCGCCAGGTTGGCCGCCATGAACACCACCAGCGCGACCGACAGCAATGCCAGGCTGCCGACCATCGGCACATCGAACAGCAAGCGCGCCGCAGCCAGGACCACCGCCACCTGGACATAGCCGATCAGGATGTAGGGCGCGATTTTCCCGACCATCACTTCGATCGGACGGGCCGGCGTGGCCAGCAGGTTTTCCATGGTGCCGCGCTCGCGTTCACGCGTCATCGCGAGCCCGGTCATCATCACCATGGTCATGGTCAGAATCACGCCGATCAGGCCCGGCACGATGTTGTAGCGCGACAGGCCTTCCGGGTTATAGCGGCGCTGCACCCGTATCTCGAAAGGTGCATCGGTCGCCTGCAGATGCGCCAGCGGCCCGGTCAGGTTGCGCGAAAGCGCTTGATTGCCGATGCCGTTGAGCGCCGCCAGCGCGTTGCCGGCCGCGGCCGGATCGGTGGCATCGGCGGCGAACAGCATCGCCGGATGTTCGCCGCGAACCAGGCGGCGCGAAAAATCGGGCGGAATCACCAAGACGAACTGGACCCGGCCTTGCTCCAGCAGGCGATTGCCTTCCGTTTCGCTGCGGGGCCGGTGGGTGATGCGGAAATATTCCGAATTCTCCAGCGCCGCGATGAAGCTGCGCGAGAACTCGCTTTCATCGGCGATCACCGCGGCCAGCGGGAGATGCTTGGGATCGGTATTGATCGCGTAGCCGAACAGGATCAACTGCGCGATCGGTACTGCAACCATCATCGCGAAGGTGAGGCGGTCGCGCCGTATCTGGCTGAACTCCTTGATCAGGATGGCGAGGAAACGCGACCAGTTCATGCGCCGCCTTCGGCATAATTGTCTTTCGCGTCCTGCATCAACGCAATGAAGACGTCTTCCAGGCTTGGATCGATTCGCTTGATCGTGATGCCGCTTGCCCGGTACGGCGCTAATGCCGCATCGATATCCGCGATGGATGCGGCGCTGACATGCAAGGCGGCGCCGAACGAAGCGACGGTTTTCATCAATGGGTCAGGGCGCAATGCCTTGGCCAATTCGGTTAATCCTGATCCGCTGATCTCGCAGGTCGCCAGCCCCGTGTGCGCGATCAACTCGGCTGCGGTGCCTTGCGCCAGCAGCCGGCCGTAGGAAATATATGCCAGTTCATGACAGCGTTCTGCCTCATCCATGTAATGGGTCGATACCAGCACAGTCAGGCCGGCGTCGGCGAGTTCATGCAGTTGGTCCCAGAATTCGCGGCGTGCTTTCGGATCGACGCCCGCGGTCGGTTCGTCGAGCAGCAGCAGCCTCGGTTCATGCAACAGGCAGGCAGCCAGCGCCAGGCGCTGCTTCCATCCGCCGGACAATGCGCCGGCCAGTTGCGTGCGGCGGCCGGTCAATCCCAATCGTTCCAGCGTCTCCTTGATCCTGGCGTTACGTCCGGGTACTTCATAAACGCGGGCGATGAAAGCGAGATTTTCCTCGATGCTCAAGTCTTCATAGAGGCCGAATTTCTGCGTCATGTAGCCGACCTGGCGCTTGATCAGTTGCGCCTCGCGGCGGATATCGTAGCCGAGACAGGTGCCTTCGCCCTCGTCCGGCGTAAGCAGTCCGCACAGGATGCGGATCGTGGTGGTTTTGCCGCTTCCGTTGGGGCCGAGAAAACCGTAAATGCGGCCCTGCGGCACGCGCATGTCGAAGTGATCGACGACAGTGCGGCCGCCGTAACGCTTGGTCAGGCCGCGCACGTCGATGATCGGATTGGCGGCCGTGTCCGTCATTCGGATTTTTTTGCGCTTGCATCGACAAGCCGGATCTCTAGCGGCTGTCCTGGATGAAGCCGTTGCGCATTCTCGATCGACGGACGCGCTTCGATCATGAAAACCAGCGTGGAGCGATTTTCCTTGCTGTAGATGAGCGGCGACGTATATTCGGCCTCGCGCGAAATGTAGCTGATCTTCGCCGGAATCGGTTCACCGCAATTGTCGCAGCTTAATTCGATAATCCGGCCGAGCTGAAGCGTGCCCAATGCCGGTTCTGGTACGAAAAAGCGCGCCTTGATGTTTTCCGGCGCCAGCAGGCTTACCACCGGACTTCCGGCAGGCACCAGTTCTCCTTCGCGGTACAGCACGTCGGCCACTTGCGCCGCAAGCGGGCTGAGCTGCGTTTTCTGGTCCAGTTTCCAATTGGCCTGCGCCAACTGGGCCTGCGCGGCTTTCACATCCTGCTCCGCCGCTTCGATTTCATCGGCCCTGGCGCCAAGCTGCGCCACGCGCAACTGCGCGCGCAGCTCATTGACGCGCGCCCGATCGCGCTCAACCGCTGCGCGTGCCTCGTCCAGGCGCGCGGCGGAAATGAATCCGGAAGCCACCAGCTGCTTTTGTCGCGCAAGATCTGCGCTCGATAGCTGCTGTGCTGCTTCTGCCTGCGCGAGCTGCGAGCGCACTGCAGCGATTTCGTCGGGACGTTTACCTTTTTTCAGATTGGCGAGCTGGGCCTGCATGCGCTGGAGGCGAAACGCGGCTTCCTCGCGCGCCGCACGTTCGCTTTCCTGTTCCAGCACGAACGCGGGCGCGTTGTGAGCGATGCTGTCACCGCGGTTGACATGGAGTTTGGTCAAGGTGCCGGACACCGGCGCGGCCAGGCGCACATAGTCCGCCTCGGCGTAGCCGGGGAAAAAATCACTGGATTTATCGCCGCAACCGGCCAATAGTCCGGCAAGCATCGTAATTACAAATACGGGTGCCGTCTTCATATTTCGCCCGATAAGGAGACGTCCAGTGTGAGGCAACCATGGATTCTTGTACCTGAGCGGCCGCAATAAAAGACATCCACGCTTGAAACGCGACAGCATTGCCTGCCAGGTCGCCGTATTTGGGAAAATCGGGAAGCTCAGAATCGCTTCATCAATCGGCGATTCATGGAATATGGATGCGCTCTTACTTTAGCGTCCATTTGAACGACCGCGGCTTCTGCTCCCCGGGCCGGACGAAGCGCAATTCAAATGCGCTCGGAGCGGGCGCCGGGACGTTGAAACGGAGCACGCCTTCGCGGTGATGGCCGCCCGGAGGCGCGCCTTTCCAATCGATCGGGGAAATCTGCGTGCCGGCCGCGTCGACAAGCACGGCGCTTTTCAACAGGTCGTCCTTGAGTTCCTGGCTATGCGTGTCGAATACGACATTGAATTCCCAGGTCTCGGCATTCAGGCTCTTGGGTGTCACCTTGATCGTGACGCCGGATTGGCTGTTGCTCAGGGTGGGAAGGTTTCCCGCCATGGATGCGCCGATCGAAAAGACCAGGGCAAGGCAGAGTGCGAAAGTGCGAAAGATCAGGCCAGACATTGTTGGTGCTCCTTATAGGCTTTTAAAACCTTGTTTCCCACGTAAGCGATGCCCACGAAATTAAACAGCAAGCCAACCCAGAATATTTCACTCTGGAACTGGGCTGCGAACGCCACCAATCCGGTTGCGCCTATCAGCGGCGCTACATTGGTAAGGTAGTGCGCGCAGCATGAGATCATCGCCGCGGTGGATGTCGTTCCCGAAGCCGCTACCACGGTTCCCGACTGTTTCGACTGGCTGACTAGCTGGCGCAGCCGCATAAAAAGGCCGACCTGGATACCGAAGCCCGCCGCGAGCGGCAGGATGTAGTACCAGAATTGGTTGAACTGGGTCACAGTGAACGCCCATCCCGACAGAAGCGTGAGCACGCCGAAGTAAAGGCCGAGCATCAGCCCGAAGGCAAGTCCGCCGAATATTGCCGGGCGATTTTCAGCCGCCCAAGTCGCGTTTGCGTGCATCGAATTCCTCCTTGCCTACTACGCCGCTCGCACAGGATCGCGATCGCGCTGAACATCGTTAGCTTCTTCGGAAGCGGCGGCGCAATCGTTGGCCGGATGACCTGATGAACAGACTAGGCATTCGATCCCTGCGGTTCATTGAGATGGATCAAAAAAATCAAAGACCGACGGACCCGGGCCGGCACTCCATCCCGTTCATGTGCGGTCCGGGACTATCCGGAAGAACAAGGATCAGTCCTTCGAGAAAGACTTGCCCGCGAAGTCGTACGTGATCAGGTTGCCGTCCATTTTGCCCATGCCGGGCGAGTTCGCCGCCATGCCCGGCACGGCCACGCCTTTCACCCCCGGCCGTGCAATCAGCTTGTTGATTGCCGCAGCGGGCACATGGCCTTCGATCACCTGGCCGGACTTGTCCAGCACCGCGGTATGGCATGAATTCATCGACTCGGGCACGCCGTAGCGTTTCTTGATCGCGGACATATCGTCCGAATTCACCGCTTTGACCTTGAAGCCGGATTCCTGCAGATGCTTGACCCAGCCGTCGCAGCAGCCGCAATTCTTGTCTTTATAAACCGTGACGGCTTCGCCAGCGCCGTAGGCGAGGCTGTACGTGGCGGCGAGCAGGGCGGTAATCAGCAATTTCTTCATGATGTATTTCCTTTCTTCCAAATTGACAGGTTCTGATCTGTTCGACCGCGTGTACTGTGTTCGTCCCTTACTGCAGGACCACGCTCACCGTCTTTTCAATCGGTGGATAACATACCCCCAGCTTTTCATGGCAGCCCTGATAGGACGCCACCAGCGTGATCGCCCCGGCCTTGGCCGGGCGGTTCAAGGGAATTTCCAGCGGGATGGTTTTTTTATAGACTTCGGTCTTGCCGAAAATCTGGTCGGTCTTCATTTCCCCTGCGGGTAGCTTGATTGCGCCGATGGTGGCGCCGCCGGCATCCTTGAGCGAGAAGCGGATCTTGTCTTTGTAGAGGTAATAGCCCTTGGCGGGAATCAGTTCGGCAAGCAGCATGTTCGTCCCCTTGGGAACCACCTTGAGCTTGAACGCAAGATCGGGTTCGATCAGCTCGTCTTCCTTGGCGCTGGAGAAGAGGCTGGTAAGACCCTTTTGTATACCGGACGCCGTGGATTGTTGCGCCAATGCGGACTGGGCCAGTCCCAACATCAGGAGTGCTGAAGCCGCTAAATGGAATGATTTCTTCATTTTGGGAATTCCGATCAATATTCTGCTCTCGAATTATGAGTAAGCAATTAATGTGCCCCACGGAGTGATTGTGACAATTGCACCATGGGCCGAATCGCACAAGCATCATGAACTGCGGCCAATGATATATGATGCTTTCATCGCGTTTTGAAAGGCAGAGGTCCTGCGGTAAGCGCCGAGCTCGTATCGTGCCGGATCAGATTCGCTGAAACGAAGCGACGAGCTGCTCCCGCAGCCATCGATTGGCATGGTCGTTCTCCGCGCTCGCATGCCAGTAGAGGAAGATGTCATGTGCCGGAATATCAATTGGAAACGGCACGATCTGGTTTTCGAGCGGGTCGTTGGTTGCCCGTGCATAACGCTCCGGCATCGTGACCAGCATGTCCGATGCGCTCACCACTTTGCAGGCCGTCCAATAGTGCTGGCATCTTAGCTTGACGCTGCGCTGAAAGCCCAGTCTCGACAATTCATAATCTTCGATGCCTGGGCCGAGTCGGCGGGAACTGACAAGAATGTGATCCTGCTCGAGATAAGCTGCCATCGAAATCCGCCCCTGGACCGCGGCATGCCCTTTTCGCGCCACGACGACCATTTTTCCACCGCCGAGATATCGCTGATTAATGCCGGTGGTATTCGGTAGCAGAACATCGATCGCCGCGGCCAGCGTGCCGGTGGATAACTGCGTCTGGACACCCGCGCGATTATGGTGAACCGCGGATATCTTCACGTGCGGCGCCGAATCCCTGATCTCATTCATGAGTTCAGGAATCGCGGTCGATTCGACGATGTGGCGCATGCCGATTTTGAATTCGCGCTTCGACACTGCCGGATCGAATGTCGATAACTGATTCAGCGATCCTTCAAGTTCGCCGAGCGCTCTTCTCACCGGCCCGATCAGTTCGTGGGCGAGGGCGGTTGGCATGATGGCATTGCCTTGCCGGACAAACAAGGGGTCTCCCACCAATTTCCGCAAACGCCGCAACGCATGGCTGGTCGCCGGCTGAGACAGCTTGAGCGTGTCGCTGGCCTTGGTAATTCCGCCTTCCGTATAGATTGCGTCAAACACAACAAAAAGGTTGAGGTCGATCCGGCTGATGTCAATCATGAATATTCCAGTGTCAATAGGTGATTGTTATGCATTATCTGAATAGCGCTGCATGGAAGCAAGTCATTATTCCGGAATATCGACCCGTGTTACGACACTCTTGATGCAATTGATCATCATATGCAAATCATGTGAAATCAGCGTTCCGTATACTTGTCCGAGAGGCATATTTTCGGGTATCCAGGATAGTTATGCACAAAATGAATACTCGATGTAAATACAATGCATTTGGCAGCGCCGACGTCTGGGGCTATTCTTCGTAATGTTGTCTCGCGGTCGAGACCTGTCAACGCAAAGGATCACCAATGAACCAGGCTTATTCTCCGAAGGTGACGCAACTTCATCAGCGCGTCAGGAATTTTCTGGACGACCACGTCTATCCGCAATATCAGCGGCGCGAGGAAGAACTGGCGGAAAACGCAAAAAACGGAAAACCGTACGCTGCTTTCCCGCTGCTCGAAGAACTGAAGGAAAAGGCCAGGGCGGAAGGGCTGTGGAATCTCTTTCTGCCCGAATCCGAGCATGGCGCCGGCCTGACCAATGTCGAATACGCCCCGATCGCCGAAATGATGGGCAAGCAGTATTGGGCCTCCGAAGTGTTCAATTGCGCGGCGCCCGATACCGGCAACATGGAAGTGCTGGAGCGTTTCGGCACTGAAGAGCAAAAGCATCAATGGCTCGCACCGCTGCTGGAAGGCAAGATTCGCTCCGCCTTCGCGATGACCGAGCCTGCCGTTGCGTCGTCGGATGCAACCAACATTGAATGCAGCATCGTGCGCGACGGCGATGAATACATGATCAATGGCCGCAAATGGTATATCACCGGTGCGGCCAACGAGCGCTGCAAGGTGTTCATCCTGATGGGAAAAACCGATCCCGACAATCCCAATCGGCACCGTCAGCAATCGATGATTCTGGTGCCCAAGGACACGCCCGGCGTGACGATCGTGCGCGACATGGCGCTGTATGGTTTCATGGATCCTCCGGCGGGCCATCCGGAAGTTCTCTTTGAAAACGTCAGGGTACCGGTATCCAATATCCTGCTCGGCGAAGGACGCGGCTTCGAGATCGCGCAGGCGCGTCTCGGGCCTGGCCGCATCCATCATTGCATGCGTGTCGTCGGGATGGCCGAAGCCGCGCTGGAACTGATGTGCAAACGCGTGGTCTCACGGGTCGCGTTTCATAAGCAGTTATCCGATCAAGGCGTGTGGCGCGAGCGCATCGCAAAGTCGCGCATGCTGATCGATCAGACGCGCTTGCTGGTGCTGAATGCCGCGCACAAAATGGACACGGTCGGCAACAAGGTCGCGGCCAAGGAAATTGCGATGATCAAGGTGGTGGCGCCGAACAATTGCTGCAAGGTGATCGACTGGGCGATCCAGGCGCATGGCGCGGGCGGTTTCAGCCAGGATTTCCTGCTGACGTCCTATTACGCTTATGCGCGCCACTTGCGCACCGCGGACGGCCCTGACGAAGTCCACAGCAATGCGATCGCAAAGCTGGAACTGGCGCCTTACCTGGCCGAACAGAAAAAAATGGCTGCTCTTTAGGCCGCTGACGTTTGCATTGATCGCTAATAATAATCAGGAGACATCATGAACAATCGAATTGCCGCAGCGGTATTTTTCGGCGTATCCATGCTGGTTGCCGGATGCGCCACTTCCCCCGCGACGACATACGATTATGGCCGCCCCGAAGTCGTGGTCGCCCCGTCCAGTTTCATGGGCGTGCACGGCATAGCCATCGATGCCAAGGGCCGGCTGTTGGCGGGCAGCGTGGTCGGCAATGCGATCTATGAAGTCGACCGCAGCAGCGGCAAGGCATCGGTGTTCATTGCGCCGCCGCACGGGCAGGCGGACGACATTGCGATCGGCTCCAAAGGGGAATTGGCGTGGACCTCTTTCCTGCAGGGTGTGCTGCGTTACCGCGCATCGGACGATGCGCCGATCAAGGTGCTGGCCAAGGACCTGCCCGGCATCAATTCACTTGATTTCGACAAGAAGACCGGGCGGCTGTATGCAAGCCAGGTGTTTCTTGGCGATGCGCTGTGGGAAATCGATGTTGCGGGACAAAAGCCGCCGCGCCTGATCAAGAAAGACATGGGCGGATTGAACGGTTTCGAAGTCGGCAAGGATGGCTGGATCTACGCGCCGCTTTGGTTCAAGGGCCAGGTCGTGAAGGTCAATCCGGATTCGGGTGAGATGGTCGTGATCGCATCCGGGCTGCAAACGCCGGCGGCCGTCAACTTCGACTCGACGGGCAGGCTGTACGTGGCCGATACCAAATCCGGCCAACTGATGCGGATCGATACCGGCAATGGCGCCAAGACCGTGGTTGCGCAATTGAAGACCTCGCTGGATAACCTGGCGATCAACAAGCAGGATCGCATCTACGTGTCCAACATGGCCGACAATTCGATCGAAGAAGTCGACGCCGCCAGCGGCAAATCGCGCACTGTCATCAAGGGCGGGCTTGCCGCACCGGGCGGAATCAAATTGTCCGCCGACGGCAACACGCTGTATGTGGCGGACCTGTTCGCGTTTCGTTCGGTAGATACCCGAAGCGGGATAGTGACCGACATCAAGCGCATGCATGGCTCCGACCTGGAGTATCCGTTTGCGATCGGTGCGAGCGACAAGCATTTTCTGCTGACCAGCTGGTTCACCAGCACGCTGCAAATCATCGATCGCGCAAGCATGAAGAGCGTGGCCGCCTTGCATGATTTCAAGGCGCCGGCCGATGCGATTGAATTGCCGGACGGCTCGATTCTGGTGGCGGAGATCGCCACCGGCAGCCTGGTACGCGTCAGCGGCAAGGACTACAAGCAGCGCACCGTGGCGGTTCAGGGGCTTGGGGGGCCGGTGCAGATGATTCTCGCGCGAGACGGGAACGTCTATGTGACCGAAGCAGTCGGTAAGCTGACCCGAATCAATCCGAAGGATTGGAGCGCCAGCCTGGTCGCGGACGGGCTCAAATTACCCGAGGGCCTGGCCGAAACGCCGAACGGACGTTTTGTCGTCGCTGAAGCGGCGGCACGGCAGTTGATTGAAATCGATCCGGCAACGGGTGCGCGGCGGGTCGTGGCCGCCGACTTGCCGATCGGCTTCGAGGCAGGACCGGGTTTGCCGCCGTCGTACGTGGCGACCGGTGTGGCGATCGATGCGCGCGGCAACATCTACTTCAGCGCGGACCGTAACAATGCGATTTATCGCATTCCGGTTCGTTGAAAACCATGCCGATCAATGTTTCGCCGCGCCGGGCGTCGGCAAATGCGCAGTGGCTGCCATGTCGGACACGCAGGCGGCGAATTTGCAGGATGCCGGTGCAATCAATACAGAGGAACCCATGCGATTATTTGATGTAAGAGGAAAAGTGGCGATCATCACCGGTCATACGATAGTCGCGGATGGCGGCATGACGGTCCGTTAACGCAGGTAGGAAAAATCATGTTTGATGAATCAAATTCCGGCACCAAAGAGATCGCGGAACAGCACCGGTTCGACCCGGCGCGGCTTGAACGATTTCTTGCCAAGAACCTGCCGGGCTTTTCGGGGCCGGTCTCGGTGCGGCAATTCAAGGGAGGGCAATCCAATCCGACCTACCAATTGACCACCCCAACGCGCGCTTACGTCATGCGTGCCAAACCGGGTCCGGCCGGCACGCTGCTGCCATCGGCGCATGCGATCGAGCGTGAGTTCCGTGTGCTCACGGCGCTGCACGGCAGCGACGTACCGGTAGCGGAGCCGCTGCTGTTGTGCGACGACGAAGATATTATCGGCCGTGCGTTCTACATCATGGAGATGGTCGAAGGACGCGTATTGTGGGATCCGGCCATGCCGGGCGTCTCGCGCGACGAGCGCGCCATGCTTTACGATGAAATGAATCGGGTGATGGCCACGCTGCACACAGTCGATATCGCGGCGCGAGGTTTATCGGATTACGGCAAGCCTGGAAATTATTTCGCACGGCAAATCGACCGTTGGACTCGACAATACCGCTCCGCTGAAATGGAGTCGATCGAGGCGATGGACCAGTTGATCGCATGGCTGCCGAAAAACATGCCGGCGGATGACGGGTTGAGCTCGATCGTTCACGGCGATTATCGTGTCGATAACCTGATTTTCGGTTCGCAAGGACCGAAGGTGCTGGCGGTACTCGATTGGGAATTGTCAACGCTCGGGCATCCGCTGGCGGATTTTTCGTATCACTGCATGGCGTGGAACGCGCCGCGCGAATTTCGCGGTTTGGCTGGACAGGATCTGGCAGCGCTCGGCATTCCGAACGAGCGCGAGTATGTGGAAAAATATTGCAGGCGAACCGGCTTCGACATCACAGGCAACTGGAATTTCTATCTGGCTTTCAATATGTTCCGGTTGGCCGGTATCAACCAGGGTGTCGCCAAACGCGCATTGGACGGTATCGCATCGAGCGACCTGGCGCGGCAAGTCGGCAACACCACCAGACCGCTTGCCGAGATGGCCTGGTCGTATGCCGAAAAAGTTGAAAAAAATATCGGCTGATTTGACCGGCTGGCGGCAGCCCTTTGCCGCGCCGCCATTTTCCAAAAGAGCCTTGCGATATTCATAAACGCGTGGATAGCAGTATTCGCAAAGAACCGTCGGTTCTTAAGACATCGGAAGGCTTGATGCCAAGCAGCTTCCGGCAACTGTTGCTGAAGTGTGCGGAATCACTAAATCCTGCCATTAACGCCGCTTCCGTCAGGGACATGCCTTGGCTTATAAGGCCGACGATACTGCGCAAACGCAGCCATACGCGATAGCGCCTTAACGGCAATCCCATGTTTGCGGCAAATAGCACCGAAAGACGGCTCGCCGAAAGGCAAACGCTGTCGGCTAATTCTTGTGCCGTGAAATTGCGGTCGGGCTGGGCCTGCATGATCTCTATTGCCCTGAGCACTCTGGGATCGAGTTGGCGGAACTCGCCTAAATTCGGCAAAAGCTGCAGCGCAATCTTTTCCAGCAACGCATCTCCCTGCTGCGGGTGATTGCCTTGAAGTGCATCGGTATCGGCCAGCCACGCCTTGGTTATCTCTTGAGGCGCGCTGAGACATGTTTTCGGCAGACTGTAACGAATTAAAAATTCACGGTAGATCCGGCTCTGTTCTTCAAAAAACAGCACTGCGACGGCCTGTCCGTTAAAAGACAATGCATGCTCGACGCCTCCCGGCACAAACAATTTCTCGTAATGCCGCCATGCGCTTCCAGCCGTTTCCCGAGCGCGAATCGGCGCATGCACTCCCAGGCATAGTGCGCTCGCGCTATGCCGATGCTGGCCAATGTCGGGTAATGGCCCGACATACAGGGTTAATTGATTTCCTAGAATTATTAAATTCTGCACAAGGGGTTCAATGTCAGTTCGTTTTTACAAGTGTGTTGATATTTGATCGAAATACAATAGCTTATACCCATACCGAAATGCACAAATTGAACATGATAAACACCGAACGAGCCGGTGGATTCCTGGCCGCGCCCCATCAATACGCCGATCTTGAAGGACTGCGCATCGGGTATCGGGATTACGGTGAAGGACCTGTTCTGGTGATGCTGCATGGCTGGCCGCTGAATGGCGATACATTTGCATCGGTTGTGGATGCAATCGCCACGCAATGCCGCTGCATTGTGCCGGATTTACCCGGGGCGGGCATGACCCGATGGTCGACGCATCACGACTTGAGTCCGGTTGGGCAGGCCCGGCTGATTCAAGCCTTGCTCGCGGCATTGAATATTACCGATTACAGCTTACTCGGGAACGATAGCGGCGGCATGGTCGCACGTTATCTTGCCGGCGGGCGAGAATCGCCTGTCAATAAATTGGTATTGCTCAATACGGAAATACCGCGGCATCGCGCACCCTATCAGCGCTTGTATAAGTGTCTGGCGCGATGGCTTCCCGGATATAGCGCCATTGCGCGGATACAGCTCAAATTTGATGCATATCTACGCTCTCGTCAGGGATTTGGCGGCACCTTGTATAACCATCAGCATCTCCTCGGCAGTTTTAATCGCCGTTTTATTTTGCCGCTGACTCGATCCAGACAGCGCATGAACGAAGCCACGCTTTCTTTTGTCGCCATGCTCAATTGGCCGCAACTGGACGAGTTGCGCTATGTCCACGAACGCATTCAAGCGCCTACCTTGTTTATCTGGGGACGGCAGGACGACACCTTTCCCGAAGCGCGTGCTGTTGAAATGAGCCGAAGTTTTAAGAAGCTCGCAGGGTTCATCAGTATCGATAAAGCGAAACTTTATGTCCATGAAGACCAGCCGGAACAAGTGGCTCAACACCTAAGCGCATTTTTGTAGTCCCTGAGGTTGCCGCCATGCTTGCCGCTCCCTGGAGTGAAAATGCTGATAAACCTCAGCTTACGGCTGAATCTGCAACTCCTGACAAGGCAGTGACACGGCAAAGTCCTTGACAGGGAGATTATTTCTGCTATTCTACATTCGTCTAATGACGAATAAACTTATGGAAAACCCTTGCTGCAACACCGATCCATCCCGGAATCCACCTGAACTCAACTTCGATGAAGTTGCGGAATTGTGCAAGGCGCTTGGCCATCCGGCACGGGTGCGGTTGCTGAAACACCTGATTGACTACGGCTCCTGCTATTTCGGAAATTTGAGCGACGTGCTGCCGCTGGCGGCGTCGACGGTTTCGCAGCACGTGACGATTTTGAAGGAGGCGGGGTTGATTATCGGCACCTCCGACGAGCAACGGATGTGCTATTGCATCAATAAGCAGCGGCTTTCGCAGTTGAAGGCACTGATTTCGGGTCTTTGATTTTTTTTGCTCAATTATTCGTCTTTCGCCGAATTACTAGGAGATGAAAATGAACATTCAGCACAATGCACTGCCTGTTGCAGTGCTTGGCGCCGGGCCGGTCGGAATGGCGGCTGCGGCGCATCTGATCCAGCGCGGATTTACGCCGCTCATACTGGAGTCCGGTGACACGGTCGGCGCGAATCTTGAGAGCTTCCGGCACGTCAAGCTATTTTCTCCTTGGCGCTACAACATCGATGCGGCGGCGCGCAGCCTGCTGGAGGCTGCAGCTTGGCAGGCGCCCGATCCGGAGCACTTGCCGACCGCCGGGGAATTCATTGAACACTACCTGCAGCCGCTGGCGGATCTTCCGCGCATTGCCGCCTGCCTCAAGCTGCGGCACAGGGTAAACCGGATAAGTCGGCAAGGGCAGGACAAAATCAAAACCGCCGGCCGGGACAGCTTGCCGTTTCTGATTCGAGTGCATACGCCGGCCGGTGAACAAGAATTTGCGGCGCAGGCGATCCTGGATGCCAGCGGTACCTGGAGTCAGCCCAATCCGCTTGGCGCCAGCGGCATTCCGGCAATCGGCGAGAGCAGTCTGCAGTCGTCCATCGCGTACGGCATGCCGGACATCCTTGGCGCCGCGCGCTCCCGTTATGCAGGAAAGCGCACGCTGGTGGTAGGCGCCGGACATTCAGCGGCCGCCAACCTGATCGCATTGGCACAACTGGCCGACGAAGAGCCCGGCACGACACTGGTCTGGGCGATTCGCGGAAAAGAGCTTGGCAAGCTGCTCGGCGGCGGTGAAGCCGACGGATTGCCTGAACGCGGCCGCCTGGGCATCCGCTTGCGGGAGTTGCGCAACGCCGGACGGCTTACGCTCGTGACGAACTTTCGCGTGCGTGAATTGCGCCGGCAAAACGATCAGATCGAAGTGCTCGGCGAGCCGCAAGACGGCATCGCGCCGTCGATCGAGCGCATCGACCGGATCATCGCCGCAACCGGCAGCAGGCCGGAACTGCAGATCGCCAGGGAGTTGCGAACAAGGGTAGACCCATGGATAGAAAGCACCGAAGCACTGGCGCTTCTGATCGACCCCAACCTGCATAGCTGCGGAACAGTCCAGCCGCATGGACACCGCGAACTTGCACATCCTGAATCCGGGTATTACGCGGTCGGCGCCAAGAGTTACGGACGCGCGCCCAATTTTTTGATGGCGACCGGGTATGTACAGGTGAGATCCGTGGTAGCCGCGTTGGCGCACGATATGGCTGCGGCGGATGATGTTCGGCTCGCGCTTCCCGGGACGGGTGTCTGCAGTACCGACTATTTGGGCGAATCGGCTGCCGGGCAGGGCAGCGGCGGCTGCTGCGGCGGACCGGCTGCAGTGAAAGATCCGGCAGTGCATGAACCTGTGGCCGAAACCGGTTGCTGCGGCGGCGCCGCGCCCGTCGGCAGCAGCGCGTGCTGCGTACTGGACGCGGAACAAAAAGCCAAGGGAAATGCCGGCTGCGGCTGCAATACAACGAACGCCGAAGCGGCCAAAGCTGCTGCGTGCTGCGGTTAATCGATCTATTCCGATCAATGCCGATTCAATCATTCCAATAACGTGAGGACAAGATGAAATTTTTCGTTTCCAGAATATTTTTCCCGATGGCGGTCATAGGTAGTTTTTTCATTTTCCTGGTCGTGCGCGAAACAGGGGGCAACCTGGAAATCGCGATCTTTTTACCCAGTATCGCGCTCATGCTGCTGGCCGTTTACCTGGAGCGGAAGATACCGTTTCTTGCGGAATGGAACACGCCGCAGCGCGACTTGGGAACGGACCTGACCAGCGCCGGCGTCGCGATGTTCGTGACCGAACCGATACTCAAACTCGCGGGACCGGTCATCATGGTCGCGCTGTACGGCTTGCTTGCACGACAGGACGCATTCGGTTTATTTCCGACCGCGCTTCCATTCGTGCTTCAAGTCTTGCTGGCCGTCCTGATCGCCGAATTCGGCAGCTACTGGGTACACCGCTGGCATCATGCCAGTCCGCGCCTCTGGTGGCTGCACGCGCTGCACCATGGCAGCCGGCGCCTCTACGCAATCAACAACTTCCGCGTGCACCCGGTCAACCATGCACTCAGCGTATTTGCCGGGATTCTTCCGCTCATGTTCATCGGGGCGCCCGCGGATGTACTGATGGGTTACCTGGCATTGACTTCGCCGGTTGTGCTGCTTCAGCATGCCAACCTGCCGTTCAGGAACGGCCTGCTGAACTATGTCTTCAGCACGAATGAAGTACATCGTTGGCATCATTCAACCGTGCCGGACGAGGCAAACCGCAACTTCGGCCGTGCCATCGTGATCTGGGATCTGGTATTCGGCACCTTCCGTTATAGCAGCCAAGCCAACAAACCGCAGGCGGTCGGCTTGTTTGACGGAGGAACTTATCCAGCCGACCTGTCGTATGTGCGCCAGGTATTTTCGATGTTTCGCCGCGATCCTCGCGCTCCCGGATGCTGCGATCGATGCGCATCCGGATGCTGCGCGTCGGCATAGGGATAACAGCGTGTGCCGGATCGCGGAACTACGCGGCAGATGAGCGGATTTGAGAATTTTCGTCTAACAATGGAACTTTCGGCCCGTTGAGTTGCTCTATATCAACTTAACGGATTGTCACCGGGAGGTCTATGAAATTTCGAAAGTCCGCGGAATGGCAAAAAGATAAGAAATGGTTCCCGTCAGTCGAAGAAGCAACTATCGGTGAGCGCAAGCGCGCGCTTTTATTTTCCCTTGCCGTCGGTCTGGTGACGATCGCCCTGATTCCGGTATCCGGAATCGAGCGCATCAATTTTCCAGAGTTCCTGGCTGCGTATCAGACGGCAATTATTGCCGCCTACTTGATCGCCGCCTATCTTATTTTTGCCCTCTATCGCGCCAACCATGCGCTTTCATCCCTCTATTTATGCGGTGGATGTCTTTATGCCGGCGTCGTGCTGCTGGCACAATCCGCGGAGTCGTTGTATGTGCCGGTTTCGCTTGCCTCGCTGCAGGTGCTGCCCGCCGGTCCGCAAACTTCCATCTGGTTCTGGGTCTTCTGGCATGCCGCGCTGCCGGTGTCGATTGCATTGTATGCGCTCAGCGAATGGATGCGGCCCGGTTACATTGTCGTGCGCCCGGAACGAGCTGCCGTATGGTTTGGCGTCGCCATCGTATTGTTGATCGGCGCAAGCATTGCCGCGGTGACGGTATTTCATGAGTGGATGCCGGCGCTCGATCTTGGCGGCAATATCCGGAGTATGCACAGCAAGGGGGCGGTTCCCGGGCTGATGGCATTGACGGTAACGGCTTTGCTCCTGCTTTGGCGGGCTACCGGATTTCATACGGTCCTGCAGGTCTGGCTTGGCGTTGCACTGGTCGCCCTGCTATTTGATAATGTGACTTCCATCATCGGCGGCCACCGCTTGTCGGTCGGCTGGTACGTCGGCCGGATCGATGGCTTGATATCGGCATCCGTCATGTTGCTGGTCTATCTGGGCGAGATCAACCGCGCTTACCTGAAGACGACAAATAGCGCCAGGCGTCTGGCGACTGCCAATGCGTTGCTCGAGGCCAAAGTGGATCTGGCCGGCCTGGACTTCCTTACCGGGCTGCCGGGGCGGGCGAGCTTCATCGAGCGAGTCAGGTTGCTGCGCGCACGCAATATCGGAAACGGCACGATCGTCGCGGTGTTGATCATCGATCTGGACGGCTTCAAGAAAGTAAACGACACCTTGGGACACGAGCAGGGCGACAAGGTGCTGGTACAGACCGCCGAGGTATTGCGTTCGACATTGCGCGACACGGATATCGCGGGACGTTTTGGCGGCGATGAATTCGTCGTATGCCTGTTCGCGCCTTATTCGGTAGTCCAGGAAACCATGATCAATATTGCCGGACGCATCGTCGCCGGAATCCGAGAACTGGGCAGCGGTATCGGCTGCAGCATCGGCATCAGCCTGTGCATTGCCGACCGCTTGAACCTGAGCTCCGCGTTACAGCAAGCCGACAAGGCAATGTACCTGGCGAAGAAGCATGGCAAGAATCGCTTCGTGATTCATGGCCAGGCTCAATATTGCGAGGCAGCGTAGCCACGCCAAAACTTGTTTGGGACGCGGCAGCCGTGCGGTCGCCCAGTGATCGCGCCCGATCAGTCCAGCATTGAAAATTCCGGCGCCACTTCCAACGCTGACGCTCAATCCGGCGTTGGCGCCGCGCCAAAGTGCGAATGGAAAAATTGTCAGTTTGAAAACCGATACGCGGAAGCACTCGCCAAACACGATGAAATAGTTTCCTTGTGGCACTATAATGACGCCTGCACCGCCAGTCCGGCAGCCTGCTTTTTCGCTTCCCTCGCCGCGCCGCCGACGATTATTGTGCCGTATAAACAAGGATTTAGATGACGACTTTCACCGAAGACAAAGCCCTCGCATACATGCATAAATTATTGGGTGCAATGAGCAAAGCCGGTGGGTCGGACCTTTTTATAGCGCATGATTATCCGCCCAGCATGAAGGCGCACGGCTCCATGGAGCCCATAGGACAACAAAAACTCACCGGTGAAATAACGCGCAAACTGGCGCACGCGATGATGAACCAACGTCAGCGTGAAGAATTTGCCAAGGAAATGGAGTGTAATTTCGCGGTTTCCATTCCCGGCCTGTCGCGCTTCCGAGTGAATGTCTTTGTCCAGCAACAGCATGTAGGGATGGTAATTCGCACCATTGCATCGGAAATTCCCAATTTCGAAAAACTCGCGTTGCCGGAGATTCTTAAAGAAGTCGTCATGCACAAGCGCGGCTTGGTGCTGGTGGTTGGCGGAACCGGCTCTGGAAAATCCACCTCGCTGGCCGCGATGATCGATCATCGCAACCGTACCTCGCCCGGCCATATCATCACGGTGGAAGATCCGGTCGAGTATGTGCACGTATCCCAGAAATCGCTGGTGACGCATCGCGAGGTCGGCGTGGATACCCATTCCTGGCATCACGCGTTGAAGAACACGTTGCGGCAAGCGCCGGACGTGATCCTGATCGGCGAAATCCGTGATGCCGAAACCATGGAGCACGCGATCGCGTTTGCCGAGACCGGCCATCTGTGTTTAGGCACCTTGCATGCGAACAGCGCGAACCAGACCATTGATCGGATCATCAATTTTTTCCCGGAAGAACGGCGCAACCAATTGCTGATGGATCTTTCATCGAATCTGCGCGCGATTGTTTCGCAACGCCTGGTGCGCACAATAGACGGCAATGGGCGCAAGGCGGCCATCGAAATCCTGATCAATACGACGACTATTGCTGAACGAATTTTCAAAGGCGAGTTTCACGAAATCAAGGCGATCATGGCCAAGTCGAGAGAGCTCGGCATGCGCACCTTCGATTGGGCGCTGTTCGATCTGTATAACGCGGGACATATCGCGTATGAAGAAGCGATCCGCAATGCCGATTCGGCCAATGAGTTGCGGCTGAATATCAAACTCAAGAGCGAGCGCGGCGAGCCCGCATCGGCGGCTTCCGTGTCGCTGTCGATCGATCACGGGCCGTCAGAGGAAGAGCTGGAAGCCCAGCGTGTCGAGGAACTGAAGAAGCAACAGGAAAAGAGACGGTTGCTGGAAGAGCAGCAACTGGCGAAACTGCAGGAAATGAAAGATCAAATGGCACGGCAGAAAACGGCCTAGACCGTGTCATGAATTAATGGCGGGCATGCCGCCGCGGAAATAATTCTCCAATCCGCGCATGCCGGATCGTGCCTGCCGGCATGCCAATTCTCCCCCTTCTTAATTTCCGCACAACCGCGGCGCAGCGTGCTATGTTGCAGCAAGGGAGACTTGTGAGGCTTAGATGGAGACCTTGGCGACATTCAGGCAAACGATCGCCGCGCGCTTGATTCTTTTGGTTGCGGTGGTGGCGATACCGCTTGTCGGACTGCAACTCTACTATGCGCTTGACGAAGCCGCTTCCGCTCGCACGGAAGCGCTTGATCGCTCTTTGTGGGTCGCACAGGCAGTCAAGGGAAGAATCGAAGACCATCTTCGCAGCGTCGATTCGCTGCTTGTCACCGTGGCCGCAACGGTTCCGGCAAGACCTGGCGCGGTCGAACAAGGCAACGCGACGCTGCGCCGAATCAAGGCCGGCCTGCCCGACTATTTCGGCAGTATCTCCATCCTTGAACCGGATGGCACCATGCTGTACTCGGCGGAAACACCGTCGCCGCCGCGATCGCTCAACGTGGGCGATCGACGCTATTTCAAGGAAGCCATTTCCACTGACACACTGGCGGTGGGCGATCCCATCGTGTCGCGCACCTCGGGCAAGCGCATTCTGGTATTCGCTCGATCGGTCCGGGATGACAAGACCGGTAAAATCGGCAGCGTGGTATCCGCCTCGACCCTGCTTGAACGTTTTCAGCATATCTTCGAGCAGGAACAGTTGCCGCGAGGGTCGATCATTACGTTGATCGACCAGCGCGGCGTGATACTGGCGCGCTCCATCGAGCCGGAAAAATGGATCGGACTCGACGTGTCGCAAAAGGTCGGAGTCAAGCAGGTGTTTCAACTTGGGGAGGGGACGAGGGAAGCGGTCTCGCTCGATGGCGTCAAGCGCTTGACCGGGTTCACGAAACTGCATCAGGTGCCTTGGCTGGTATATGTCGGGATACCGTCCGACGTCGCGCTGGCGGGTGCGCGGACGCGCTCGTCGCGTTTGATCCTGCTTACGCTGTTAGTGTCTTTACTGGCGATCGGGATGGCGGGCTGGATTGCGCGCGGCATCGCGCAACCGTTGGCTCGCCTCGCGCGTGACGCCGCCGAACTGGCCGGCGGCCATCTCTCGCATCGCTCAAAGGTGAGAGCGGGCGGTGAAGTGGGGGAACTGGCGAACAGTTTCAATGCCATGGCCGGCGCCGTGGAACTGCAACGCACGAAACTGGCCGAAAGCGAAGCTTACGCACGCGCGACTTTCGAACAGGCCGCGGTCGGCATCGCTCGTGTAGCGCCGGACGGACGCCTGCTGCTGGTCAATCAGCGTCTGTGCGAAATGGTCGGGTATACGCGTGATGAACTGCTGACACGCCGTCTTCAGGACATCATCCACCCGGATGATCTGGAATGCGACCGCAGCTTCGCGCAGCAGTTACTCGGACCCTCGGCATCCGCGCCAGCCTGTTCGGCCGAGATGCGCTATCTACATAAGGACGGCAACATCACGTGGATCTGTCATACGGTTTCGCTGGTGCGCACGAACTCCGGCGAACCGGATTATTTTATCTCCGTGATGGAGGACATCACGGCGCGCAAGAGAAACGAGGGGCTGATCGCCGGCCAGAAACAAGTGCTGGAAACGATGGCGCGCGGCGCGCCGCTCAAGGAAACGCTGACCGCCTTGCTGCAAGTCATCGAATCACAATCCAGCGACATGCTGTGCTCGGTGCTTTTACTCGACGATGACGGTATCCACTTGCGTCACGGTGCGGCGCCGAGTTTGTCGAAGGAGTACATGCAGGCGATTGATGGGGTGGCGATCGGTGCGCGCGCCGGCTCCTGCGGCACGGCGGCCTTTAAAGGCGAGCCCGTCATTGTCGAGGATATTGCGCAGGATCCGTTGTGGGACGATTATCGCGAACTGGCGCTGCCGCACGGTTTGAGCGCGTGCTGGTCCACCCCCATACTGGATTCGGCGGGACGCGTGCTCGGGACCTTTGCCATGTACTATCGCATGCCATGCCGGCCCACGGCGCTGCACATGGAGCTGATCCAGGTCGCAACCCACACCGCCGCGATCGCCATCAGCCAGAAGCAGGCGGAACAATCGCTGCGCAGCGAGCGCGCTTTGCTGCATCAGGTAACGACCAACAGTCCCGTGGGGATCACGGTGATGAACCGCGACGGGCGCATTACGCTGGCTAATCCGGCCGCTCAGCAAATGCTCGGGCTGTCGGGGGACATGGTGACGCAACGGGTGTATGCCGCGCCTCAGTGGGAGATTGCCAATACCGATGGCAGTGTGTGTGCGCCGGAGAAATTGCCGTTTGCGCGTGTAATGGCAAGCGGCAAGCCGCTGTTCGATGCGGAATACTCGCTGGCATTGCCTGGCAACGAACGCGTGCTGCTTTCCATCAATGCCGCACCGCTGCGGGATGCCGCGGGGGAATTGGACGGCGTGGTGGTTGCGGTATCGGACATTACCGCGCGCAAACTTGCGGAGGCGCGGATCCTCAACCTCAACATCGAACTGGAGCAGCGCGTGGCGGAGCGTACCGCGCAGCTGGAAGCCGCCAACAAGGAACTGGAAGCCTTCTCTTATCTGGTGTCGCACGATTTGAAGGCGCCGTTGCGCGGCATTGACGGCTACAGTCAGTTGCTGGAAGAGGATTTTCATGAAGCGCTTGGCGAGGAGGGCCGCACTTTCGTGCACAGCATTCGCCGCGGCACCGCGCAAATGCACGAGTTGATTGAAGATTTGCTGGCCTATTCGCGTCTTGAGCGCCGCAGCGTCGAAAATGCCGCACTGGATTTGCCTGCCTGCATCCAGTCGGTGATGCAAGGATACGCACAGGAAATTGCCGAGCACGGAGTGGTGTTGAACATCAATGTACCGGAATTGACCGTCCATGCCGATCGGGACGGGTTGGCGATTGTTCTGCGCAATATGATTGATAATGCACTTAAGTTCAGCCGCGCCGCGCGGCCGCCGACCGTAGAAATCGGCGCGCGCGCTGAAGCGAACAAGGTCATTCTATGGGTGCGCGACAACGGTATTGGATTCAACATGAAGTTTCACGACCGGATTTTCGATATTTTCAACCGCCTGCAACGCGCCGAAGATTATCCCGGTACCGGCGTGGGGCTGGCCTTGGTGCGCAAGGCAATGCAGCGCATGGGAGGCAGGGTTTGGGCAGATAGCACGCCAGGACAAGGCGCCACCTTTTTTCTGGAGCTGAGAGCATGACAACGCTCGACCGTTACAATCGGCCGGTTCTGCTGGTGGAAGACAATCCGGTAGACGTCGATCTCACGCTTCGCGCGTTTGCACGCCGCAAGCTGACCAATCCGGTAGAAATCGCGCGCGACGGCGAAGAGGCGCTGGACTGGATTCCACGCTGGGAAGCCGGTGCGACGCTGCCATTGGTCATCCTGCTTGATCTTAAACTGCCGCGCGTACACGGCCTCGATGTGCTGGCGCAATGGAAAGCGCATGCAGTGAGCCGGGCAATTCCGGTGGTGGTGCTGACGACATCGACGGAAGACAAGGATATCGCAACCGCCTACGCGCTCGGCGCAAATTCCTATATCGTCAAGCCGGTGGATTTCTCCCGATTTCTTGAGGTCGCGGCCCAAGTCGAAACCTACTGGTGCGAGGTCAACACGCCGGCATGAAAGCTTAGAGCGAAAATATGAACGCCGATTTCCCGAAACACATTCTTTACCTGGAAGATAATCCGGTTGATGCCGATCTGGTTCGACGCATGCTCGCCATGCATGTGCCGGCTGTGGAACTTGATCTGGTGTCCACGTTAGCCGAGGCGCTGGAACGTGTGGCTCCGGACACGCCGCGTTATGACCTGATTCTGTCCGACTTGCGCGTCCCTGACGGCAGCGGTCTGGAATTGCTGGGTCATGTACGCGAGCGCAAGCTGCCGGTCGCCGTCGTGATACTGACCGGATCAGGCGATCAGGCGACCGCGATCGCCGCGCTGAAAGCCGGCGCGGACGATTACGTGGTCAAAAGTGACGACTACGGCAAGCGTCTGATCCATACCCTGCCGGCTGCGCTGGCGCGCTTTCGCAGCGAGTCGATGCGCAAAACGGGTCCGCTGCGGGTGCTTTACGCGGAACACAATACGTTTGATATCGACCTCAGCCGCCGTCATTTTGCCGTGCATGCGCCGCATATTCGCCTGACTATCGTGAACAGCGGCGCCGAGGTGCTGTCATGCATGACCGAGGCCGGTGCCGGCATGCCGCCGTATGACGTGGTGCTGCTCGACTATCAATTGCCGGGAATGAATGCGCTGGAGATTGCCAAGATTTTGCACGACGAACGCGGCTTCGACGTGCCCGTCGTGTTGATCAGCGGCCAGGGCAGCGAGGAAGTCGTGGCGGAAGCGCTGCGTCTGGGTATTTCCGATTTTGTCAGCAAACATGCCGGTTACCTGCTCGAGTTGCCCGCCATTCTGGAGAACGCGCATCGGCAGGTACAACTGCTGCGCGAGCAGGAAGCGTTGCGCATGACATCGGCAAGGCTGCACCAGTTGCTGGCGGCGAATCCGACCATTCTTTATGCGCTGAGCGTCGATGGCCATCGCCTCAAACCTGCCTGGATCAGCGAAAACATTACGCGGGTGTATGGTTATACGCCCGAAGAATGTCTGCAAACGAGCTGGTGGCTCAAGCACATGCACGATGAGGATCGCGACCGGATACGAAAGGATCAGGCACGCTTGTTCACCGAATGCAGCCTGATCCAGGAATATCGGTTTTATGACAAGAGCGGCGATATCCATTGGGTGCGCGACGACATGCGTCTGCTGGTCGATGCGGCGGGCAAACCCTCCGAGGTGGTCGGCAGCTGGAATGACATCACGGCCAAACGTCAGGCGGATGAACGACTGCAATTGCATGCGGCCGCCATGGACAGTACCCGCGACGGGATCCTGATCACGGATATTAATGGGCGCATGCTGGCATGTAACCCGGCATTTACCGAAATCACCGGGTACGGCGAGTCTGAAATCCTGCACCGGAGCCCGCGCATGCTGCAGTCGATACGCCAGGATGAACAGTTCCTTCACGTTCTGCGCGACAGTGTGATGCAGAGCGGCCAATGGCAGGGAGAAATCTGGAGCCGGCGCAAGGATGGCGAAATTTTCCCGCAATGGTTAACCGTCAGCGAAGTGCGCGACGAGAAATCCAACCCTAAGCATTACGTTGCGGTCATGACCGATCTGACCAGGCTCAAGCGCAGCGAACAACAGTTGGAACACCTGGCGCATTACGATTCCCTGACCGGCCTGCCCAATCGCGTGTTGTTGCGCTCGCTTCTGCAACATGCAGTCGAACGGGCACAGCGGCACGATCACCAGGTGGGGGTGTTGTTTCTCAATCTGGATCAGTTCAAGACTGTCAACGACAGCCTCGGACACGCGTCGGGCGATGAACTATTGCTGAACGTTACACGGCGCCTGAAAGACCGGTTGCGGGGCGAGGATATTCTGGGCCGGTTGGGCGGCGACGAATTCGCGGTGGTGCTCGAAGCGCTGCAGGAACCGTTGGATGCCGAGATCATGGCGCGTGATTTGCTGACTATCCTGGATGCCCCCGTCATGTTGCCGGATGGGCACGAGGCTTTTGCTCGCGGCAGCATCGGCATCAGCGTGTTTCCGCTTGACGGCATCACCGCCGAAGATCTATTGCATCATGCGGATGCCGCCATGCACCGCGCCAAGGAGCATGGCGGCAATCAATTCGCTTATTACACCCGCGAGGTCAGCGCCCGGGCGCTTGAGCGGCTTGAAATGGCGGCCGGATTGCGGCGCGCCCTGTCGCACAAGGAATTTGTCCTGCACTACCAAGCCAAGGTCGATCTCGCCAGCGGCAGGATCACCGGTGCCGAGGCGCTGTTGCGTTGGAAGCGTCCCGGCCGCGGTCTTGTGCCGCCGATGCAATTCATTCCGCTGGCGGAAAAGGGTGGCCAGATTATTGCGATCGGCGCCTGGGTGATAGATGAGGCTTGCCGCCAGATGCGCGCCTGGGCCGACGCCGGCCTGAACGGCATCAAAGTGGCGGTCAACGTATCGGCGCGTCAATTCGGCGGCCGGGAGCTTGAAGGCGTCGTGGTCGGCGCGTTGGAACGGCATGGGATTGTTCCGCAGCACCTGACGCTGGAACTGACGGAAAGCATGTTGATGGAAGATCCCGAAGGGACCATCGTCAGGCTAGCCAGCCTGAAGCGCCTTGGCGTCCAGCTTTCGCTCGACGACTTCGGGACCGGCTATTCCAGCCTGACTTACCTGAGCCGTTTCCCGATGGACCAGTTGAAGATCGACCGTTCCTTTGTGACTGACATCTGCACCGAGCCGAGTGCGGCGAACATCGCCAATTCGGTGATCGCATTGGCGCATCGCATGCAACTCAAGGTAGTGGCCGAAGGGGTGGAAACCAAGGGGCAACTGGATTACCTGAAAAAGAACCATTGTGACGAAATGCAGGGTTTCTATTTCAGCGTGCCGATGCCGGCGGAGGATTTCGCCAAAATGCTGCGCGAGGGAAAGCGGCTTGCCGTGACGAGCGAGCCGGCGGAATCCCGTACGCTGCTGATCGCCGGCAGCGACGCGGCGGTGCTGAGCGCGCTTCAGCAAACGTTGCAAAATGAAGGTTACAAGATCATCACTGCCGGCACCGCGAACGAGGCATTGAATCTATTGGCCGGAAACTCGGTACAGGTGATTGTCTCCGGCCAAAACATATCGAAAACCAGCGGCACCGAGTTTCTCGGCCGGGTCAAGATGCTGCATCCGGACACCATCCGGATCGTCGTTTCAGACCATACACAGCTTGAGCCGATTGTTCAGGCAATTAGCGACGGCATCCTGTACAAGTTCCTGATTCAGCCTTGGGATGACGATCAGCTTTGCAAACATATCCGTGATGCATTCCAGTATTACGAAGCGATTGTGAAGCCGCGGGAAATGGAAGATGCAACATCCGGCGGCGGCTGAATCGGGGATTTCACGATCGCGGATTTTAGACAGCGCCAAAAAAATATTCCTGTCGTTGCAAGAAAATACTTCTGTCATTCCGAGGAGCACGGCGGCGCTTGTGGGTCACTTGGCAATGAAATTGGCATTGAGATGGAAAAAGTAGGGGGGGTGGTAAGCATAGCGTCTCTCGCCGTATTTCCTTCGAAAACGCAACACAGTTTTCCTTCGTGGATGCTTGCCGGGTCTCGCCCCGGCGGGCGAGGTACTTTCTTTTGCGTCGCCAAAAGAAAGTACCCAAAGAA
>MESE01000047.1 GCA_001770855.1 Burkholderiales bacterium RIFCSPLOWO2_02_FULL_57_36
TGGATCGCAAACAGTTTGGCCGGCCGTTGGCGGCAAACCAGTTGATCCAGAAGAAGTTGGCCGATATGCAAACTGAAATCACGATGGGCTTGCAGGGATGTTTACGGCTGGGGCGGATGAAGGATGAAGGCACGGCAGCGACGGCACTCACGTCGATGATGAAGCGCAATTCGTGCGGCAAGGCGCTGGATGTGGCGCGGATGGCGCGCGACATGCTGGGCGGCAATGGCATATCGGATGAGTTCGGCGTGATCCGGCATATGGTCAATCTGGAAGTGGTCAATACCTATGAAGGCACGCACGATGTGCATGCATTGATCCTGGGGCGTGAACAGACCGGCATTGCCGCGTTTGGCAATTGATTTACAGAGCCTGCCAGCGATGACGTTCTTTGGTTTCCAACATGCAGAAAATCTTGTCGGCTCGGTCGCTGCCTTATTAACCACGTCTGCATTTGTTCCGCAGGCGTGGCTGACATGGAAAACGCGGCGCACCGATAGTGTGTCTCTCGGCATGTACGTGATATTTACCACTGGTGTCGCCCTGTGGCTGGTTTACGGGTTGCTTATCGAAGCCTGGCCCGTGATCATCGCCAACTCAATCACGCTGGCCTTGGCAATGTTTATCCTTATGATGAAATTGCGGTTTGGATAAGCAAGCGTAAGAGTTCCCACATCTCATTGTTCGATATTCGTTCCTGAATGCCCGATCACGGCTGCAGTTCCGCCTAATGACTCTGCTGCAGGCTGACGCTGATCCGGTCATGGCGGCCATGTTCGTCGAAAGCAGTAATATCGTAGCGACCGGCGGCCGGAAACTCCACAATCTGTTCGGCGGTGCCAATTTTTTTGGCAAGCAAACGTCCATTCACCATCCAGTTGATCTGTCCTCGCGAGCCGCGTATTTCAAGCCGCGCTTTCGGAAACTCCTTGCCATGCGCGTGCCGTAACACTTCACCGTCGCTCAAGCCGACAATCTTGATCGCGTGGTCCGAATGACGAATCGCGTTGCATTCAAATGCCCACGGCGGCGGCAGCACACGCTGACGCAGTCCGGCGTCCAGCCAGGGTTCCAGCGTTGACGGCCAGCGCGCGGTTTCAATGCGCTCGGTCGGATGGCGAGCACATTCGGGTGCGACGCGCTGGCTGGTGATCCGATCGACGTGGTATGCATACACCGGTGGTCCGTTTCTGAGCTTGTCCGCAAATGTCGGCGGACTTGCGCCATTCAATATCCATGCGGTTCGCTGAATCGGGCACAGACCCTGGTTGCTTTCATCGCGGCTCGTGCCCAGCGGCCAGCAAATTTTTTCCTGTGTCACAGCAGCTGGAACCGGATTCGGGCTCGCCGTACGTCCATCCGGCAACGCAGTAAAAATATCGACCAGCAGCGGCGCCGCTACGTTTGCACCAAAAAATCCGGGATTGGGAGTGCCGTCAGGACGCCCGACCCATACGCCGATCGTATAGCGATTGCTCACCCCTATCGCCCACGCGTCGCGAAATCCGAAACTGGTTCCCGTTTTCCAGGCGATGCCGCGATACGCGCCCTGCCCTTCCACCGCACGCGCAACCGGACCGCCGGTCTCCAGGATATCCCGGACGATGAATGCTGCCCCTTCACTCATCATTCGGCGTTCCTGCTTCGGCGCGCCGTGTATGAAGCGCGGTGCAGCGGCAAGCCCCTTGCGCGCCAATGATGAATAAGCGCCGACCAGGTCTTCCAGGGTCGCCCCGGCGCCGCCGAGAATCACACTCAGGTTGGGTTCCGCGCCACGCGGAAATTCCAGTTTGAGACCGCCGCGCCGCAGCATCGCGACGAACCGGGCCGAACCCAACTGTTCCAGCACCTCCACGGCGGGAACGTTGAGCGATTTGACCAATGCTTCCGACACGCTCACCGGGCCATGAAACGATTGCTGGAAATTGCCGGGCTGGTAGCCTGAGAACGACTGCGGCGTATCCGCAAGCAGCGACTCGGAATGGATCAAGCCTTCATCCAGCGCAAACGCATACAGGAAAGGTTTCAGGGTAGAGCCCGGCGAACGCGGCGAACGCACCATGTCGACATGACTGAACCTGTCCTTGTCGGTAAAGTCCGCGGAACCTGCATAAGCCAGCACTTCGCCGGACGTATTGTCGATTGCCATCGCGGCAATCGAGACGCGCGCCGGCAGGTTGCGAACCCGGTCGCTTAAAAGCCCTTCGACCATCGATTGCGCCGTCGCATCGATGGTGGTGTCGATTCTGGTCCTGCCGTTGGCATCCTGCTTGATGCGTTGCGCCAGCAGCGGCGCGAGCAATGGTTCGCGCACGGTCTGCGCGTAGACCGGTTCGGTAAGCGCATCAGAGATCGCGGCGTCGGACCAGCGTCCGCTCATGCGGCGCAGTACTTTATCGCGTGCCGCCTGCGCCTTTTGCGGATACCGGTCCGGCCTCAACCGGGAAGGCATCTGCGGCAACACGGTAAGCAATGCCGCTTCCGCGTGGGTCAGCCTGCCGGAGGACTTGCCGAGATAGGCACGGCTGCCCGCCTCCACGCCTTCCAGCACGCCGCCCATTGGTGCGTAGTTCAGGTACAGCGCCAGAATGTCGCGTTTGGAATAATGCCATTCGATTTGTAGCGCGCGCACGATCTGTCGCAGCTTTCCGGGAATGGTGCGCGGAGTCGGATCGAGAAGGCGCGCAACCTGCATCGTGATCGTCGAACCTCCGGATACGATTCTGCCGTCCGTCAGCCATTGCCAGGCGGCGCGCATCAGCGCAAACGGATTGACGCCGGGATGCCACCAGAACGTCTTGTCTTCATATGCCACCAGCGCTTCCAGATAGAGCGGCGACACGTCCTTCAGGGATACCGGATGCCGCCAGACATGCTCCCTGTCCGGAAAGGCACGCAACGGCGTTCCATCACGTGCGACGACCACTAGCGCATAAGGAGAATCACGTCCCGGCACAGGCAAAGGGAAAATGCGGTCCAGTGCCAGCAATGTCATCGTAGCGATCAGCGCTGCGACCCACCAGCGCTTGCGCCGTACGAACATCACGTCGCGCAGTGCCGTCGATCGCACTGCGCGAGATAGTTGCCGCAAGAGTTCCATCGCGTTCAGGGCTTGACGTCGCCCTTCCCGGCAACGGCCGGTTTTACCGCTGCGCTTGCGGAATTCACATCGACCACCGATACTGTGTCACTTCCGCCTGCAAGGCCGAACAAACCCGGGCGGTACATGTCTTCCGCATACAGTGGAGGCACGACGAACTTGCCCGGAGTCACCACGCGCGCACGATAGAACAAAGTGAGCGGATTGCGATCAAGCCGCACCGCGGCGACGAAACGATCATCGCGAAATTCGACGTGCTTGATGCGTTGGTCGCTCATCGCCTGCGCGGGGTTCACGCCGGCGATATTGACGACGCCCATTTGCTCGCCTTGCACGATATTGAGATTCTCGATTTCCAGGCCTGCCGGAATCCGGTCGACAATCATGCCGGTCGAAATGGGTGTCTTCGATTTCGCCGTTACGCGCACGACAATCACTTCGCCGACCTTGAGCGCCCTGCCGGATATCGCCGTGCCGTCCGGCGTATGCATGGTGCGCAACAGTTCGATCGGATCGTTTTTTGACGCAGGCTGCTTGACCGGATTTCCTGTCAGGGACAGCTCCACATACAAGCGCTCCTTGTGCGTATTGGTAATCTTGAATCCGTTTGCCAATTCCGCCGGCAATAGCTCACGGAAGTGAGTGCCCTTGCTTGCAAGCTCTTCCTGCTTGCCGCCTGTGTCCAAGCCGGCGGTCCACGGTCCGCCGCCATCGCCGCTGTAGGACCGGCCCACCATGAACAGCGCGAGTTTTTCCTGGGTACTGTAATAGCGCGATTTTTCCATCTCGCCTGCAATTATCGCCACCAGATTCTCACGTTCTCCCTCGCCGACCTTATGACGTTCGAGCAATGCATAGGACATTGCCGCATCGCGCAATGTGCTGCCGTAGTCGAATCCCCAATAACCGCCATCGCGGCCTTTGCGCAAGCCTTCACTGATCGCCGCATTGCTCCTGTCGCGGTCGCCCATCAATTTGAGGGCGATGCCAAGCTGAACCAGCGCCAATCCGGAATGGGCATGCGCCCTCGATTCATGCAATTGCCTCAAGGTTGCCAATGGCGCCTTGCTTTCCCGCGCAAGAATATACGCTCCGAATGCGAGCACGTTGAAGCGTCCGTTATCGATATTGCGATTCTCGTTCCATATGCCGGTGCCGGCATTGCCGCTTGGCGGATTGGCCGGCAAGCGGGAAACGCCTTCCTGCAAGCCGCGCAGCAGGAAATCCATCGCCTTGCCGTACATCGCATCAGGTACGCCGAATCCCTGCTCGCGTGCATCCTGCAGGAAGCCGGTCACATACGCCGACAACCAGTATTCATATTCGGACATGTTGCCCCACAGGCTGAACCCGCCGTTGGGCGCCTGCATTGCACCCAATCGCGCAACCGCGCGGTCAAGCATTTCCACGCGCTGTTCGCGCGTGTACGGCTTGAGGCCGAAGCTGCGCGCCGCATCCTCGTCGATGAACACATGCGGATAAGCGGTGCTGGTGGTCTGTTCGGTGCAACCGTACGGATAAGTAAGCAATCCCTGTATCGCTGCGCGAATGTCGATCGGCGCCTTGTTCGACACCACCACGTGCGCCAGAGCCGATCCTGGATGCAGGCCTGAAAGCTCGGCATCCTTGATGTCAAGCGATTCGCCCGGATTGATGTTGTAGCGCTTCGTGAATTGCTGTTGCGGTGTCGGCGCCTGCACCATCAATGGGAAGGAACGCTCCAGCTTGATCTGCTGGCCCGTGACTTGTACCGCGACCTGGTGCAGGCCTGGAACGGCTTTGGCATCGATCGGGAATCGCAGGGTACGTTTTTCCTGGTCCTTCAAGGACACGCTGCGCTCGGCTTCCTGCACCTGCAGGCCATCGTTGCCTTTGAGACTGATCTTCAACTGTTGCGTGCCGCCGGAGAGGTTATGCAGATCCAGCGCAACGATCCCGCTGTCGCCAAAAGACAAAAATCGTGGCGTGGCAAGTTCGGCGATCAACGGCGCCGCCACCGTCATTTCGGCATCTTTCGAGCCGAAGCGCTCCGCCGCGGCCACCACTGCCATCAAGCGCAAGGTGCCGTTGAAATCCGGAAGCGCCAGCGGAATTTCGGCTTCGCCTTGGTCGTTCAACATGACCGGTCCGCTGAACAGGTCGACCAGCTTCACTTTCTTGGGCAGACTGCGGCTCGCCTTGGGCGTGTCGTCGCCGCCGAATTTCAGCTTGCCCTTCTGTCCCTGCATCTTCTCGATCAGGCGTCCATAGATATCGTGCTGATCCGCGCCGTAGCGCAGTTTACCGAAGAAAAATCCATGCGGATCGGGCGAAGCGTAACGCGTGATGTTCAGGATACCTACATCGACCGCCGACAGCGTGACAAAGGCTTTCTGTCCTTTTATCTCCGGCGCCTTGATTTTCACTTTGACCGTAGTCTCAGGAAGCACTTTCTGCGGCGCCTCAAGTGCGACATTCAGCTTGCGCTCAGCCCGCTCCAACGGAAGATGGACAATGCCGAGTGCGCGCGCCGGCGTCACCTTTTCGCCCTCGTTCCCTGGGCGCAGCACCATCACCGAGACGTACAGATCATGCCGTTTCCATTCGCGATTGAGTGGAATGTCAACCATAGCAGTCGTCCCGGAAACCGTAATCCGCTTGAACCATAACGTGCGATCGCCTTCAACCGAAATCAGGGCTTCGCCTTTGTGCGGCGGCGTGATGGTCAGCCGCGCCGTATCGCCTTCACGATAACCCGCCTTGTCGAGCTTGAGCGCGACCCGGTCCGGACGTACGCCCTGCGTTTCATCCGCGCGCGCGCTCCAGCCTGCATAAAAGCGGTAGCTGAGTTGCTGATTCGTTTCGGGATCGGAAATTTCGACGCGATAGCGCCCGTAGCGCACCGGCAGCCGAAGCTTGCCGCGGGCGCCTGCCGGCACCGTCACCGATGAAGTTTCCACCAATTCGTCGGTCTCCGAGAAGCCGGAATGCCAGCCGCGCTGATCTTCAAAGCGCCAGTAATATTCGCGATTTTCACGGAACAGGCGCACCGGCATCGCCGGTGCCGGCTTGATGTTGCCGTCACGATCGGCACGCACCACTTCGAATTCGACCTGGCTGTTTTCGACAGCATACTCTCCCGTGAACAAAGGCCGCACACCGACCAACACCGGTGCCGGCCACACCACGCGCTCAATGGAGCGTACCACCGGACGTCCGCCTGTTTCAAGCAGGCTCATCGTTGCACGCACGGTAAAAGGCGAACGGCGTTTTTCAGTCGGCGACAAATCGATTTCGGCCTTGACGACACCTTGCTCGTCCAGCGCCTGTTCGTGCAATTCCTTGCGTGTCTTGAACTCATTGTCCGCCACATCGCCGAACTCAAATCCCGGAAACTGTTTCGCGAGCGGGTTCTTGTTCCGTTCGAACTGCGCCACACCCAGCAAACGATTGCCGGCCGCCGGGGCGCCGTATAAATACATACCGCGTACATCAACCGTAAACGCATCGCCCGGCGCCAACATCGGCTGTTTACTGGTCAGATCCAGCTTCATGCGCTCGGGCAGAAACTCTTCCACGCCGAATCGGAATACCGTACTTGGGATTTTGTCGGCAGGATCGGAGCGCAACTCAAGCGTCCAGAATCCGGTCGGCGCATCCGCCGGCAAGTCGAGCCGCTTGACGAAGTATCCCGGGAAACGCTCATCAGGACGCCAAGTCGCGGTAAACTGGCTGCGCCCGTCGGGACGCTTGAGCACTGCCTGTATCGGTTGCGTTGGAATGGAACGGCCATCGGCATCGCGCGCCAGTACCGACAAATCGAAACTCTCGCCGGGACGATACAGGTTGCGGCCTGAATACGCGAACAGGCGCGTGGGTTTGTAGAGCGCGCCGGTGATGTCGTATTCGGACAGGTCCAGGGCCGGCTCTTTCAATGCGAGCATCGAAATCTGCTTGTCCTTGCGCGCCAGGATTACCTTTGCATCTCTGGGCCGTTCGGCAAATGCTGCACGACCGTCGCCGTCGGTTTCGGCACGCGCCAATACCTTGCCTTGATTATCGATCCACGACAGCTCCACACCTTTGACTGCCGCGCCATCGGTCAGCGAATTGACGAAAGCATCGGCGCCTTTCGCAAACTGCCGCAGGTGCAGACCGAGGTCGCTGACATAGAAATAGGTAGTCTGATACTCGTAACGGAAGCGATTCGGCTGGCTCATCACCGCCACATACACGCCCGGTTCCTTGAGTTCGCGAATATCTTCGACCGAGATATAGGTGACGCTGCGCCGGTTGGGTTTCTGCTCGGTCAGGAAACGTCCGAGGTAGACACTTTCAGTCAGGTTGCGCAAATCATCCAGCTGATAGTTCGATACCGCTCCGCGCAAGGAGCTGCGGCGCCAGTCGTCGTCATCGTAACCGCTTTCGTCTTCATTCTCGCTCTGATTCGCGCCGTCATTTTTCTTGGGCTTGGCACGATTGATCACGCGATCGAGAAAACGCGGCAACTGATCGTTTTTCACACGCAGGAACTGAATATCGACTTCAGGCACGTTGACTGTAATCACCGGCAGGCCACCGTTCTGCTTGGCTGGCAACACCATGCCGTTGCTGGCGAAATAATAGGCCGGCGATACCGGTGCCGACAAGACCGAGTAGCGCGACTCGGCGCCCAGCTTGCTGCCATCCTTGGCAGGCAAGCCGACCTTGACCTGCACTACATAACGCGTTTGCGGTTTGATGTGAGGAAAAAACAGCAGGCGCGGATTCTCACCCACGACCCATGCGCCGGAAACCACCTTGCCGCCAGTGACTTCCGTATCTTCCGGCATGGTGCTGACTACCGATCCGTTTCCCTTGCCTGAGCGAGAATACTCGTCGGCATCATCGTCCTGGTCGCTGCCCGCTCCCGGCTTGGCCTGGTTTGCGCCGGAGCCCGGCATTTCGAATACTTGAATGAACTTGTCGTAGGATTTTCTTGCGTCAAGCGGAAGCGCGAAGGTGAGCGCCAAAGCCGGCGCGCCGTCCAAGCTGCGGTCGGCGGCATCGATCAAGGCAAATTTCGTCTCCGCCTCACTCTTCCCGGGGCCGTCAAAAAAATACCCGCCCCAGTACAGAAAAACGGCTGCCGCAACTGCGATCACTCCTATCGCCGAGCCAACGATTTTTGCACGCATGCTTTTCCCCCGAATTGAGACAGCTGGTTTTTATTGTGTATTCAAAAGACTTTTTCCTGTCAGACATTATGTCATAGCGCACAACGGCATTTATCCCATGTGTATGGGATAAATCGCACTGGATTTGACGACCGCTTTGAAAAAGCCGATAAGGAAAAATATCGATTCCGGATCAGGCCGAAATCAGGAAGGCGCCAGGAAATTTATTTGAGGTCCGGCTTGACGAGACGCGACACCACTTCCGTTGAATCATGTGCCGCGCGCCGCAGGCGATCGTTGACGCCTTGCCATTCGTTGCCGCCGGGTGGCGATTCCACCAGAATAATGTCCGCGCCAGCAGTGTCCAAGGTGCGCAACGAAGCAAACAGGTCGTGCGCATAGCCGTCGGGGGACTCCGGCAACCCAAGCTGCGCAACGGCGCCGTTCAAATGCGGAGTCCCGCGGCTCATTACCGCAATGCGCCGCCCGGCAGTAGCCAGAAGATGGAATATATCCGCCAGTTGGTCTGCTTCGACCAGCGCGACCGGTGTGCTCGGTGCGTAGTGCGACTCAAGCGTACCCGATGCACGCGGTGCTGCATCGTCCGGCGTGCGCGGCAGAATCCCGATAACGTCGGCGATGCAGTCGGCACTGATGTGTCCGGGGCGCAGCAACACCGGCCCGTGCGTCGCCATGCGAGTCAAATCCAGAATCGTCGATTCGATACCGACCTGGCTTTGTCCGCCGTCCAGGATACAGTCGACCGGATTGCCCGGTTCCGATCCGAATTCATCCCTGACATGCTGTGCCGTGGTGGGACTGACGTGGCCGAACTTGTTTGCCGACGGCCCCGCGATGCCGCCCTTGCCCGCCTTGAATTCACGCAGCAGCGCTTGAGCGACCGGATGCGATGGGCAGCGCAAGCCGATCGAATCCTGGCCGCCGGAGACGCAATCGGGGATATGTTTTGCACGCTGGAGGATCAGCGTCAGCGGACCCGGCCAAAAAGCAGCGATCAGTTTCCGCGCTTCCGGCGGAATTGCATCGGCCCAGTAAGTAATATCCGCCTCGGGGGCCAAATGCACAATCACCGGATGATTGGACGGACGTCCCTTGGCTGCATAAATCTTTGCGATCGCGGCTGGATTTTCCGCATCGGCACCCAGGCCGTAGACGGTCTCGGTCGGAAACGCGACCAGTTCGCCCGCTTCCAGCCGGCGCGCCGCGCTTTGAATTGCAGGCCGATCCAATGTCAGTTCATCGTGCATGGCAACGTGTTTTTACGACCGGATCATGCGTCGATTCCGAGGATGCCGCAGGCGGTCTTCAGATTTGCCTGCGCCTCGGGCAGCGTCGGTGCAACAAAAGTAACGTGCCCCATCTTTCGGCCACGTCGCGGATCATCCTTGCCATAGAGATGGAGGTTCGCGCCGGGCAGCGCCAGCACCCGGTCCCAGGCCGGTTCACGTAGTTGGTCCGTATTTCGATCGAACCACGAGTCGCCGAGAATGTTCAACATTGCCGCCGGAGAATGCTGACGAACATCGCCCAGCGGCAAGCGCGCCATTGCCCTGACCTGTTGCGCAAACTGGCTGGTGATGCATGCATCGATCGTATAGTGCCCGCTGTTATGAGGACGCGGCGCCATTTCATTGACCACCAGCGAACCATCCTGCAGCACGAAAAATTCAATACACAAAACACCGACGTAACCGAGCTCGCCAATGATCGCCAGCGCCGCAGCCTGCGCCTTGGCGCTGCAATCGGGCGTGATATTCGGGCTCGGCACTGTGGTCGTAAACAGGATACCGTCGCGATGCACATTCTCGGCAATCGGATACACCACCGACTGTCGGTCAGCGCCGCGCGCCGCCAGCACCGATATCTCATAGGCGAGCGGCAGCATTTTTTCCAGTACGCAAGCTACGCCGTTCATGCCTGCGAATGCGGTGCGTACTTCATCATGCGTGCGTACGCGCACCTGGCCTTTGCCGTCATATCCCATACGGACGGTTTTCAGGATTCCCGGCAATAGCGAATCCGGAATTGCATCGACATCGGCAGCGCATGCGATTACCTGATGCGGCGCCGGCAGCACCCCCGACAGAGGTGCGCACTCGGTAAAAAACCGTTTCTCTTCCATGCGATCCTGTGCAATCGATACGCATGCGGCAGACGGCGCGACAAAGGTTTTTTCAGACAATGATTGCAGGCTTAGCGCAGGGACATTTTCAAATTCGGTAGTCACCGCCACGCATTGCTCGGCAAGTTCAGTCAGCGCTGCCGCATCGGTATAGTCTGCACAAAGAAGATGGTCGGCCGCATGACCTGCCGGGCAATCGCGCTCCGGCTCCAGCACCGCGACCTTGTAACCCATTTTTTGCGCGGCATGGGCGAACATGCGCCCCAATTGGCCGCCGCCCATCACGCCAAGCCAGGTTGCCGGTGATGCGGAAGGAAGAAATGGATGATGCTTGTCGGTCATGCCGGTAATGTCATTGCAAGTGCGGCCTGGGTCTGCTTCGCACGGAAATCCAGCAGGCGTGCCGCCAAGGCTTCATCGCTTGCTGCGAGGATTGCGATAGCAGTCAACGCCGCATTGGCGGCGCCGGCTTCGCCAATCGCGAAAGTCGCGACCGGTATGCCCTTGGGCATCTGTACGATCGACAATAATGAATCTTCGCCGCGCAGATATTTGGACGGAACCGGCACGCCCAGCACCGGCACGATGGTTTTAGCGGCCAGCATGCCCGGCAAATGCGCGGCGCCGCCGGCGCCGGCAATGATCGCGCGCAGTCCGCGTTGACGCGCCGACTCGGCATAGGCAAACATCTGGTCCGGCATGCGGTGCGCCGATATGACTTGCGCTTCGTGGGCAATACCGAATTCCTTCAGCATCGCGACCGCGTGCTGCATCACTTCCCAGTCGGACGATGAGCCCATCACCACGCCAACCAACGGCGTATCTGCAGACACTTTGGCAGTCATATCACTCCTCCAGAGTTGCACCGGTCAGGCGCGTCAATGCTTCGCGGTATTTCGCACCGGTCTTGTCGATGACGTCGGTCGGCAATGGCGGTGCGGGCGCAGTCTTGTTCCAGTCGGTGAGCGTTTCCAGATAGTCGCGCACGAATTGCTTGTCGAATGACGGCGGCGACATGCCGGGCGCATACGAATCGGCGGGCCAGAAGCGCGAAGAATCGGCGGTCAGCACTTCATCCATCAGGTGCAGGGTACCCTCTTCGTCGAGGCCGAATTCGAATTTGGTGTCCGCGATAATGATGCCGCGCGTCGCGGCATAATCGGCTGCCGTCTTATAGAGGCGGATGCTGATGTCGCGCATTTTTGCGGAAAGTTCGCTGCCGATGCGGCTTTCCATCTCGGCAAAGCTGATGTTTTCATCGTGTTCGCCGAGATCGGCCTTGGCCGCGGGCGTGAAAATCGGCTCCGCCAGCTTGTCGGCCTGCCGCAAACCCGGCGGCAAGCGCACGCCGCAAATCGCGCCGCTGGCCTGATAATCCTTCCATCCGGAGCCGATGATGTAACCGCGCACCACCGCCTCGACCATGATCGGATTGAGCCGCTTGGCCACCACGGCACGGCCGCGTACCTGTGCGATTTCATCTTCGCGGACCACGCTTTCCGGTGCAATGCCGGTCAGATGGTTGGGCACGATTCCATCCAGTTTGGCGAACCAGAAATCGGACATCTGGTTCAATACCATGCCCTTGCCCGGGATCGGCTCGTTCATGACGACATCGAAGGCCGACAGGCGATCGGTGGTCACGATCAGGATTTTGTCGTCGCCGACCGCGTAATTGTCGCGCACCTTGCCGCGCCCAAGCAGCGGCAATGAGGTGATGGTGGACTGGTAAAGACTGTTCATAAGCGCTCTAAAAAATCAAGACCGGCGGGTGCAAGCACGCCGCCGGTCGTGTGGTTGTTTGCCCGACAGAAGTTTACTGCACAATCTGCGACAGCTCACCCTTTTTGTACCGTTCAGCCATCTTTTCAAGCGGAATCGGCTTGATTTTCGCTGCCTGGCCCTCACAGCCGAATGCGATGAAGCGAGATTTGCAGACTTTCTTGGCTGCTTCACGCGCCGGCTTCAGGTAATCGCGCGGATCGAACTTGGACGGGTTTTCCGCAAAATAACGGCGGATCGCGCCGGTCATTGCCAAACGAATATCGGTATCGATATTGATCTTGCGCACGCCGTGCTTGATGCCTTGCTGAATTTCCTCGACCGGTACGCCGTAGGTTTCTTTCATGTCGCCGCCGAACTCGCGAATTTCAGCCAGCAATTCCTGCGGAACCGATGATGATCCGTGCATCACCAGATGCGTATTCGGAATCCGTGCGTGGATTTCCTTGATGCGTTCGATGGCGAGAATATCGCCGGTCGGCTTGCGCGAGAATTTGTATGCGCCGTGCGACGTGCCGATCGCAATCGCCAGTGCATCGCATTGCGTCAGCTTGACGAATTCCGCCGCCTGCGCCACATCGGTCAGCAATTGCTCGCGCGTCATTTTGCCGTCCGCACCGTGGCCGTCTTCCTTGTCGCCCATCATGGTTTCGAGCGAGCCGAGTACGCCCAGCTCCGCTTCCACCGTCACGCCGATCGAATGCGAAAACTCGACTACCTTGCGCGATACGTCGACGTTGTATTCGTAACTGGCGACCGACTTGCCGTCTTCCATCAATGAACCATCCATCATCACCGAGGTAAAGCCGGATTTGATTGCTGCCATGCAGACCGCCGGAGATTGACCATGATCCTGGTGCATCACGACCGGGATGTGCGGATAGGCTTCAACCGCGGCTTCGATCAGATGCCGCAAAAATGCTTCACCGGCATATTTGCGCGCGCCGGCGGAGGCTTGCATGATGACCGGCGCACCGACTTCATCGGCCGCCTGCATGATCGCGGTGACTTGCTCCAGATTATTGACGTTGAATGCCGGCAGACCGTAGCCGTTTTCCGCGGCATGGTCCAGTAATTGACGCATCGATACGAGTGCCATGGTGATTCTCCAAAACAATAAAAATTAGTTGTCGCCGATCTTCATGATCTTGAGTGCATTGGTGCCGCCGACTTGTCCCATTGGCTCGCCCCAGGTAACGACTATCATGTCACCTTTGCGCACGATGCCTTTGGCCAATAGCAAATCCTGTACCTCTTTCATGACAGCTTCCCGATCCGTGGAGTGGCGCAATTCAAGCGTGCTCACATTGCGATACAGCGACGCCTTGCGCTGGGTAGCAACGCTCGGCGTCATCGCGAAAATCGGGATATCGATGTTATGGCGACTCATCCACAGTGCGGTCGAACCGGATTCGGTCAAAGCGACAATGGCTTTCACTCGCAGATGATACGCAGTAAATAACGCGCCGTAAGCAATCGATTGATCGATGCGCGTGAAGGTGACGTTCAGGAAGTCCGCATCCAGCTTGAAGTCTTCCGACGTTTCCGCTTCGATGCAAATCGCCGCCATCGTTTCTACTGTTTCGACTGGGTATTTTCCCGAGGCTGTCTCGGCCGACGTCATCACCGCATCGGTACCGTCCAGCACCGCGTTGGCGACATCGGAGACTTCGGCGCGAGTCGGTACCGCATTGACGATCATCGACTCCATCATCTGCGTCGCGGTAATCGTCAGCTTGTTGGATGCGCGGGCCATCCTGATCATGCGCTTTTGCAGGGCGGGCACGGCTGCATTGCCGACTTCCACAGCCAGGTCGCCACGCGCGACCATGATGCCGTCCGAGGCATCCAGGATTTCCTGCAGTGCAGGAATAGCCTCGGCACGCTCGATCTTGGCAATCATTTGCGGTTTGTGCTGGTAGACGTCGCCGGCGATATTGGCAAGTTGCCGCGCCATCATCATGTCGGTCGCGCTCTTTGGAAACGACACTGCGACATAGTCGGCCTGAAAGCTCATCGCGGTCTTGATATCTTCCATGTCCTTGGCAGTCAATGCCGGCGCCGACAAACCGCCGCCCAGGCGATTGATGCCTTTATTGTTGGACAGCTCGCCGCCGATCTTGACCGTGGTATGGATTTGACTGCCGATCACTTTATCGGTGGTCAATACGATCAAACCGTCATTCAACAACAATACATCGCCCACTTTCAGGTCGCGCGGCAATTCTTTATAGTCGAGACCGACCTGCTCCTGATTGCCCAGTTCACATGCCGCATCGAGAATGAATTTGGCGCCATTGACCAACTGGATCTTTCCTAATTCAAACTTGCCGATCCGGATTTTCGGACCCTGCAAATCGGCCATGATCGCCACTTCGCGGCCGCATGATGCCGCGACCTGGCGCACCAAATTTGCACGGTCGATGTGATCCTGTGCCTTGCCATGTGAAAAATTGAGCCGCACGACATCGACCCCGGCGCGAATCATCCGCGTGAGCGTATCGATATCGCTGGATGCAGGCCCGATGGTGGCAACGATCTTGGTAGCTCTTTGCATAACAATCCTCTTGGAACCTTTGGAAAAATCACGATGCGGCCGCGGCCGTTACTGGAGTTGCTATCGTGCAGAGTCCTTCGGAATCACTGATCACTGTTTACGTTGCAGCAGAATTTCCACCGCTGGCAAGGTCTTGCCTTCCAGGAATTCCAGGAAAGCGCCGCCGCCGGTCGATATATAGCCGATTCGATCGGCGATACCATATTTTGCGATGGCGGCCAGCGTGTCGCCGCCGCCCGCAATTGAAAACGCCTTGGAATTCGCAATCGCCATGGCCAGGGTTTTGGTGCCCTCGCCGAACTGGTCGAATTCAAAGACGCCTACCGGACCATTCCAGACAATGGTGCCGGCTTGCACGAGTTGCCCGGCCAGCATGGCCGCAGTCTTCGGTCCGATATCGAGGATCATGTCGTCGTCGGCCACATCATGAACATCCTTGACGGTCGCAGCGGCGCTTGATGAAAACGCTTTCGCGCACACCACATCGACCGGGATCGGCACCGATGCGCCGCGCTTGGCCATCATGTCGATAATTTCCTTGGCATCGTTGACCAAATCGGCTTCCGCCAGCGATTTACCGATTTTCAGGCCGGCAGCCAGCATGAAGGTATTGGCAATGCCGCCGCCGACGATCAGGTTATCCACCTTGTCGGCGAGGGTTTTCAGGATGCTCAGCTTGCTTGACACTTTGGAACCGGCCACAATTGCCACCAGCGGACGCGCCGGCTGACCCAAAGCCTTGCCCAACGCATCGAGTTCTGCCGCCAGCAATGGCCCGGCACAGGCGATCGGCGCGAATTTGGCAATCCCGTGCGTGGTCGCTTCGGCGCGATGCGCGGTGCCGAATGCATCGTTGACATAGATGTCGCACAACTTCGCCATCTTTTGCGCCAATTCGTCGTTGTTCTTCTTTTCACCCTTGTTGACGCGGCAGTTTTCCAGCAATACCACCTGTCCCGGCTGGACGTCCACGCCGTCGACCCAGTTTTGTATCAACTCAACCGGACAGCTTAGCAATTCGGACAACCGTTGCGCGACCGGCGCCAAGGAATCCTCAGGCTTGAATTCGCCTTCGGTCGGACGTCCAAGATGCGAAGTCACCATCACTGCGGCGCCGGCTTGCAGCGCCTGTTGAATTGCCGGCACCGATGCCCGAACACGGGTATCTTCGGTGATATTGCCTGCATCGTCCTGCGGCACGTTAAGATCGGCGCGAATGAAAACGCGTTTGCCTTTCAGTTTGCCTTGGGTGATGAGGTCGCTCAGTCGATTGAATTGCATGGTTCCTAGCGTCGTCAGGAATTGGGGGAACGCTATTTTACCGCACCGCATCAGCCCGAAAAACCGTTTTTACGCGACCCAAGCCAAACGGACGTTTTTTATAAAATCGGACAAGGCACCAATGAGCAAGCCAAGACGGGTAATTTCTTGCCGCTGCCGGCATTACCCACGTCGACCCAAAACCGCCGCGGGCGGCTCCCATATCTGAATTAAAAGCGTATCAATAGACGCAATTTTCTTGAAACGGCAGTTCAACGAGGGAGTTTTCCCGGGTCTGAATCCGTTAAAATCGACGTTTTGCAACAATTTGGAGAATTCAAGATGTCCATGGCCGACCGCGACGGAAAAATTTGGAAAGATGGCAAGCTGGTCGATTGGCGCGACGCCACTATTCATGTGCTGACCCACTCCCTGCATTATGGATTGGGCGTGTTCGAAGGTGTGCGTGCTTACAAGACACCGCAAGGTACGGCGATCTTCCGTTTGAAGGAACACACTCAGCGCTTGTTCAATTCGGCCAAGATTTTCCAGATGGCGATCCCGTTCGACATGGAAACCATCATGGCTGCGCAACGCCAGGTGGTTCGCGAAAACAAACTGGAATCATGTTATCTGCGTCCACTGGTATGGATCGGTTCGGAAAAGCTGGGCGTATCCCCCAAAGGAAACACCATCCACGTCGCCATCGCTGCATGGCCTTGGGGCGCTTATCTGGGCGAAGAAGGTCTGGCAAAAGGCATTCGCGTCAAAACATCGTCGTTTACCCGACACCATGTGAACGTTTCAATGGTCCGCGCCAAAGCGTCCGGTTACTACATCAATTCGATCCTGGCCAATCAGGAAGCACTGACCGATGGCTACGACGAGGCATTGCTTCTGGATACCGAAGGATATGTTTCCGAAGGCGCCGGCGAAAATGTATTCGTCGTCAAGAACGGCACCATCTACACGCCGGATCTGGCCTCATGCCTTGACGGCATTACCCGCGACTCGGTATTGACCATGGCGCGTGATCTCGGCATCGAAGTCAAGGAAAAGCGCATTACCCGCGATGAAATGTATTGCTGCGACGAAGCGTTCTTTACCGGGACAGCCGCTGAAATCACACCGATTCGCGAACTCGATAATCGTCAGATCGGTACCGGAAAGCGCGGCCCGATCACTGAAAAACTGCAATCGTTATTCTTTGAAGTCGTCGCCGGTAAAGCACCGCAATATCAGCATTGGCTGACCCTGGTATAACAAGTTCTGGAGAATTCCATGAGTGAAAAAATCGAAGTTGCGCCGCCGGTAGAACTGGAAGATGCCAGCTACGAGTCGGCATATTGCCCGAATCCGAAGATGCCGATATGGTCGTCGCATCCGCGCGTCTATCTGGATTTTGCGGCAAATGGCGAAGCGAAATGCCCTTATTGCGGCACGGTCTACAAGCTGAAGCCGGGTACAGTCCTTAAAAGTCATTAAAACCGTCTCCAAAAATGAGAAATGCCGTCATTCCGAGCATCGCGAGGAACCTCATCCGACCGCAGTGGCACCGGAGATGGCGATTCCTCGTCACCCTGCCCGTCGGAATGACAGGTTATGAGGTTAAAGGCTTTAAGCAAGTAATCGATCCGAACCGATGACTTATCGCGCCCCGCGCTGGCTGCCCGGCGGCCACCTGCAAACCATTTATCCTGCGAAATGCATAGGCAAACCGCAAGTCGTATTCCGGCGTGAACGCTGGAATACGCCGGACGGCGATTTCATCGATATCGATTTTGTGGACGGTGAGCCCGGCCAGCCGCTCGTCGTATTGTTTCACGGCCTGGAAGGATCATCAGACAGTCACTATGCGCGTTCGCTGATGTCGCACATCGCCGCGCTCGGCTGGTCCGGCGCGGTACCCCATTTTCGCGGCTGCTCCGGCGAACTGAACCATGCTCCGCGTTTTTATCACTCCGGCGATGCAGAAGAAATAGCATGGATCCTGGAGCGCATCGCGGCAAACCGTGCACAAGATCAGGCCGGAAAGCTTTATGCTGTCGGCGCATCCCTGGGTGGCAACGCCTTGTTGCGCTGGCTCGGAGAAGCGCAGCATCAAGCCGAAATCGTGGATGCCGCCTGCGCGATTTCGGCACCACTCGACTTGGCTGGCGGCGGAGCTGCGTTATCGCGTGGTATGAATATGGTGTACACCAAGGCATTCCTGCAAACACTCAAGCCGAAGTGCATTCAGAAACTGCATCAGTTTCCCGGCTTGTTTAAGCGCGAAACGATGTTGAGTGCCCGCAATTTATACGAGTTCGACAATGTCGTCACCGCACCACTGCATGGTTATCGCAATACCGATGACTATTGGGATCGTGCCAGCGCAAAGCATGTGCTTGATGCCATCACGGTGCCGACATTGGTGTTGAATGCGCAGAATGATCCTTTCCTCCCGGCACAATATTTACCGCAAACGGCATCGCACTGCGTTACGCTCGACTATCCCCTTGAAGGTGGCCATGTCGGCTTCGCAGCCGGATCGTTTCCAGGTTCCATCGATTGGCTGCCGCGGCGCATCATCCGGTTCCTGAATGGTGACAATCCTCAAACAGATGATTTACGCTTGCAAGTAGCATGAAAGCGATCGACTTTCTTTAACTCATAAGGGTTTGATATGGATGACATTGTCAAGCAAGCAATGGCGAAATGGCCGAATGTGCCCCATTGCCATGGCTGGCTGGCACTGGATGCTCGCGGCGGCTGGCGCATGCGCGATGAACAGGCGCAGGCAAGAGATCTTTCCGGCGACAAGATTGCCAATGCAACGCTGCTGGGTTTCATCAATCGCAACTACACGCATGACGATCAAGGCCGCTGGTATTTCCAGAACGGTCCGCAACGCGTGTATGTGGATCTGGAAGCCACGCCCTACATCGCGCATACCGATCCGGCACAAGGTTTTGTCTTGCATACCGGCGAACCGATGCCATCGATTGACGCGGCCTGGCTGACCGAATCAGGCCAGTTGGTATTGAAAAGTGCGGACAAAATTGCCATGCTGGACGATCGGGACATGGCGCAATGCCTGAGTCAATTGCGCATGGATGGCATTGCAGTCACCGACGAGCAATTACTGGAATGGCTGGCGGGCGAATCGGCCACGGTGAAAAACCTGAGCTTAAGTCTGGGAAATAATGCACTGCCGGTGCAGCGCATAAGGCGTGATGACCTCGCCGCGCAATTCAAATTTGTACCACGCCCGCTGGCGGACAGTACATCAGAGACGAACGCTTGAAATAATCAGGCCGTCGGCATTATCAGCGATTTTTCTGCTCGTCCTGCATTTCTTCGCGAAAGCGTGCCTTGAACTCCCGCTCCCGGGCATCGATCACCGCCTGATCGTAAAACGATGCATCCGGCGCACGCCGGGCAATCGTCAGCTGATCGATCGCTGCCGGCAGACTTCCGGTTAAAGCGTACGACTCCGCCAATGCCAGGTGCTGTAGCGCCTGCTTGCCTTGCGCGGCATAGGCTTTGGCCAATTTCGTCTGCAATTGCGGCTCCTGCCGATACTGTTGCGCCTGGTCGCGCAAGAAGCGAATCGCATCTTCATGGCGCGCCGCGGCAAGAAGCGCATCCGCATATTGATGCGCGATGCCGCGTGATAACGGATATTGCATCCGCGCCGCTTCCGCGTCCTTCAGCGCGTCGGCGCCGCGATTGACAGACAGTTTTATATCGATCGCGAGGTTGGCCAATATCGAGGATTTTGCAAGATCCGGCGAACCCTTCGCAAGGTTACGAGCCTCCTGCAACAGGGCCTGCGCTTTTTCGAAATCCCCTTGTTTGTACGCAATCAACGCAAGTCCGTATTTGGCAGCAATTAATTGCGTCTGGTTTTTTTGCTGCAGTTGACTATCGAATGCCGTGGACACATCGCGCAACCCTTGCGGCGAATTAGCCTGCAATACGCGTACGCGCGCGCGTATCAATTGAAAATCCAGGCTGTCGACACGTTGCTTGTAACGCTGATCACGCGTACGAGCCTGAATATCGGCAATACGCTCGGTCGTCATCGGATGGGAACGTAAATACGGCGGCGCACTATCGGAATGAGAGCGGGAAGCCGTCTGCAGCCGGCCAAAGAAAGCGACCATGCCCGAGCTGTCGAAACCGCCCTCCCGCAAGATCTGCAAACCGACGCGGTCGGCCTCACGCTCGGCATCACGGCTGAAATCGAGTTGCCGCTGTATCGCAAGCCCTTGCCCGCCCATCATGAGCGCCGCTGCGGCATCCGGACTTGAACGCGCGGCCAACGCACCCAACACCATCGACGCCAGTGGAATCAATGCATCCTGCCGCTGGTTACCCAGCATGCGCGCGATATGCCGCTGCGACACATGCCCGATTTCATGGGCCATGACCGATGCCAATTCCGACTCGGTCTGTGCCGCGAGTATCAACCCCGAATGCACGCCAATGAACCCGCCGGGCAGCGCAAACGCATTCAACGCCGGATCGCGTACTGCGAAAAAGAAAAAGTCGTATGTGGCTTCGCCGCGCACCTCGGGAGTTGACACAACCAAGCCCGCGCCAAAATTATTCAGATATTCAAGTGTCGGCGCATCATCCAGATAATCGCGGTCACGCCGGATCTCGCGCATGATTTGCTCGCCTAGCTTGCGTTCCATCAGGGGGGAGAGGTCGGAGCGTTCGGTGCCGCCCAGACTTGGCAAACTTTGCGCACTGGACAGCGGCGAGACGACTACAGCTGATAAAAAAACTAACATAGTACCTACGTTCGTAATCAATCGATGTGAAACCGATCCAAACGTCTGCCATATTAGCTTCCTAACAGATAATGAAAAAGATTTTTGATTCATGCTTCCATAATACCTGCAACAAGCCGGCGCCTCCTTTTAGCTTTTGTTTTCTCAACGCTTTAACACCAATGTAGACGCCGAAAATGCTAAAACTGACGAAATTCAGAATCGCAATTTAAGTTGCAACATCTCGTTATTCTTTAAAGAAAGTTGAGGCGCTATTGGCTTCACATTATTTGCAGAAAGATGAAGCCGGTGCAGGCAATCGCATAAAAACCTTTCTAAATTTTTCTGATTCTTTTTCGGCACGTTGACCCCATTCCTGATGTAGTTCCACATAGCCACATCCGAATAATTGTTTAGCCGCCAACAACTTATCTACCGCTTTCTCCGGCTGATCATTCAACGTATATATTAATGCTATACGCCTCAGGTTCGGTAGATAACCAAAGCGCTGCGCCACCCGTTCCATAAAAGCGATTTTCTCCGGAGGCATTTCTTCGCGCGCCTCGGTCTTTGAAAATTCCAGATGATCATGATACTGCGCGGAGATCGTAAAATCAGATCTGTGGTTAACGGCACCTCCTACTCTTGTCCAGCCCGCTGATTCCAATGCCTGCTCGCGAAAAGCGATAACCACGCTCCGATAATCAATAGCGGTCCCAATAAACAGTGCGCACATTAAAAAGAAGACGCCGGCTGAGTATGTCCGCGATACGCTCAAGACACGTGACCCGAATTGTTCATGATGGACCATTCCCACCAGCAACGCAAAAGGCAGCAGCACGTAGGCATACCATAATGGAAATTCCACCATACTGTGCATGAGCACCGCCATCAAACAGAGTGTGGCAAATCCTATCTCGGGGCTGATTTTCCGGCGCAGGCAACTGGTAAAAAGCCAGTAGCTCAAAATTCCGAATACTAATAGCGTAACGGGCCACCCCAGTTCGGCAGCAAAATTCAGCACGATATTATGAGCATGATTGGAATGAATGCTTGGCGCATGGCTGGCGGCCAATATTTGCTGCTGTGAAGAAAATTCACCCCAACCGGCACCAAACCAAGGATGTAACGCGCTAATCTTCCAAGCCAGTTCAAAGAATACCAGCCGCTCCGAAGACGCGCCTGCGGCCACACGTTCCGCTGCAGAGGGCGTGGATAAATTCATTAAAAAGGACGCTATTGCAGGCAGCGTTACAACCATTAAGGCATAGCTTAAAACAAAGCCTCCAATTAACCATGCCGACACTTTTCTAAAGCCTACTTTTTTCTGGTAGAAAAGCAATAACGCTGAAAAAACTGGAACGATAATCCACCCGGTTCTGGATTGTGTGAGAGTCAGTCCACACAACATGATTAAAGTTATTCCAATGGCAGTAGCAATGCGTAGACGCCTAGCCTGATATAACCACCAAGTAGAAGCAATCGAAAGGCATAGCAGAAGCGCAAGCTGATTAGGTTGCCCTATGTTTGCATAAGGACGAGGAGCCATACTTGCACTATGTTCAAGCTGAAGCACGAAAGGAATATTCGTTTCCATGCCAAAAAATTGTAGAAACGCAATTGCGACTGATAGTAGTCCTACTGACAGATATGTGTACGTCAATGTAATGCAGATCCGGGTTGAGCCTTGCTTTTGTGCTGCAACACTCGCTCCCAGTAAAACTGCTATCGCAGCGATCAAAAAATAAGCAATTGGATAAATCACATCTGAATCAATACGTACGATACCGAATATTATTTGCATAATAATAAGCACGGCCAAGCTTAAAGGCAGCGCCGCTATCCAAGGAATCTGAACATTCAGATTTTTCCCATTCCCGATTAGAGCGACGGCAATTATTACCCCGAGAATAGCGACAGCATCGTTATAAAATATAAGAATGGGCTGTGTATATAATGGCAGCAATTGTGCCAGTCCCAAACATACTGCAAACGTAATTAAAGGTTTATCACTTTGTTTATCTTTAAGAATGGGTTCCATACTAGGCATCATTTATTGGACTCAATTCGAAATAATTTCATTCTTAAAAGCAAAAAAAAACGAATTATTTAGCTTATAACATTACCTGTTATTCCTCTTAATATAGATTCGTTTAATTAAAAAAGGGACTTCATTCGAAGTCCCTTGATTTCCTACTAAAATTGCATTTTTATTACAAACGCATATTCAACATGCCGAATTATCGACCGGCGGTTTTGACAATTTTGGTAGGAATAGTATCGGAACCAGTTTTAGTATATATAAAGTTTGTACCAGAGACATCAAGAGTTCCATCAGCTTGGAACTTGTAACCACCTACTTCTGTTGTCCCATCGAACTCAAGTCGAATTGAACTTGCGGTCGGAGCTGATACGAGAAGAATAGAGCCATATTTTGGTGTAGGCCAAGCTGTTGCGTTTGGAAGGGAGCTAGCGAAAGCAGCACATTCAGTGGTTATCCCAGCATTATTCTGTATGCATTCCGCAATTCCCAATTTCGCCCCGTTCAAGCCAGAGATATTGTCACCCCATTTAGCACGGGTAATATAGTCTTGATACTGCGGAATCGCAATTGCTGCCAAAATACCGATAATCGCAATCACGATCATCAATTCGATCAGTGTAAAACCACGCTGTGCACGTTGTATCATTTTCATTGATTTCATTTTGTTTCTCCTCGGGATAAACAGGCAGGACTTGCCTTGGTTATGATGCAGCAATTGTCATGCCAAGAAGAAATATTTGTGATTTTGAATAAAACCAAAAATTCCGTGTCTGAATTACGAGAAATTCGACAAAACCGGACAAAAATTGTCACCCTCTGTCAAAATTTGTCTTTACAAGCATTTTTAAGGTGCGAATGTAAATAAAATAATATGCTTAGAATTTAATCCATCAAGTATGGGACTTGTACTTAGTAAAATAAAAACTTTATTCGAGCCCCAACCAAATCGATCACATCACCGTGCGCCATGTTACAAGCGTTCGCACCGATCGAATGGCCATTAAGCAGTGGGTAAACAGTTCCTTCAACATGGGCCAGATAATATGCTTGTGCAATCCGTGCAATAGCGGCTACTTGCAGGCCAGGTTGGCCCAAGGTAGTTAATGGTTTAGTAAGATCTATTTGTTTGCCTGCGCATGCACCATTTAGTAATTTGATCGCACAACCGGAACGCGAATTAACGCTCGGCGCTACCATTGCCCCCCGCATATTCGGATAAGGACTATCAAGAAGAAGATCCAAGCGAATGTCCTGCGTCATCGGAGCACTCGCTGCGTGCGAATTTTCTTCGCCCCCATAGATTTCGGCGATATACCGTAATCTGTACTCCGCCAATTCAACGACATCCTGATTCTGCAAAAAATGCGTCTTGATTGGCTGTCCGTTTACCTGGACTCCATTGGTGCTATTTAAATCTTCAAGCACTGCTTCACTGAAGTTTGTATGAATTACCGCATGCTCGCCGCTGATTGCGATATCTTCGATGACGACATCGTTATGGGGGCGGCGCCCGATAGTGACACGCTCTTTTACAAGAACGATTTCTTGCAATATCTTGTCGCCCTTGGTCAGGATGATTTTTGCCATGTTGTGGCTAACCGGCTTTGGCCTGTCTAAGCCAATTCAGTATGCGTGCGATCGGTCCCCGATATTCCGTTTCTTCTGATTGCACTCTGATCAAAATAACAGAAATGTTATCGCGCCCGCCGTTGTCGTTGGCTTTTTTTATGAGCTCATCACATGCGGCTTCCGAACTTGCATCTGCCGTAATTATGGTGTCGAGTATCTCCTGCTTCGACAGCATGTCGGACAAACCGTCGGAACACAGTATGTAAATGTCGCCCGGTTCGGTTTGATGTTCGTGAATCTCGACGTCGATGTCATAGTCCACTCCCATGGCTCTGGTAATCAGGTTGCGGTTCCGCGCGAATTGCGCGCCTTCCTCACTGACCAATCCGGCATCAATCTGCTCTTGCAGCATCGAATGATCGTGCGTGATTTGAACTATTTCACCTTTTCGCAAGCGATAAGCCCTGGAATCTCCGACATGCGCAACGGTGACTCTATCGTGATGGAATAGCGCGACCACCAGTGTGGTGCCCATGCCGGTATTTTCCGGATTGATGCGAGCTGCCTCGAAAATCGATTCGTTAGCATGAATAATCGATTCGACCAGCATCTGTTGAATACGCTTGCCGCGGTTTAATCGTATATCCCACTGCTGAGTGTGCAAACGTTGTTCAAGCGATTCCTTGAGCACCGAAGTTGCAATTCCGCTCGCCACTTCCCCGGCGTTATAGCCGCCCATGCCGTCTGCAAGAATCGCAAAGCCGTAATCTGCGCTGATCGCTAGCGAGTCTTCATTATGCGACCGCACCAGCCCGGTGTCAGTCCTTGCGGCAAATTTGAGCTCGACTTGGTATGGCATGAAGATTATTCGCAGCGATCGAAAAGGGATGAATATTGCAATAGAAGTACAGACCGGTTTATCGCCTGAAATCAAACTGCCCGAATTGCGACATCAGCACGGCAGAATGTGATCCAAACTAAATAACGCGATGTTAAACCTTATTTTGGTATTGTGTACAAAATGCCAATAATTTACTGCGAGGCCAGTGGGCTGTTATTCCACCCGTGCAGAAAATAATACGGGGAGCCTAAGCTCCCCGCAAGCAGACTATCACGTGTAGATTTTACCGATCGTCGCTATTACAGAATTTTTTTCAGCAATCGTGCCATTTCCGAAGGATTTTTGGTGACGGTAATGCCGCAAGCTTCCATGATCTCCAGTTTGGCTTGCGCCGTATCTGCGCCGCCGGAAATCAATGCGCCGGCGTGGCCCATGCGTTTTCCTGCAGGAGCAGTTACGCCGGCGATGAAGCCGACGACCGGTTTCTTCATATTGTCCTTGATCCAGTATGCGGCGTTGGCTTCGTCGGGACCGCCGATCTCGCCGATCATGATCACCGCATCGGTATCCGGATCGTCGTTGAACGCCTTCATGATATCGATATGCTTCAAACCGTTGATTGGGTCGCCGCCGATACCGACCGCGGACGATTGACCGAGTCCGAGCGCGGTCAACTGCGCGACCGCTTCATAGGTCAGAGTGCCGGAACGCGACACGACGCCGATGCGGCCCTTCATATGAATATGGCCCGGCATGATGCCGATCTTGATTTCATCCGGGGTAATCAGGCCTGGGCAATTCGGCCCAAGCAGTAAAGTTTTGCTGCCGGCTTTCGCCATGCGGTCCTTCAACGCCATCATGTCGCGTACCGGAATGCCTTCGGTGATGCAAATCGCCAGATCGAGTTCTGCTTCGACGGCTTCCCAAATCGCGGCGGCTGCACCTGCAGGAGGAACGTAAATTACCGAAACATTTGCGCCGGTCTTTGCTTTCGCATCCCTGACGTTGGCAAAAATCGGAATGCCTTCGAAATCTTCGCCGGCCTTTTTCGGATTGACACCGGCGACGAAACAGTTCTTGCCGTTGGCGTATTCGCGGCACATACGGGTGTGGAATTGTCCCGTCTTGCCGGTAATGCCTTGCGTGACTACTTTTGTATCTTTGTTGATCAGAATCGACATGTCTGTTCCTTGTCCTGTTATTTTCCGTTAGCCGCGGCGACCACTTTCCGCGCGGCTTCTTCCATGGTGTCGGCCGCAATGATCGGCAAGCCGGATTCGGCCAGCATTTTCTTGCCGATCTCTTCGTTGGTGCCTTTCATACGCACCACCAGCGGCACGCTCAACGACACGGCTTTGGAAGCGACAATGACGCCTTCTGCGATCACATCGCATTTCATGATGCCGCCGAAAATATTGACCAGGATGGCTTTCAATTCCGGATTCTTCAACATGATTTTGAATGCTTCGGTTACCTTCTCTGCTGAAGCGCCGCCGCCGACGTCAAGAAAGTTCGCCGGCTCGCCGCCGAACAATTTGATGGTATCCATCGTGGCCATCGCCAATCCGGCGCCGTTGACCAGGCAGCCGATATTGCCGTCGAGCGAAATGTAGGCAAGATCAAACTTCGAGGCTTCGACTTCGGCGGGATCTTCTTCGTCCAGGTCGCGATAGGCAACGATTTCCGGCTGACGGAACAAAGCGTTGGCATCGAAGTTGAACTTGGCGTCGAGCGCAATCACTTTGCCTGACCCGGTCAGGATCAGCGGATTGATTTCGGCCAGCGATGCATCGGTTTCCCAATAGGCTTTATACAGGCCTTGCAGTTGAGTGCGCGCATCGGCGATGGATGCCGGAGGAATACCGATCTTGGCTGAAATCGCATCTGCATCTACATCGGTCAGGCCGACCGAGGGATCGATTGCCACCTTGTGAATCAGTTCCGGATGCTTTTCAGCCACTTCTTCGATATCCATGCCGCCTTCGCTGGATGCCATCAGAACGACGCGCTGGCTGACTCGGTCGGTGACCATGCTGACGTAAAGTTCTTTCTTGATGTCGGCGCCTTCTTCGATCAACAGGCGGCGCACTTTCTGGCCCTGGGGCCCGGTTTGATGCGTAACCAGCTGCATGCCCAAAATGGCATTCGCGTACTCCCTGACTTGCTCCAACGATTTGGCAACCTTTACGCCGCCGCCCTTGCCGCGTCCGCCTGCATGGATTTGTGCCTTGACGACCCATACCGGACCACCAAGCGTTTCCGCTGCCTTGACTGCCTCGTCCACAGTCAAGCACGGAATGCCGCGCGGAACCGTTACCCCGAACTTCCGGAGAATTTCTTTACCTTGATACTCATGGATCTTCATGCGAGCTTCCCCTCTGACGCAAATTGAAAAGTACTAACTGGATTCGGACTCGTCGGGCTTGACGACCCAACGTGGATAATATTTGGCGACCGCGGGACCGTCGCTACGCAAGGCATGGCAGCGATCCAATTGAAATGGTTTGGTGCCTTGTGCATCGGCATCGGCGCCGTCGCGAGTTTTGAAAACATCACCGGCAAACGCTTGAACGACAGCCGTAGGCAAAATAGGCCCCAATTCTGTCAGATGCGTACACCCGTCAATCCCGGACAGTCGTTCGTTGAGTTGCTGACGAAAGCCTTTCATCAGATTGAGCCCGATCAGGGATTTATACGCCGGACCGATCGTATTGCAGTAGCCGGGATAAGGCACGGCATCCGACACTGCCTCGGCATCGATGATCGTCATCTGAGTATTAATTGTGAGACGCAGCCAGAGATCGTGGATCGGCATGCCGGCCGGACGCACGCCGGACGCGAGTTTCGCATCGCGGGTCTTGATATCTCTAATGCGGGCGTCGACATCCCATAGACCATCGTCGCGCGCGAACGCTTCGACCTCAATGGTTCGAGTGTGCTTCAGTGAGCGGCGAGACGCCGGTGGTGAAAGGGGCATATAAACCAATGCCGTGTGGAGCGGCCAAAAAAATGCCGCACTTGCGTGTCGCTGCCGTAGCTTCTACGGTAGCAGCCGCTTATGCGGCGCTGCAAAAACCGTGAAAGTGTAGCATAGCTGTGGTTGCTATTGCATACCCAGTACTTGTACTAGCTGAATTTATTATGATGCGCAGAAACACAGTTGCGGCGGTTGCCGCAACGACGGCATCCAACGCTTGGCAGCATAAACGCGTTTGAGCATTCGAACGAAAGGGCAATACGGCGATGAAGATTGTCGGCACAGCCCTCGAGGTTTCGTCTAATCGTCCGATTGATCAAGATTGCGCATAACCGCTTGAATCGCACGATGCGAAAAGCCCCGTTGCTGCAAAAAACGCATCTGCTTGGCGCGTTCCGCTGCGTCGACTGGAAGACGGCCGAACTTTTTTTGCCAAACTTCACGCGCACGCGCAACTTCATCGCTGGATAGATTGGCTTTGATTTCCGTCAGTGAATCAGGATCAATGCCGTGACTCTGTAATTCGGACAGGATGCGGTTGTTGCCGAATCGTGTAGCACGACGATGCACCAGTGACTCGGAAAACCGGGATTGAGACAGCAGCTTGGCTGCCTCCAGCGAGTCGAGCAAGGCATCGACATCATCGCCTTCATGCGCATGCCGCGCCAGCTTGCGCCCCAATTCCAGTCGGCTGTGCTCGCGCATCGATAGATAGCGCAGAGCACGTGCCCTTAAGCTGATTTTCAATGCTGGCATGGCGCGCTAGAAGATCGAAAAAATGGCGCTGGTTTGCAGCGCCATTCATGTCGTCAGCCGACTTCTTTCACTTCTTTGACATCTTTGTTTCCGGCTTTCTTTGGCGCAGGCTCCGCACCTTTAACCGGGCCCAACTCAGGCACGCCAAGCGAAGCGCGCACCTTGTTTTCGATTTCGCGCGCGAGTTCCGGACGTTCTTTCAGATAATTTCGCGCGTTATCCTTGCCTTGACCGATACGCTCGCCGTTGTAGCTGTACCATGCTCCGGATTTTTCAACAATCTTGGCATCGGAACCGAGATCGAGAATTTCACCTTCGCGGGAGGTGCCTTCTCCATACAGAATATCGAAATGCGCTTCCTTGAACGGCGGTGCAATCTTGTTCTTGACGACCTTGACCTTGGTTTCGTTGCCGATCACTTCATCACCGGATTTGATCGAGCCAGTACGACGAATATCCAGCCGGACCGATGCGTAGAATTTCAATGCATTGCCGCCGGTCGTTGTCTCCGGATTACCGAACATGACACCGATTTTCATGCGGATTTGGTTAATGAAAATCACCAGCGTATTGGTCCGATTGATCGACCCTGTCAGTTTGCGCAGCGCCTGGGACATCAGACGAGCCTGCAAGCCCGGCAGCGAATCGCCCATCTCGCCCTCGATTTCGGCACGCGGCGTCAACGCGGCGACCGAGTCGATCACAATCAGATCGACGCCGCCAGAACGTACCAGCGCATCGGTGATTTCAAGCGCTTGTTCGCCTGTATCCGGCTGGGAAATCAGGAGATCCGACAGATTGATGCCCAACTTTTGCGCATAGGTCACATCAAGTGCATGCTCTGCATCGATAAAGGCACAGGTGCCGCCCAATTTCTGCATTTCGGCAATCGTCTGCAACGTCAGCGTGGTCTTGCCGGACGACTCCGGTCCGTAAATTTCGACTACGCGTCCTCGCGGCAGACCGCCAATGCCCAATGCGATATCCAGTCCGAGCGAACCGGTGGAAACCGACTGCACTTCTTCGACCACGGCGCCTTCGGCCATGCGCATGATCGAGCCTTTGCCGAACTGCTTTTCAATTTGCGCTAATGCGGCGGCAAGGGCCTTGCTCTTGTCGGAGCCTGGTACGGATTTTTTATCGTCCATATATGTTCTTTCAACAATAGGGGGTGTAAAACGATCTGAAAGCGGGTTTTGGCGATACAAACACTACTGTATAAACAAACAGTGATTTATGCAAGTACTATTTGCGCCTCGCTGCCAAAACGGCAAATACCTCAACGCCATCTATTGTGGTTTTACTGCTGCGAAAGACCGGCGAACACAATACCGGCTTCCTTCGGAAACGTTTTGCCCACAGTGTTTCCTGGTACAGACCGTCTCCCGGCGTGTTCAGACAACGATTGTTTGCGATTCATCGCCCTGACGTTCTCGGATTTCACCAATGCGGGTGACGGATTCGCCAGCCGCTTTCAGTTGCGCCATTGCCGTATCCGCATTTTCCTTCGAGACAATGACCGCCATGCCGATACCGCAGTTAAAGACACGATGCATCTCATCGTCGGCCACGCCGCCATGCTGCTGCAACCAGGTAAACAACGGCGGCATGGTCCATCCATCGCGATGCAGCACCGCAGTCAAATTTTTCTGCAGCACGCGCGGCACGTTTTCAACCAATCCGCCGCCAGTGACGTGCACCATGCCCTTGATCTCAAGCGCGGCCATCAGGGCCAGCAGCGGCTTGACATAGATGCGGGTCGGCTCCATCAACACGTCGGCGAGCTTTCGCCCATGGAAGTCTTGCTCCAGATCGGGTTTCGCCACCGAGATGATCTTGCGCACCAGCGAGTAGCCGTTGGAATGCGCGCCCGAAGACGCCAATCCCAGCACGACGTCGCCTGGGACGATCTTGCTGCCGTCGATGATTTTCGATTTCTCCACCGCGCCGACCGCGAATCCGGCCAGATCGTATTCTCCATCCGGATACATGCTTGGCATTTCGGCGGTTTCACCGCCGATCAGTGCGCAGCCGGCCAATTCGCAGCCCTTTGCAACCCCCTTGATGACGTCGGTCGCGGTCGGCACGTCAAGCTTGCCGCACGCGAAATAATCGAGAAAAAACAGCGGTTCGGCGCCCTGCACCAGAATGTCGTTGACACTCATCGCGACCAGATCGATGCCGACCGTATCATGCCTGTTCAGATGAAAGGCAAGCTTGAGTTTGGTGCCGACGCCATCCGTACCGGACACCAGGACCGGCTCCTTGTACTTCTTGCTTATCTCGAACAGTGCGCCAAAACCGCCGATACTGCCCAATACGCCTTCGCGCATGGTGCGTTTGGCAAATGGCTTGATCGCCTCGACCAGCGCATCGCCCGCATCGATATCGACGCCTGCGTCGCGGTAAGAAAGTGAAACCTTAGGTGTGGAACTCATGATGTGATTGGCGGAAGAGACGGTAAAATAGGCGATTGAGAACCGACTGGTACAGTCGGCCGAGCCGCTATTTTATCAAATCGATCCATCCGATCCCTAAATTCATGCCATTTTCTTTCACTACAGAGCAAAGACAAACCATTGCGTGGTTGCTGCTGGGCCTTTCGCTATTGGTGCTGATGATTTTGCTCGGGCCGATCCTGACACCATTTGTCGCGGCGGCGATTCTGGCTTATGCGCTGAACCCCGGGGTCGACTGGCTGGCCTCCAGGCGGATCGGCAAACTTTATGTGCCGCGCATGCTGGCGGTTGTTGCAATATTGATTCTGCTGCTGGTTGCGCTATTGGCGCTGATATTGGTTGTGATACCGATGCTGCAAAAGCAGATTCCCCTTTTACAGGAAAAAATACCGAATTTCCTGATATGGCTGAATGACTTTATCAGTCCAAGACTGCAGGAACTCGGTATCGAGGTTCGTCTGGACAGCGCTGGAATCAAGGAAATGGTGATGCAGTACTTTTCCACCAGCGGCGACGAAATATGGGCCGCAATATTGTCTTCGGCGAAAGTCGGCAGCACGGCGGTCCTGGGATGGATCGCCACGCTATTCCTGATTCCAATCGTATTGTTTTACCTGATGCTTGACTGGCATGCGTTGCTGGTTCGATTGAGGAATACGGTTCCGCGCCGCTGGGTGAATCGCACTGTCATCATGGCAAACGAAGCCGACAGCTTGCTGGCGCAATATTTACGCGGGCAACTGCTGGTAATGCTGGTCCTCGCGGTATATTACTCGGCCGCGCTGGCAATTGCCGGCTTCGATGTCGCGCTGCCGGTCGGCATTCTTACCGGCCTGCTGGTTTTCATTCCCTATCTCGGCTTCGGGCTGGGCTTGATCCTGGCACTCATTGCAGCGGTGCTGCAGTTCGACGGATTTCACGGACTGCTTGCGGTCGCCCTGATTTACGGCGTGGGCCAGGTTGTGGAAAGCTTTTACTTAACCCCTTATCTGGTTGGCGAACGAATTGGATTGCACCCGCTGGCCGTTATTTTCGCATTGCTTGCATTCGGCCAGCTATTCGGTTTTGTGGGCGTACTGTTGGCCTTGCCCGCATCCGCGATTCTATCGGTCGCACTAAGACACCTTCGTTTCAATTATCTGAAAAGCAGTTTTTATAATCAGTCATGAAGCAATTACTGCTGGACCTGGGAGCGGATAAGCCGCAAGACCTCGACACTTTCGTAATCGGGAAAAATGACGAGTTAATGCAACTGCTTCAGCGATTTGCGCATCGTGCGACATCCGCACCAAGCGAGCGTTTTGTCTATTTATGGGGTGAGCCGGGCGCCGGAAAGACTCATTTGCTGCAAGCCCTTGCCGCAACGCCATACGCCCGCTATATCGCTGCGGAATCGCATGCGGATGCTTTCCTGTTTACGCCGGAAACAACGCTGTACCTGATCGACGACTGCCAAATACTATCGCCTGATCTGCAGATCGCCGCTTTCAACCTGTTCAACCAGGTACGCGAGCACGATGCTTCGCTGCTTGTAACCGGCGCAGTGCCGCCCGCGATGCTTCAATTGCGCGAGGATTTACGTACCCGGCTTGGCTGGGGGTTGATTTATCAGTTGCATGGGTTGACAGACGATGAAAAAATAGCGGCACTCAACCACGCTGCCGCCGCTCGTGGCCTGGTGCTGCCGCCGGGCGTGTTACCTTATCTTCTCACCCATTTTCGGCGGGATATGCGCTCCTTGTCCGCGATGCTCGATGCACTTGATCGGTATTCGCTGGAGACGCAGCGCCCAATCACTTTGCCGTTATTGCGCAGTTTGCTGCAACAGGAAAATGAACCAGCCGCATGACGAACCTAACATTATTCGATCTCGACCATACATTACTGCCGCTCGATTCCGATTATGAGTGGGGGCAGTTCCTGGTACGCATCGGCGCCGTCGAATCGGATGCATTCGCCAGGCGCAACGCCGAATTTTTCGCGCAATACCAGGCCGGCACGCTGGATCCGGTTGCTTATCTGGAATTTGCGTTCGGCACGCTGGCGCAATTCCCGCGCAGGCAACTGGATGCATGGCACGACCAATTCATGGAAGACGTCATTTATCCGGTGATTTTGCCGGCAGCGCGCGATCTGGTAAAACGCCATCAGGATGCCGGCGACCTGATAGCAATCATCACTGCCACCAATCGCTTCGTCACTGCACCGATCGCCAAGGCTTTCGGTATCGGAAATTTGATTGCCGCCGAACCGGACGTCACTTCCGGCGGCGAAATCACCGGCAGGTTTTCAGGAGTCCCTCCCTATGGAGAAGGCAAAGTCATCAATACAAAAGACTGGCTTTCTTCCCTCGGGAAATCGCTGGAAAATTTTGAACGCAGCACTTTTTACAGCGATTCGCAAAACGATATACCGTTACTGAATCTCGTAACTGACCCGGTTGCGACCAACCCCAATGCCAAGCTTGCAGCGTATGCCAAAACCCATGGCTGGCCCATCATAAAATTATTCAATGATTAAAAAGTTTATCCGACGGATTCTGGGCAGAAAAGAAAAACTCGACAACGGCACCGATCCGCTGATCCTTGGCCCCAAAGAGCATGGCATCGACCCGCAACTGGTGTCGCCGAATGCGGTGCGCGTTACGCAGACTTTGCAGGATGCCGGCTTCAAGGCATTTCTGGTGGGCGGCGCGGTACGCGATCTGCTGCTGGGCATCAAGCCGAAGGATTTCGACATCGCGACCAATGCAACGCCGGAACAAGTCAAACGCCTGTTCCGGCGCGCCTTCATCATCGGCCGGCGATTCCAGATCGTGCACGTGATGTTCGGACAGGACCTGCTCGAAGTGACCACCTTCCGCGGCGCTTCGTCGGAAGGCGCCATCAAAGATGAACACGGCCGGGTATTGCGTGACAACACATTCGGCGAGCAGCATGAAGATGCGATACGGCGCGACTTCACCATCAACGCAATGTACTACGACCCCGCAACGCAAAGCGTGCTCGACTATCACGGCGGGATGGCGGACATCCGCAACAAGAAATTGCGCGTGATCGGCGTGCCAGAAGCGCGGTATCGTGAAGATCCGGTGCGCTTGCTGCGCGTGGTGCGCTTCGCCGCAAAACTCGACTTCACAATCGATTCCGCAACCAGGGCGCCGATATCGGTGATGGCGCCGCTGATCAATAATGTGCCGGCGGCGCGTGTTTTTGACGAAATGCTGAAGCTGCTGATGAGCGGCCATGCGCTTGCATGCCTCCACCAGTTACGCAAGGAAGGTTTGCATCACGGCTTGCTGCCCTTGCTCGACGTTGTGCTGGAACAACCGCTCGGCGAAAAATTCGTCAGACTCGCATTGGCCAGTACCGATGCGCGCATTCAGCAAGGCAAACCCGTGTCTCCCGGATTCCTGTTCGCATCGTTGTTATGGCATCAGGTCGTGGAAAAATGGAATGCGTACCAGGCCGCCGGTGAGTATCCGATTCCTGCGCTGCACCTGGCTGCCGACGATGTGCTCAGTAGTCAGACCGAGAAGCTTGCGCTACAACGCAAGATCGCGTCCGATATGCGTGACATCTGGGCGATGCAGCCACGATTTGAGCGACGCACAGGCAAGTCGCCATACAAATTGCTCGAGAATATGCGGCTGCGCGCGGGCTACGATTTCTTGTTGCTGCGTTGTGCATCGGGCGAGATCGATTCTGAACTCGGCGAATGGTGGACGGCATTCATCGACGCCGATGCCACGGGGCGCGAAGCACTGATCGCCAGCAAGCCGAAATCCGGAAGCACAAGCGGCAGCGCGAAAAAACGTTCTCGCGGCCGCGGCGGAAGAGGCCGCGCCAAAGAACCGGTTGTGAACGAAGGCGGCGAATGACCGGAGCGCGGATTACTGCGTATATCGGCATCGGCGCAAATCTGGGTAACGCGCGCGCCAGCGTGGAAAAAGCCATTCAACAACTGGATACATTGCCGGCAACGCGGCTAACCGGCCAATCGTGCCTATTTCGCACTGCTCCGATTGATGCCGGCGGTGATGATTACATCAATGCGGCAGCGCGTATTGAGACTCGGCTGCAACCGGGCGAACTTCTGCAAGAACTGCAATTGATGGAGCAGGCGGCAGGACGCGAACGCCGGTTCGTCAATGCACCGCGTACGCTCGATCTCGATATTCTGCTTTTTGGAAGCCAAGAGATCTCAACCGAGTTGCTGACCGTTCCGCATCCGCGCCTGACACAACGTGCGTTCGCGCTGATTCCGTTGTTGCAAATCGACCCGTTGATTGCGATTCCAGGGAAAGGTCCGGCTCACAGCTTCGTAACTGCGGTTGCGGGACAGGTAATCTGCAAGATATAAGATTCATCTGACAATACCTGGCTTCCGACTTCCGTTACGTAATATTTTTCTTAACCGACATGCAAATCCCTGTTATCTTCCAGACCGTCGGATTGCTGACTTTATCAAACGTTTTCATGACGGTCGCCTGGTACGGCCACTTGAAAAATTTTTCATCGAAACCATGGTGGATTGCAGCGCTGGTGAGCTGGAGCATTGCCCTGTTTGAATATGGCCTGCAGGTTCCGGCGAACCGGATCGGGTATACGGAATTCAGCCTGCCGCAGCTGAAGATCATGCAGGAAGTGATTACACTGCTCGTGTTCGTCCCATTCGCAATCTTTTATATGAACCAGCCGTTCAAACTCGATTATGTATGGGCGGCGCTGTGTATGATTGGCGCAGTTTATTTTATCTTCAGAACATGAATTTCGATAAATACAGGTATGTCGTTGTAGAAGGACCGATCGGTGCGGGCAAGACAACGCTCGCGCGCAGAATCGCCGAGCGTTTCGGCGCCCAAACCCTGCTCGAGATGCCGCAGGAAAATCCTTTCCTCGAAAAATTTTATCGCGATTCCGTTCGCTATGCATTGCCGGCGCAGATGTTCTTTTTGTTCCAGCGTATGAATCAGCTGCGCGATCTGGCTCAGGCAGATCTATTCAATGCGCCCGTGGTATCCGATTTTTTGCTCGACAAGGATCCGATCTTTGCGCGGCTGACGCTTGGCGATGATGAGTTCAATCTGTATCGGCAGCTGTACGAGCATTTGCGCCCGCAAGCGCCTGTGCCTGATCTTGTTATATATCTGCAGGCACAGCCGGAGACCTTGATCGAGCGCGTTAAAAAACGCGGCATCCCAATGGAAGCCGGCATATCCGAAACCTACCTGTACCTTCTTTGCGAGAGTTACAGTCGTTTCTTTTATCATTACGAAACCGCGCCGCTGCTCATCGTCAATAACGAACATTTGAATCCTGTTGAACGTGATGAAGACTTTGATTTGTTGATAAATCGCATCGAAAACATGCGCGGCAAACGCGAGTTTTTTAATCTTGGAGAATGACGATGTCGGGATATCTGCAAGACCATGAACATGCCGGACGCCGTAAAGCGATCACCATCCCTGCATTGGCGGTATTGCGCGCCAAGGGTGAAAAATTTACGATGCTCACCTGTTACGATTCAAGCTTTGCCGCCTTGATGGACCGATGCGGCGTCGAGATATTATTGGTGGGAGACTCGCTTGGAACAGTGTGTCAGGGACATAGTTCAACACTGCCGGTTTCGATCAATGACATCACCTACCATACGGCCTGCGTTGCGCGTGGCAACCAAACCGCCTTGTTGATGGCCGACATGCCGTTCGGTACTTACGGCACACCGGAATCCGCATTTCATCACGCAGTCCTGCTTATGCAGGCAGGTGCGCACGCGGTCAAACTGGAGGGCGGTGCCTGGCTGGCCGAGACAGTACGTTTCTTGACCGACCGTGCGGTTCCGGTGTGCGCGCACATCGGCTTGACACCTCAATCGGTTCATCAATTCGGCGGCAACAAGGTGCAAGGCAAGACTGCGGAAGGAGCGGGAAAATTGAAAGCCGATGCCTTGGCTTTGCAATCGGCCGGCGCCTCCCTCCTTCTGCTTGAAGCAATTCCTGCAGCACTTGGAAAAGAAGTGACCGAATTACTGACGATTCCCACCATTGGGATCGGCGCAGGGCCGGATTGTTCCGCGCAGGTGCTGGTGATGCACGACATGCTGGGCGTGTTCCCCGGTCATCGACCGCGTTTTGTCAGGAACTTCATGGAAGGTCAAACCGGCATAGATGGCGCCGTAAATGCTTATGTCACTGCAGTAAAAAACAAGACGTTTCCCGCTACCGAACACTGCTACTAATCCTCGTACCGCGCGAAGCTGTCTTGCAGCTTCGCAGCCAAATCCTCCGGACAACTGACGGTAACACCCAAGTCGCGCAGCAAGCCGTCCTGCAGGCCATAGATCCAGCTATGGATGGTGAGCGCTTGGCCACGTTCCCAGGCATCTTGCACGGTCGTGGTTTGGCAGACGTTCGCTACTTGCTCGATCACATTCAACTCGCACAGACGATCCTGTTTTTCGCGATTCGGCAGAACATCCCCCAAATAACGCTCATGCTTCTGATGCACATCCTGCACATGCCGCAGCCAATTGTCGGCAATACCCACGCGACGGCGTGCGAGCGCTGCATGTACGCCCGAGCAGCCGTAATGCCCGCATACGATGACATGCTTGACGCCTAATACATCAATCGCAAACTGCAATACCGACAAACAGTTGAAATCAGTATGCGCGACCACGTTGGCGATATTGCGATGAACGAACAGCTCGCCTGGCAGCAAACCGACTATTTCGTTGGCGGGCACGCGGCTGTCGGAACATCCGATCCACAAGTATTCCGGCGACTGCTGCGCTGCCAGTTTTTTGAAAAAATTCATATCCCGCCCCAGCATGGAATCCGCCCATTGCCGGTTGTTGCTGAACAATTGTTCGAGCGTGGATGCGTCTTTATCTTGTTCTGTCATGTTATGCCGTCATTTTGCGATTTCTTGTCGACTGATCAAGAAAATGATTCGAGCCCCGATTTTATCGGATTTGGCTATTCAAAGCATCTGAAAATATACTGTCGTTCCAAGCAAGACGGGTATGTCTGCTTTGAATTAACGTAATTCCCGCCTGCCCTCCTCCTGCTTTCGGCGCATTCATTCAGATTGTGGCAAGAATGGCGATGTGAAGCGTTGCATGAAGCGCTTGTCGATGCGGTTTTTCCAACGCCATACCCAGTTTCCTTGCCACACCAACCCGTACCATGAAGCGATTGCGTGCCGATCCCCGGTCGATAACAGCGACAAATAATCGCGTTGCGGCTGATAAGCGATCAAGTCCCGGCCCGACGTGGAACGTAACAGATTTTCAGCCAGTATCGGGCCTTGGCGAACCGCAAACACGCCGGCTTTCGACCGTCTGCGCTGTGGATCGGTTGCGATATCGCCGGCCGCGAAGACATGAGCATGGCTCGTCGACTGCAAATGCGTGTTCACCGAAAGGAAACCATTGTCGACGCATGCCAGACCGGATGCCGCTATCCATGGCTGCGCGGCCGCGCCGGTAGCCCACACCAATGCATCAAATGAAGCATTGCTGCCATCGGCAAAGTGCAATTTTCCTTCCTCTATCTGCGATACGGCGGCATTTGTCCGCAGTGCCACGCCCGCATCCGCAAGCCGCTTCGCCATCAGGCGCGCGGAACGGCGCGGATAGCCGGGCAACAGTTCGTCACGTGTCACCAGCGACCACTTCACCCGATCGCGACGCGACGCCAGCCGGTGCGCCATTGCCAGCACCATTTCTACGCCGCCGGCGCCGCCGCCAGCCACAATCAAATGAACCGGTCTTTCCAGACTATCGACTTCTTCCTGCAACTTGCGCCAGCGCTGCAGGAAGAGATCGATCGGCTTCACGCTTAATGCATGTTCGCGCGCACCGGGAACCGAGAATAAAGGTGGCGCTGAACCAATATCGACCGACACAACGTCAAACGGCCATTCGCGCTCATCAGCTGTTGCCACATTTCGTGAAAGATCCAGTTGATCAATCTCTGCACGGACCAGCGACACATTTGCGGCCTCAGCCAATGGCGCCAAATCGACATGGCATTCACTGGGCCGGTAATGCCCCGCGATCAATCCCGGCAGCATTCCGGAATAAGGGGTATGCAATTCGCGCGACACGAGGGTCACATCGACTTGCTCAAGCCATTGATGTCTCTGGACACGCAACGCCTCCAGGACAAAAAGATGCGCATGACCACCGCCAATTAAAAGCAAACGTTTGCGCACTTATTCGGAATCTATTTTTCGGAGAAAGAAATGTCACCATACCACGCCCGCGCCTGCTGTCCGCTGTTGTCGCCGTCGGTCATGATGGCGACCAGGTGAATCTCGGTAAAATCTTCACCGAAGGCTGCTTTCAGGTCGTCACGAACATTGCGCTTGTGGGCTACCCATGTTCCAGTATCCGCCGCACCGCTATTGACCGCCAGCATTCTCGCCTGTGAAGTAAACGGATTCGACCAGCTTGCGCCAATCAGATTTTTGCTGGCCCAGACATAATTAAGAGCCTTGGTCGACAAGCCGAGAAAACCGCGCTCGACTACAACATAGACCCGCACCGGAAAATCGTCCCCTGCCTTGGTATTTTCGTCGATGCCTGTATATGGTTTTTCGATTTTCCATGACCAGTTCAATATCGGTGTCCTGGAAAGGTCGATAGTTATTTTCTTGAACCGGCCTGACGCAGCATCCTGAGTCTGCGCACGAACAACGCTCTTTCTAAGCTCCTGATCTTTGACGACCTCATAAATCGTGTGGCCTTTAAAAGATTTTTCAGTCCACCCTGAAAAATCACCTGACGAAAATGCACCAACTGGAATCGATTGCCCCAAAGTTGGCGAGGAAAGCGCCAGAAATATCGGAAAAAGTAGAAAGTACTTCATCAGTGTCCATATTTGGAAGGGCAAATCCGCATCCATTTCTTATACGATAAAACAACGAAGCACAGCTACTGTTGAACGCGCATTGATTTAGGTACCTATATGGAACTCAATAACACATAAAAGCAGCCAGAATGAACCTGGGCTGCCTTTGTACGAACACGTCCTGGAAAATAAGAGCGCGATCTCGCCAAATCCAGCGTCCACGCAACTACTAACGCTACAACACTGGACACTGCTGCTACGCTTTACTTCCCAAATTTTTGGTAATAGCAGCACTCATCTCGCCCAACGACGGGTTTGGCGGAAGGGACAAATCCTCGAAATTGAAATCAAAATCTGTTTCGATGTCGAGCATGATATCAACGACATGCAATGAGTCGATACCAATGTCGCCTAATCTGGTGCTTTCATCAAACGAGCTCGTATCGATACCAAAACGCTCATTCAATATATCTTTAAGTTTTGACACGATCTCATCAGCACTTAGCATGTTGCTCCCTAAATAATATAAACAATAAACCAATATAAATTTAATAAATCAGAGGTAAATAACTTATCAAACTTGGAAAGTTACAAAATATAAACGTACCATAAAACGTCGGTCCAAATTCAATCTGCGATCGCTTCGGCTGGATTGATCTTATTATTTCGTATGTTTGGTGTGACATTTTTCCCGTAAATAAGGCTGTATCGCTTGATTATTAAGCGAAGAAAAGCCATATTTCCTTAGCGATGCCCGCTATCATGGCTGTTATTGCATGTATTGAGCTAAATAACGATCTACATGCCCCAACGGGTTCATACATAGAAAGCCGCTTCAAAATGACATCAAGTTATCTGACTACGCTCGCGCCGGACAATGAAACCAACGCAAAAGCACAGGCAAAAATTCGCGCAACTGTCGGATTGCCAGTCATATTGCTTATGTCGCTTTCACTATGGTATTGGGACAGCCCGCACGGGCCTGAAGGCCTAATAGGCGGTTTAATCGTCTTTCTTCTGCATACAACATATATCTTTATCACGCTGTTCGTAGCAGTTCGCAACCGATCATTCAACGCGGCACGGCTTGTATATATTACCGCAGTCCTCGACCCTCTAATGTTGTCTGGATGGCTTGCGGTTTTAGGTGATGCGGGAGGACTGTTTGTTTGCTTTTATCTGTTCACGATTCTTGGTTTTGGCTTCCGAATGGGCCATCAGCCAATGTGGATTTGTCAAGTATCATCCATACTTGGTTTCAGCATCGCAATGCTAGTGAATCCAATATGGAAAGAACATCCAATCATTGGGTTTTCCTTTCTGATGCTGCTCGTCGTCGTTCCTATGTATGCAACTGGCTTGATTAAACAGTTGAGAGATGCTCGTGCTCATGCGGAAAGAGAGAGTCAGGCAAAGTCACAGTTGTTGGCAAAAGTAAGTCATGAACTTAGAACCCCGCTTTCTGGAATCATTGCATCGGCACAGCTTATGGAGGCAGAAGCGCACGATCAATCCGTTGTGAAGCGTGCCAAAACCATCCTGAGTTTATCCGAGGACTTACTGCTGGAGATAAATGACCTGCTGGATTCGGCAAAATATGAAGCAAAATCCCTTGTTATCGAATCCGCCTTATTCAATTTAACTGACGTGCTGGACCAGGTGTATTTAACACTGGAGTCAACGGCGGTAGCCAAAGGCATTGAATTCACCATTGATATCGACGAAGAGATACAGGACATGGTCCAAGGAGATTCACATTACCTGAACCGAGTTTTGATCAATATTGCTGGGAACGCGGTGAAATTTACCGAAAAAGGCAAAGTTGATGTCTATCTCAACTTAATCGAAAGCGGTTCTGATTATTATCGAATTCGGTTTGGTATTCGCGATACCGGTATCGGAATACCGAAGGAGCTACATCAGCATATTTTTGAGCCATTCTTCCAAGCATCCCAAGGTACAACGCGCAGATATGGGGGAACAGGTCTCGGCATGAGTATTGCCAAAGAAATTGTTACCTTGATGGGAGGGGATCTGCTATTGGAGAGCGAGTTGGGTGAGGGAAGCCATTTTTACTTCGACCTGAAATTACCAAAGGTTCTTAAGACATCTCAAAAAAGCGCGGTTGCGTTAGGTGTTCCAGTCGTATACGGTAAAAAAATTCTCGTCGCAGACGACAATTCAACGAATGTTGTGTTGATTAAAGAATTATTAGAACGTGACCGACACCAAGTAACAGTAGCAAATACCGGGCAAGAAGCACTTGATCTTCTTAGTGTTGCGAATGTCGACCTGATTTTTCTTGATTACAACATGGGAGATATCGATGGTGCGACAGTTCTACAAATTTATCGTTTTGGCAAACTAGATACGGCTCCGGCATTTTTCCTTACCGCGGATACCACCATCAGCACCGCGGACAAGCTAAGAGATTCGGGCGCAGTCGGCATATTGCATAAGCCGATCACCAGCGATGGATTGAGACAGGCGATTGCGACGATATTTGAATCAGAGGCAGTAATGATTTCGACCACGTCCGCACCTGCATCATTAAAACCCGTCCCGGCTCAATACATTGATCATGCCGTAATAGAAGACTTGCAAACATTGTGTCCGCGTCCGGAGTTTCTCACCGAAGTATTGGAAAATGCAACATTAGACATTGAACGAAACTGCAATGGGGTGGTAACAGCACTTGGCGCAGAAGACATTATGCAGATTCACGATAGCGCACATGCGCTAAAGGGAGTCTCCGACAGCATCGGAGCAGTACGTCTTTCGATATTGGCAAAAAAGCTGATGAAAATCACGCTATGGGAGCTTAAGTCGAGCAAAGACCGTTGGGCAAAGGATATTCTGGAGGCAAGGACGCACAGTGTAAATGCGATTCAAAACATTCTTTCGAATCAAAAAATTACAAACGCGAGTACTTGACTTGTAGCATTTCATTGCTGCGTATAGCTTCCCCGTCCAAGCTTGTAATAACCGGCATTTGATGTTTTGGACATCGTCCGAAGAAGTCGCGCCTCGGCAGAAAAACCAATTTTAGCCTCCAACCAAATAGTGGCCAGAAAGGTTCTGGCCACTATTTGATGAACCTGTAAATTTGCAGGTCAGTGCAACATTATTCTAGGCCGCAAGTGCGGTTGATGATTGTTGGGCGCTATTTTGCATCATGATGAGCATGTCCATCATTCTTAATTCCTCCGCGCTCAATCTCAACGCCAAATCAACCCATTCCTCGACAACCGTTAGCATCTCATCGAAATTGAGGGGTGCAAGCCTGTGCCTTGCACGTTGAAGCATCTCACGTGCGTGACGTCTCTTCGAATGTGTAGCAATGAATTTCTCTACCGCGAGATTTCCTTCACCGCGCGCGCACACTTCATCGACTACTCCCATTTCTTTCAGCTCAGTTGCCGAATAGATGCGAGCACTGGTCATCATGCGTTCTGCCTGATAAACGCCAATACGACGCGCGAGCAAGCTCATGCCGCCTGTGCATGGAAACAGGCCAAACATGATTTCCGGAAAGCCAAATGTACTGTGTTCCTCGGCAATTAGGAAGTCTGCGCTTAGCGCTGCTTCGAATCCGCCACCAAAAGCCCTTCCCTGCACCAATGCGATCGTTGTCATTACACCGTTGGAGCTAGTTGCCCAGTCATACATAATGTCGAGGCAAAGGCGAGAATACTGGTACAACGATGCTTTGTCTTTATTGCGTATGCATTGACGAAAATGTTTCAAATCTCCTCCGAGATTGAAGTATTCGGGATGCTCCGATCTCATCACTGCATAATGGACTGGCATCGCTCTTCCGTCTGAATGCCAATGACAGGAATTTACTTTCATGGTGTGAGCCATTGAACGAAGATTGTGCAGGAGTGGCAGTGAAAAATTCTGAACAGGTCCAGAAGTGTTCTTTTTCATTGTGACCCACAGGGTATTGCACATTTTCGTATCGAGTTCTACGTCGATGTAGTCATAAACCAATTTTTCGGAAAGTGGCAACGAAAAGTCTAAGGCACCCATATCTGATACTCCCTCACATTGATGAAATGCACCGAAATAAATTAGCGTTACGACGGCAGTTCGCGGTGCTTCGAAATGACCAACGCCACATTGGTACCGCCAAACCCGCAAGAAAATGACATCGCTCGTTCAATCGAATGATTCAGCAACGGCTTGTTTGGAATATGATTTAGTGAGCACTTTGGATCCATTTCATCCATGTGCATCGTCGCTGGGACGAATTCGCCTCGTATCGCGGCGATCGTAATGAGAAGTTCTAAACTGCTCGCAGCACCGAGCAAGTGGCCATGCACGGACTTGGTAGAGCTGACTAAGGCGCAATCCGGCCCATCACCAAAGACTGAGCGAATCGCGGTGGCTTCAACTTCGTCCCCCCCCTTGGTGGCGGTCCCGTGCGCATTGAAATATCCGATGTCCTCTGGGGTGAGTCTGGCATCGCTTAGGGCCAAACGAATAGCGGCAGCCTGTCCTTCGGCCTTCGGCGTACCGATATGGTAGCCGTCTGAAGCAATCCCGTATCCGGATAAGGTGGCATAACATGTAGCGCCGCGATTCTTTGCATGCTCTTCCGATTCCAGCATGATGAATGCAGCGCCCTCGCCTAGCACCAATCCGCCACGATTCTTGGCAAAGGGCTTGCAAGTGCGGCCAGGGTCCGTTGAATCCGGTGTCGCCAGTGCCCGCGTTCCCTCGAATAATCCGTACAGGCATGCTGTTAAAGGCGCCTCTGCCCCTCCCGCAACCGCAACATCTAGATATCCGTCGCGGACTGCGCGAAAAGCCTCTCCGATTGCGCTGCCCGAGGAAGCACACGCACTGCCATGGGTCATTACCGGACCTAGAATCTGGTGACGTATTGAAATTTGTGCCGCACCACCGTTCTGCATAATCGCCATGGCTGAGTATGGTCGCGATGCTTGCTTTCCCTCAATCAATAATTGTTGGTACCATGCCTGTTCGGTTTCTGATCCGCCTTTAACACTTCCAAAATAAAGGCCGGCCCTGTCTTTGAATTCCGCAAAATTCTCAAACCCGGCATCATGTATGGCCTGCCGCGCGGCGAGAATAGCCATTTGCTGGCAACGGTCCAAATACGGTAATTCGAGCTTAGTGAAGTGTTCTGTAAATGACTGTGGAATTGAACCGGAAGGAAACTGTTTCGCCAGAGGCGCAGCTGTATGAAGTGAGATCCCGGAGCGCCCAGATAGAAGAGAGGCAGTCAATTCTTCAATATTAAGGCCGATCGGCGATATTACGCCCATTCCAGTAATTACAACGGTGCGGCTTTCGGACATTGTTGATCCAATCCTTGGTTGATCTCTCCAAATTCAAAAAATGCATTACTGTTTAACAGTTGGAGAAAGTTCGTTTAAAAAAGGCGGTGATCATTTTTTTTTGCTGACTGTTGTTCCATGAGTTTCGCTGTAGCGTCATTGTCGAATACTCTCAAGATAAGTTGATTCATGGAAACATTTTATTACCTACTTTCAACACTTTTCAAAGATCCTAAGAGAGTTATATTTCCGCAAGTTTCTACTAGTTAATCATCGTGAGCAACTAATTCCAAATACATACATTAACAAAACACAATAGTGGCCCAGTAAGACATTAATATTCCGTATCGTTTGCTCGACGATAGGCGGCATTCGTTTTCAATAGAAACCGATATTTGTGCTTATTCCAATGGGCCACGACGCAGTGCATCTTTGGCGAATCTGCGATGGCTTGCCCGCAGGAGGTATTCCAGGGACAAGCCATTGCCATTACGCCGCCGCGAGGCATATTTTGCGCTATCCCGATTTCACCTTCGTTCCGAAAACAAACTGCTTTCGCTCTGCCGGTTGGAGCAGGCGGGGCGGAACTTAGCTCCAGCGTGACACGTTTCCAAACTAGATAAACCGGCGCCAACGTAGCTAAAAGTAGCTTGGCCGAAGAGAGATGTTTTACAAAATGTTTCGGTGCGGATCTGAAGTCCTGCTTGAAACTTCGGGGAAGTAAGGATGGTTGACGGGTTGAAGGCGTAGCCAATCAACCGTCCGCCAATAATCGATGAATTGCTCGCACCTGGTCGATATTGGCCACAAATACATCAACTAGCTCTGGATCAAAATGCAGGCCTTTTTGCTCAAGGATGTGATTCACCGCCATATCCCATTCCCATGCCGGCTTGTATGACCGCTCCGAGGTAAGCGCATCAAATACATCGGCCAACGCGACGATCCGTGCCTCCACCGGGATCTCTCTACCCTTTAGTCCGGATGGATAACCGCTGCCGTCATATTTCTCATGATGGCTCTGCGCAATGACCGCAGCCGCCTGCAGGAATCGTGAAGGACTATCTTTCAGGATTTCATAGCCGATCTGCGGGTGAGCTTTCATGATCAAGGTTTCTTCCGGTGTCAGCCGTCCCTTCTTTTGCAATATCGCGTCCGGTATCCCGATCTTGCCGATATCATGCATTGGGGCAGCCAATTCGATCGCTTCGACCTGGTCTTCATCCAGGCAGATGGCGCGGGCGATCAACGCAGAATACATGGCCATCCGTTTCAACTGCGAACCGATCACGGCATGCCTGCGATCGGCGGCACCGGCCAGCCGGAACAATGTGTCCATTTCCCTTAAGCGCAAGTCGCGCTTCACCTCTTCGATACGCTCCTCCAGCATGCGTGCATGCTTGCTGTTGGCGACGTATTGTTGACGCAGGTTGAGCAGGTTCTGGCATCGAACGCGGCATTCGGTCGGATCTACGGGTCGAATCAAGTAATCGCTCGCACCGGCTTCGAAGGCACGGTAAAGGACTTCCCGATTACTTACTACGGTGGTCATGACGATTGGAAGCTGCTGATAAGAGTAGATGCGCCGTAACTGCCGAATCGTCTCTATCCCATCCATCCCCGGCATCTTGTAGTCGGTCAGCACAAGATCCAGCGGTGCGCTACGGGCATATTCGATGGCTTCCGTCGCATCGGAAAACATCATGATATTGATTTTTTTATCGATACTCTTGATGACTTCAGCGAGTACCAAGCGTCCTGTGCTTTGGTCGTCCAGCACCATGACCGTGGGGCTTACGGTACGGAATTGATGCAGTTCGAATACGGGAGCCAATCTTCTCTTCGCAGACATGTTTTCAGGCTCGGGCAATGAAGATTAATAAAGTATGCCGCATTCCCCGGAAACTGTGAAACATTAGTTGCATGAACCCAAGAGATTTATGCCCACCGCACCGAATCTGGATTGAAGTCGCGACCTTCGGATGTTCATGAACGCCATATCATGATGATGCGAAAAACATAAGTCACAATAGAAGAATCGGTCGGGATAGCGCTGCCAATTCCACTTGTGCGGTTGCGTTGATCAATAACTGTTCGTCGATCGCGGAGCATCTTCGGCGTCGCCAAGCAATAGACCTTTCAGCTTGGTGTCGGCAGGTTTTTCACCTAGCCAGATTTTCAGAATCACGTTATAGAAAGCCGGCTCCGGAATGACATCAATGATTTTCTTGTTATTGAGATGAATGTGCGTGCCGGAGTTTGGAATCCAGTCTATCGTAATGACGTCACCCTTCTTCAACACCGGGATCGAAGCGAACATTTCGCCGAATTTCATCAACGGAGTTATGAGCTTGGCCCGCTCCGCTCTTTCAGAGTTCTTCTGGATACCGGCCATGAACGATTGTCCGAACTCTTCGTTGCTGACTTCCCTTAACATGACCAGCGTAATGCGCTTGGATCCGGGTGCCGCGAGAACATCCGGGACGCTTGTTTTTTTTGTATTGAGATACAAACCAGCGACATATACCTTGAAGATCGCCTTGTAGCGGACGCCTACGCCGTTAAGTCTTATTTCCTGATCGCCGACCTTGACTGCATCTTCAACTTTGACGCCGCTCAGTTCCGCCGCAAAAGCAAATGCAGGCATCAACGACGCGGCGCAGGCAATAACGAATGCGCAAATAATGCGAATACCAAAAGTCATATCATCTCCAGAAAACATCAATGGGGTTTCATACGGAAGCAAAAAATAGAACGATCGTTTTATTTCCTAACTTCAAGAGTAAAGAAAGCGCCTGTATTGTGCAATCTAAACAACTACTATTTTTTGCCAGTATTGAGCCTGCAATGATCGAATGCCCGACGATAAAAAAACCGCCGGTCCGGTCGAACCAGCGGTTTCAGAGCTTCGACAGATCTTTCCAATATTTTTATGCCGACGGCACTAAGGGCTCGCGCAGCAATAAGTTAGGCAATTTTGCTGGCCGTACCGGGCGCGCTGCCGCGTTGTCCGTCGCTAGCAGTGCTCGCACTGCGTCGCGCCGTACGCCTTGCAGTGCATCCCGCCACGACCGCCAAATGACCTAACTTATTACTGCACGGGCCCTAAGCCGTACGCATTTTGAACTTATTCGAAAAATTCTTTGACCTTGTCTTTCCATGATTTGCTTTGCGGGCTGTGTTTGGCGCCGCCTTCGCTGGTAAGCTGCTCGAATTCGCGCAACATTTCCTTTTGCCTTTCGGTTAGCTTGACTGGCGTTTCAACCACAACATGACAGAACAGATCGCCCGCATAGCCCGATCGCACACCTTTGATGCCTTTGCTGCGCAGGCGGAATGTCTTGCCGGATTGCGTTCCGTCCGGAATCGTGAAGGACACCTTGCCGCTCAAGGTAGGCACTTCGATTTCACCGCCGAGCGCGGCTTTGGCAAATGAAATCGGCATCTCGCAATGCAGATCGTCCCCCTCGCGCTGAAATACCGGATGCGGCTTGATATGGATTTCGACATACAAGTCGCCCGGCGGCCCGCCATTCATGCCGGGCTCGCCATTGCCGGACGAGCGGATTCGCATTCCATCGTCGATGCCGGCCGGAATCTTGACTTCGAGTGTCTTGTTGCGTTTGATCCGCCCTGCGCCATTGCAAGTCGTGCAAGGATCAGGAACCACCTTGCCGCTGCCATGGCATTTCGGACATGTCTGCTGAATGCTGAAAAATCCCTGCTGCATGCGAACCTGGCCATGACCGCCGCACGTCGGACAGGTGGTCGGTGAGGTTCCGGGCTTGGCGCCCGACCCGTGACAAACATCACATCCATCCCATGACGGTACGCGGATAGTGGTATCAAATCCGTTGGCGGCTTGTTCCAGCGAGATTTCAAGGTTGTAGCGCAAATCAGCGCCTCGATATACTTGCGGCCCGCCGCGTCCGCCACCGGCACGTCCGCCACTGAAAATATCACCAAAAATATCGCCGAACGCGTCCGCAAAACCACCTGCATTGCCGCCGAAGCCGCCTGCGCCACCCATATTCGGATCCACGCCGGCATGTCCGTAACGGTCATACGCATCTTTCTTTTGCGGGTCGGACAACATTTCGTAGGCTTCCTTGGCCTCTTTGAACTTGTCTTCGGAACCTTTGCTATCCGGATTGCGATCCGGATGATATTTCATTGCGAGTTTGCGATATGCCTTCTTGATTTCTTCGTCAGAGGCATTTTTTCCTACACCCAGTACTTCGTAAAAATCACGCTTCGCCATATTGTCGGAACCTTGTTATCGAGATAGTTATGAGCCGCCTTGCGAATTGCGTAGGAACTAGCGGCGACCGTATATCGTGCGTAAAACGTCAAATCCGGGGAATCCCAATCCAGCCTTCACTGTTAGGGCTTTCCCGACTCGGCGTCGAATCCATCCGCATAAACAATTCATAACATGCTCACTACGAAAAACGCCGAGCCGGAGGCTGCATGGCAGCAGCTCCAACTCGGCGGGTCATTACGGCGCAGACCGTATGACTGGGAATACCTTACTTGTCTTTAACTTCTTTAAAGTCCGCATCCACAACATCGTCTTCCTTCGACCTGGCTTCAGATGCATCCGCCGCACCGCCGCCGGGGGTCTCTGCCGATGCGCCCGCAGCCTGCTGCGCCTGCATGTCCGCATACATTTTTTCACCGAGCTTTTGCGCCGCGGCCGACAACGCGGCAACCTTGGCGTCGATTTCGGATTTGTCGTTTCCTTTCAAGGCAGTTTCCAGATCCTTGATCGCTGCCTCGATTTTTTCCTTCTCACCGCTGTCGAGCTTGTCGCCATATTCGCTCAACGACTTGCGGGTGGAATGCACCAGTGCATCGCCTTGATTGTGCGCTTCGGCCACTTCTCTCAAGCGCCGATCTTCTTCGGCATTGGCTTCGGCATCCCGCACCATCTTTTGAATCTCTTCCTCGGTCAAGCCGGAATTGGCCTTGATGGTAATCTTGTTTTCCTTGCCGGTCGCCTTGTCCTTGGCGCTGACATGCAGAATGCCGTTGGCATCGATATCGAAGGTCACTTCGATCTGCGGCGTGCCGCGCTGTGCCGGCGGAATGCCTTCCAGGTTGAACTCGCCCAGGCTCTTGTTGCCGACCGCCATTTCACGCTCGCCCTGATACACCTTGATCGTCACCGCAGGCTGATTGTCGTCTGCCGTCGAGAATACCTGACTGAACTTGGTCGGAATGGTGGTATTTTTCTGGATCATCTTGGTCATCACGCCGCCCAGCGTTTCAATACCGAGCGACAGAGGCGTCACGTCCAGCAACAGCAAATCCTTGCGCTCTCCGGACAACACCGAACCCTGGATTGCGGCGCCCACAGCGACCGCCTCATCGGGATTGACGTCCTTGCGCGGATCCTTGCCGAAGAATTCCTTGACCTTGTCCTGTACCTTGGGCATGCGTGACATGCCGCCAACCAGAATGATGTCGTCGATATCCGATACCTTGACGCCCGCATCCTTGATCGCGATACGGCATGGCTCGATGGTTCTGGAGATCAAATCCTCCACCAGCGATTCGAGCTTGGCGCGTGTCATCTTCATGTTCAAGTGAACCGGCGCGCCGTTGGCCATGGCGATATACGGCTCATTGATCTCGGTTTGCTGCGATGAAGACAGTTCGATTTTTGCGCGCTCGGCGGAAGCCTTGATGCGCTGCAGGGCAATCGCATCCTTGCTCAAATCCAGGCCATTGATTTTCCGGAATTCATCAATGATGTAATCGATGATGCGCTGATCGAAGTCTTCTCCGCCCAGGAACGTGTCGCCATTGGTGGACAGCACTTCAAACTGCATTTCGCCATCGACATCGGCGATTTCGATGATCGAAATATCGAAGGTGCCGCCGCCCAGGTCGTATACCGCGATCTTGCGGTCACCCTTGCCGGTCTTGTCCAAGCCGAATGCCAGCGCCGCGGCGGTCGGTTCATTGATGATGCGCTTGACGTCCAGGCCGGCGATGCGGCCGGCGTCCTTGGTTGCCTGACGCTGCGAATCATTGAAATATGCAGGTACCGTGATCACGGCTTCGGTCACTTCTTCGCCGAGATAATCTTCGGCGGTTTTTTTCATCTTGCGCAAAACTTCGGCGGAAATCTGCGGAGGCGCGAGCTTTTTGTCGCGTACCGATATCCATGCGTCGCTATTGTCCGCCTTGATGATCTGATAGGGCATCATGGCGATGTCTTTTTGCACTTCTTTTTCTTCGAACTTGCGGCCGATCAGTCGCTTGACTGCGTACAGCGTGTTCTTCGGATTGGTGACCGCCTGGCGTTTTGCCGGCGCGCCAACCAGAATCTCGCCATCGTCCTGATACGCGATGACAGACGGCGTGGTGCGCGCGCCTTCGGAATTTTCAATTACCTTTGGCTGGCCGCCCTCCATGATTGCGACGCAGGAATTGGTGGTGCCCAAGTCGATGCCGATAATTCTGCCCATGATTACTTTCCTTTAATAACTGAATAACTGAATCTCGAATGCTTTAAATATGCGGTGAAAAGCATCTCTTTCAAGAACTTTTTGAAGTCTTGTTTCAAGAAGTTTTTTCCTGCGACACCGTTACCAATGCCGGGCGTAACAACCGATCGGCGATCATGTAGCCTTTTTGCAGCACCGTGACGATCGTATTGGCGTCCTGCTCAGCGGGCACCATGGAAATAGCCTGGTGTTTCATCGGATCGAGTTTTTCCCCTGCTTCAGGAGATATCTCCATCAACCGATTTTTCTCAAAGGCGGATGATAACTGTTTCAGCGTCATCTCAACGCCCTCTTTGAGCGATTCAACGGAAGGTGTCTCGACCTTCAGTGCCATTTCCAGACTGTCCTTTACCGGGACCAGTGCCTCGGCAAAGCTTTCAATTGCGAATTTATGCGCGCGAGCAATGTCTTCCTGGGCGCGCCGACGCATATTCTCCGCTTCCGCCTTTGCGCGCAAGAAAGCATCCTGCATTTCCGCAGCGCGGGATTCCGCCGCAGCCAGCTTTTCCGCCAGCCCCGGCTCTTGAGACGATGATTCAATGTCCGGAACCGGCGCCTCGGTTACCTGCTCGGCCTGGTTGCCTCGTACTTCCTGCTCGGTTTGTTTCTCCTGGTCTCGCATCACAAAGTCTCCAACGATATCAATAACTTACTTTCACTGTTGCAAACAAATGGGGATATCCGATCTGATTTCAAGAGGAATCTACGCTCAGCCTGTTATTGCAATGAATCAACAGGTTATGTCTTGTTACAACCTTTACCGTTCATGAAATTTATTTCTGCAGGGAGGGTTCTACTATTGTGTCGAGAAACGGGGTACCGGCGAATGGAACTCTGAACAGCTAGAGAAAGAACACCATGAAATTGCCGCTTATTTCAGTCACGATCGTAGCCTATACCGTACTTGCAGCGTTCTGGATTTGCTATGCCGGCCTGGCTTCGACATTTAGATCCGGGGCGCCTTTTTAGGCACGGGCGTCTTCAGATGCCGCGACATGTCATCTTTGCGCGCCGAGCCGGCGCGCTTCCGAACGCCCAATGGTTGCCTCCCGTTGCTGTATTTCACGCGCCGCGGCAGTCATGCTTGTCGGCCAACCGAGCATGTGCTGTTCTGCAATTTCCGCCAAGGCGCTGATCCACGCCGGCGATTCATTCAGGCACGGAATGTAATGAAATTCCTTCCCTCCGGCGGTCAGGAAGTCGCGCCTGCCCTCCATATCGATTTCTTCCAACGTCTCAAGGCAGTCGCCGACGAATCCCGGGCACATTACGTCAACCCGCTTTATTCCTTTTTTCGCAAGGCTTTGCAGCGTGGGCGCCGTATAAGGCTGCAGCCATTCCGCCTTGCCGAGCCGCGATTGAAACGTAACCATGTACTGATCCTCGGAAAGCCCCAACTGCCTGGCCAGGAGCCGTGCGGTTTTATGGCATTCGCAGTGGTACGGATCGCCAAGCAATAATGCGCGCTTCGGTACGCCGTGAAAGCTCATTACCAGCTTGTCCGGCCTGCCATGCATTGTCCAGTAAGCAAGTACTGACTCTTTAAGCGCCTGGATATAGCCGTCATGATCGTGATAATGTTTTACGATGCGCAGCTCCGGCATGTTGCGCACGCCGGCGTAATGACTGAATACGGCATCAAAAGTCGAAGCCGACGTGGAACTGGAGTACTGAGGATAGGCAGGCAAAACCAGAATACGCTCGCAACCATCAGCCTTCAACTTTCCTAGCACTTGCGGCAACGACGGATTGCCGTAGCGCATGGCATAAGCGACCTGCACATCATGCCCGCGTTGGCCGAGATAGCCGCGCAACAGCAACGCCTGTTTTTCAGTATGTATCCGCAACGGCGACCCTTCAGCACTCCAGATCGACGCGTATTTTTGCGCTGACTTTCCGGAACGGAACGGCAGGATAAGGCCATGCAGGATAAGCCACCAGATTGCCCTGGGAATTTCGACCACGCGCGGATCGGACAGGAACTGTTTCAGATAGGGCCGTACCGCAGCGGCGGTCGGTGCGTCGGGAGTACCGAGGTTGACGAACACGATCGCCGTTTTGGCGACGGTGCCGTGTGTATGGTCGGGTTCTTTGGCAAAACGCATTTTTCCTACCGATCCTTTTCTATCCCGGCCGTCCTGAATGTCAGGATGCGAGTAATTCCCGCGCATGCTTGCGCGTGATTGCAGTGATTTCCAGCCCGCCAAGCATGCGTGCGATTTCCTCGATGCGAGCTTTTGCATCAAGCGAGTCGATGCGCGACACGGTCTTGCCGTCCATGCCGAGTTTGCTGACCTGAAAATGCCGATTTGCCTGGCTTGCCACCTGCGGCAAATGCGTCACACAGAGCACTTGCCGATTCTGCCCTAGACGTTTGAGCAATCGCCCGACAACTTCGGCCACACCGCCGCCGATGCCGCTGTCCACCTCATCGAAAATCAGCGTCGGCGTTGCCGTGGCGCTCGACGTGATGACGGAAATCGCCAACGCAATGCGCGCCAGTTCGCCGCCCGACGCAACTTTTGCCAGTGGGCGCGGAATTGTGCCGGCATGGCCGGCAACCAGAAATTCTATTTGTTCCAGACCGTAGCCGGCCGGCTCGCAAGCGTTCAAGGCAATCTCAAAGCGCCCCCCTGCCATGCTCAAATCCTGCATCGCCGCGGTGACCGCAGCGCTCAAGGCCTTGGCCGCTTTGGTGCGCGCCTTGGACAGCTTTTGCGCAGCGCTCATATACGCTGACTTCAGCTTGTCTTCCTGCTCCCGCAGCGCGTCCAGATCGCTCGCATCCGCCAATTGCCGCAACTGGGCCGACAACGATTCGAATTCCTGCGGCAGGTCCTCCGGCGCAACCCGGAATTTTCGCGCGGTTGAATGGATTGCTTCCAGGCGCGTCTCGACTTCGCGCAGACGTGCCGGATCGAGTTCGACCCGGCTCAAGTAATCGTTGAGTGAATAAACCGCTTCCTGCAACTGGATCTGCGCCGGTTCCAACGCTTCCAGCACCGGCTTCAATGCATCGTCGATATCGGCCAATTTACCGAGTTTCTGGTTCAGCGCAGCCAAGCGCGACAGGATGGGACTGTCGTCGGACTCGGAAATCACCGTCAGCGCTTCCTGCGCGCCCTCGATCAGGCTCGCCGCATGCGACAGGCGGCTGTGCTCGTTGGCTATTTCAGACCATTCGCCCGGTTTAACCGCCAATTTTTCCAGTTCGCCCACTTGCCATTCGAGCCGCTCGCGCTCCAGCAGCACGCTCTTTGCGTCGGTTTCGAATTCTTCGCGCTGCCTGGCTACCGCGCGCCAGGTCTTGTAGGCGCTCGCGACCGCCCTGGCATCATCCTGCAAACCGGCCTGACTATCGAGCAGCACGCGCTGCGCATCGGTTTTGAGCAGCGATTGATGCGCGTGCTGGCCATGGATATCGACCAGCAACTCGCCCAGATCACGCAATTGTGCTGCTGTCGCCGCAATGCCGTTGATGAATGCCTTGGAGCGGCCTGCATTATCGATCACGCGACGCAACAGCACACCGCCTTCATCGTTGGCAAATTCGTTTGCCGCGAGCCAGGCGTCGGCTTCATTGCCAGTGGCGAATTCGGCGGTAATGTCGGTTTTGCCGGCGCCGTCACGCACCACGCTGGCGTCGCCACGGCCGCCCAGCGCAAGCGCGAGCGCATCGATCAGGATCGATTTTCCCGCGCCGGTTTCGCCGGTAAACACCGTGAAGCCGGGCGTGAGCTCGAGTTCGATTGCGTCGACGATAACGAAGTCATGAATGGAAAGTGTGCGCAGCATCTGGATTGAGTTTCCATGCGACTCGCCTGGTATATCGTCAGGACGTTGCCGCGTTTGAATTGGAGCCGTGCTCGATCGTTGAGCAAAAAAGAAACTATTTTAACTGACCTTCCAAGGACGGATATTCGTTCCAATGCAGCTTTTCGCGCAACGTATCGTAATAACTCCATCCCTGAGGGTGCAAAAAAGTGATCTTGTGCGCCGAGCGCCTGATGACGATACGATCGTGGTGAGCGAGGCTGGCCAGCAGTTGCATATCGAAGTTGACACTGCTGTCGCGGCCGCTGATCACTTCGATCACGATTTCGCTTGAGTCGGGCACCACGATCGGCCGATTCGATAGCGCGTGTGGGGCAATCGGCACCAGTCCGATTCCGGTCAGGCTCGGGTGCAGCAATGGCCCGCCGGCCGACAATGCATAAGCGGTCGAGCCGGTCGGAGTGGCAACGATCAACCCGTCGGACCGCTGGTTGTACATGAAATGTCCGTCGACTTCGACGCGCAATTCGATCATGCCCGATCCGGCGCCGCGCGACACCACGATATCGTTGAAGGCAACGCTGGAGACGATTGATTCGCCATCGCGCCATACCGATCCTTCCAGCAAGCCGCGTTGTTCGGACTCAACTTTTCCGGCCAGCATATCAGCCAGCAAGGGCATCATGCGATCAAGCGGGATATCGGTCATGAAACCCAGGCGACCCTGATTAATGCCGATCAGCGGAACATTGTAGGGTGCGAGCTGGCGTGCAATGCCGAGCATGGTTCCATCGCCGCCGACCACGATCGCGGCATCCGCATGCCGGCCGATTTGTTCCGGCGTCATTGCCGCATACCCATTCAATTGGGTATTCTCCGCAGTTTCCGCCTCCAGCACGACGGTGCGTCCGGAATCGACCAGGAAATCGGCAATTTCCGATAAAGATTGTGCAATACCCGCAGCAAAGTATTTGCCGACGATGGCAATCGTTTTGAAGGCGGTGGGTTTGACTGGAGGCTGGGAAGACGGCATGCGGCAGATTAGACCATAATTGGCGCTTGTTAGCACTATTTTGAGAGGTGCGCGGCGGTTGAAATCCATCCTAATCGTTCTTTCTGTTCAATTCCGGCAAACTGAAATCCATCGTACATATGACTCACATTAAAGCCGTACTTTTTGATCTGGACGATACTCTGTGGCCGATTGTCCCCGTCATCGTTCGCGCGGAGTCTATCTTGTTCGACTGGTTGACGGCGCACGCCCCCCAGGTTGCGCGGCAGTTCACGATCGAAAGCCTGCGCAAGCGCAGATTGGCTTTGCTGGCGGAGAATCCGCACTATGCAATCGATCTTCGGGCGCTGCGCCACACCGCGCTTTGCGAAGCTTTTACCAGTTGCGGCGAAGACCTCGCCAAGGTAGACCATGCGATGCAAGTGTTCTCCGATGCACGCAATTCGGTGACGCCGTTCGAGGATGTGCATCCGACCCTGGCGCGTTTGCATGGACGTGTAGCCTTGGGCTCAGTGTCCAACGGCGTCGCGGATCTGGGCGCAATCGGCATGGCGCATTATTTTCAGGCGTCGATCGCTGCGCACAGTTTCGGCAGCGCGAAACCGGATCCGGCAATTTTCCATGCGGCATGCGAAGCGCTCGGCGTGGTTCCCGCCGAAGCGGTATATATCGGCGACGATCCGGTATTGGACGTGGAAGGCGCGCAACGGGCCGGCCTGCGCGCCGTATGGATCAACCGTTCGGCACCGCAGCCTCGCCGGAGTTTGCCTGGTCATATAGAACCGGATGCCGTTTGCGCCACACTTTATGAGTTGGATGAATGGCTGACTGAGCGCATAATGATCCCGAACAACCTTTAGTAGGCCATCCGGCTAAATTGGACGATCTATCCGTACCTCGCGAGCCTGCTCGCTAAAATAGTCATCATGAAACTCGATACTCGCGCGCAAACCCTGCTCAAGGCATTGGTCGAACGATATATTGCCGATGGTCAGCCGGTCGGTTCGCGCGCATTGTCAAAAATTTCCGGCCTCGATTTATCGCCGGCGACCATCCGCAACATCATGTCGGACCTGGAGGAAATGGGTTTCGTCTCCAGTCCGCACACCTCCGCCGGGCGGATTCCGACACCACGCGGCTACCGGGTATTTGTCGATACATTGCTGACCGTACAGCCGATTGACGAGTCTTCGCTGGAATTCAGATTGCAGCCGAAACTGCAGTCCGGCTCACCACACAAGATCATTTCGAATGCGGCGCAGGTATTGTCGTCGCTGTCGCAATTTGCCGGTGTCGTGCTGACGCCGCGGCGTGAGTCGATATTTCAGCAAATCGAATTCCTGCGCTTGTCCGAAAAACGCATCCTGCTGGTGATCGTCGCACCCAACGGCGAAGTGCAGAACCGGTTGCTGCTGACCGATGTCGATTACACACCCTCGCAATTGGTGCAGGCAGCCAACTATATCAACCTGCACTTCGGCGGCCTGAACTTTGACGAAGTGCGCATGCGGCTGCAGGGGGAACTGCGCCAATTGCGCGATGACATGACGCGCCTGATGCATGCAGCCGTCGAAGCCGGCAGCGATGCGATGACGGATGACAGCGACGATGTTGTAATATCCGGCGAACGCAATCTGCTCAGCGTCGCCGATCTCTCGTCGAACATGACGTCGTTGCGCAAGCTGTTCGACATGTTCGAGCAAAAAACCAGCCTGATGCAACTGCTCGACGTATCGAGCAAGGCGACCGGCGTACAGATTTTCATCGGCGGCGAATCGCAACTGGTGCCGATGGAGGAAATGAGCGTGGTGACCGCCCCATACGGCGCCAACGGCAAGATCGTCGGCACGCTCGGCGTGATCGGCCCGACACGAATGGCGTACGAAAAAGTGATTCCGATCGTGGATATCACGGCCAAGTTGCTGTCGAATGCACTGAGCCAGAATTAGGCGCGGCATTCATTCCCCGAAACAAAATGGATACCATCCGCATCGGCCTGATCTCCGACACACATGGCTTGCTGCGGCCCGAGGCAACTCAGGCGCTGCAGGGCGTTGATCACATCATTCACGCCGGCGACATCGGCAATTCAAGCATCCTGGAACAGCTTGCCGATATCGCACCCCTTATCGCCGTGCGCGGCAATAATGATTTCGGCGCATGGGCTGACGCTTTGCCGACCGAAAAAACGCTTGAATTGGGCGGCGCGACCTTGTATGTATTGCATGACGTCAATGAACTTGATCTGGATTTGCAAGCTGCCGGTATTCAGGTAGTTATCTCCGGACACTCGCATAGTCCCTTGATCTCAACGCAGAATGGCGTGTTGTTTGTCAATCCGGGCAGCACCGGACCGCGCCGTTTCAAGCTGCCGGTCTCATTGGCGTTCCTGGAAATCACGCATGGCAAAGCGGCTGCGGAACTCCGGATTTTCGATTTATAGCGGCTGTCGATGGGCTGCGTTCCGCGTATCACCGGTTGCGATGCGGACAAGCGGTCTTGGTACAGTGCGTATACAGCGCCAGCGCGTGCTCGGCAATTTCGAAACCGCGTTCGGTCGCGATTTTCTGCTGACGTTTTTCGATCTGTTCATCATAAAACTCTTCGACACGGCCGCAATCCAGACAGACAAGATGGTCGTGATGCGAGCCTTCGTTGAGTTCAAACACCGCCTTGCCGGTTTCGAAATGGTTACGATGCAACAGTCCCGCCTGTTCAAATTGCGTAAGAACGCGATAAACGGTTGCCAGGCCGACATCCATGTTTTCGTTGAGTAAAATCTTGTATACGTCCTCGGCGCTCAAATGGCGCACCGCGCTATTTTGAAAAATTTCAAGGATTTTAAGTCGCGGCAGGGTCGCTTTAAGCCCGCTGGCTTTCAGTTCTGAAGGGTTATTCATCATGTTGTTACTCGGATTAAGGTTATCTGCTTTATCATATAGCGTTTGGCGAACTTGCTCAAATCAATTGAGATCCCTTTACTATGCGACTGCTGTCCTTTTATTCCAATCGTGTTTCTTCGGTAGCTGCCGGTGCAGTTTTCCTTTTTTTCACTGCAATCATTACAGGCTGCGCGTCGAAAAACCCGTTAATTGATGAACCCGTTGTCGCCGGCAAGAGTCCCGTTGCGGCTCCGACGCAGAAACAGCCTCCTGCCCCAGTCCAGACCGCAGAGGCGAAATCTGCACTGGCTCCGGCGACCACCGGAGTGCAGGTAACGAAACAGCGGCGCTTTCTCGGAATTTTTTCCCCTTATCGCATCGATATTCAACAAGGCAATTTTGTATCGAAAGAAATGCTTGCGCAAATCAAGGAAGGCATGACACCGGATCAGGTGCGCTTTGTACTCGGTACGCCGTTATTGACGGATATCTTCCATGCCGACCGCTGGGATTACCCATTTCGCCTTCAGGAAGGCAACGGCGAAGTGACCAGCAGCCGGGTCACTGTGTTTTTCAAAGATAATCGCGTGGCGCGTATCGATGGCGGGAATTTGCCAACCGAGGAGGCTTTCCTCTCCCTTATAGCGGGCGAAAGCACAAAGACAAGTGCGAGCGCTCCTCAGCGCCCGGCTTCGCCGACACCCGCGCAGCAAACCGGGCCGTCTCCCACGGACCCGATTAACCGACGTCGCTAGCGGTATGAATCCAATGAAAATCGCGGTGGCCGGCGCATCCGGCCGTATGGGTCGAATGCTGGTTGAAGCGATCCTCAACGCCGATGATGCGGTACTGGCCGGTGCGCTCGATGTGCCGGGCGCACCATGCATCGGCACCGATGCGGCGGCATTTCTCGGCAAATCCTCAGGTGTCGCAATCGAATCCGAACTGGTCAAGGGGTTGGCAAACGCTGAATACCTGATCGACTTCACTCGCCCGGAAGGCACGTTGCAGCATCTGGAATATTGCACCGCGCACGGCATCAAGATGATCATCGGCACTACCGGATTCGACGAAGCAGGCAAGGCGTCGATTCTTGCCGCATCAAAGAAAACCGCGCTCATGTTTGCGCCCAATATGAGCGTGGGTGTCAACGTGACAATGAAATTGCTGGAAATGGCCGCGAAAAGTTTTTCGGAAGGCTACGATATCGAAATCATCGAAGCGCATCATCGCCACAAGGTTGATGCGCCGTCCGGTACCGCAATCAAAATGGGTGAAGTCATTGCCAACGCACTCGGGCGCGATTTGAAGGATGTCGCAGTGTATGCGCGAGAAGGCGTGACCGGCGAACGCGATCCATCGTCGATCGGATTTGCAACCATTCGCGGCGGCGATATCGTCGGCGATCATACGGTGCTGTTTGCCGGCATCGGCGAGCGCATCGAGATTTCGCATAAATCGTCCAGCCGCGCGACCTACGCACATGGCAGCCTGCGCGCGGCGCGTTTCCTTGCGAATAAAACCACTGGATTGTATGACATGCAGGATGTGCTCGGCCTGCGCTGACGCGTTGAGCGACGGATAGCCGGCTGCCCGACCGATCATGAATCGCCTGTTTTCCGCGGCTGCCTTGCTTATTGCGTTGCTTCTGCACGCGGGGCTGATTGCATGGGTAATCGTCGGAGTGTGGACTCCGGTCGACAAGACACCGGAACGAGTCAGCATGGCGGTTCAGCTTTTACCGATGCAGGAAAAACCTCTGCCGGAGCCCGTGGCCTTGGCGCCATCCGCTCCGTTACCTCCGCCTGTTCCATCGCCTGCGAAACAGAAACCGATTGACGCGAAAGCTCCGCCAAAGCCCAAACCAAAACCTGCCGCGAAGCCTCGTGTTCCACGCAAGCAGGCAACAACGGAGAGCAGGACGCCGCCCGCGCCGGTTCCTTCGAGTCCCGATCCGGTGCAGGCAGCCCCGCGTGCAGCCCCTGCTGCAACGCCCGAAGCGCAGCCTGCTCCCGTGGCGGCCGCACCTTCGATTCCGGTCAAAACCAGCGTGTCCATTCCGGCAGAATATGCGGCCAGCAATCCCAAGCCTGTCTATCCGTCAATGGCCAAACGCTATGGTGAACAAGGAACGGTAATGCTGCGAGTGTTCGTGAAAGCCGACGGCACGGCCGGCCAAGTGGAAATAACCTCATCCAGCGGTTACCCAATACTCGACGAATCGGCTAGAACTACAATACAGCGCTGGCGCTTTCATCCCGCAACCATTGATGGTAAGGCGGTAAGCCACTGGTATCCGCTTTCCTATACGTTTAAACTCCAAAACTAATTTTATTTATTTATATCTCCCATTGGACTGTCATGAACCAAACTGTCGCGAATCAAGGCTTGAATCTGGCGCATTACTGGTCGCAAGGCGATGCAATTTCTCACGCGGTCGCCTACGTGTTGCTGCTGATGTCGATACTGAGCTGGTATTACATCCTGTCCAAAACCTGGAGCTCGTGGCGTATCCGCAAAAGCGCGGGCGCGCTGGAAGGTTTCTGGAAAGCGCCGTCCTTGAATGACGCCATCGCCACCATCAAGCATAGTGACAGCGAGAACGTCTACACGCCGCTGGCAATGCAAAGTGCCGAAGCGGCCAATATCAGGGCACAGGAAGGGTCGCTGAACGCGGCGACGGACCCAAGCGAGCTCATCACGCGTACCTTGCGTCAGGAAATCAACCGCGTGTCGGCACGCCTGGAAAACGGTCTGACCCTGCTGGCTTCGGTCGGTTCGACTGCACCGTTCGTGGGTCTGCTCGGCACGGTGTGGGGTATCTATCATGCGTTGATTGCCGTATCGGCAACCGGCACCGTGCAAATCGACAAAGTCGCCGGACCGGTCGGCGAGGCCTTGATCATGACTGCATTGGGACTGGCTGTGGCTATTCCGGCAGTGCTGGCTTACAACGCATTCACTCGCGTCAATCGCGTGACGCTGGCGGAACTCGATGCATTTGCACATGATCTGCATGCCTATCTGACAACCGGTGCACGGATCGGAAAATAACCGGGCACTGTACTTATTGCTTCACACTGAGGAACATTCATGGCATTCGGCGGATTCAACGATAACAAGCATACAGCTCCCATGTCGGAGATCAATGTCACGCCGATGGTCGACGTGATGCTGGTGCTGCTGGTAATTTTCATCATTACCGCACCGCTGTTTACCCACGCGGTCAAGCTCGACCTGCCGAGCGCGCAATCGGCGCCGGCGCCGGAAAAGCCGGAGACCATTTCGCTCTCCATCAACGATCAGGGAACGATATTCTGGGAAAATGCCGTACTCGATCAGAAAGACCTGGATGCCCGCCTGGCCGCTGCCGCACAAAAAAATCCGCAGCCGGAATTGCAGCTGCGCGCCGACAAATCAACCCGTTATGAAGTGATTGCGCAGGTAATGGCGGCGGCGCAAAGCAATGGACTGACCAAAATGGGGTTCGTGACCGATCCCAAGGATGCGGTGCAAAAAAAGTAAGCGCTAGAAAAGGGGATCGCAGCCGTTTGTGTAGATGGGGCGGCGATCAGGGACTGGCCATCCGTTCACGGCGAATGCCAGAGCAAATTCGGCTTTCCCGATTTCTATGGCCGCAAACTGGAGGCCCAGATCGATTGCCTACCCCCTGAGGGACAGTGATTGCACATTCCGGTATTTTACGGAACCGGGCGCCGCAGATTCTCGATACCTTACCGGACCGTGTCGACGCAATCAACGAACGCACCATCGAAAACAGCGAGAATCTCGCAGTGCAACTCGTGCTTCACTGATTTTTCACTGAAAATGCGCGTTTCCCCCGACGCTACGCACCGGGTTGAACCAGTATAATGCTCGGTTCGTATCCACTTTCAGCATCATCCGCCATGCAAGACAAGTACATCCCCGCCGACGTCGAAAAATCGGCACAAAATCACTGGCGCGCAATCGACGCGTACAAGGCTGTCGAGCACGCAAAAGACAAGAACGGCAAGGACAAGAAAAAGTTCTATGCCTGCTCGATGCTGCCCTATCCGTCCGGCAAGCTGCACATGGGCCATGTGCGCAATTACACGATCAACGACGTGATGTACCGTTATCTGCGGATGAACGGCTATAACGTGCTGATGCCGATGGGCTGGGATGCGTTCGGCATGCCCGCGGAAAATGCCGCGATGGCCAACAACGTGCCGCCCGCGCAATGGACCTACGCCAATATCGCGCACATGAAAGAGCAGATGCAGGCGATGGGCCTGGCGATCGACTGGTCGCGCGAGATGACCGCATGCCGGCCCGAGTATTACAAGTGGAACCAGTGGATGTTCCTGAAAATGCTCGAAAAAGGCATCATCTACAAGAAGACCGGCACCGTGAACTGGGACCCGATCGATCAGACCGTATTGGCCAACGAACAGGTGATCGACGGCCGCGGCTGGCGTTCCGGAGCGCTGATCGAAAAACGCGAAATCCCGATGTACTACGCCAAGATCACCGATTACGCCGAAGAATTGCTCGACCATGTCGACAACAAGCTGCCCGGTTGGCCTGAGCGCGTGCGCATCATGCAATCGAACTGGATCGGTAAATCGACCGGCGTGCGTTTTGCATTCCCGCACGATATCCGCGACGGAGAGCAACTGATCAGCGATGGCAAGCTGTGGGTATTTACCACCCGCGCCGATACGATCAAGGGCGTGACCTTTTGCGCCGTCGCGCCGGAACATGCGCTGGCGACGTTTGCCGCAAAGTCAAACCCAGCACTCGGCGCCTTCATTGCCGAATGCAAGCTGGGCAGTGTGATCGAAGCCGACATGGCGACGATGGAAAAGAAAGGCATGCCGACCGGCCTGTATGTCTCACATCCATTGACCGGCAAGCAGATTGAAGTGTGGGTCGGTAACTATGTGTTGATCACCTACGGCGACGGGGCCGTGATGGGCGTGCCAGCGCACGATTTCCGTGATTATGCTTTCGCAGAAAAATACAATATTCACATCACGAAAGAAGTTTTTCTTCCCGCAAGTCTTCAGTTATTGGCAGAGCAATTAGAGAGTCAAACTAAAGGGAAATTTAGCCTTCAGCGAGCAATACAGATAGGATTTCTCAGTGCATTCAATGAAGCAATGGAGAACTCGCCAGATGCTGATATTTTCATGAATCAGGCGTTTGGTTTCTTAGAAGAACTGAGGACCAGCATTGAAAGTAAAGATGGGGAATGCATAAACAGTGATCAGTTTGACGGGCTAAACCATGAAGCCGCCGTCGATGCGGTAGCGGCAGACCTGGCCGCACTCGGTCTTGGTGAGAAAAAAATCACCTATCGCCTGCGCGACTGGGGCATTTCGCGCCAGCGTTATTGGGGCACGCCGATTCCAATCATTCACTGCGCCCATTGCGGCGATGTTCCGGTGCCGGAAAAGGATTTGCCGGTGGTGTTGCCGGAAGATTGCGTACCGGACGGCAGCGGCAATCCGCTGAACAAGCATGAAAAATTCCTGCACGTCGATTGCCCGCAATGCGGCAAGCCGGCGCGGCGCGAAACCGACACGATGGATACCTTCGTCGACTCGTCGTGGTATTACATGCGCTACTGCTCACCCGGCAGTAATGAGTCAATGGTGGATTCGCGCAACGATTACTGGATGCCGATGGACCAGTACATCGGCGGCATCGAACACGCGGTGCTGCACCTGCTGTATGCGCGTTTCTGGACCAAGGTAATGCGCGACTTCGGCCTGGTCAAGTTCGACGAACCGTTCACCAACCTGCTCACACAAGGCATGGTGCTGAACGAAACCTATTATCGCGAAGATGGCAGCGGCAAGAAAATCTGGTTCAATCCGGAAGACGTCGAGTTGACGCTGGACGACAAGGGCCGCCCGGTAGCCGCACAATTGAAATCCGACGGCGCTCCGGTCCAGATCGGCGGGACCGAGAAAATGTCGAAGTCGAAGAACAACGGCATCGACCCGCAGGCCCAGATCGATCAATACGGCGCCGATACCGCGCGCCTGTTCACGATGTTCGCATCGCCGCCGGAACAGACGCTGGAATGGTCCGGCGCCGGCGTCGAGGGAGCCAATCGCTTTCTGAGACGGGTGTGGGCATATGCGCATGGCCAGGCGCCGCGCATCGCCGCCGCCAGCGCCGTGGACTTCTCGGCGTTGCCGGAAACGCACAAGACCTTGCGCAGGGAAATGCACAAGATCCTGCACCAGGCCGATCACGACTTCAAGCGCATCCAGTACAACACGGTCGTCTCCGCCGGCATGAAGATGCTGAACACGCTGGAGGCGGCGAAGCTCGACGACTCGCCGGCATCGAATGCGGTGGTCAGCGAAGGCTTGTCGATTTTCATTCGTGTTCTGTATCCGGTTGCGCCGCATGTCACGCATGTGCTGTGGCAGGAACTCGGATTTGCGCAAGTCCATGGCGATATTCTCGACGCACCATGGCCGCAAGTCGATCCGGACGCGCTGGAACAGGCTGAAATCGAGTTGATGGTTCAAGTCAACGGCAAGCTGCGAGGAAGCATCAAGCTTGCCAAGGACGCGGACAAGGCCGCTATCGAACAAGCTGCGCTGGCCAATGAGAACGTGCAGAAGTTCGTCACCGGCACGCCGAAGAAAGTCATCATCGTGCCCGGCAAGCTGGTCAATATCGTCGTATGATTTTTTTCAGGATCCAACACAAATGTTTGTCAAACACCGTTTCGCCTTTGTACTTGCCTTAAGCGCCGCACTGATGCTGTCGAGCTGCGGCTTCAAGCTGCGCGGTTCCGGCACTCAAGCCGATTTGCCGTTCAAGACGGTTCATGTCGGGCTTCCCGATTCATCGTCATTGGGAACGGAATTGAGGCGCAATATCGCGGCCGGCGCGACGGCAATTGCGACCGATCCCAGGAAAGCCGAAGCGGTGATCGAAGTGCTTTCCGAAACCCGGGACAAGGAAGTGCTTTCGCTGAACAGCCAGGGCCGGGTGCGCGAAAATGCACTTTTTTACAAGGTAGTATTTCGGGTAAAAGACGGCAAGAGCGCCGAATTGCTTCCGGCCACCGAGATTGTCATAAAACGCGTACTCAGCTTTAACGAGTCGCAAGTGCTGGCAAAGGAAACTGAAGAAGCATCCTTGTACCGTGAAATGCAAAGCGATATGGTTCTCCAGATATTGCGCCGGATCGCGGCCCTGAAACCGGCTGCTCAGTAAACATCATGCAACTGCGGATCGACGCCCTCGACGCACATCTGGCCAAGCCGCTTGCGCCGTTGTACGTGGTGTCCAGCGACGAACATCTGCTTGCGCTCGAAGCCACCGACAAGATCCGCAAGACTGCGCGTGCGCAAGGCTTTTCGGAGCGCGAGGTAATGACTGTCGAGCGCGGTTTCAAATGGGGTGAACTGCTTGCGGCGAATCAGTCGCAATCGCTGTTCGGCGACAAGAAATTGATCGAGTTACGCATCCCGACCGGCAAGCCGGGAAAGGATGGCGGACAAGCGCTGCAACAGTATGCGGCAAGCTTAAGCCCGGACAATATCACGCTGATCACGCTGCCCAAACTGGACTGGGCGACGCAAAAAGCGGCGTGGGTAAGCGCGCTGCAGCAAGCCAGCGTATTCATCGATATCCCGCTGGTGGAAAGAGCACAATTGCCGGGCTGGATCGGGACACGGCTTGCCGCGCAGCGTCAGAGCGCGGACCGGCAAAGCATCGATTTCATTGCAGACCGGGTGGAAGGCAATTTGCTCGCCGCGCATCAGGAAATTCAAAAGCTCGCGCTGCTCTACCCGGAAGGCAAGCTGACGTTCGAACAAATACATGATGCGGTCTTGAACGTCGCGCGATACGATGTATTCAAATTGAACGAAGCGATGCTGTCCGGCGATGTGGAGCGCCTGGTACGCATGGTGGAGGGCCTGAAGGGTGAAGGCGAGGCCCTGCCCTTGGTGCTGTGGGCGGTTGCGGAAGAAGTTCGCACGCTGCTGAAGCTGAAAGCGGGCGTCGCACAAGGCAAGGCGCTGGGCATGCTCTTGAAGGAATATCGCATCTGGGGACCGCGCGAGCGCCTGATGGAACCGGCGTTACGGCGGCTCTCGTTGCCGGCGTTGGAGCGCGCGCTGCAGGAAGCGGCGCAAGTCGATAAGATGATCAAGGGTTTGCGGGCGAAAGCGTTTGCCGGCGATGCATGGGATGCATTGCTGCAGCTCGGATTGAAAGTCGCGCAAGGGCGTTAATCGGTATTTTCAAGATCTCTCATCAAAAAAATGGACATCAAGCTCTACATGAATGAAGTCGGTCAGCGCGCGCGCAATGCATCGCGTGCCATGGCCAAGGCCGACACCGCCGCGAAAAATCGTGCGCTGTCGTTGATCGCCGCTGCCATTCGCCGTGACGCCGACGTTCTGCGTGCCGCCAATCAGCAGGACCTCGATGCCGCGAGCGCCAACGGTCTTGCGCCTGCAATGCTGGACCGCCTCACCTTGTCCGACAAGGCGATCGAAACCATGGCAGAGGGCCTGGAGCAGGTCGTCGCGCTGGCCGATCCGATCGGTGAAATATCCAACATGAAATACCGTCCGACCGGGATTCAGGTAGGACAGATGCGCGTGCCGCTCGGCGTGATCGGCATCATTTATGAGGCCCGTCCGAACGTGACCGTCGATGCGGCCGGCCTGTGCATCAAGAGCGGCAACGCAACCATCCTGCGCGGCGGATCGGAGGCGATTCATTGCAACCAGGCGTTGGCGAAGCTGGTGAAGGAAGGGCTGGCGGGCGCCGGCCTGCCTGCGGATGCGGTGCAGATTGTCGAAACCACCGACCGTGCAGCGGTTGGCGAGCTGATCACAATGCCCCAATACGTGGACGTCATCGTGCCGCGCGGCGGCAAGGGCCTGATCGAACGGCTGATGCAAGAATCGAAAGTGCCGATGATCAAGCACCTGGACGGCATCTGCCATGTGTATATCGACGACAAGGCGGACATCCAGAAGGCGCTGAAGATCGCGTTCAACGCAAAATGCCAACGCTACGGCACCTGCAACACGATGGAGACCCTGCTTGTGGCACGCGCGATCGCCCCGCAGGTGTTGCCGGAACTGGCCCGGCTGTATCGCGCCGAGGACATCGAGCTGCGTGCAGATGAAGAAGCGCGCAAGCTGCTGAAGGGTTACCCGAATCTGAACGCAGCAACCGAGGAAGACTGGCATACCGAGTATCTGGCCGGGATCCTGTCAGTGAAAATTGTGGCGGACGTGAACGAAGCCATCGACCACATCAACAAATATTCATCGCAGCATACCGATGCAATCGTCACGGAAGATTACACGCGCACGATGCGTTTTTTGCGCGAAGTCGATTCAGCATCGGTGATGGTCAATGCATCGACGCGGTTCGCCGACGGATTCGAATACGGCCTGGGCGCGGAGATCGGCATCTCGAACGACAAGCTGCACGCGCGCGGACCGGTCGGCCTGGAAGGTCTGACATCCCTGAAATATGTGGTGTTCGGGCATGGCGAAGTGCGTGAATAAGTTTGCCATGCAAACGGAGAGCCGCCTTGCAAGGCAGCACCGTTGCGCAGGCGCGGAGCAATGCCCCGCGAAACCCCTGCTCCACCATGGCGAAGTACGAGAATAAACTCACACTAACGATCTATAGCGAGAAAACCATGTTCTGGATTAAAGCGCTGCACCTGATCTTCGTCATTTCCTGGTTTGCCGGCCTGTTCTACCTGCCGCGCATCCTGGTCAATCTGGCGATGGAAAAAGAAACCGCCGCCACCGAGCGCCTGCTTGTGATGGCGCGCAAGCTGTACCGTTTCATGACCATATTGTCGGTCCCGGCCGTGGTGTTCGGTCTTTGGTTGTGGCTTGGCTACGGATTCGGTAAAGGCCCCGGCAGTGGATGGCTGCATGCAAAACTTGCGTTGGTCGTATTACTGATCGGCTATCACCATGCCTGCGGATCGCTATTGAAAAAATTCGAAACCGGCCGCAATACACGCAGTCATACCTGGTACCGCTGGTTCAATGAAGTGCCGACCGTCATTTTGGTGGCCATCACAATCCTGGTTGTCGTCAAACCGTTCTGAACGTACCCAACTCAAGGATCGCCATGGCAAAAACATGTGAATATTATTTCGCGCCGCAATCGCCTTTCGCCTACCTGGGACATGCGCGCCTTGTTGCGCTAGCCGAACAGTACGGTGTGCAAGTCGAGATCAAACCATTCGATCTGGGCAAGATATTCAGCCTGTCGGGCGGTATCCCGCTGGCAAAACGCGCGCCGCAGCGGCAAGCATACCGGTTGCTGGAGTTGCAGCGCTGGAGCGAATTCCTTGAATTGCCGCTGAACCTGCAGCCAAAGTTTTTTCCGGTATCCGGCGATCTGGCAGCGAAGCTGATCATTGCAACGCGGCTGGCGCATGGCAGCGATGGCGCGTTGACGCTGAGCGGTTCCCTCATGCGCGCGGTTTGGGCAGAAGATAAAAACATTGCCGATGCAGATACGCTGGCCGCAATCGCCGGTGCATGCGGCTACGACGGCAAGGAATTGCTGAAATCCGCCGAAACCGCCGGCATTCAGGCGGATTACGATCGCTTTACCGATGGTGCGATCGCCGCGAACGTATTTGGCGCTCCCTGGTATGTCGTCGACGGTCAGGGGTACTGGGGACAGGACCGGCTGGATTTTGTCGAGCGGGCGTTTGCGAAATAGATATTTGGTTCCATCGCCTGAAAACTTGTCATTCGGAATGACAATCTGATTTAGCAGTTGAATTTAAAATGCCCGCTTCGAAGAGCGAAGGCATTTCACTACGGATAAAGGGTCCTCCATGTCACATTCCTATTTTTGTCCCTGCCCGCGCGGACTGGAAGCCGCGCTTGCGGAAGAACTCGGCGAGATCGCCCAACAAGGCGCGACACTCAAGGTCCACAACCAGGTGCCGGGCGGCGTGCATTGTTCCGGCTCGCTGACCGATGCCTATCGCATCAACCTGCATTCCCGCATCGCGTCGCGCGTACTGATGCGCATGGCGCATGCCAGCTACGCCAATGAAAATGACATCTACGACCTGGCGCTTGCGCAGCCGTGGGAAGACTGGTTCGGCGTGCATCAGACGATCCGCATCGACGTCACCGCAATCAAATCGCCGCTGCGCAGCCTGGAATTCACCACGCTGAAGATCAAGGATGCGATCTGCGACCGTTTCCGCGACATCTGCTCCGAACGGCCATCGGTCGATACTAAAACGCCGGACATGCGCATCGTCGGTTTTCTGGATGCGCGCAATTTCACGCTCTATCTCGACACTTCAGGTGAAGCGCTGTTCAAGCGCGGCTGGCGGCTGGACACCGGCGACGCGCCGCTGCGCGAAAATCTTGCGGCGGGACTGCTGCGCGTGGCGGGCTGGAAGCCCGGCATGGTGTTGTTCGATCCGATGTGCGGTTCCGGCACCATCCTCGCCGAAGCGGCGCAGATGCTGGCCGGCATCCCGCCGGGTGCGCGGCGCGAATTCGCATTCGAAAAATTCAGCGGCTTCGATGCCAGGGAATGGCATGCGATCAAGGACAGTGTCAAACCGAATCCGCTGCCGGATGCGCCGACGATCTTCGGCAGCGATATTTCCGGCGACATGATCGTCATGACCCGCAGCAACCTGAACAAAGCGGGCATTCCGTTCGAAATTCCACTGAAGCAAATCGAGGCGCAGGAAGTCAAGCCGCCGACTGAAACGCCCGGCATCATCCTCACCAATCCGCCGTATGGAGAACGTATCGGCGTACGCGGCGACAGCACGATCGAAACCGATGAAATGGCGGCTGCCTTCTTCAATGCATTCGGCACCACCTTGAAGCAACGCTTCGCCGGCTGGCAGGTGTTCCTGTTTTCCGCGGACCTCGGATTGCCGAAGTTTTTGCGACTGAAAGAATCCCGCAAGACGCCGTTCTTCAACGGCGCATTGGAATGCCGGCTGTTCCGCTTCGACATGGTTGCCGGATTCAACCGCCGCGAACAGGCCAAGCCGAAAGAAGCATAGGCAATGCTACTGAAAGCTCCTGACACAACGCTGTCAGGAGCGTCGGCGCATGATGTCTCCATGCCATGACGACCGTTCCGATCCAGGAAACGGCGTCGCGCACTTACTGGAGAACATCATGGACACGAAAATAAACTGGTTTGAAATTCCTTCTTCCGATTTTTCCCGCGCGACAAAATTTTATGAAGCGCTGTTCGACATCAAATTGAAAGTGGAGCCTGTCGGACCGATTCAAATGGGAATTTTTCCTGATGCATCCAATCAGGGATACGGCTGCGTGATTCAAGGCGAAGGGTCTGAACCCGGCGCCAACGGCCCGATCATTTATCTCGACAGCCCCGCTCCCATCGAACAATTGCTGGCGCGCGTCGAACCCGCCGGCGGCACCGTCAAAATGGGTAAAACCGAGCTGCCCAATGACATAGGCTTCATTGCACACTTCATCGATACGGAAGGCAACCGACTGGCGCTGCATCAGCCGCCGGGCGAGCGTTAGCATAAGGCCGCCATTCCAAGCGCAACGAGGAATGGCAGGCCGTTGCGAGCATATTGCCGGCACGATCGGCACCCGAATTATCAACAGGAGTCCAGATGGACCGAAACGCATTTTTCTGGAAAATCCAGGATGGCAGGCTACCTCAACCACAAGCGGCACGGACACTCGGCGCCAATATCATCTCGGTCGATTTCGATACCGGTGCTATCGAAATCGAGTTTGAAGGAAAAGAAGAGTTCATCAATCCGGCCGGAAAAATACAGGGCGGATTCCTGTCTGCGATGCTCGACGATACGATGGGTCCAGCCCTTGCCGCCACGCTAAAAGCCGATGAGTTTGCACCGACGCTCGATCTGCATGTGCAGTTTCTCAGCCCGGCAGTACCGGGGAAACTTCACGGCGTGGGTCGAGTAGTGCGGCGCGGCGGCGCGGTCTGCTTTCTCGCGGGAGAATTAAGCCAGGGTGGTAAAGTGGTGGCGACCGCCATCGCAACTGCGCTGATTCGCAAGCTATAGACAGGCAGCGCGTCAGCGTCGGACCGGATCGTGATCAGCACTGGACGACCCTTGCCGTATTTGCCACAATAATTTTATGAGCGTCCAACGACTATCCGATCTGCGCAACCTTGGTCCACGTTCCATCGCCATGCTGGAGACGATCGGCATTCGCACCCATGCGGAGCTGGCGCGATACGGCGCAATCGATGCCTTCATTGCACTCAAGAACGCAAATCAAGCGGCGACGTTGAACCTGTTGTGGGCATTGGAGGGAGCGCTGACCGACCGTGACTGGCGGCAAGTCGCACGTGACGACAAACTGCATTTTCTGACCGAGCTGGAATTACGCGGAGTGCTGCCATGAAGACTCTTTACTGATGCGCCGCGCCGACCGGTTATTTCAGATCGCACAGTATCTGCGTGGACGCAGGCTCACGACTGCGCGGCAATTGGCCGACTGGCTGGCGGTATCTGAACGAACCATTTATCGCGACGTGCGCGACCTTTCATTGTCCGGCGTGCCGGTGGAAGGCGAAGCCGGCGTCGGCTATCGCATAAAGGCTGGATTCGATTTACAACCGCTGATGTTTTCTCCAAATGAAATCGATGCATTGGTCATTGGCATGCGCATGGTGCAAGCCTGGGGCGGACCGCAGCTTGCAGCATCAAGCATTGCTGCGCTGGCCAAGATCACCCTTGCATTGCCGAAAGAAAAACGCGACTTCGTCGAAGCGACGCCAATGTTTGCGCCGGCATTCCATATCGATCCAGCGCATGGAGAACGGCTGGAACAGGTTCGTCAGGCAATCGGCCGCCGTTGCAAGCTGCAGCTCGACTACGTCGATGCGCAGGATAAGGCGACGCAACGCGTTATCTGGCCGTTGGCGCTGTACTTCTGGGGCGGCACCTGGTTAATCGCAGCCTGGTGCGAAATGCGCTCGGATTTCCGCTCATTTCGCCTTGATCGCGCTCAAGCGCTAACGGCAATGGACAAGTATCCCGATCAGACCGGCCGGCGCCTGCCCGACTTTGTTCGCCGCGCCACGAAGAATCGCCAATAGCGCACAGCAAGATGCTGCGCTTTGCGCTATGCTTGTTTTTTTTGCACCTCACCGCAGGAGAGACAACATGTTGCAAGCAGTCAAGGGACTTCCCAAGCTGAACGATGCCGCGCTGCTGCGCAATCAGTCCTACATCAATGGCGCCTGGGTCGGCGCGGCCGCAAGCTTTGACGTAACCAATCCCGCCGATGGCGTCACGCTCGGTTCCGTGCCTAACATGGGCGCCGCCGAAGCGCAGAGCGCGATCGATGCCGCCAATGCCGCCTTTCCGGCCTGGTCGGCCAAGACGGGAAAAGAACGCGCCGGCATCATGCGCAAATGGTTTGAATTGATGCTGGCTCATGCCGACGACCTGGCCGCGCTGATGACCGCGGAACAGGGCAAACCGCTGGCCGAAGCCAAAGGCGAAGTAATGTACGGCGCCAGCTTCATCGAATGGTTTGCGGAAGAAGCCAAGCGCGTCAACGGCGACGTGATGTCGTCGACCTGGTCCGACAAGCGCATGGTAGTGCTCAAACAGCCGATCGGCGTTTGCGCATCGATCACGCCATGGAATTTCCCGATCGCTATGATTACGCGCAAAGTCGCTCCCGCGGTTGCCGCCGGTTGCACCATCGTTATCAAGCCGGCGGAACAGACCCCGCTATCGGCGCTTGCGATGGCGGAACTGGCGCACCGCGCCGGCATGCCGCCGGGTGTGATCAATATCGTCACCGCCGATGCGGACAAGTCGATCGAAGTCGGCAAGGTGCTGTGCTCCAGCCCGATCGTGCGCCACCTATCCTTTACCGGATCGACGCCGGTTGGACGCATCCTGATGCAGCAGTGCGCGCCGACCATCAAGAAACTCGGATTGGAGTTGGGCGGCCATGCGCCATTCATCGTGTTCGACGATGCCGACCTGGAGGCCGCCGTTGAAGGCGCGTTGGTATCGAAGTACCGCAATGCCGGGCAGACCTGCGTATGCACCAATCGCTTTTACGTGCATGAGTCGATTTACGACGCATTCGTTGAAAAACTGGCCGCGGGCGCGGCAAAGATCAAGGTAGGTAACGGTTTTGAAACCGACGTCGTGCAAGGTCCGCTGATTGATGAGCAGGCCATCGCCAAAGTCGAAGAACATGTGGCGGATGCATTGGCAAAAGGCGCCAAAATTGAAAGCGGCGGCAAGCTGCATGCGCTGGGCGGTCACTTCTACGAGCCGACGGTGCTATCGAACATCACCAGCGACATGAAAATCATGCGCGAAGAGACTTTCGGGCCGGTCGCTGCCGTGATCAAGTTCAAGACCGAGGACGAAGCGATTGCGGCAGCCAACGATACCGAGTTCGGCCTTGCGAGTTATTTCTATTCGCGCGACATCGGCCGCGTCTGGCGCGTCGCTGAAAAGCTGGAATACGGCATGGTCGGCATCAACACCGGCATCATGTCGAACGAAGTCGCGCCGTTCGGCGGCGTCAAGCAGTCGGGACTTGGCCGCGAAGGTTCGAAGTACGGCATGGATGAATATCTGGAACTCAAATATTTGTGCATGGGCGGAATGTAAGAGAACCCGGCCAACGCTCAGGCCCTGCCATTCCCGGTACAGCGAACGAGAAGTTCCACAAGGTAAAAGGGACTTGCATTGCAAGCCCCTTTTTTTCATCCGGTATTTTCGCTACCGCGCCTGATGCACTTCGACCTTTGCAGCCTGTTTTAACTGACTCAAGCGAGTATCCACCTTCTCTTGGAGAATTTGCGCGCGCAACTCATTTTGCAATTGCTCATTCAACGGCTTCTTGTATTCACGCGTCTCATTGACCCGGATCACGTGCCAGCCGAATTCAGTCTGCACCGGCTGGCGCGAATATGCTCCCGGCGCCAATGACCGCGCCGCGGCCGCGAACGGTTCAAGCATTTGATTCTGCGCCAGCCAACCGAGACTGCCATCCTTGCCGCCGCTTCTATCGATCGAACGGCTGGCAACAAGCTTTTCAAAGTTGGCGCCGCGGTCAAGCTCGGCAACGGCCGCTTTCGCATCGGCTTCGGTTTTCAACACAATGTGGCTGATCCTGTATTGCGGTTCCGCCTTCTGTGCCGCATAGCGCGCGGTGACGTCGGCAGCATCGATCTTGATGCCTTTGATGATCTCGCGCACCATGTACTCGCTCAACAGTGTCTTTTGCTGCAACTCCAGGTCGGCCATCACTTGCGGCCGCTGGTGCAGTCCAAGTTCGCGTGCCTTTTGCACCAGTACTTCCATCGCAACCAGGTCTTCGATGAGTTGCGTACGCTCCGCACCCGCGGGCGGCGCAGCCTGAGAGGTGTTGCGAGGATAGAGTGCCTCGTCGTAAGGATTTTGCACGCCGGCGCGCGCGCGCGCCATCTGGTCGACTATATCGCGCTTGATGGGCTGGCCGTTGACCGTTACCGCTATAGCCGAATCTCCGGCTGGCACGGCCGTTGCACTGGCAGCTGCTGTGTTTTCAGATGCCAGTGCAAACATGCTCACGGCAATGAAGGCTATTCCGGCGCAACGATGCACCTGCTGTACGGCGTCAAATTTCATCTTATGTCTCCTATTTTTTAATATTCCGCGTCGGCCGGTGGGGTCTTCTTCGGTTCGACGAAAGCTGTTGCGATCGCCGAATTTCACGGCGCGGTTTTCGCGCGACCAGTAAAACGCACAATGCCGAACAACGCCATCCCCCGAATGGGGAGTGGCGCACTTTCGCAAGCCAGGCTCGATGCGATTCACTTTCCTGAGGAAATAAATCTAACAGCGTTTCAATGATAATGTAGTTTCCAATTTGGAAATTGCAATGTCACGGAGAAAAATGCCTGAACCCGGTTACCGGTGAGCCTGCACCGGCGGCACGCAAAAAATCAGCTGGTGGCCGCCGCGCGCTGGCGGCACTTTTCTGCAAGGCCGAGCAGCACGACATCGAGCAGATTCAAAATAAGCTCGTCTTCCGGCACTCTGGTTGGCCGTTCGCCTTCGGGAAAGGTGATCAAAAGAGAGGATATGCCATCCGCGGCAGCCCAGAATGCCCACACATCGCTTCCGACCTTGTCGATCGGACCGAAGGGTTCCAGGTAAGCTTGCATCACTTCTTTTGTTTTCTTGAATGTATTGACGGAAGTGTCGAGCAAGGTCGGATATCGGCTATGCGGCGTGATCAGCGTGCTGTGCATCAGCTTGAAAATGCCGGGATGGTCCAATGCGAATTGCACATAGGCCAGGAAAAACCTGCGCAAATGTTCTTTCTTGTCAGTGACGCTCTCACCAGCCGCCGCCGCTCTCATCGTGAGCTGACGAAAGCCCTCTTCCGCCACTGCGGCCAGCAAGCTTGTCTTGTCTCCAAAGTGATGCAATGCCGATGATGCAGCCACGCCGTTTCTCCGCGCCACTTCGCGCAGGCTTGTGCTGGCGGCCCCGCGTTCTTCAATCACCTCCCACGCACTGGCAAGCAATGCGCGCCGCAAATCTCCATGGTGGAATGTATCTCGTTCGATTTTCTTGCCCGGCAAGTGCGCGGCAGGCTCTTGCACAACCACATCGCTCATCATGTTCACCCCATCTGATTTGATGGGCATCGTAGCATAGCGATAACAAATTAAGAGACTGTTGACGCCGCTTTTTCATTCGACAGATCGGTTAATTACTATATGCTTTAGCAATCTGTTCATATCGTCATTATTTGTTTTCGGGATCCAAATTGTTGCTATCAATCCAGTCCTTACATCCCTACCATAAGAGCCGTCCCCTGCTTCCTGTCCCAATGAGTTCAAATGCTTTCCACTAGCACCAATCCGCATCAACACCCCGGCGCCGTGCCACCTGCAAACAACATTGCCCTCGCGATGATGCTCGCAGGACTTGCGATGCTCGGCCCGTTTTCAATCGACGCCTATCTCCCCGCGTTCCCGAACATACAATTCTCGTTGCAGGCCAGCTCGATCGAAGTACAGCAAACGCTGACCGCCTACATGGCTGCATTTGCCGTGATGATTCTCTGGCACGGCGCATTATCGGACGCGTTCGGCCGCCGCAACATCATCCTGGTGTCGCTCGCGGTATTTGCGGTCGCGACCCTGGGCTGCGCGGCAGCGCACAGCGTTGAATATCTATGGGCTTTCCGCATACTGCAAGGTGTGTCGGCAGGCGCCGGAGTCGTGATCGGAAGAGCCATTATTCGCGATCTGTATGCAGGCGCCGCCGCGGAGCGCTTGCTTTCGATGGTCACGATGATTTTTTCGATTGCGCCGGCCATCGCGCCGATATTGGGCGGCTGGATCGTGAAACTGCTCGACTGGCGCTCGATCTTTCTATTCCTGTTTGCCTATACCGTGCTGCTGCTGTGGTATTGCTGGAAGCGCTTGCCGGAAACGCTTCGTCCCGAAAACAGGCAACCGTTCAATCCGCAATTTCTGGCACAAAGCTACAAGCAGATTATCCGCTCTCCATTGTTCCACCTGAAGGCCGGTGCGGTCGCTTTCAATTTTGCCGGGCTGTTCCTGTACGTGTCGTCGGCGCCGGCATTCATCACGCGGCATCTCGGATTAGGCCCGGACCAGTTTGGCTGGATGTTCATCCCTTTCGTGGCCGGGATTTTTTTCGGCGCCTTTGCCGCCAATCGACTTGCCGGAAAAATCACCGTATCGAAACAGGTACTGATCGGATTCTGTTTCCTGGTCGGCGCCGCTTCAGTCAACGTGATCTATCATGCGTTCATGCCGCCCTCGCTGCCCTGGTCGGTCGCGCCGCTGTTCTTCTACACCTTTGGCATGTCGCTGGTCGCGCCGGGCGCCACGCTGCTGGTGCTTGATCTTTTTCCGCATATCCGCGGCACGGTCGCCTCCTGCCAGTCATTTCTAATGACCATGCTGGGCGCCGTAGTGGCCGGCGTGATCGCACCGATTCTCGATCGCTCGGTGCTGTCGCTGGCGGCAGGACAGCTCGGATTTACGCTCATTGCGCTGATATTCTGGACAGCCGGGCGTTCATACCGGATGCGCCTGGACTCGCGAAAACCGATCAATTCTTGGGAAAGCATCGAATAGAAATACCTCATTGGACCCGATGGAGCTTGCGAGATGCCGCGGACAAAGATACTGAGCCTGACCTTGCTCGCCATGATTGCCTTCGCGGGCAACTCCCTGCTTTGCCGTCTTGCGCTGACGGATACCGGCATCGATGCGGCCAGCTTCACGTCGATTCGCATCATCTCCGGCGCGATTATCCTGTGGCTGATCGTGCGCCTGCGCGGCGGAGAACACCGCGCTACCGGCAGTTGGCGGTCCGCACTCGCGCTGTTTGCCTATGCCGCCGGCTTCTCATTCGCCTACGTCAACCTGACGGCGGCCACCGGCGCATTGCTATTGTTCGGCGCGGTACAAAGCACGATGATCGGCTACGGCTTATGGCGCGGCGAACGACTGCACAAGCGGCAGACCGTCGGCCTGGCATGCGCATTGGCCGGCCTGGTCGGTCTTTTGCTGCCGGGACTTTCCGCACCACCGCTGCTCGGCTCGATGTTGATGCTGGGCGCGGGTATCGCATGGGGGATTTATTCGTTGCGCGGCAAAGGCGCGGGCGACCCGATCTGCGCGACGGCCGGCAACTTCATTCGCGCGGTGCCTTTTTCCGTAGGTCTGAGCATCGCTATGCTGCCGTTTGCATCGGTGGATCAAGCCGGGTTCTGGTACGCAATCGCATCCGGCGCATTGACATCGGGAATCGGATACGCGATCTGGTATACCGCCCTGCGCGGTCTGAGCTCGACCAGCGCAGCGACGGTACAGCTAAGCGTGCCGGTGATCGCGGCAATCGGCGGCATTCTGTTTTTGGGCGAAGCCGTTACATTGCGTCTGCTGCTCGCCTCCGTCGCCGTTCTTGGCGGCGTCGCACTGGTTATCCTGTCCAGGCCGCAGGCAACGTGAAACCGGAAAGCCGGGCGCCCAATCGGGCCGCCCCACTGCGTCATTCGCCAAACCGTTCCGCCATTGCCCATCAAAAGGGCGTTTTTGGGCTTGTACTGTATAATCACGCTATCCGATGGGCAGGTTGCCCTCTTTGTCTGGGTTGGCGTTCAAACCCCAATTCTCTTGCAGTCCTCGGTTGCACGCGTGTTGAAATCCCGAGCGTGCCGACAATTTTCAACGTTTGCGGTCATGCCATGCGATGCATGGCAATGCGGCACCTGCCCGCGCTTTTTATTGCTGTCAATTAACCAACGGCAAGGAACGCAAATCCGGTCCGGTCTGCTCGCACTCTGCTTTCTCCTTCGCCAGCCGCGTGACACGATGGCTGTTCAACAATTTACGTGCAGTTGCCGCTTCGGTCGCCGCATCTCTCTTATATCGGAATGACGAATGTCCAAAGAAGATCTCCTTGAAATGAACGGCCTTGTAACCGACGTGCTTCCGGATTCGCGCTTCCGCGTCGACCTCGAAAACGGCCACAAACTGATTGCGTACACGTCCGGAAAAATGCGCAAGAATCATATCCGTATCCTCGCAGGCGACAAGGTAACGCTGGAATTGTCTCCTTACGATTTGAGCAAGGGACGCATCACGTTCCGCCATATTGAAAAACGCGGCCCGGCCCCCACTGGCGCTCAACGACGCCGCTAATAAAGAAGCAGCGAGCGCCATCGGCCTTTTCCCGTGCATGGTTTCCCTGCGAATACCGCAATTGAGAAAACCGGCCGGGAACGCAGCCATGTCATGATGAGCACAAGTGCACTTGACACATCATTCGAACTTCGTTTGCGGAGCATCAGAGTGTGCGCGCGTGGCAGCAAGCATGATCATTTAAAACTGATTTCATGAAAGCCTGTGCGCGTTCAGCATCTACCAGGAATCCGCTCTGACATACGCTCATTCATGAAATGAGTTCCAGCAACTATTACGGCGCCTATTATGAATCAGGAAGTCAGCATGAAAATCGATCGCTTGGTCGGTGCGGAAGTGATATCGGCAAGAGCCAGGGAAATTGGCGTGGAGAATGGCGTGGTCATTTCCGAATGCGTTTGGGATATCGGACAGTCCATCGAACTCCAGCATGCGCACCGGCTCGATCTTTCCACCGCAAGTAAAACCGTACGCATTTATTTCCCCGATCAGGAATTATCGACATCGGGCAACGAAGTCAGGAAAAAGCGAACCGATGATCGGCTGCGGGGAGCAATCGCCCAGTTGTTGCCAAGATCGCCTGCGCCGACTTACGCCACGTCTGTTTAGAGTTGCTCACACAAATATCCGATAGCGTCGCGAACTGATTTTTTATTGGCGGGCATCGGCTTTCGACAATCGATTTCGCGCCAAATGCCCGTAGCATCATGGCCTTCCGCATCATTTGCAATGAATGATGAATCGCCGCATTTATATAAATGCAACTACATTTTCCAGAATCTCTTGATTCTAGGCACAGCGCCAGGCAATAACTATCCGGCACCAATCATTGGCTCTCTTTTGTTTTAACTCGCCTTGCTTGTGATCAATCGGACCAATCTGTAAGTAACTGTTGCCGCGCCAATGAACCGGCGAATGCATCAAGCGGTCCAAATCCATCATGAGCGCGCTATCCTTTCGGCCGTTGATTATCCTCGTCTTAATGGCGTTTGCGGAATCGGCCGTGACGGCGGATTCCGCATCATCGCTTGCATGGCACGAAAGCACCGAAATTGCCGCCGGCCGCGGAGAGCGCGGTCCGTGGCAACAGAATCAGTCGCGATATGACTATGTCGATGATCCTACAATTGCAATGAATGATCGTGGCGAAACCGCAGTCGCCTGGGTGGAGCAAGCGCGCAAGGATGTATTCTTTCAACGCTTTTCCGCCGACGGCACGAAGCAGCTCGATCAGCCGATCAATGTATCTCGCAGCCCGGCAACATTTTCATGGCTGCCGCGCATCGTGATTGCGCCGGATGCACCACAAACGATCTTCATTCTCTGGCAGGAAATCATTTTTTCCGGCGGTTCGCATGGCGGCGAGATTTTATTTTCCCGATCGAATGATGGCGGGAATTCATTTTCGAAACCCGTCAATATTTCGAATTCGATCGGCGGCGACGGCAAGGGACGCATCAATTCAAAGACGTGGCACAACGGCAGCCTTGACCTGGTCGCAGCTGACAAGGGCGTACTCTACGCGGCGTGGACGGAATACGATGGACAGCTCTGGTTCAGCCGCTCGACCGACGGCGGAAAAATCTTCTCCCGTCCACGGCACATTGCCGGCGGCGGCAACGCCAATCCCGCGCGCGCGCCGTCGATGGCGCTCGGTCCCGGCGGTGTAGTGTATCTGGCCTGGACCATCGGCGAAGACGATGGCGCCGATATCCATTTGGCGAAGTCCACGGACGGCGGGACCAGGTTCAGTGAACCGCAGCTTGTCGCACCTAGCGAAAACTATTCGGATGCGCCTAAGCTGGCCGTCGATTCCGGCGGAACCTTGCACCTGGTGTATGCAGAGAGTTCGGGCGGACCGTTAGCGCGCTATCACGTCCGATACACACGCTCGGCGGATGGCGCACGCCGGTTCGACATCGCGCGCGACATTTCCAGGCCGATGCCGCAATCGGTCGAAAGTACGGCATTCCCGGCATTGGGCGTCGATGCGCAAGACAATCTCTATGTCGTGTGGGAATTGTTTTACGATGCGCGGCAGCCTCCGCGCGGCTTGGGCATGACGGTCTCGCGCGACGGAGGAAAACACTTCACGCAGCCAAGCGTAGTGCCGGACAGCAGCGACCTCGCAGGCGGTTTCAATGGCAGCCATCAGGGATTGCTGATGAAGAAACTCGCGGTGAATCGCGGCGGCGCCATGGCAATCGTCAACAGCAGCCTGAAGCAGAATGAGCACAGCCGGGTCTGGATGATGCGCGGCGAAATTCAAGCAGGTCCGGCCGGTTTCGGAACGCCGACTTCTGCCCGATGACCCTGCTTCTTGACGAATTTCATTCAATCAGTCCGGACAGGAAAGCGACGCATCAGCCCGTCACTTTTCGCAGCAATGCCCGTCCGGCGAAGCGCACGCGCTGCGATAGCGGAAAGCGCTTGAAGGTCGATTTCGCCGTGCCGCTGGTGAATGCGGTGCGCTTCGTGTAATCGATCGCAATATCGACGATCACCGGGCGCCCCTCCTGCGCCAACCGTCGGGCTTCCGATATCGCGGGGGCAATCCGGCTTTGATTCGGCATATCGATATAGGCGGCGCCGGTCGCCATCGCGATACCTTCGATATTCACACCGGGCAGCACCGTGCACGGTTTGCGGTTGTAGGGAATTTCCTGTGCTTGCGCAATCTGTGACAGTTCGCCGTCATGGAATATAAAGTAAATCACACCCAGGCCGTTTGCAGCGGCTGTGACGATTTCCATGCAGGTCATCATGAAGCAGCCGTCGCCGACGATTGCAAACACTTCCTTTTCCGGCTGCGCCAGCTTGGCTCCGATTGCCGCCGGGACGGCGTAGCCCATCGCGTTGAAGTCGGTCGGCGTCAACAACCTGGCGCCGCGATGAAGTCCGAACAACTCGGCGGTCAGAAAGGTATGGTTGCCGTCATCCAGCACCGTCACCGCATCGTCCGGCATCTGTCGGCGCAGCTCGTCAAAGAAGCGTGCCGGATTGACGCGGCCCTTGCTGTCATGGGCATACCACTCTTCACGATAGGCGCGTTTGTCGCGCGCAATCTGCGTTTGCAGCTCGCTATTGACCGGGCGCCCTCCGCGCGAACGCAGCTCGGCAAGTAGCGCGGACAACACCGCCTTCGCATCGCCGGCAATAGCGACATGGGCCGGATAATTGGCGTTGAACACGTCCGGATTGATATCCACATGGACCAACGCCGGCGGCACGACGGCGCTGAAACTCCCGGTCGGGATCTCGCCGAAATGCGTGCCGACCGCCAGCATCGCATCGCACTGCTGAAAGGCATTGCGCGCCGCCGGCACCGCCGACGGACTGAAGCCGAATCCGACATGCAGCGGATGATCGGCAGGAAAACTAGCCAGCCCTTGCAGCGTGGTGCTGACCGGCGCTTGCAGCAGTTCGGCAATGGCCGTGATTTCTTCGATCGCCATGCGTGCGCCCCAGCCGACGAACAGGCCGGTTTTTTTTGCACCCAGCAGCACATCGGCGGCACGGCGAATCAGATCGGGGTCCGGTGCAGCCAGTGCCGATGGCGGCATCCAGCGCGGCAATTCGCCGACTTCACCCGGAAACAATTGCAGATTGACCGGAAGCTCTATCAGCACCGGACCCGGCTCGCCGCTGGTGGCGATCCGGTATGCCTCGAAGATGGTGGACACGACATCTTCATGCCGCAGTATGCGAAACGCCGCCTTGGTAATCGGCTTGGCGATTTCAAGTTGGTCGATCTCGTGCAACTGGAACCGCTTACCGGTATCGGTGCGGATGCCGCCGGTAAACACCAGCATCGGTATGCCGTCCAGGAATGCTTCGCCGATGCCGCTGGATGCATGCGTCAGGCCGGCCGCCGGCACAATCGCCAGTGCGCCGATGGTGTCGGTCGACGCGCGGCTCACACCGTCGGCCATGAAGGCAGCACCGCCTTCATGCGTCACGAGGATCGGCGTCACTGTCTTTGAGTTATTCAGTTCATCGTACAGTTCCGTGTTGTGTACGCCGGGTATGCCGAAGGTGAACTTGATGCCAAGTTGCTCCATCGCGTAGACGGCCAGCCAGGCTGCGGTTTTTTTCATGTTGGTCTCCGTAAATAATGCTGATGTGTTTTATTGCTTGATCGATTGCGCCGCGCGTCGCGCACTGTAGATGCAGCCGCCGAGGAAAGTGCCTTCCAGTCCGCGCAAGCCGTTCATGCCGCCGCCGCCGAATCCGGCCGCCTCACCCGCCGCATACAGACCCGGAATCGGTACGCCCGACTTGCTCAATACGCGGCTGTCCAGATCGGTCTGGATGCCGCCCAGGCTCTTGCGGCTGATGATGAATTCACGGATCGCGATCAAGGGCATCGCGCCCGGGTCCAGAATCTTCTGAAACTTGCAGGTGCGTATGCGATCGCCGCGCCATTTGCGCACGTGGGCGATACGGCGCAATTGCTCGTCGTTGTGCAGGACCGGGCCGCGGTCGATCTCCGTATCATAGCGTTCGGCAACGCCGCGCACAGTGTCGAAATCGACCGCCTTATCACCCTGCAGCGCATTCATTTTTTCCACCAGTTCGGGCAACGACGACGCCATCACGAAATCAATGCAGTTTTCCGTCAGTTGTTCGACCAGCCAGCGGTTGCCCAGCAGCGCGTCGCGCAGAAAGCCGGTGATCGACTTGTTGCGGACCGATGGATTGAATTCCGCACCCGACACCGCAAGCTCCTTGAGCGCGATCTTGTGATTGAGAAGTTGCCAGGAGTACTGCTTTTCCTGTCTGCAGATCTGCGTCACCAGATCGCGCGTATCGAAACCGCTGACCAGCGGATGCGGGCCGATACGCTCGCCGCGCCAATTCAGCCACAAGGCCGAGCGCGACGGCACCAACGACAGTCCGTGGCCGGGTTTGCGCGGCTTCCAGTGGCGCACGCCGGCAGCGTAGTTCCACATCCGGTCGAGATGGGTGATATTCCCGCCGGCAGACTGCACCGCGTCGTGCAGCATGCCGTCGGCAAATTTGTGCGACCCGTTGAGGATGATTTCCGGCGGAGAACGCCAGTCTGCATGCCAATGCTGCCGCACGCGCTCGATGCTGCCGTTGATGCCGCCGGTCGCGACCAGCACCGCATCCGCGTGTTCGGAAAACTCTTCTCCGGTGCCTTCGGTGACGCCGCGGCAACCGCTGATGCGGCCTGCATCTTCCATCAATGCTTCGACCCGGTGATTGAACCTGAGCGTCAGCGCGTCGCGCCGCGGATGCGCCAGCAGCGTGCGGATCAGCTGCGTCGCCAGCACATGGCCGGTGCCCCAGGTCACATGCCAGCGCGGCACCGAATTGCCGCCGCCGAACTGACCGCGCTCGACCCACAACGGCAGCGGCAGGAAGCCGATGCCGCGCGCCTTGAGCCAGCGGTAGATTTCACCATGGCTGTCGTTGACGTAGGCATCGGCCCAGCGGCGCGGCCAGAATTCGGCGGATTCGTCGCGGCCGAACTCGCCGAAGGATAGCCAGTCCTGGAGCGCCAGCTCAGGCGTATCGCGGATGCCGGAACGGCGCTGCTCGGGCGTGCCGACCATCAGGATGCCGCCGAAGCTTTCCTTTGCCAGCCCGCCGAAATTGTCTTCGGTATCGCGCTCCAGCAAGGTCACGCGCTTGCCGGCCGACAGCAGTTCCAGCGCGGCGACGATGCCGGCCAGGCCGCCGCCGACTATGACGACATCGCTTCGATATTGCTGCATCTTGCCCTCCCCGGCTCGATCATGTCATTCGCATCATTGTGCGCCGTATCCGGCATGCCGGTTGTATTTGATATGCCGGCAAGAATGCTTTCATTTACCAAGCGCGAATCGGTGCTGCCGGTCAGCGGCACTGCCTGCCTTCAGGGCCTGGCAAACGGGCCTTGCCGACCGGGCCGATTCGCGATAACCGCCGACTGAAGCAGGCTCCAGAAAAAACGAACAGTCGCTAGTAGTTCGTCACGCTTCGATTTGCGGGTAGCGAAGCGGTCTGCCGCATTGATCGAGGGTGAGTGCAAGGCGGCGAGCACAGACAGGGCGTTCCCCTGTCGCGCATCGGCCCCTTGCAGGG
>MESE01000048.1 GCA_001770855.1 Burkholderiales bacterium RIFCSPLOWO2_02_FULL_57_36
TGCCGATCGTTTCATTTCCCTCTCCGTGTGGTTGAACGTGAGGGCATTGTGCCGGCCGGCCGCAGGCAAATCTATGACGCCGCTGGGTTACCGCTTACGTCGCGCTGCCGATCCGCGTGGTGCCGGCAAAGAAATCGACCTGCACCACCGGGTGACTGGCCTGCTCCGAGGTGGCCTGGGCCGTCACGGTAATGGTGGCTGGCGCGGTGGCGCTGCTGTGGGCTGCCGGTGCGCTCAAGGTGACGTCGACCTTGCCTTTGTCCTTGTCCTTGTCCTTGTCCTTATCCTTGAGCTTGTCCTTGGCGAGCGCGCCATGGCACATCACCGCGCCCAAGAGCGCTCCCATCAATAGTCGTTGGAACACGTGCTTCTCCCCTGATGGCTGCACTGCAGCCCCTGCCTTGCGGTGTGATGGATCGGTGCTGCGGTTGTTGTTCCTGTCTTACTGGAATAGCGCGACCGGCATGTCATTCAAATACACGTATTCCTTTTGGAACACGCCCTGCGCGGTGCTCTCGCCGATCAACTGGCCGGCGCCATCGTAGTGGTAGTGCGTGCTGCTGTTGGGCAATGCCTTGGCAATGCGCTGGCCCAGCGCATTGACGGTGTAGGCCACAGTGCCCAGCACGGTGACGGCCGCCGTCATCCGGCCGCGGGTGTCGTAGCTGAATTGATTCAATCCATTGTGGACCACACTGCCGTTGGCGTCGCTTTGATACGCCAGTGTTTGGCTGCCGGCAATCTGGGTCAGGCGGTTGCTGGTGGCGCCATATTGATAGCTTTTATTCGTGCTGCCCAGTTGCTGTTGGGTGCGGTTGCCCACCGCGTCATAGCCAAAGCTTTGGGTGCTGACCGGACCGGTGTACTGCGTCAAGCGGTCCAGGTCGTCATAGCCGTACTGGTGCGTATGCGCCACATTGCCGGTGTCCCACAGCAGGGTGATGCGCGAGGCGGCATCGTAGGTCAAGGTCTGGGGTTGTCCGCCCAGCGTATAACTGGTGAGGCGGCCATCGAGGTCATGGCTGCGCTGCACCGTGGTGCCGGCGCCGTTGACATAGGATGTGATGCCGCCAAACGGTTGATAGGCGATGCTGTGGACGATCTGGACGACATCGCCGTCCTTGCTGCTGGCGATGCCGCCGATGCGGCCCAGGCTATCCCGGCTGTAGGTCAGGATACGCCCGCTCGGAGTCGTGGTCGTGGCCAGCCGTCCGGCGCCATCGTAGGTATGGGTCGTGACGTAGAGGATGCTGTTGATGGTGCGCGTTTCGCTGGTGCGCCGGCCGTGTTGATCATACGCATACGCGATGGTGCCGCTGGCGTCACTGATCTGGGTCAGGCGGCCGATGCCGTGGGGGCCTTGATCGTAGGCATAGTTCACCACTTGGCCGCCGGCATAGGTGATGCGGGTAATGCGGTTCAATGCATCGTATTGATAGGCGGTGGTCTGGCCCTTGGCATCGGTGCCGGTGAGCATGTTGCCGGCGGCATCCACCGTCTTGCTGGTGGTGCCGGTGTCGGGGCTGACGATGGCGGTCTGGTTGCCAAGGCCATCGATGGTGTAGGTGGTGACCAGGTTGCGCGGGTCGGTCACCGACACCAGTTGGTCTTGGCCATCGTAGGCATAGCCGATGACGGGACGGGGTGCTCCCGCGACAGGCGCCGGCTGCAGTTGCTGGCGCAGGCGGTTCAACGCATCGTAGGATTGGTTGGTCACGCGCCCCAAGGGATCGGTGATTTGGGTGAGATTGCCCACCGCATCGTACTGGTACTGGTACGTGGTGTTTTGCTGGGCGAGCGCGAGACCCGGCAGCAGCGCCAGCAAGACTGCACCGGCAAACGGGCGCAGCGTAAAAGAGGTGTGGCGCATGATGGACGGCTCCCTGATCATTATCTTTTTATGCATTCTGTGGCGGCATCATTTCAGAAACTTGACGTACCGTCAATCTCCTATTGATGGGAGATAACGGCGATCCCATTGCGCGTTACTGACCTGCGCCGGTGACTTCCTTCAGCCGGTTCAGGGCGTCGTAGAGGCGGGTGGTCTGCTTTGCCAGCGCACCGGTCGGATCCTTGACTTCTTCTTTTACCCGATTGCCCATCGCATCGAGCGTGTAGCTGATACGGTTGCCTGTGCTGTCGTAAGTGTCGGTCAGGCGATGGGCAGCATCGTAGTCGTAACCGATCCAGCTGCTGTCCGGCAGCGTGACTTTCTTCAACTGGCCGACGCCGTCGTAGTCGTAGCTCGTCAATTCCGTGACACCGTTGCCGGTGACGGTTCTGCTTTGTAACCAGCCGCGCGGGGTGTACTGCAGGTCGGTGGTCAACCCGTTGGCGTCGATGATCTTCCCTACCCGTCCGTTGCCATCGTAATTACTCAATGTCGTGACATGGCCGGCCGCATTGGTGACGCTTACTAGGTTGCCGGTGGCCGTATCGTAGGCATAGGTGGACAAATCGTTGACATCGGTGCGCGGACCGGTTGCGGTCAAGACCTGACCGAAGTCGTTGTAGGTTGTGCGCCAGATGCGCGCTGTGCCAGTCGCCGTCGCAGAAAACGCCTGGCTGCCGGTCGCATCGGCGGTGGCCTGCACCGTCTTGGAAAGCAGGTTGCCGTTGGGATCGTAGCCGTTAATGGTCACACGCAGCGGCTCGGCAACACGAACAGGCAGGCGGTAGGTCGAGTGCCAGTCCGTGGTGACTTTGCGCACCGGAGCGACCAGCGAACTAGATGCCAGCGCAGCGGCACAGTCAGCAGATGAGGGCAATCCTTCTACTCGGGTCGTCTCCAGGTTTCTTGCCAAATCGTAGGCATAGCATGCCTTGTTGCCATTGAAATCGGTGCGACTGGCGATATTGCCGTTGGCGTCGTAAATGATCCCAGAATACGCCGGTCCGCAACCTGCGCCAGCGGCCTGACTTTGCCCTGTTGGTTTGAGCATGCCCAGAATCGACTGAAAATAATACGTTCTAGTCGTATCCAACGGATCCAAGACACGAGTACTGACATAAGTACCACTTCCAAAATAGGTTAATGTCGCCTTATCTGCGCCGCCAGCATGTTCGGTAGAGGTGGCTTTGCCGCCAGGCTCATACTGATAAGTGGCATAACGTACGCCGTTCTCATCGACGATGCCTGTCAAAGCGGTCAACAAGCTAGCGCCTTGGGTGCGGGTAGGCTCATTATAAATATAAGTGCGTTTTTTTAAATCAGGATATCTTACCGATGCAAGATTGTTTCTGACGTCGTAGTCATATTGGTAGACTGTTTGCCCTCCATCGGTCATTTCACGAACGCGGCTATTGCTGTCATATGAAAAATGGAGTGCATTGCCAAACGAGTTGCCAACTTTAATCAACAATCCCGCGCGCGGCGCAACAGAGACCGGTGTTGAACTGTTGCTATAGGTTAGGCTGATTGATTGACCATTCCGATCCACTATGGCATAGAGTCTGCCCGCCACGTTGTATAGTTCTACTGTATCGTTTTTCGATGAAATTAATTTATAACTTGTAATATGGCCGTCCGCGTTTTTTATTGAAACGAGCTTGTCTGCTATATCACCGCTTGCCTGAAACAAACCGTTGGACAATGCAAAATACAGGATTTTCCCGTCGGCCCGATCGGCGAGTGCGTAAGTAGAATGTAATTTGAGCGATTGACTATAAGGCACACTCCAATTCGCACCGAATATCCCATTAAATGATGCTGCGCTGTTGTAGGTGCGTTGAAAAACCAACGGCAAAGGCCCTCTTCCAACGTAGTCCACTTCGATTTGGTACTTGTTGCCAATAGCAGGATTGATCGGGTTACATATCTTTGGCTCTGAGGGCCCATAGTTCTTGGGCGCTGTCGGCCAAAAACCATAGCAACGAAGTCTGCCGTTGGAAGGATCGGTTATGCGCTGAAAACCGACCGGGCATACTACCCAGAGAGTTACAACGAAACTATATCTATACCCATCGTCTGGTCGCGCTCTATGAAAGCATGAGTAGATCGAAGGGGTAGCGTTACTACCTGGGTACGGCTCAGTACTTTCATAGTCCAAATGAGTGGTCCATCCACTAGCCGGCTCTGGATTCCTGCACGCTTCTTCGGGGGATCCAAAAAGAGAATCCTCAAGTGAACGGGTATTACTGCCACCATGACTGTACCAATATGTCTGGCCATCAATATAAATAGACTGTGCCTTCGCAATACCCATAAATAGCAAGCAGACAACGATAGCGCCACTCAATCGACCAAAAGAAAAATTAAGCCATTTCGCTTGGTCGATTTTTCGAAGTACTGGGGTGGTTTTGCAAATGCTCGCAAAGAAGGTTCCCTTTAAAGAGAATTTATTAGACAGCAGCCTGACACTAGCGAGCGAAAAAAAACGCATAGAAGGTGCTTTCAACCCCAAGCTATTCACTACCCCGTTTAGCGTAAGTTTATTCATGAACTAGCCCAATTAAGAGGGATAAATTTTCGTTAGATACTCGCAGCCGTATGTATCCATCGTCATTCCATCAATGGACGCATTTGCAGAGAATCTACGAAGCGTTAAGAGAAATTAGGTAATCTAAAGCGCTGGCACGGGAGAAGTAGTTATGGACACACAGACTTCCTGGTCATTATGCTTTTATTAATTATCCGTGCGGCATCATTGCAGACGGCTTCTGCCCTGTCAATCTCCTGTTCTTGGGAGACGACAGGGCTTACTGCTTGCTATTCTGTTTCTATCGGTGACGGCAGTGTCACAGACTCGCGCCGGTCACCGTTTGCAACCGGTTCAATGCGTCATAGACCCGCGTGATTTGTCTGGCCAGTGCACCGGACGGATCTGTCACTTGCTCTTTTAATCGGTTGCCCATCGCATCGAGTGTGTAGGTGATGCGGTTGCCGAGACGGTCGTAGGTATCGGTCAGCCGATGGGCAGCATCGTAGTCATAACCGATCCACGATCCATCGGGCAGTGTCACTTTTTTTAATTGACCGACACCGTCATACTCATAGCCGGTGGTCTCGGTACCGCCGTTGCCGGTCACCGTTCTGCTCTTCAGCCAGCCGCGCGGAGTGTACTGCAGGTCGATGGCCAGGCCGTTGGCGTCGACGATCTTGCCGACCCGGCCATTCGCATCGTAGTTCGACAAGGTCGTGATATGCCCGGCTGCATTGGTGACGGTCATCAAGTTGCCGGTGATGTCGTCGTAGGCATAGGTGGTCTTGTCTCCGACATCGGTGCGTGGGCCCGTGGCGGTCAGCACTTGGCCGACGCCATTGTAGGTGTAGCGCCAAGCGCGCGGCACACCGACCGTTGGCGCAGCAGCACCCGAAGCACCGGTTGCGTCAGCAGTGGCATGCACCGTCTTGGTCAGCACATTGCCCTTGGCATCGTGCTCCATGCGGGTGCGCCGCAACGGCCCGGCTACCAGTGTCGGCAGGCGGTACGTTGGGTGCCATTGCGTGGTAATGGTACGGGCTTGCGGCGTACCGGATGCTTCGACCCTACTTGTCTCAAGATTGCGATTCAGATCATACCGGTACGTCGTCTGGATATCGTTCCAGTCAATTTTGCTTGAGATATTCCCGTTAGCGTCATGTGCTCTGCGCTTGATTAGACCGCATTCTACGCAAGGCCCATCGACGCCAGTGTTCTTGGCAACGCCAAGAATCTGCCTATATGTGTACTGCCTAACTGTTGTCTGAGGACTAGCAATGGTACCGATAGAGTGCGTAACGATAGTGGTGCTGTTGCCGTCACTGTCGATCGTGCCATAAGACAACTGTACCCTCTCAACTCCTCCGGCATGTTCCGAGGCAGTTGCCCTGCCATGGCAATCGTATTCCCAAGTCGCATATCGGATATCGTTTTCGTCTTCGATACCGGTTAGGCTATTGAGTAAATGCCCATATCCGTTTCCAATCGTCGCACTGATCGGACAGTTTGTCCCTCCATTGATCTTAGACGCTTCATTATAAAAATACGTCCGACTTTTCGCGTCCGGATAGGTTACCTTCGTCAGATTGTTGGCCATGCAGCTCCGGCTCGTGCTGCCTGTCTCGGGGCATCCTGAGGATGGGCCATTATAGGCATAGGTTATTTTCAGACTGGCAGGGTCGATCAATTTGGTAATCTTGCCCTCGGCGTCATACTCGAAGTTGAGCTGCCGGCCAAATTGGTCGGTAACGCAAAGAAGACGTCCTGCCGGGATAACCGATCCGGGATGCAGATTCTTACAGACAGGCGCGTCTGCAGGATGGCGTGCTGTATTGGTATCGTTTGAGTTACCGGTGCTGTATGTCAATCGTTGTATTGAACCGTTTCTGCTAGCGATCAAGGTCAGCTTCCCGTCTGCGTCAAAATGCTCTTTCACATCTCCTGCCGCATTAGAGTAGATCCATCCGGTGCGCATATTTGATGAATCCCGCAGTTCGGCGACACGATCATTGACATCTGAATCACTAAGCCATAACGGGCCACTTTGCGTAAACCGATATGTTTTTCCATCAGGCCGCGTTACCGCGACGGCAGGTGGAGCGGAATTTGTGGAAGGATCGCTAGGCACGCAGATAATCCTGTTATTACCCATTTCGGTGAAACAGGAAGGTGAAACCCTTGCAAGCTCCTGCGTCAATCTGGTCCCATAGCTATGAGACCAGCGTGAGCCGACGCCGCCGGCAATATTGCGATCTATGTTTGCTTCACTTCCGTTATAGATGCGTTCGAAACGCAGCGGCGAGATCTCTGACACGGCGAGATAATCAGCCTCGCGCTGCACTTTGTTCCCACTTCCCGGATTAATCGGATTCCCACACATCGGTGGCGGATCATTAGCAGGTCCGCACAAACCATTCCCTTTTGGATCTGATCCGTTTATAGAGGAAGTGGGAAACACGCCAACACACCACTGAACAGCCGGGTCAAAAATCTTGTGGAATGTTGAGTGCTCGTCATTCCAGCCACAATAATTGATTCCTTTATAGATATCCCATGTGCCAGAATTCCAGTGTGCCCCCGTAAGTATGGGGTGTTGGAAACGGTTAGCTGCCTGACCTAAGGAGCCGCGCAGAAATAAGTTCGTGAATTTTTAGAATACTCG
>MESE01000049.1 GCA_001770855.1 Burkholderiales bacterium RIFCSPLOWO2_02_FULL_57_36
CGGTCTGAAGCTCCTGTGTGCGCTGCTCCACACGCGCCTCCAACTCGGCGTTCATTTTGATGACGCTCGCTTCAATCAGCTTTCGGTCTCTCAAATCGAACAGCAAACTCATGGTCACATGGCGCCCATCCTGCTCGACAGAATCGGCAGATACCGACACGGGCAGGATGGAGCCGTCATGGGCCTGGACATTCATCTCCAGATTGCGCACACAGCCGTTGCTTCTGAATTCGGCCCCGAACGCTTCGCGTGCCGACATCTCGAACCAGACCCCAAGCTCCAACGGTGACTTCCCGATCACGTCCTGTTGTGTCCAGCCCAGCACGCTTTCCCACGCTTTGTTGACATAGATGATTTGACCGGTCACGGCATCCGTCAGTGACAGGGGAGCCGGGACAATATCTCCGACCTTGGAAAAACGCGACTCCGCCTGGTTCAACTGGTGTTCTCGTGACGTGAGGTTGGCAACGGTATCGCTCAACTGCACGTTAAGCTCGCGCATCCTGGCCGCCTGAGCTTGCTGGTGTACCAAGATGCGGTGCAGCACCACCATGCTGACTGACAATATCACCGAGAGATCGGCCGCCCGCCCCCATGGCCCACGCTGCATCGTAACGAAGCTGATACCCAGCGTCTCCATCCACGCCACGCCAAAAATGGCGACAACCGATGCCACACACATGGCATAGCTGTGCCGCAATCCAAGCAGCCATCCACTGAGCAAAATCACCACCGGGTAGGTGTACAGCGCCGTGTTGTTCACGGTTCCCGTCAGCACGGCATCCACGGCCACAGAGCCCCAGGCACCCCAGCCAAAAACCACAAACGCCCAGCCCAGCCGCCCCGACCGCATCACAAAGAGGGCAATCAAGGCGGCGACCAAAATGATGGCGTTCATGATGGAATTGCGGGGATCTCCGCCGACCCAAATATCAGCCAGAGAAAACAAGGTGACAACCACGCTCGTTGTCAGTACGACGGCCCGAAACAGCCTTGCACCCTCGTCCGTCGGTACGGATGCAGGTAAAACGGTCTGTTTCAGAAAGTCGTCCATGCCCGACCTCTAGTGCTTGTTGCGCGCACGCGCGAGCATGCGCATTCGATTGCAGACAACCAAACTGGACTGGCGCACCTGTGGGCCCATGCGTTTTCCTTGAAATAGAGATTGGCACTATAGCGCTGTCAGCGCAACCGTAAAATCATTTAACAATGACCGTCACATCTCCAGCATGCCTGCGCACCCAAGTGCGCGTTGAAGTCCACGCCTTATGGCAACTGGCTTGGCCCATCCTGATTGGGCAACTGGCCAATGTAGGAATGGCGGTGGTGGACGTGGCCATGGCCGGCCATGCATCGGCAGATGACTTGGCAGGCGTATCGCTCGGCGTGTCGATCTGGAACATGGTCATCATCACACTGATGGGCATCATGATGTCGGTCAGCCCCCTGGTCGCCCAATATGTGGGTGCCAAAGAATTCAAGCGCGTACCCCATGTGGTGCGCCAGGCCCTGTGGAAGGCGCTGGGGGTCGGACTCGTTGCCTTTTGCATTGCCAATCTGGCCACGGAAATTTTTAACCACCTGGATCTTGCTCCACAGGTGCGCAATCTGGCCCAAAACTTTGTGCACATCACCAGCTTTGCCCTGCCGGCTTTTGCCTGTTACCGGGTGTTGTACAACTACAGTGCCAGCCTGAACCAGACCAAACCCCTGATGGGCATTGCCATTGGTGCCTTGTTACTCAACGTGCTGATCAATTGGCTGCTGGTGTTTGGCCATTGGGGAGCACCCAAATTGGGCGGACTGGGTTGCGCCTGGTCTACGTTGCTGTGTGTATGGTTCAACCTGGTCGGTCTTTTATGGTGGATGCGGCGCAGCCCGGCCTTTCGCAGCACCTGGCCCTTTAGCCAATACGAGGCGCCCCATTGGCCCAAGCTCAACCGCCTGCTGAAGCTGGGCTTACCCATCGGGGTCACCTACTTTGCGGAAACCAGCGCATTTGGTTTGATAGCCCTTCTGGTGGCCCGGTTTGGAAGTACCGAGGTGGCTGCCCACCAGATCGCA
>MESE01000050.1:0-1640 GCA_001770855.1 Burkholderiales bacterium RIFCSPLOWO2_02_FULL_57_36
CTCTTCTCCATTTGCGTTTGGCTTCATAACAAATTCAAGAGGTGACAATGACACAAGCAAAACTACTGATCACGGCCGTCCTGGCTGCCGTGATGGCCGGCAACGTGTGGGCGCAGAAGTCTGCGGCAGAGGGCATTGCTGAATACCGTGCCATGCTGCAGGACGGCAATCCGGCCGAATTGTTTGAAGCCAAGGGCCAGGAGCTCTGGAAACAGAAGCGCGGTGTCAAAGCAGCGTCGCTTGAAAAGTGCGACCTGGGCAAGGGCCCTGGCGTGGTCAAGGGTGCCTTCGTGGAATTGCCGCGTTATTTTGCGGATACCAAGCGTGTGCAGGATATGGAGTCCCGCCTGCTCACCTGCATGGAAACCCTGCAGGGCTTCAATGCCGCCGAAATTGCCAAGACGCCTTTCGGCAAGGGCGAGCAAAACAACGTGACAGCGCTGGCGGCCTGGATATCGGCCGAATCCAGAGGCATGAAATTCAACCTGCCGCAGGACCATGTGCAGGAAAAAACCATGTACGAAGTGGGCAAGCGGCTCTTCTTCGCCCGGGGTGGCACCCATGACTTTTCCTGCGCCTCCTGCCATGGTGCGGACGACAAGCGCATCCGTTTGCAGGACCTGCCCAACCTGACCAAACAGCCGGGCGCTGGCAATGGTTTTGGTGCCTGGCCGGCCTACCGCGTCTCCAACGGGCAGCTGTGGGGCATGCAACTGCGTCTGAACGATTGTTACCGGCAGCAACGCTTTCCTTACCCCCTGTTCGGCAGCGATGCGACCGTCGCACTCGGCGTTTATATGGGCGTCAACGGCAAGGGCGGCGAGTCGATTGCCCCGGCCCTCAAGCGTTAAGGAGACAGCATCATGAAAAAAACCATCAAATACCTCGTTCCGGCCCTCGCAGTTTTTCTGGCGGGCTGTGCTGTCATGCCCTCCAGTGCGGATCTGGACAAGCTGGCGGCCGACATCGCCAAGGCGTCGTTCCGTGACGAGGGCCAGGCCAAAGTTGATCGCCTGGTCCAGGATGATGCCAACCGTGAATGCAGCGCCGCTGATGTGGCCGGCAAGCCGATTGATCAAAAAGTGGCCCAGGCCATAGAAGCCGCGAACCTGAAGACCATCAAGTGGCCGTCAGATGGGAAATTTCTGGGCGACTGGGCAGCGGGCGAGAAAGTCGCCCAGGACGGACGCGGCATGACATGGACCGACAAGGCTGGTTCGGTCAATGGCGGCAACTGCTACAACTGCCACCAGATCAGCAAGCAGGAAATTTCCTTCGGCACCATAGGCCCGAGCCTGTACAACTACGGCAAGCTGCGCGGCGTGGCGGATCCGGCCAGCCCGGCGTCCAAGCCTATCGTGGAATACACCTGGGGCAAGATCTGGAACGCGCGGGCCTACAACGCCTGCTCGCAAATGCCGAGGGCTGGCCACAATGGCTTCCTGACCGAGCAGCAGATCAAGAATATCATGGCCTTGTTGCTGGATCCGAAATCGCCGGTCAACCAGTAATCTGAATCCGACCCGGGCTTGTCCTGGGTCTTTTTATTTTTTCTTACTTCATTAGTTGCCGATTTATGAATTTAACAAAACGTGAATTTTTTCAGGTCCTGGGCGCAGGCACCATGGCCGGCATGGGCT
>MESE01000050.1:1651-2406 GCA_001770855.1 Burkholderiales bacterium RIFCSPLOWO2_02_FULL_57_36
ACAAAACGTGAATTTTTTCAGGTCCTGGGCGCAGGCACCATGGCCGGCATGGGCTTGGGCGCCTACGCCGATGCCGATGCTGCGACAGCCGCCAACGGGCTCTATGACATTCCCAAGTTTGGCAGCGTGTCGTTTCTGCACATGACCGATTGCCATGCCCAGCTCAAGCCCATTTACTTCCGCGAGCCGAATGTCAATCTGGGCATTGGCGGCATGAAGGGCAACCTGCCGCACTTGGTCGGTGAGCACTTGCTCAAGGCGGCGAAGGTCCGCCCCGGTACGGCCGAAGCCCATGCGCTGACTTACCTCGACTATGAAAAGGCGGCACGCCGCTACGGCAAGGTCGGTGGCTTTGCGCATCTGGCGACGCTGGTGAAACGCCTCAAGGCCAGCCGCCCCGGGGCGTTGCTGCTTGACGGCGGAGACACCTGGCAGGGTTCGGGCACCGCCTTGTGGACGAATGGTCAGGACATGGTCGATGCCTGCAAGCTGCTGGGCGTGGACGTCATGACCGGCCACTGGGAGTTCACGCTGGGCATGGAGCGGGTCAAGGAAATCATCGAGAAGGACTTTGCGGGCAAGGTCGATTTTGTGGCGCAGAACGTCAAGACCAACGACTTTGGCGATCCGGTGTTCAAGCCCTATGTGATCCGCGAAATCAATGGCGTTCCCTGCGCCATCATCGGCCAGGCTTTTCCGTACACGCCGATTGCCAATCCGCGCTACATGGTTGCCGACTGGGCCTTCGGCATCCA
>MESE01000051.1 GCA_001770855.1 Burkholderiales bacterium RIFCSPLOWO2_02_FULL_57_36
AACCACCACGATCTTGACCGAGGTGGCCAGGTCGCGCAACGACGCCACGCCCAGACCGGCCGACTGCAAGGTCGCGTCGAGCTGGCGATTCTTCATCAATTCCACCGACTCGCCAAAGGGCAGGTATTCCACCTTTGAAAAATCGCTGTAGGTCATGCCGGCCGCTTTGAAAATGGCGCGGGCATTGAGTTCGGTGCCGGATTTGGGGGCGCCCACGGAAATGCGCTTGCCTTTGAGATCGGCCAATGTCTTGATGCCGGAATCGGCGGAGGCAACGATCTGGATGTAGTTCGGGTAAATCGCGGCCACGCCGCGCAGTTTCTTGAGCGGCGACTTGAAGCCGGCTTCTTCCGTACCCTTCCAGGCGTCCGACAGCGTATCGCCGAGCGTGAAAGCGATTTCACCGCGGCCGGCTTGCAGCAGGTTCATGTTTTCGACCGAGGCCTTGGTTGACTGTACCGAGGCCTTGGCATCGGGCATGGCCTTGCCATAGATTTGCGACAGGGCCACGCCCATCGGGTAATACACGCCGCTGGTGCCGCCGGTCAATACCGTGATGAACTGTTGCTGGGCCTGGGCTGGCGACATCGAGATGAATGCGACACCTGCCATGGCAAGCAATCCGCGTAATAACCCTGATTTCATTGTTGTCTCCTTTGAAAACGTTGGTTGAACCTTAAGTAAATGCACCCTCATTCTAGTAGCACTAGCAATACCAATGTATATAAAAATTCAGGTAATTGGCATTCGGGAAAACACGTAATCATTCTTCTACTTGTCTGAATGCAAAGTTCTTTGATCCAGTCTTAAACGCATGAACATTGTTGTATTACAAATATGTCTGTATGTCTGTATGCCACGATGCCATATGTGAAGCACGAATGCGATCAAGTTTTTCAGACGGTACAAGATACACGGCCATCCGGTTTCAGACGGCCGAAGCAATCCTATAACAGAATCGAGAAAGACGAGCGATGCAACTCATGCATTCCTGTAATGACCGGCGCAGCGGATTCCGCAAAAAAGATGATCGGAAGCGCCCATGAGTAACGGATTAAATGTTCGCGCCGATATCGATTGCATTTCCGTGCTTGATTCGGTTGCAATAGCGGCATTGCAGGCAAAAGCCGGTTTGCCGGAAGGCGCTCGTCGATCCGATCTTGCGCTTATCCGTTACGGAAATCTGTACGGTGTATCGGAACCGATGCAACATCTGTTTCGGCTGATCGCCAAAGTGGCGCCGACAAGTGCGAACGTGCTGATTTTCGGTGAAAGCGGCACCGGGAAAGAAGTGGTCGCCGAGGCAATCCAGCAAATGGGCCGGGAAAAGGACAAGCCTTTCGTTGCATTGAATTGCGGCGCGATTTCGCCGCAGTTGATTGAAGCCGAATTATTCGGCCACGAGCGCGGCAGCTTTACCGGCGCAGTACGCATGCACAAAGGTTGTTTCGAACGCGCCAACGGCGGCACGCTGTTTCTCGATGAGCTCATGGAAATGCCGCTCGAAATGCAGGTCAAGCTGCTCAGAGTGCTGGAAACCGGGCGCTTCTGTCGCGTCGGCGCGGATGAAGAGTTGCAAGTCAAGGTCCGGGTAATAGCAGCGACCAATCGCGATCCGCAGGCTGCAGTCGATGCCGGATTGATGCGCAGCGACCTGTATTATCGGCTGGCGGTATTTCCGATCGAGGTTCCCCGGTTACGCGATCGCGGTGAAGATATCTCGCTGTTGGCAAACATGTTTCTGGATTGCTGGAACCGGGAAGAAGGCACTGCAAGGATATTTTCCAGGACGTCGCACCGCTACATGCATGAGTACCATTGGCCCGGCAATGTGCGGGAACTCAAAAACATGATCCATCGCGCCTACATCCTCGCGGACCATGAACTGGATATCGCCAATGCGATCAGCCCATCGAAACAAATAATGACGAGCGTGCCGAGCGATTGCATTACTTTTCCGCTCGGTAGAAAGCTGGCCGAAGCGGAACAAAGACTGATTTACGCAACGCTCGGATACTGCGGCGGAAACAAGACGCTGACCGCTGAAGTACTGGGCATCAGCCTGAAAACCCTATACAACCGCTTGAACGAATATCAGGCAAAAGTATTCGCCGGAGACTTGCCGGCGCAGTCCCATGCGTACGGGTCCAATACAGGTACCTGACACGGTCGAAATTCCGGGAGTCGGAGATACGTGCCGGCGCGCAATACGTCATTGCAGACTATTTCAACGATCTGAAATTTACCGTGAACGAACATAGCCGTGACGCAAGTCAACGAAGATTAAAAATCGGTCAATGGACAAAACGGAACTTTTTCTTGTTAATAAATTCTACATGAACAGCAATATCATTTATTGACCTATATTTATGGAGACTTACATGAAGAAAATACTTTTGCCAATCGCATGCGCGTTCGCGTTAGCTGCGTGTAATACAACCAGCCCGGGTGCCTCGGGTTCGACCTCGGGATCAACCTCCGGCATGGGCTCGGCTACCGGTTCCGCGACCGGCAGTGTGTCGCCATCGTCAAGCACCCCATCCTCATCGGGCGGCACAGCGGGGACATCGAGTAGCACCGGCACATCCGGAGCCACTGGTTCAACTTCGACAGGCACTACCGGCACATCGCCTTCTACTGACACCTCAAGCCCATTGCCTGGATCCAGCGGCACCACGTCAGGTACCTCTTCCGGCATGGGTTCATCCGGCAGCGCCTCAACCACCTCCCCATCGCCGAGCGGCACGGCCGGTACCTCAAGCAGTACCGGCACCTCTGGCGCCACCGGCGCATCCTCGTCTGGCAGCACAAGCAGCAAGTAAGCTGAATTAGCCAAGTAGTTCATGATGCCGATACCGGCAAACCTGTCGGTATCGGCACTTTCACCTACAGCGTCGTTTTCAACTTCGAATATGCCGGCCGGCTCCTGACCCAATCAAAGCAAGCGTAAGCCCATCCGGAAGGTCCGGTGTTTTCGCCAATCAACCCGCTCCGGCATGCGAATTGCATATCGGCTGCGTTCGCCGCTGAAGCGCTTGATGCGATTTCCAGACACGATGCGGCGTCATGTCCAGGAGTGTCGCAATAAATTTTTTGTGTACTACCCCGGCATACAAATAGATTTTCAATTCAACCGTGCCGCCAGCAGACACTTCATCCCGATCATCCGCGCCACCGAATCCCCCATCCGCGGCCGAAGCGCTGTCGATCTGGCGGCGCGTACGCATTGTCATCGTTGGGTCGATCGAAGAATGGATTGCGCAACGCGCGGCAAGCAAGGGGGCGGCGCTGGCATTCTATACGTTGTTTTCAATGGCGCCGATCCTGATACTAGTGATTGCGATCGCCGGCGCAATCTTTGGCGCGGAGGCGGCAAAGGGAGAAATATTTGCACAGCTCAGGGATTTGATCGGCGCCAAGGGTGCGCAAGCGGTCGAGATGCTTCTGGCCAGTGCCCATGACCCCGGCGCCGGAATGATAGCGACGGCAATTGCGACACTGGTTTTGCTGATCGGGGCAACCACGGCATTTTCCGAATTGAAAGACAGCCTGGATGAAATATGGCACGCTCCGCCTGCACACAAATCCGGCTGGATCGTGCTGATTCGCACCAGATTATTGTCGTTCGGACTGGTGTTGGTACTGGCTTTCTTATTGCTGGTGTCGCTGGTGGTCAACGCCGGCCTGGCCGTGCTGGAGCGCTACTGGGGCGGCTTGTGGACCGATGCCGGCGCGATCCTGATACCGATTGCATCGGCATTTTCCTTCATTGTCATTGCCAGTATGTTTGCCGTCATATACAAGATGCTTCCCGACATCAAATTGTCATGGCGCGACGTCTGGATTGGCGCGGTCGGCACCGCTGGATTATTTATTCTCGGAAAAAATTTGATCGGCGCATATCTTGGGAATAGCGGAATCGCAAACAGCTACGGTGCCGCCGGCTCGATTGTCGCCTTGCTGTTATGGGTGTATTACTCTGCGCAAATTTTTTTCTTCGGCGCTGAATTTACCCGCCAGTATGCGCTGTGGTTCGGCAGCCTTCGCGCTGCGCCAGGCATGGAAGCACAAGCGTCCGCTCCCGCCGATGACGCCGACATTTGAATATTCGGCAAGCTTACAAATGCTTCAATCCTGCAAAAAATTTTGTATTGTTTTCAATCTCATCTGAAACATATACAAAATATTAACTACCTTTATATAAACCCTTGATTTCTCAAGGCGGCAGAGCTGGCCCACAGATTGCTCTATCTCTGCCGTCGCATCGTAAATGCGCCGCGAGCATATCCACCGATATTGCCCATAATTTTTCCATTGAACTGTAATAAAACAGCCGGAATCCATTATGAAAAAGCTTATGACGAAGCTGGTGTTGGGGTTTGCTGCGGTTGGTTTTACCGAGATGTCGGCAGCCATTGCCGACGAACGTAAAGCGGCATATTACGCGATCGCGGACAAGGCGGCAGCGGACTATAGAGACGCGCATGCAGCATGCGACGCGCTGGACGGGAATGCACAGATCGTCTGCATTGAAGAAGCCAAACTAGCGCAAACCCGGACCAAAGGGAATGCCGAGGCGCAGTACAGGAATACCGCGCAAGCCAGACAGAAAACGGGTACCGATATAGCCAATGCGGAGTATGCCGTAGCCAAAGCCAGATGCGAGAGCAAGGAAGGCAATGACAAAAGCGCTTGTATCAGGCATGCCTACGCATTAAGGATTGCAGCGATTGCCGCAGCAAAAGCCGCTCAAACGACAGCCAACGCGGGAACCGGAGCGCGCTGATGGAAAAGGAGGCGGCGAAAATTTTGGTCTCAGTGCATGCAGCTTACTGACAAGAATTTGGAAGGATGGATTCATTACAGGACGGCAATACAAAAATGCCAACAAGCGGTGAACCTGCGGCGCGGGAACATGCCTAATAAATGTTAATGGCGTCCGATTAACAAGGTTCGCGAGCCGAACCATGATGTTCTGCAAAGGAGATAAGCATGGGTTTTGACCAACGAGGTGCGGTCGTATTTCGCGTATTGCGCAACGAAAGCGGCCGCTGGGATGTATTCGAGAATGACTTTGAAAAACCGCTTGCAAGTTTTGACGACAGGCAGGATGCCAGTGATTACGCCAACAAGCTGTGCGCGACAAAAGAAGGTTCGACGATATTGATGCTCGATGACAGCACTCCGGTGCCGCCGCACAGCCGTGACGCGCCACGACCATAGGCATGGTTCAAATGAAGCAAGGTAATTGGAAGGCAATCCGATCTCGATTAAATCCTTCCTTGTAGCGCAAGAACTATCCGGAAACAACAAGGCTGAAGGAAGAGCTGGCAATTCGCAACGCACCCATCAGCTGAGCTGGGTGGACATGCAACAGGTAATAAAGCAGATGGCAGGCGAAGGAAACATCAAGCTATCTTGTGGGTCACGGTAATTTGAATTTTTAACCCGTCGTGGATTGGCGTCCGCCTTGAAACGGCACTTCTTTTAACTTACTTTGGAGAGCAAAAATGAACTTTATCATCTGGATCGTAGTAGGCGGCATTCTGGGCTGGATCGCAAGCATGATCATGAGAACCGATGCTCAGCAAGGCATGTTCCTCAACATCGTGGTAGGCATCATCGGAGCGCTATTGGGTGGATGGTTGCTTGCACCATTGTTCGGTACGGGGACAATCAATCAAAACGATTTCAGCATCGGTTCGCTGCTGGTATCACTGCTTGGCGCGATCGTGTTGCTGGCAATCGTAAATCTGTTCCGTCGTGGAACGCCGCGCTAAAAGCATACGCTGTTCCACAGGATTGCTTTACTGAAAACTCTAGCGGCAGTAAATGACTACCGCTAGAGTTTTTTCGCATTCATCGTCCCCGCACGTTTTCATTTCGCAAGCGAGATTTACTCTTCCTCAATCAGAGACGGAATGCCGATTGCCGCGAACGCCTCCGATTATCTATAGGTAACCGAATGTTTTTCGCCAAGCAATTCCAGATGCGCATAATTATTCAGGTAGCTGAGCGTTACCTTACCGGGCTGATACAGCAGCTTGGTCATCGAACTGTTCACCAATGACCAGTTCAGTTCGGCCGTCTGGCGATCCGGCAGTTCGAGCAAATGCTGGCAGAGCGTGGCGATCGTGCCACCGGAGGTAAACACGACTATCTTTTGCGAAGCACCCGCACTTTCAAGCAGGCGCTGCAGCGCAGCGATACAGCGTGCGCGAAATACCGGCCACGGCTCGCCATAATCCGCGTCATGCTCGCCGCCCATCCAGCGCATCATTGCCAATTCAAAAATCTTCTGAAAGACCTGCTTTGGATTTTCGCTACGCGCAAGAAAATCCTTGACCGCGATCGGGTCGACGAAATCGGGCCGGTGCCGCAGCAATACTTCATGGTGATCGTATTCATTGAAGCCGACATCCGATAGCCAATCGGTTTGCGGGCGCAGCGCTTCCGGCAGCGCCGCCATGCAGGCATCCGCAGTCTGCCGATGCCGGATCATGCCGCCGGTGACGACGCGGTCAAACCGCAGCCCGCAATCGGCAAACCAGTTGCCCAAAAGCTGCGCCTGTTCGACACCGAGCTCCGACAGTTGATCATAATTTGCAGTACCGAACGATGCCTGCCCGTGCCGAACCAGATAAATTTGTCCCATGACGCCTTCTATTCCTTGAATTGTTGCAACCTCATCGGTCGATGAAATTAACCGATATCGTGTACCGATCCGAATTCAGTATTGTATTCGAAGCGATTTACAAGGCGGGGCGCAGGACGCACTGCAACGAGGCAAGCAACTGGATGCCGTCGGCCGGCAGCGGCAGCGCCGCTTTTCAGGGCGCGCTCGGACGTGTCATCTGTTCTGGCTGGACCCAGCGGTCGAAGTCTTCTTCGGTGACATATCCAAGCGCCAAT
>MESE01000052.1 GCA_001770855.1 Burkholderiales bacterium RIFCSPLOWO2_02_FULL_57_36
TAACGCGGACTTTCGCGCGGAACCAAGGCCATTCTTGATCGTTCCGTAAATTACGCCAGCGAATTGCGGCTGTTCTCGCCCTCAGCCCTTGAGGAGAGGGCCGGTACGAGGAATTGAGCGTTCTGACTGTTATCCATTCTGGAACGTACAACAGGTTTGACAAGAAACAAGAGCAATCTTTTCGAGGCGATACGGAGCGCAGAAAATGCAGAAAAACGAGCGGGACTACTTTTCTCAAACATATGCGGAGGCGCGAGAGAAATTTCTAGCGGCCGCACAACGAACGGGAAGCAGCATTCAGTCGTACCCGCATCCTGCTTTACGCGGTGCGCAAGGTGAAGAACTGGCGATGGACGTCGCGCTGCTCGGTCGGGCCGATGCACTTGATATGCTGATACTCACAAGTGCTACGCACGGCGTCGAAGGTTTTTGCGGATCAGGCTGCCAGATTGCGCTGCTTGAGGACGCTTCCCTGGTAAAGCGCATTCAAGCGGGAAGCGTATCGGTGCTGCTGGTGCATGCGGTCAACCCCTTCGGTTTTTCCTGGATACGCAGGACAAACGAAGACAACGTGGACTTGAATCGCAATTTTCTCGACCATGCGTTTGCGCCGGAAAATACCGCTTACGCCGAAATCCATCATCTGCTGCTGCCGGAAGCATGGCCGCCTTCTCCTGAAAATAAGGCAGAGATCGCGCACTATATCGAGATGCACGGCAGCGATAAATTTCAGCTGGCCGTGTCGGGCGGCCAGTATCAATTTGCAGACGGCTTGTTCTACGGCGGCACGAAACCGACATGGAGCAATCGTACTTTACGCAAGATCCTGCGCGAACACGGCGCGGGAAAGAATCGCATCGGATGGATCGATTTCCATACCGGCCTGGGTCCATGCGGACATGGCGAAAAAATCTACGCTGGATTGAACAATGCCGGCGACATTGCGCGAGCCCGTGCATGGTGGGGTGATGACATGGTATCGACACACGACGGCAGTTCTGTTTCTGCACGATTACAAGGTGTGGTCCGGGGGGCTGTCTATGATGAATGTCCGCAGGTCGAGTACTCTGGGATCGGAATGGAATACGGCACCGCGCCATTGATGGAAACATTGCATAGTTTGCGCGCGGAGCATTGGCTGCAGAACCATCCTGAAGCATCGATTGCACAGCGGAACGCGATAAAGCAAGGGCTGCGCAATGCCTTTTATGTGGATACCGACGACTGGAAACGCCTCGTTCTGGCGCAAGCGCGCGCAGTATCCCTGCAGGCGTTGAGCGCTCTGGGGTCCAATTCCGGATTGCGCATGCACGCCAGCTGATTTAGCATCAGGCGTTCCCGCACCCATGCTCCACGTCCGATTCTTCACTGATTTCGGTTCGAAGCCTGGGCCAAGCGGTTGGCGGCGCATTCGCCAAGCCATCGCAAGCCGATGTAAAAAAGGGAGCGTTTGTCACGCTCCCTTTTTTATTGGGTCGCGCGCCGCCAGCCGCGGCATTTGCTCCCGGCTCCCCTGCAAGGTCGGTCGAGGACTATAAATTTTAGGGAAGATGGCTCAATTTCAAGCACTCGGCATCACGTCCGACTAGCTGCCCACTCAAAACCACCATGCGGCTCGAAGTCCCGCCTTTGCCCATAAGCCCTGGTACGGCCGAAGCACGCAGATACCGTCAAAGTCATCAAGTGCCTGTTTTAATGCGGTAATTCCACGCTGAACGGCAGCTTGCAAGCTCATAGTTTGATTTTTATCAAAGCCGCAGTTGTATCTTGTGGGCATTGTCTGTCGTGAGCGAAAAGTTTTACTGGGGTAAGAGACTTATATCGAAAATTCTTGAATTGTAATAATTTCATCGCTCTGTCGCTCTGTCGCTCTGTCGCTCTGTTAATGCGCATTTGTTGGCCGGATTACTTTGGCAGCAGAGTGCCGCGCAAGAAGTATTAGGAATGCAACTTTTAGACTAAACACTTTAATCTTATGCGTTGCAGATTCTAATAATGTTGGCTATTATGCATTGATCCAAATAAGACCGAACGGTCGGTCGTTATTTCAGTCCGAACGGTCGGCCTAAAAATAGATCGAACGGTCGTTCTCTGGCATTTGCATATGCCGGACATGGCGAAACACCTTGGAATACGGGAACCAGAATGTCACTCTATCGAGAAAAAAATGAGATTACGTCGCTTAATCCCGACCGCAAATTCATGTTGCGGCACATTCGATTCGATAAGAACATCGTCAGTGCCCAAGGTTCTTATATGTGTGACAGCGAAGGCGTTCAATACCTAGACGCGTTGTCGCAATATGGGGCGCTTCCATTTGGACATAACCCGCAAAAAATCTGGGAAAGGGTTGAAACGGCGCGGCGCCGAAACGAGCCGTCATTCGTTCAACCCCTGATGAATCCCGGCGCGGAAGAGCTCGCGAAGACGCTGCTCGGCATCGCGCCGGCGAATATGCGCTATGTGACGTTCGTCAATAGCGGTGCGGAGGCAAACGAGGCCGCAATCAAGCTGGCGCGAGCCCGTACCGGCCGCCAAATGATCCTGTCCGTAGAGGGCGGATTCCATGGCAAAACCTTGGGCGCCTTGTCGTGTACCGGAAACCCGAAATATCGCGAACCGTTTTTACCCGACACGACCCAGTTCGAAATATTGCCGTTTGGCGATCTGGATCGCCTCGCCGACCGGCTGCGAAAAAAAGACGTCGCCGCCTTCATGGTCGAATCGATCCAAGGTGAGGGCGGCATGCGGGTCCAGCCGGACGGATATCTTGCGGCGGCAAGCGCGCTGTGCAAGGAAGCCGGAACCTTGATGGTGCTGGATGAAGTTCAAAGCGGCCTTGGCCGTTCCGGAAGAATGTTCGGCTTCCAGCGTGAAGCCGGAATACAGCCCGATATCATTCTGGTGGCGAAGGCCTTGGGCGGCGGCATCGTGCCGCTGGGCGCCATGCTTTGCAGCGGGGCTGCATGGGCGCCGGCCTTCGGCGCATATCACAGCTCTACTTTTGCGAACAGCCACCTTTCCTGTGTCATTGGCAACGCCGTCATCGAGGAACTGCTGGCGCATGACAGCGCGATCGTGCGCAATGCCAAAGAGATGGGCGCCTATTTCAGGGGGAAGCTCAACGAGATCGCGAACCGCTATCCGCAGTCATACTTATGCGCCACCGGCGACGGCCTCATGCAGGGGCTGATCCTGCAACCATGGAAGTCACGGTCCAGCTACTTTACTGCCCATGCGTCTCATCTGGGCTACTCAGTCCCGCTGATCGCCGGGTACCTGCTGAATGAGCACAAGGTGCTCACGGCGCCGGTCTTCAATCAGAGCCGAACACTGCGGCTGCAGCCTGCGCTGACAATTCATAAATGTGAAATCGACCGCATTGTCGAGGCTCTGAACGATGTCGGCAGTGCGCTTGAGCAAAACGACTACGTCAAACTATTCAGCTACGTCGTCGGCAGATCGCGCGGAAAGGCCGCTCCCCGGTCCGGGCCTGTGGTGGACTTTCCGCTTAGCACCGCGCCGAATATCGCGTCCGGGAAAAAGCGCGGCAGCTTCGCATTTCTCATTCACCCAACGGATGAGCCGACTCTCTTCGATACGCTGCCGGCCGAATTTTCCAATCTCGAAGATTCCGAGCGTGCGGATTGGAGCGAGTGGATGCGTTCCTGGTTCAGCAAGATGTACGAACCCGCACCCGTGGTGCACGCCAAGGAAATTGCATCCAAGGATGGCGGCTATGCGGAAGGATGGCTTATCGCCTGTCCGCTTACGCCATCCCAAATGCTGCGCTTGGGCAAAGAGCAGCGCAAAATTCTCATGCATCAGTATCTCGAAGCTGCGCGCAAGCTGAACGTCGATATCGTCGGCCTTGGTGCCTTTACCTCCATCATTTCAGACGGAGGTCGGGACGTCATGGATGACGGCATGCTGCTATCGACCGGAAGCAGCCTTACCGCCTTGGCCAGCGTTGACAGTGTGTACGAAGTCGCTCGTCAAAAAGGCATTGACTTGAATGGACATGCGGTCGCGGTGGTCGGAGCTGCGGGCGCGGTGGGGCGCCTTGCCGCGATTCACTTTTCGATGCGGGCCGGCCAGGTTGTTTTAATCGGGAATGCGCAAAACGCCAAAGCTCTCGACGCGCTGAAAGAAGTGGCTGGTGAAATCTACATGCGGGCCATAGACCGGCTTGCAAAAGGCGAGCATGGCGGGGTTGCGGGTTCGTTGCAAAGCCTGCTGAAAATTGTCGATCTCTCGGTCCTGAAAACACTCAGCGGACAATGCGGCAGGCAGCCTGAAGCTTACCGCGCCCTCTTCACGCAGGTCGATGATCTTCTGCGCGCCCTGGCTGTGGATGTGCCGCTTAAAGTGACCGTCGATGTCAATGCCGGTCTCAGCGGAGCAAAAGCAATTGTGTCCGCCACCAGTGTGGGCAAGTCCTTCATCGATCATTCCGTATTCCAGAGCGGTGCGATCGTATGCGACTCTGCGCGTCCCCTCGATGTGCTGGCGAGCGTCAGGTCGCATCGCGCGGACGTCCATGTATACGAAGGCGGAGTGATGCAGCTGCCCGGTCCGATTTCATTCGGCCGCCAAAACGTGCTCGGGTATCCGCGGGGCCTGAATCTCGCCTGTCTTTCCGAGACGATCACCCTGGCGCTGGAAGGGGCGGTGAAGCATTACAGTCTCGGCAACAGAATCGACTATGACGAAGCGGTATGGATATCCGAGGCTGCATCCCGCCATGGTTTCACCCCGCATGTGCCTGAATCGTTCCGCTCTCCGCTCGGATGCAGTGTCGCCGACATCGCACCCGCCGCATTTGCCGATCCGTTCGGCTCAGCACGGAACGACGCGGTGGAAGCAGGGCTTGCATAAAGGATGATGGCATGTCACTGAATCAATCGCTCGTAAGCTTTCAGCAGAGGGCAAATTTGAATCTCCGGGTGCAGCGCATTGCCACCGGATGGTCGCAGAAACTGGTTGTCGAATGCTGCGATACAGACCAGCGGTATTGCATTGAAATCCGCGACGGCCGCTTGTCCGATGTTCAGGTGAAACCGATCGTCGAGAATGACGGCTGCCTGCTCATCCGAGGGCAGGAAGATCTGTTGACCCGAATTTTTAATGGTGCGCACCATCCATTGACCGCATATAACGACGGCGAGCTGGAGGTGTATGGCGAGCAGCGCGATCAGGTCAAGCTCGATGCAATCAGTTTGGTCATGTGGGGAGCTTAGCGGCGTGTTGGATTTCAAGCTAATCACAAAGCTGTCATTCGCAATGGGCATGGCGTTCACTGCGAGTTGCTTTACCGCGCTTGGATCGATCTGGCAATTCGTTGGTACATGGGCTCCGGTGACAGTGTTGATCAGTTCGCTTTTTGCCGCATTTATCATGTCCGCCGTCGGCGAGCTTGCCTCGCGCTTTCCATCCGCAATCGGAATTCGCACCTACGTGAAAGCTGCGTTCGGAGAGCAAAGCGCCTTGCTTACCACCTTGCTGTATATGGCGCTTGTGTTGCTGGTCGCATCGCTTGAAAGCGTTCTGGTTGCCAGTATCCTGCAGCAATTGATGCCTTCCTGGAACGGCATGTATGTCATCACCGCGATGTTCGGTACGCTATTCATCGTCAACGTATTCGGCTATGAGTTTTCCGCGCGGCTTCAACTGGTCCTGGTTGTGGCGCTATGCGTGTGCGTCGGCTGGTTGACCTACGGGGCTCTGTCACAAGTAAACCTGACGGATCTGGCCGCACGCTCATATGCCGTTCTACCGGGGTTCGGTCATGCGGTGGAAGCGGTGTTGATCGGCATATTCCTGTTCGCGGGAATTGAGTGGGTGACGGTGCTGCAGGTTCGGCACCCCGATGATGCAAAACGCATACACGTCGTGCTGTTTCTCGCTGTCGCGGTCCTAACCGTCCTCTATATCGCCTTTCTAATCGGCATGATGGCGCTGCGCGACGGCCTCGCATCCGAGCATTTGCTGACGCCGCAAGTCCAACTTGCGACATTCGCCTATGGCAGGGCCGGCGTAGCCCTGGTGGTCGCGTTGATGTTCCTCGCCATTGCCACCACCTTCAATGCCGGGTTGGTCGGTGCGGCCCGCATTACCTATGCGCTGGCGAGAGAGGGATATCTGCCTCGGACTTTTACTTATGTCCAGCCGAGTTCAGGCAACCCTATCGCCGCGACGATGCTTATTACCGTTACCGCATTGACCGGATCTTTTATCGCCTATTCCAGCAATAGCTTAAACGCGCTGACCGAGGCAAGCGCCGCAATCGCATGTACGGTCTACATGTTTTTTCTGGCCGCGGCCGCAAGAATGCGCGGCATCCAGACTGCGCGGTCGATCAGTTTCCGCAGCCCGGCGCCTACATGGAGCTTGTGGCTGGGATCGGCCGTAATGGCTCTCCTCATCGTAGTTACCCTGATTCAATCCGTTTCATCCGGCCGATTGTTGATTTTTGCTGTCATTGCATTGGTGTTTCCAATGTCGCTGATCCTGGGACGCCGACGCAGGAATCAACAAAATTCGTTCGGCGCACTTCCAATTAAGGGATAGATATATGAACTCAGTTTCCCAGGCCAACGGCGCGTTGTTGGCAGCGCCAGATCCGCAGCCGGAACATGAGTTGCAGCGGGAAAATCCGTGTTTCACCAATAACGGGTGGGATGGCAAGACATACGACATTCAAGCATGGCTGGAACGGGCGCCATGGCGCACCCTGCGCAACACGGAGTATGGCTATGATCCGGCGCAGACGGCAAATCCGGTGCTCTGGGAAGATCCGCTGATTAACGAAATCTACAAGCTGGATATCGCAACCTTTCTCACCGCGGAAGAAGTGTCGGTAAGCGGCATTTCAAAGCTGGTTTCCCAAGCCCCCGACGAAGCAAGCAGGATTTTTCTGGCGACGCAGACGCTGGATGAGGCCAGGCATTACGAAATTTTTTGCCGACGTTTGGCGGACTTCGGCGTGGCGCCGGCGGAACGGAATGAATTGATATCACGCGTTACTACCCGCGAGATGAAAGAGTTCTATGACTTGATCCGTGAACAGGCCAATAACGGCGATTACGTCGGCGCATTGGTGGCGCATAACATCGTGCTTGAAGGCATGGCGTATCCGGTATACCGATATGAGATCAAGTACTGGTCGAAGCTCGACCCGTGCTTAAGCAGGATGATTCAAAGCGCCTTCGCGGACGAGGTGCGCCATGTCGGCTTCGGCGAGGCGTTCATCGCCAACGAGATCAGGCGATCTCCCGACGTCAGAAATCGGGTGCGCGCGTTGACGCACGATTGCAACCGCCTGATGACTTCGATGTTCGAAGCGGTGATTCATAAATATATCGGTTTATACCAAGAGGCGGCCAACGCCCATATGGACCTGATGGGAGATATCCAGATTTTTCCGGGCATGAAGATGGCGGATGTCAGCGAAGAAGACCAGGTAAGGCAGCTGCTTTTCGAGATTCAGACGGAGTACAAACAGCGGCTGGCGCACATCGGATTGACGGACAACTAACCTGCGAGGTGACATCATGAACACATATCTACTGCCCGAAAAAATGAAAGCGCTCCAGGCGCGCGTGCGTACCGACGTTCAGGATTTCCTGGTCAACAATCGGCCCGAGGATTCGACCCTGGTTCTTGACAGTACCGGCGTGACCGCCACCCGCCATTACGTATTGCTCAATGCGATCGGGCGTGAAAGATTGCTCCGGTTTAAAGAGATTCACGTGTTTTCCGGCGGCGCGTTTGCGCTGTTCGGCTTCCTGGGGCTCACTTCCAATTCGGCCAGGCTGACATTCCCGGACCTGCGTGCTCACCACACTGAAAAGGCATTTCGGAGCTATCACCACAAAGGAATGATGTCCGTGCCGTCCGCATTGCTGAATCTGGTGCGGCGCAAGTCGGTTTTCTCTTCCAATGATCCGGTCTACGCGATGCTCGACCATATCTTCCGCCCGGAATACGCGCATCAGCCTTACTCGGAGTTTCCATCGAATGTAGTGGTGCATCTTGGACGCAAGGGTTCGCCGCCGATTCTCCGGGTATCCAACGGCGAATTGTGCGACGAGGAATGCAAAAGCCTGAGAGACAAGCGGCTTATTGACGTGATTGTCTCGGCGGTGACGGTGCCGATGGTCTATGGGCGCAGCGATGGCGCCGACCACTGGTTCGATCCGGTATATGCCGGCCAGTACGGAAAAATACTGCGGGATACCTATTCAACCGGTGCTCCAACGCTGGTGTCCACGCCTTGGAAGAGCGGACAGAAAGGCAACGTGCGCTTTGCCAATTGCTTCCCAAGCAAGCGGCAAAAGCTCGATATGTTGAATGACTTTGCGCGGCTTGTCCTCAACCTTCCGAATCATGGATGGGGTCACGATATCTACGCAGCATTCGAGAGCTAATAGACACGCGGAGATCCGGAATGCGCTATCTGCGGTTTGGTATTGCTACGATAATTTTTTTCCCGGTTACATGGGGCAGTATGCTGTTTGGCGGCTGGGGCCTGCTGTTCGCCCCAATCGCCATATTTGCCACGCATCTGGTCATGGATAATTTCCTGGCGCTGGACGATTCCAGCTACGAGGGACCGAGAGCGTGGATCGCCGATATCTTTCTTTATCTGCACGTCCCATGCGCCGCCGTGACCTACGTTCTGTTGATGTGGCAGGTAGCGCCGGGCGATCTGCTGGGTATTGGAAAAATGCTGTCATCCTGGCTTGGTCCCTGGGTGATGGAGTCGCATCAATCCTACACGTTGTGGACTTTACTGGGCTGCGGCTATGTCGCAGGACTGATGTTGAGTACCAACACCATTGTAGGACATGAGTTGGTGCATCGCCGCAGCAGTCCTGTGGCGATGCTGGTTGGGCGATGGCTGCTTGCGCTCAACGGCGATGCGCAATTTTCAATCTCGCACGTCTATGGTCACCACATGCGTGTCGCCACGCCGGACGACCCGGCAACCGCGCGCCGCGGCGAATCGATGTACCGTTTTGTGCTGCGTTCATCGATCGGCCAATACCGCGAAGCGGCGGAGATCGAGCATAAGCGGCTGGAGCGTGGAGGGTATGGATTTTGGACCTGGCGCAACCAGTTGCTTCAGTCTTTCGCGATGTCCGCGGTGTTCGTGGGGCTGAGCTATTGGTGGGCAGGAATCGCCGGCATGGCGCTATGGCTGTTTGCCGCGATGGTGACCAAGTTCCTGTTCGAAAACGTGAACTACATCCAGCATTATGGCCTGGTTCGTATCCATGGCACGCGAGTCGAACCTCGCCATTCGTGGGACTGCAATACCGCCGGCGCCACGTGGGTATTTTACGGACTCGCACGGCACTCGCACCACCACAACAAACCCGTGCTTCCCTATTGGCAGCTGATGCCGCTCGACAAGGTCGCCGGCAGTCCGCGTCTTGATATCGGCTACATCGGCTGCATGCTGTTGTCCGCGGTTCCACCGTTATGGTTTCGATGGACCACGCCCAGGCTGTTGGACTGGGATAGTCGACTTGCATCACCGGGCGAGCGGGAGCTTGCCAAGGTGGCCAATCAGCAAAGCAATTATCTTCCCTTGGTCGCCGCTTCTACCAACTAATTTCAGGAGGCTTCAATGCAACAGGTCATCGTCAAACTTACTTCACCACTTCGAAAATTCGCCAACGGACAGGATGAGGTGACCGTTGAAGCCAGCTCTGTCGGCGAGGCGTTGCAGCAGCTTTGTTCCAAGCACCCGGCGCTAAAGGGACGCATCTTGAATACAGAAGGCCATGTGCGGGATTTCGTCAATGTCTACATGGGAAAGCAGCATATCAAGGAGCTGGGCGGCTTGACCGCCGGAATCACGGGCAACGGAGTGATATCGATCGCATCGCCTTTCTCGGGAGGCTGAAATGAGCAACGTTTATGAGAGCTGGCTAGCCGGCCTGCGGGAAACGGTGAAAGAAGTGGAGCCCGAAGAAGCAAGCCGCGCGGCGGCGGGCGGTAGTGCAGTCTTGATCGATATTCGGGAACAGGATGAGATCGCGAGCGGCAGTCCGCGCGGCGCAACGCGGATTGCGCGCGGCTTTCTGGAAATGAAAATCCCCGCGCTGGCGGCATCGCTCGACTTGCCTATCTATGTTATTTGCGCGGCGGGCAGCCGCTCGCTGGCGGCGACGGATTCCCTGCAGTCGATGGGCTACCGTAACGTGCGCTCGGTCAAGGGCGGATACGGCGCGTGGGTGAAACAAGGACTGCCCGTCGAGACGCCGCTGATGCTGTCCGGAGAAGAGCGCATTCGCTACTCGCGCCACCTGAAAATTCCGGAAGTCGGCGAAGCCGGACAACTCAAACTCGCCGCCAGCAAGGTGCTGCTTGTGGGTGCCGGGGGACTGGGGTGTCCCGCAGCCTACTACCTAGCCGCGGCCGGGGTTGGCACGATCGGCTTGATCGATGACGATGTGGTCGATCGCAGTAATCTGCAGCGGCAGATTTTGCATACAGACGCTCGTGTCGGGAAGAAGAAGGTCGACTCCGCGCGGGAGACGCTGCTGGCGCTCAATCCGGGTATCAAATGCCTTACCTTCGATACGCGTCTATCGGTGTCCAACGCGGAAAGTATCTTCAAGCAGTTCGATATCGTGTTGGACGGAACCGATAACTTCCAGGCGCGTTATCTGATCAACGACGCCTGCGTCAAGCTGGGCATTCCGAACGTGCATGGCGCTGTGTTCCAGTTCGAAGGTTATGCGACGGTTTTTTCGCCGGAGCGGCACAACGGCCCTTGCTACCGTTGCCTCTATCCGGAGGCGCCGCCGCCGGAACTTGCGCCGTCATGCGCGGAAGCCGGCGTGCTCGGCGTGCTGCCGGGAGTGGTAGGACTGCTGCAAGCGGTGGAGGCGATCAAACTGATCATCGGCATTGGAAAGCCGTTGGTAGGGCGGATGCTCTCTTACGATGCGCTGAATGCGGAATTCAGCGAGTACGAGGCGAAACGCAGTCATGAATGTCCTGTTTGCGCCATCAACAGGGAATCCATTCAACTGCAAGAAGTAGCACCTGTGTGCGCGTTATAAGACTTAGTGGACGTAAATCAATAATGAGAGAGGAAGGCATGGAAATGAAGATCTCAACGAGGACGTGGCCGGCTATTGCTTTGCTCACGTGCCTGACGTTTCTCGGCGGCAGCGCCGGGGCGGTCGACAGCGTGGTTACGCAAGACACGGTGACATTTGAAGACATCGCGAAAAAGGGAGGGGCCGGGCTAGCCTACCGACGAATCGCATCGCCAACCAAGGCGACATGGGATGAGTTGCGCAAGAAAGGCGAACTCAAGGGAGTGACATCGCCGGAGTTGTTCGCACTCTATCCGCCGAAACCCTTCGGCGCCCCTGGCGTTGTCATGTTCGACTTCGACAACGATGGCGCGCTCGATATATTCGTGACCAACGGGCCCGGACGGCCGAACAGCCTGTTCCGGAATTTGTTCAAGGATACCGGCAAACTCGAATTCGTCGACATCGCGGAACAAGCCGGCGTGACAATGACCGCGCAGGAAAAGTCGGGCGCCTGTTTCGGCGACATCGACAACGACGGCCTGCAGGATCTCTACGTACTGGTCCTCGGCGCGCCTAATCAGTTATTCAGGAACCTCGGCAAAGGGAAGTTCTTGAACGTGACGGCATTGTCGGCTACAGGCGGCGGCGACAAGCATCCCACTACATGCGCATTCGGTGACGTCAACAATGATGGCCTGGTTGACATTTCGGTAGCCAACAGCTGGTCCGATTGGTCGCACCGCTTGCCGCTGGCCAGCTTCAACTACCTGGAGCATGCCGAGGGGAGCCAGTTGTTCGTCAACCGGAACGGCGCCATGTTCGATGATGCGAGCACCAGTTCGGGACTGGATAACTTCAAGGGTATCGGATGGGCCATAGCAATGGTCGACTTCGATTTCGACGGCAACCTGGATATCGTCGTTGCCAACGACCAGGCGATGAAGCGCCCTCATCGCTGGGGAGGCGAGGATCACGGTAAATTGCGCCTCTACAAAGGAAATGGCAAAGGGCATTTCGATGACATCACCGATGCAGCCGGCGCGACCTCGCTTGCAGGCGACTATATGGGGATCGCGTTCGGCGATTTCAATTACGACGGACGGCTCGACATTTTTTCCACCAACATGGGCAACTACGGTGGACGCGTGCAATCGATCATTCCAATGGTTTTCTGGCCGGGCGCATCCGGTCATGGCGAACTGGCATCGCGCTGGTACAACGGTGCGGCGGGCAATAAATTCACCGATCCGGGTGTAGGCAAGCTTGGCGCCACGCCGTTCGGCTGGGGCACGTCGGCATTCGATTACGACAACGACGGTTGTACGGATCTGGTGTTTTACGGCGCGCTCAATCTCGGCATTTACTACGATGCGTCCAACCCGGGTGCGATCCTGCGCAGCGATTGCGGCGGAAATTTCGCATGGGATGAAAAGGCGCTCATCAAATCCTCGAATCATTCACGCCGCGCGGTGGAGGGACTTTCAACCGGCGATCTCAATGGCGATGGCTTTCCGGATATCGTGTCTGTCTCGGGCGCGGATTGGCCAGAGCCTTTCCCATTGATTCCTTACCCATTAGCCAAGACGGTCGGCGGCGTGTTCGAGAAGCGCGCATTCATCTGGCCGACATTCATGCTGATCGACCAGAAAGACCGTTCCAAAGGCGTGCGCTATACCGGCATGGACCCGGTAGAAGGTTCGCTGTCAGTGGAGCTCAACAGCGGTAACAAGAACGGCTGGGCGAAAATCCATCTGTTGGGCGGCAAGGGCCTGACTTCCGCCGGTACCGTGAATCGTGGCGGAGTCGGCGCGGTGCTCTTCTTTACGCCTGACGGCGGCAAGACGTCGATCCGTCCATACGGCGGCGGCGGCGGCTATGCGTCCAACGACGCGCCGGAAGCGATTTTCGGCATGGCCCAGGCGGAAAAAGGACGCATCGACATCCTTTGGCCGGGCGGCAATCGCACTCGTCTTTATGACGTCCGAGCCGGTGAGACGCTGGTAATTCCGGAATTGCCTTGCAATATGCTGCAAAACCGCGGTTCTGCCAAGGCGCTCCAGGCATGCGTCGGCCGCGCATTGGCTGATTATGAAAAGCGCGGCCTGGTGTCGAAGAAATTGTCAGCCCGCCTGATGGCGAGTGCCGTACGCGCCAGCCAGGGGCAGAGCAGGGATGCGCAGTCGAAGCCGATCAAGACCGCGCAATTGGAAAAAACTGATCTGAGGAGCACACAGAAATGAATTTAAAATCACTTACGCTGGCAACGGCTCTCGCCGTATCTTTCGCCCCTGTGTTTGCGCAGCCCGCGCAGGATGGCGTCCAGGTCCGATGGGATAGTTACGCACCCGACATCCTTGAGACCGACTCCATGGTCATCAAATGGCACCACGAAGTCTTGTCCGCGATCCGCGTCATTGCGTCGCCGCCGACCATCAACGCGCGTCACATGGCGATCATCAACACCGCGATGTACGACGCGTGGGCCGCCTATGACGACAAGGCGGTGGGAACGCGCCTTGGCGGAACGCTGCGCCGGTCCAAAGCCGAGCGCACTTTGGCCAATAAGCAGAAGGCAGTCGCTTACGCCGCATATTTGGCGTCGATCGACCAATTGCCGACCCAGGCGTATCAGTTCCGCAATCTCATGAAGCACTTCGGTTACGACCCCGACCGCATATCCCGCGATCCGGCCACGCCGGAGGGTATCGCCACGCTGGCAACCGAAGCGTTGCTCGCCTATCGGCACCATGACGGCGCCAATCAATTGGGTGACCTGAATCCGAAGGGTTTATACACTGATTACACCGGGTATAAGGCGTTCAATACGACGGACAAGATCGAGAGCCCGACACACTGGGTGCCCCTGCGCAGTGGAAACGGAATCGGTGGATTCAACGATATCGATGAACGCCTGAAAGAGATAAAAGCCAAGCCGCGCCACAGAGTCACCGCGGAACTGGGCGGATACAATATCCAGCGCTACGTGACGCCGCACTGGGGAAATGTCAGGCCGTTTTCGATTGCATCGGGCGACCAGTTGCGCCCCCGTCCGCCCCTGCAAATCACGGAACAAGACTATAAGGCGGCTCCGGGAGAAGACAATGAAAAATACAGCGACCTGACATTGGGTGAAGAAGATTTTCCGCGCACGTTCCGCGAGCAGGCGCGTCAGATATTGAAGTACAGCGCCAGCCTTGACGATAAACAAAAAGCCGCCACCGAGTATTGGGCGGACGGTCCGCTCGGAGAAAGCCCTCCGGGCCATTGGACGGTGCTGGCACAGTACGTGTCGCGCCGCGACAAGCACAGCCTTGACGACGATGTGAAGATGTTCCTCGTCCTTGGCAATGCAATGATGGATGCGAGCATCGCGTGCTGGGAAGCCAAGCGGCATTACGATTACGTCCGTCCGGTCTCGGTCGTAAGAACCATGTTTGCAAAGGAAAAAGTTACCGCATGGGTCGGGCCGAATCGCGGAACGGGCGTGGTGGAAGGCGCGGCGTGGAATCCATACCAGGAACTGTTTTTTGTAACGCCGCCGTTTTCGGAATACACCTCCGGCCATAGCACATTCAGTTACGCGGCGGCGACAGCGCTCCGCTCGTTCAAGGGCAACGATCGCTTCGGCGCCTATGCAGTGGTCAAGCCGGGTACATCGTTTATCGAGGCCGGCATGACGCCGAAAGCACCTGTGACGCTGAAGTGGGACACCTTCACCAGTGCGGCGCGCGAAGCGGCGATGTCGCGCCGCTATGGCGGCCTGCATTTCGCACAGGGCGATCTGGAAGGGCGGAAAGTGGGTACCAAAGTCGGCGAATTGGTATGGGCGCGGTCGCAAGAGTTGTTTAACGGGACCGCCAAAATAGCCGACACGCCGCATAAGCTGGTCTACGCAAAACTTCCGCTTGCTCCGACGCCGCCGATGAAGCTGCCGCCGCGGCCGGCAGCTGCCGCAGCAACCCCGGCCGCCACACCGGCTGCAGCAAAGGTCGCTGGAAAATGACAGGCACCGTTCGTCCGCTTCGGCGATCTGAAGTTCGTGATCCGTTCGCGGTGTGGCGCCCTGCGCTGCTAAGCCATAAGCTGAAAACGAAGCCGGCCGAGATCAAGCTGTTCGGCCGGGAGATCGTTCTTTTTCGCGGAAGCGACGGACGGGTCTACGCATTGAATAATCGTTGTCCTCATCGGAAGATGCGCCTTTCGCAGGGCCACGTGGACGGCTGCCAGATAGTGTGCCCGTATCACGGCTGGCGCTTCTCCGGCGAGGGGGCCGGCGTATCGCCTGGAACGCCGGGCATGAAGGTGTCGACCGAATCCTATGAGGCAAGTGAACGGCATGGTGTCGTCTGGCTGCGCGAGTCCGGCGGAACCGATGAAATCCCCAGCTTTGATTTTCCGGGATACCGGCATGCGGCCCTGCTTTACCACCCGCTACATGCACCATTGAGACATTTGCTGGACAACATGATGGAGCTGGAGCACACCGCATCCGTGCATTCGCTGTTCGGATTCGATGTGAGCCGGCTGCACGAAGTCACGACCAGCACGACGCAGAAAGAAGATGGCATTCACATCTTTTATGACGGTCCGCAACGCAAGCTGCCGCTTTACTTGCGCGCCACATCAGGAATCCGCGAAGGCGACCGGTTCATTCAGTATGCCGATGTCAAATTGGCCCCGATTCATGCGGTGTACGACCTTCAATGGCGAGATCCAAAGCAAAATTCCTTGCGTGGGATGGAGCTCAAGTTCGTGATTTATTTCAATGAGATTGAGCCGGACCGAGCCGAGCAATTCACTTTCGCGTACTTCAGGTGCGACGGACCGCTCAGGCAAAATCTCTTCACGCTTCTCCGCAAAGTACTCGCATTTAACATTAATCGAGAGCTGACTGCCGACGTCAAGTTGGTCGAGTCTCTCCATCTGACGCAGCAGCACGAGAATTCGTATTTATTCGGCCGCTTCGACAAGCCCTTGCATATGATGCGGCGAATGACCACGCAGTTTCCTGAGGCTCGCACCGAAGCTGACGATAAAGAACAACCAGGAGTGAATTCACGATGACGCTGAAACACGCATTAACAATATTGCTGTACGCCACTCACTATCTTTCGATTGCCGTGTGGGTGGGCGTCATGTTGTTCAACCTGATCGTGAATTTTCCGGCGATCCGGGACAGGGCACGTTCGGCCGATGAATTTGCCGGCGCAATGGGCGCCCAGGCGCGCCGGGCCGGGCCGTGGCTGTATGCGCTCATCGTGCTTACTTTCGGTTCGGGCTGGCTGCTGCAAGTTCTGGTTCCGCAACAAGGAGGGGCGGCCCTTCCCGATCTGGTGGTGGCGATCAAGGTTGCATCCATTGGCGCCATGCTGATTTTTCATCTGTACGGGACCATGCGCCTTTGGCCTCAGATCTATTTTGCGCTGGATGAGGAACGGGGACCGCTATTGCTGCGTTATCAGTTGGCGATGGTGGCGAGTTCAACGTTCGGCATATTGGCTATCCTGGTCACCTACTGGTCGCGGGTAACACTTCTGTCGTGAGCCAGCGAATGAATGAAAGCAACGCCTCTCTGGCCGGGTTACCGGCACGCAGCGTCGGCATGGCCGACGTTGTGCGTGCATTTTTGAGTTATCGCGACAACCTTCTGTTCGTCGTACCGTGTGCGGTATTGATCGGCATGGGTCTGGCGACCGGTCCTCGCTGGTCCGATGCGTTGTGGTTTGCTTTCGGCTGGCTGGTGTTCCTGCCGCAGGAATGGCTGACCCATGTCTATATCCTGCACTGGCGCGGAATAAAAAGCGAGACCAGCTATCGCTGGATGTATCGGCTGCATTACGGTCATCACGATTTTCCCAAGCGGGACGATTTGATGTACATGCCGCTGTGGTTGACGTTGCCGACGACTGCGCTCAACCTGGTTTTCTTCCTATGGTTTGCCGACGCCTTGCGCGATTCCCTGGCGGCATTTGCCGGCGCGCTGATCGGCTATATCGTGTTCGAGTGGGCGCATTTGTTGTGTCATGTTCCCGTGCTTGCGAAGAGCGCGATGTGGCGGCGAATTCGCGACAGGCATCTCGCGCACCATTACGTGAATGAACGCCACTGGTTCTCGGTCAGCCCGCCCGCGCAGTTTATTGATACCTTGTTCCGCACCGGGGGGAAAAGGCAGGACGTCGAAAAAACCGGCACCGGAAAATTGTTACTGGAAGATCTGGATAACGACTGGGTGCAGCGTGCGCGTGCGCGCTTCGCATCCCGCTCTTCGGGAGATCCGACGCAGTCGTTGATATGGGTACGTCACGCGGAATCAAAAAGAGCGGTTTCACGCGGCGAGAACGAATAATCCGAAGCTGGAAGTGATATGGCAAGCATAAACCCTCAACGGATTCCGATCGAAAAGGATTTGCAGCGGCAGGCGCTGGCAATGAGCCGGCCTAACGGCTGGATGTATACCGCGTGGCTGGTCTTGTATCTGCTTATATGGGCGGGCTTGCTGGCGCTGGTCGTTTTGAGCCAGACATCGCTGCCATTGCTATTCCTGCTTTCTTTTCTGATCGGCAATCAGCTCCATACCATTACCGTGCTGCAGCATGAGTGCGGCCACCAAAGTGCATATAACTCGCCTTATGCAAATCGGTGGGTTGGCCGCTTCTTGGCGTGGTTTATTTTCATGCCTTTTACCACGTTCACGGAGCTTCACCGGTTCCACCATGGCTTTTTGGGTGACCCTGAAAAAGACCCCGACGAATGGTTCTACGAGCGAGGGCCGCTCAAGCTCTTCATGCGGGAAGGACTATTTCTTCCGCGCTTCATCTACTTGTCGCTGACTCGATCGCATGTCAAACCGAGCATGCGCCGTTCTATCGTTTTTGAGCTCGTGTTCAATATTGTTTCATACGCTGCGCTCATCGTTTTTTTTGTTGCCGCCGGCTGGACAACGGTTCTTATATTCGGATTCCTGTTGCCCATGTTATGGCTGGCCCTGGTCCTCAACCCGATTTCGCGCGGATTTGAACATTATCCGTTGAGCATGTTAGCGGAAGACGATCCTGCCCGGCGCGATTTGCGCCATAACACGGTGACCGTTACCAGTCCGATCATAGGATTTCTCTGGGCCAACATCACCTATCACGTCGAACATCATTTGTTCCCGCGCGTGCCTTTCTACCGATTGCCGGCGCTGCATCGATTATTGCGCGAGCACGACTATCTGCGGGTCAGATGGCCTCTCGAAAGAATCGGCATTTCCAAGGAAATCGGCAAACACCATGCGGTTCCGCCCCTGCGGTGATTTTCCCGCATGACGGAATATGTCGCGCGCGTCATTGCCAGACTTTACGAATACAAATTAGGAGGAGTTATGAACAATTTATTTGCCGGTCTTGCGACATGGGTGGTGCGGAACCGGATCGTTGTGGTGGTCGCGGTGGCGCTGATGACTGGATTTCTTGCGATGAATGCAAAAAATCTCAAGCTCATCATCGATCCGAACAGCCTGATGCCGCAGTCGCATCCGTATGTCAGCACAACCAATCTGGTGGAGCAGGTATTTGGCTCGAAGTATGTGGTCGTGATCGGGCTGAAGCCGAAATCCGGCGATATTTATCAGGAGGCAGTGCTTGCGAAAGTGGCCGAGCTAACCCAGAAGCTGAACGAAACGCCGGGTGTAAGCCGCAGTAATTTACTGAGCTTGTATGCCAAACGCGCCAAGGATATCAAGGGATCGGCCGACGGAATGGCAGTGACGCCGATAGGACGGCCAGGCAGCCTGAGCCCGGAAGACATGGCACGCGTGAAAGAGTCATTGGTGAGAAATCCGGTGTACCAGTCGATTCTCGTTTCGCCCGACCAGCGCATGACGGCTATCGTGGTGGAAATGAAAGAGCGGCCCGGCGGTTTCCGGGCCATGATGGAGCCGATCAATCGGCTGGTCGCAGATGCCAGCAGTGACCAGCTGGAGGTATTCGTCGGCGGGAATCCCGTGTTTCTCGCGGCATCGGAGAAGTTCTCCGCACGCATGGCAATTCTGTTCCCGCTTGCGATATTGATCGTCGGATTAATCCACTTCGAGGCATTCCGTACTTTCCAGGGCCTGTTCCTGCCGCTGCTTACCGCGATCACGTCCGTGGTTTGGGGACTTGGTGCAATGGGCTTGTTCCGCATACCTCTGGATGTATTCAATACGCCCACGCCGATCCTGATTCTCGCGGTGGCGGCGGGGCACGCAGTACAGTTGCTCAAGCGATACTATGAAGAATATAACCGGCTGGTCGGCGTATCCGGCATGTCCAAGGTAGAAGCGAAGCGTCAGGCTGTCGTGGATTCAATCGCCGGGGTCGGCCCCGTCATGTTCATAGCCGCGCTGGTGGCAGCTCTGGGCTTCCTGTCGCTGCTTGTTTTTGAGATTTCTTCAATACGAACGTTCGGTTTGTTTACCGCGGTCGGAATTTTAAGTGCGCTGTTTCTGGAAATGACACTGATTCCCGCGATCCGGGCGATGCTGCCGGCGCCCAGCGATAAAGAACGCGCACTCGAATCCAAAAAGCGTATCTGGGATCGCATCCCCGCAGCCATAGGCGTGTTCGTCATGGGCGGCAAGCGCCATTATGTGCTCGCCGGCCTGGTGATTGTGATCGCTATCTCCGCCATCGGGATCACACGGATCCAGGTCGATAATTCAAGCAAAGGATTCTTTTCGGCGTCTCAGTCATTCCAACGTGACGACGAGCAGCTCAATGCAGCGCTCGCCGGCACCAACACGTTATATGTCGTCATAGAGGGAAAAAGCGATGACGCCATCAAGGATCCGATGGTGTTGCGCGGCATCGATCAATTGCAATCCATGTTGCAGCAACAGGAATTGGTCGGAAAGACAGTATCCATCACCGACTTCATCAAGCGCATGAACCAGGCGATGAATGGCGATGATCCGAAATACTTCCGCATCCCCGAAAGCCAGGAGCTGGTTTCGCAGTTCCTGTTCCTGTATTCGCTGTCCGGCGAGCCGTCGGACTTCGATTCCTATGTCGACTATCAGTATCGCCGCGCCAACCTGGTGGTTTACCTGAAGAGCGGCAGTACTGCCTATGTCAAGGACTTGATCTCGAAGATCGATGCCATGGTCCCCGCGGCCTTCGGCGATCGCGTAACGGTAAGGATCGGCGGCAGCGTGCCGCAGACGGCGGCACTTACCGATGTGATGGTGGAAGGAAAAATCAAGAACATCGTCCAGATCGGCAGCGTTATTTTCGTGATTTCAGCGCTATTGTTCCGTTCCATCCTGGCCGGCTTTTTGGTGATGGCGCCGCTGGCGCTCGCCGCCCTGGTAAATTTTGCGGTAATGGGATGGACCGGTATTCCGTTAAATATTCCGAATTCCTTAAGCACTGCGATGGCGGTCGGTATTGGCGCCGACTACGCCATCTACCTGATTTATCGATTACGGGAAGAATTGAAAAAAACAAGTGACATGCAGGCCGCGGTGAAAGCGGCGATGACCACTGCCGGCAAGGCAAGCCTGTTCGTCGCGTCTGCCGTGGCCGGCGGATATTCCGTGCTGCTGTTGTCGATCGGATTCAAGATCCATAACTGGCTCGGGATACTGATTTGTATCGCCATGTTCACCAGCGTCTTTGCGGCGCTGATCCTGATCCCGTATTTTGTGACCATGTTCCGGCCCCGCTTCATTTTCCCGGGCCGCCAGGCGTTGCCCGCCAAAACATCGGCGGCGACGGCGCTTTGTGTGCTTGCCTTGGTTGGTGCGACGCACAGCGGCGATACGCTGGCAGCGGATGCTCCCGTCGAAAAAATCATGGAAAAAAATCTGGCGGTAAGCAAGGTAGTCGATTCCGCGCTCGACACGACAATCCTGCTTACAAACCAGGCCGGGCAGACACGTACCAGAAAAACCAACGGATATACGAAATTGCGTCCTGACGGCCAGGACAATATGCGCTTTACCCGCTTTGTCGAACCGGCGGATGTGCGTGGCACCGGGGTACTCCTGATTGAGCAGTCAGGCGCCGACGACCATATGTGGATCTGGCTTCCGGCGCTTAAAAAAGTGCGGCGCCTGGTGTCTTCCAACAAGCGCGACGGCTTTCTCGGGACGGATCTCTCCTACGGCGATGTCATCGGCCATCGGGTAGCTGATTGGACGCACCGCGTTCTGAAGGAAGAAGATGTCGATGGCCAGCGCTGCTTCGTCGTTGAATCGGCGCCGGTCTCGAAAAAGGTGCAGACCGAAAGCGGTTATTCAAAACGACTGACCTGGATTCGCGCCGATAATTTTGTGACCGTCAAAGGCGAGTTCTGGGACGAGGCCGGGCAGATGCTGAAACGGATGCGCGCAACGGACGTCAAGCGCGTGGACGACGCGCGTGAAAAATGGCAAGCGATGAACATCGAAGTCAACAATCTGCAAACCGGGCATACGACAAATGTCAAGGTCGACGCGTTGAAGGTTAACCAGAAAATTCCGGACGATATATTCACCACAAGATATCTCGAGAAAGAATAATGGGTTTGGCCCGCCGATTGTTCCTTCGACTAAGCGCCGCTTTCATCCTGTCCGCGGGCGGCGCAAATGCGCTTGCCCAAGACAGTGATGTCGGCGGCGCGGATCGCGCTTCCACGGCCCGTTTCGACAAAGTGTTTTCTTTGCGAGGCGGTTACTGGTCTTCTTCGCGCCAACTGGATGACGAGCGTGGATTTGTTGTAGGCAGTATTTGGTCGCGCATGACGTACCAGCCCAATTCATCGCTGCGTTTCGCCGCTGACGCCTGGGCCGGCAATCGAGCGATGGCGGGGGATGGGCCAAAGGGCCAGGTAAGGGAACTTTACGCCGAATGGCTCTCGGATCGCGCAGACCTTCGCGTCGGGCGCCAGATCATTGCGTGGGGTCGTGCCGATGCATTGAATCCGACCGATAATCTAAGTGCTCGCCGCTACACGATGCTGGTGAGCGACGACAATGACCAGCGCACCGGAATATGGGCTGCCAAAGCGGCGGTGCATGGCAAGGAAGTGTCCCTGATCGGTGTTTTCGAACCGAGATTTACGCCGAGCGAGATCCCGTTGCGCAGGCTGCCCAATGTTCGGTATGTCGATGATGACGATGCGCGCGACAGGCATGCCTGGGCTCTCAAGCTGCAACGAGAACAGGGTAACGTCGACTGGTCGATATCCTATTACGACGGCCCGGACCGTTCCACTGACCTGCGCCCGATATCCATATCGCCGGCGGGAATTGTATTGCGCAAAGGCCACAACCGCATTCGTGTCGCAGGGGTTGACTGGGCCACCACCGCGGGAGAGTTGGGGCTGCGCGGCGAGATCGCGTATACCCAGACTGCCAATAATGCAGGCACCGACCCTTTTATAAAGAAGCCCCATCTTTATGGCGTGCTCGGGGTTGAGCGGCAGTTCGCCGATTCGACTTCCGTGATTTTCCAGGGCTTCTACAAGCGGACTTATCACTTTTCCGATCCTGCCGGGTTCCCTGATCCTCTGTTGCGGCCGATCGTCCAACGGTCGGCGCAGGTCATGGACCAACTCGACGAGCACAAGTACGGCTGGTCGATGCGGCTCGCGAAGCGCTGGGCCAACGATACCGTTGAAGGGGAGATGACAATACTGATGTCGTATCCGAGGCACGACTATGTGGTGCGCGGCAAGTTGAGCTATCGGCTGGCCGATGGCTGGAAGTTGATGGCCGGCATGGATTTGTTGCGCGGTTCCGGGAACAGTTACTACGGACAGCTCAAGGATAACTCGGTGGTATACACAATGGTGGAGTACGGATTTTAGAGGGTTGGCATTTCGATCTGAGTTGATGATCGGCTTTGAATTGTTCGATACGCATGCATTCGCGATTACTCGTATCTTTAATAATCGCAACAATTCGTTCGACCGGTCGTGCTATATTTACTTGTGGCAACAAAATGCTGGGGCAGCCGATATAATCCAATCGGCCGATTGCATGGCGCCGCGCTGTTTTAATTGGTTGACCGGCGCGGTGATGGACATGAACAAGTGCGGTAATGGTCTTGTGATAAATGCACTTCAGCACCACATAAAAAGTCAACCTTGGGCTTATAGATAATTGGTGGGGAGAATGTTGCGTTAGGCGGCAGGAATGCCTCCCAAAAGCAACTAATGCCCTGTTTTACGTTCTATCCAGTTAATCCGGTCCAGCTTTTGTGCGAAACGCGGAACGATTCTCCGTGCTGATGCAAGTGCGGAGGATTTGGATTCGGATTGGCATATCGGTTGGGCCTCACTTACATAGATAAGGAGAAATCATGAAACCCGTTCACCCGACACGGCAACGCGTATTGAAAAATGCGCTGCAAATTGCCAGTGTTCAAGGGATTCAGGGAACAACGATTGGGACGGTGGCAAAAGAAGCGAAGCTCTCCAAAAGCGGCTTGTTTTGCCACTTTCAATCGAAAGAATTGATGCAGATCGCCATATTGGATGCTGCGGAGGAGTTGTTCCTCGTAAACGTCATAACGAAAGCCAAAAAAGATACGCCAGGACTTAAACGGCTTCGAAGTCTGTTTACCGGCTGGCTGGGTTGGGCACAACGTAGCGGTTTGCCCGGCGGCTGCCCCTTCGTCCATGCGGCGTCGGAGTATGGCGCTCTTTCCGAACCGGTGCAGGAAAAGGTCATGTTGGTGCAGAAACGGTTGCTGAACGTCTTGGCCAAGCAGGTGCATGTGGCGGTACAGCGCGGCGAGCTGGTCAGTGACACCGATGTCGATCAACTGGTTTTTGAACTGCTCAGCATTTATCTCGGCCATCATTGGAATATGCGAATTGGTACGATCGACAATTGCGACGCCAAGGCGATCAGCGCATTCGAGCGGCTGTTGGAACCGGTAACGGTGCATGACATGCCTTCAGAGCAGGATGCAATTCTTTTGGCGCTGAACGCATAGCAAGTCAAGACGCGGATGATGCCGACACTCTGTTGGCGCATCCGGCAATGGCGCGCCCGATGACAGAGCCGGCCGGTTTGGGGATCGGCAGGCGCGCGTCTCTCAAGCGTGATCCCGGCTACTTGCCAAAGCTTGCTTTTTTCTTCGACTCCGCTGCCCGCGCCGCCGGTATCAAGGTTGCGGCAAACAATTCCTCGATCGATTTCCTGACCCGCCTGCAAGCCAGCTTGTTGTCGGAGAGGTCATCCTGTAATGCGCGAAAAACAGCGCGTCCATCTCGTATCGTGAGCTACATTCGCGTTGGCATCGAAGAAGGCGCCGAGCGGTTCGCCGGCGCTCTCTATGCACCGCAAGAGTTGCCAAAAGGGTATTATGTCAAGCCGACGGTTTTGGGCCGTGTCAAACTTGGTACGCGTATTGCGCAGCAAGAAATTTTCGGAGCGGAGCTGGCGATCATCCCCTACCAGGATGAAGAAGGCGCGATTCGCATCGACAACGATTCCATTTATGGGTTGAGCGGCGGTCTCTGGCCGGGCGATATCGAATGCGTGAAACGCGCGGCGCGCAGGCACGCTCATCCGTGCCTGCGTATCGGATGAACATCGCAAGGTGTCAATATCAACCATTCATGCAATGACTAACACTAATCGAACACATCAATTTCTCTCCGTGCTTGCGGCGATGCTGCTTGTACAGGCAGCCCGCGCCGAGCAGCAACCGGTAAAACAGCTTGATCCGGTCGTGGTAAGCGCCAGCCGCACGGAGCAGCGGCGATTCGATGCACCCGCCGCAATCGATTCGGTTCCGATCGACGGGTTTCGCACTGCGTCGCCATTGGTCAACCTCTCCGAACTGACCGGTTCGGTTCCCGGCGTGATCGCGAGAAACCGGGAAAATTTCGCCCAGGATCTGCAAATATCGATACGCGGATTCGGCACGCGCTCGACCTTCGGGGTGCGGGGCGTGCGCATCCTGATCGACGGCATTCCCGCGACGATGCCCGACGGCCAGGGGCAGATCTCGACAGCTAGCCTGAGTTCGGCTCAGCGCGTGGAATTTCTCAGGGGACCGCTGGCCCAGCTTTACGGCAACGCCGCAGGCGGCGTGCTGCAGGTATTTACGCAGGATCCGCCGTCCGCGCCGTTTGCGCGTTTGTCGACAGGCGCTGGCTCGGATGGCCAGCGTCAGATCGGTGCAAGCGTGGGCGGCGGTACGGAAAACCTCGGCGGCGTGCTCGACGTTTCGCGTTTTTCGACCGACGGCTATCGCGACCATAGTGCGGCAAAGCGTACCCATCTCAACGCCAAGGTGGTTGCCAAACCATCATCGTCAACCACAGTGACCGGCATCGTCAACGGCTTGCGCCAACCCGGTACTCAGGATCCGCTCGGCTTGACGCGTGCCGATTTTGAATCCAATCCCAGGCAGGCTACCCGCAATGCGTATATTTTCGATACACGCAAGAGCGTCGAGCAATGGCAAGCCGGCGTGGTGCTGGACCATGAACTATCTCCAAGCGATTCCCTGAACGGCCGCGTCTATGGCGGTACGCGCAAGATTAATCAGACGCTCGCGTTCTCGGGTGGAGACCCGGGGCGGTCTGGCGGCGTGGTGGATCTGGACCGGGGCTACGGCGGCTTCGGTCTGAATTGGACCCGTAAGACCAGCGCCAACGGCTTGCCGCTGGTGTGGACAGTCGGTGTCGAGGCGGACCGCATGAAAGAGCGGCGCCGTGGCTTCGTCAACAACAACGGCGTCAGCGGCGCGACGCGTCGCGATGAAGACAATGTCGCAAGCAACCGGGATGTGTTCGGTCAACTCGACTGGACTCTCGCGCCGGCATGGCGCGCCATCGCCGGATTCCGATCGAGCGAGGTGCGTTTCAGCGTCGATGACAACCACATCAACGCGAACAGTCCCGACGATAGCGGCTCGGTGCGCTTTCGGAATACCAGCCCGGTCGCCGGACTGGTTTGGCATGCCGGCGATGACGTGAATATCTATACCAACCTGGGACGCGGTTTCGAGACGCCGACGCTGGCGGAGAGTGCCTACCGGAGAGGCGGCACCGGCCCGAATTTTGCGTTGCGGCCTTCAACAAATACCCAGGCCGAAATCGGCATGAAAATACGCCGCGGCCGGCACAACATCGATCTCGCGCTATTCGATGCGCGCAGCAAGGATGAGATCGTACTGCAGTCGAATATCGGCGGCCGCGCGATCTACCAGAATGTCGATCAGGTGCAGCGGCGCGGCGCCGAGGCGTCGTGGCAGGCAAACTGGGGCGCCGTTGCCAGCCGCGTCGCCTATACCTGGCTCGACGCACGCTTTCGGCAGAGCTTCAGCAACGGCGCCGCTGTCATTGCCGCCGGTAACCGCTTGCCCGGTGTGCCTATGCACAGCTTGTTTACCGATATCGAATATCGTCCGGCCGCGCCGATGTCGCTCGGCGTGGAAATGCGCGCGGAAGGTAAATCGTATGTCAACGACGTGAACAGCGACGCCGCATCCGGATACACGGTTTTCAACGTGCGCGCCGGCTACGAATTCAAGGCTGGTCCGGCGGCGTGGCACCTGTTCGGCCGCATCGACAACCTCTTTGATCGCCGCCATGCCGGTTCAGTCATCGTTAATGAAGGAAACGACCGGTTCTTCGAACCGGCTGCCGGAAGGCGGATTTTTGTCGGCTTGCGCAGCATGTTTTAGCAGGACGGTCTGCTACGGGGTCACTTGGGAGCACAAGCAGCATTGCGTTTAGGCGGACGTAGGCGGAAAGCAAGGCCGAGGTTTCGAGCAGCGGCCACAGCGCAGCGCCTTCGGCCCGACTTCTTTTACCTTGATTTCACTTTCATTGGCAAAGGCCCGACTGTGCTGCGTCGAAGTGTAAAAAAATCCGTGAAATGCCCCGTGACATTGTTAACAAATGTAACTTGATATGTTACAGTCCAATTCGACTGCGGCCTTGTATAAAGAATAAACAACATACATCGCCGATATTGATTTGATCCGCCAATACACCCGCAATGACTCCGCGGTTGACAGAAGAGCCGGCATGAACGGTCGTGCGGACGATAAACAGTCAAAGGGATGGGTCCTCCGTTGAAAATCCGATAAAACCGTTGCCGCGCCTGCGTAACGGGGAGTCAGGGCGATCCGAATTTAGCCGATGTGCATTGTGAATGTGCGCCGATTTCGATGAACAGCCTGCTGATGATCCGTTTCACGCAATTCAGACTGACGGCGGCCGCAGATGATTAGCGCTGCCATCAATCATCTCGCGAATCACCTGAATCAGTTCTTGCGGCGAGCATACAATCTCTCCGAAGACATCGTCGTGGTGTCGAATATCCTGGCCCAGGACGGCAGTATCGCCCCGCATATCAACAACAAGGTGGTGATATGCCTGGCGAATATCGAAAAGGATACCGTTGCGCATCGCGCCCCAAAAAGCGCCTCCGGCCCGGCTCGTTCCGCGGTTCACAGCACACCCGTTTTTCTGAATCTGTACGTGCTTGTCGCGGCGAATTTCAGCGGCGGCAATTATTCGGAAGCGCTCAAGTTCGTTTCCAGCACGATCAGTTTCTTCCAGAGATTGCCGGTCTTCGATCATCAGGTGACACCCGATCTCGACCAGCGGATAGAGAAACTGATCCTGGACATCGAAAATCTCAAGACGCATGAACTGAGCAACCTGTGGACCGTATTAAGCGGCCGGTACTTGCCGTCCGTGCTCTACAAGGTCCGCATGATCGCGTTCGATTCCGATGACATCGTCAGGCAAGTGCCGAGCGTCGGCGAGCCGGTTACCTCAGTGGGCCATTGATGCCAGTTTCCCGGTCAGATCGATGAGCGATCCTTATCTTCCATTGCTTCGCATCGTGGCGGAGCACGCATTTTTCCCGGCCACAAGCGGGATCCTCCGGTTCGCGCCCACGCAGCGTTGCAAGGCGCTGTGCGAGAAGTTCGGCTTCCTGATGCGTCCGGCATCGAACGGGGTCGACCTGTTCTGCCAGCTGTCGCAGCGCGACGACCTGCTCGCGGAAAATTGGGCTGATCCAGCCATGGCGCTCGAATTCAGCTGCTTTTCCGGCGATCCCAATTTTTCCGTCTACACCGAACTTGGTTCGCGCGCTGCGGATGACTGGATTTATCTCCACAGCAGCCAAGCCGTGCCCGAAGAAGACGGCAAGATCCGCTTGCATGACGGCGACTGCGTGACCGCATCTGAATTTCGCAAGACCGGCGCATCCGAAATCGCGACTCTGTTGGGCAAGAACTTCGATCCCGTAAAACCGGTTTTCTTCGTGGTCATTACGCTCAGCGATCTGGCAACGGCCTTGCAGAGCGCTCAGCCAGGGACCGCGCCGACTTATGTCCTGCGCTTCGCTGCCCGAAAAACGCTCTGGAAATATTATTTTCTGAGCGGCGTGGACGGCGCCGATCTTGCCATCGTCGATCTCGACGGGCGCGCCCGCTTCAAGCAGCGCGGCGTTACTTCGTTGCCGGGCAATCGCGACGCGCTCACGTTCGTCAGCGACGACGCGATCGAAATGCGGCAGACATATGCGCAGCGCTTCCAGTTGCGCGAACAGGGAGCGTTGGGCGAACGGATTCTCATCAAGCGGTTGCCGAATGCCGGCATCAGCGGAGTCGGGAGAGAATTAGTAGAGGGAAAGGCAGTACTCGTGTCGGAAATTTACATCAACTGATTAACATACTTTAAGGACGCAATTATGGGTCAATACAAAACACCAGGGGTCTATGTTGTCGAAAAGAACGCCTTTCCGAACTCGGTAGTGGAGGTGGCCACTGCGGTTCCTGCATTCATCGGCTACACGGCAATTGCGGACAACAAGGGATCGCCATTAACCGACAAGTCCTGGCGCATCACGTCGATGGCTGAGTTCGAATCCTACTTCGGCGGCGCGCCGATGACCACATTCACGATTGGCGAAAATGCGGAAAAATCCGGCGTGGATGCCGACTTCTCCGTGTTCGACGCCACTGCCAAGAAAAGTGTTGACTATGTCGTCGGCAAGACGGCCGGCAAGCATCTACTGTACTACAGCATGAAACTGTTTTTCCAGAACGGCGGCGGCGCATGCCACGTCGTTTCGGTCGGCAAGCATGGCGCCGACATCGATCCGGGCAAGCTCACCAAGGGCATCGAGGTTCTGCTCAAGGAACAGGAGCCGACCATGGTGGTGATTCCGGAAGCGATGCTGTTGTCGGCGGCCGACTGTGCAACACTGCAGCAGAACATGCTGATGCACTGCGGCTTCAAGATGAAGAATCGCTTCGCGATCCTTGACGTGTATGACGGCTACAAGGACCGGCAAGACCCTTCCGGCGACGTCATCAACGCGTTCCGCGAATCGGTCGGCACCAACTTCCTCGGTTTCGGCGCTGCGTACTATCCGTGGGTCAACTCCACCGTGGTCGCGCTCAAGGATGTCGATTTCACTCATCTGACCAATGTCGACAAGTTGCAGGCATTGCTGACCGACGAACTGAGCCCGGTGCTGAAACCGGCAGTGATAGCGCCGGGCATGCAGACCAAGATCGATCAGATCACCAAGACGGTGGCCGACATCGGCAAGGACTGGAGCGCGGAGCCGAATGCGACGCAGCAGATCGAAATCCTCAACAACACGCTGATGGCGATCAGTCCGCTGTACTCCAAGGTTTTGCTGGCGATGCAACGCAAGCTCAACCTGCTGCCGCCGAGCGCGGCCATGGCCGGTCTGTACACCATGGTCGACAACACGCGCGGCGTCTGGAAGGCGCCCGCCAATGTCAGCCTGGTCGGCGTCACATCGCCGATCGTCAACATCACGCACGACGATCAGGAAGACCTGAACGTGACCACGCAAGGTAAATCGGTCAATGCGATCCGCTCTTTCATCGGCGAAGGCACCCTGGTCTGGGGCGCACGCACCCTGGACGGCAATAGCCTCGACTGGCGCTACATTAACGTGCGCCGCACGATGATCATGCTTGAAGAGTCGCTGCGCCTGGCCAGCAAGGCTTATGTGTTCGAACCGAACGTCGCCAATACCTGGATCACGATCAAGAGCATGGCGCGCAACTTCCTGACCGGTATCTGGAAGCGCGGCGGATTGGCCGGCGCCAGCCCGGAAGATGCATTCAGCGTTTCAGTCGGCTTGAACGAGACCATGACGGCGGACGACATTCTCGAAGGAATTCTGCGGGTAACGGTGCTGGTTGCGATCAGCCGCCCGGCCGAGTTCATCGAGATCACGTTCCAGCAGCAGATGCAGAAGTCCTGACCGGAAAACGGCATTGCGGCGCGTGCACGGCGCGCGCTTTCGTCAAATTATCCTTGCAAACTTATTTATGAAAGAGGCTCGTTATGGCAGATGATGGATCAAAGCAATCAACGGCAGTCTGGCCGCTCCCGAAGTTTTATTTCCAGGTGAAGTGGGATTCGCAGGTCATGTCGTTTCAAGAAGTAAGCGGACTCGACATCCAGTCCGAGGAAATCAAATATCGTCACGGCGACAGCCCTGAATTTTCGGTGATCAAGATGCCGGGTTTGAAAAAGGTCGGCAACGTCACGATGAAGAAAGGCGTGTTCAAGTCGGATAACAAGTTCTGGGACTGGTTCAACCAGATCAAGATGAACACCATCAAGCGCGTGCCGGTCACGATCAGCCTGCTGGACGAGGCCGGTGCACCGACCATGGTCTGGACCCTGGCCAACGCCTGGCCGACCAAGATTACCGGCACGGATCTCAAGGCTGAAGGCAACGAGGCATCGATCGAAACGATCGAGATCGTGCATGAAGGCTTGACCATCTCCAACGGTTGATGGTTTTCATGCCTTTGTCTTTGTGTGGGCGATAGCCGATGTCAATTCTGTCTTCGATGTTTTCGTCGGACGGCTATCAGCCGTCCGCCTTTTATTTCAAGGTGGTTTTCGGCGCCACTCTCGGCTTGACCGATACCTCGTTTCAAGAGGTGTCGGGCATTGCTGCCGAACTCGATACCGAGACGGTGGTCGAGGGTGGCGAGAATCGCTATGTACACACATTGCCGAAAGGCGTGAAGCATCCCAGGCTCGAACTCAAGCGCGGCATCGCACCGATGACCTCACCGCTGGTGTTGTGGTGCCGTTCGGTATTCGAACTGGATTTCATTGCGCCGATCATCGCGCAACCGGTGGGGGTCTATCTGATGAATGCAGACCGGATTCCGATCCGCGCGTGGTCGTTTGCCAATGCCTATCCGATCAAGTGGGAAGTGGACGGCTTCGGTTCGACCAAGAACGAAGTCGCGATTGAAAAAATTGTGCTGAGTTATACCTATTCCAACAGGCTGATATAACAACCATGTCAATCGAGATTAAACAATTGCAGATCAAGTCCAGCGTGGTGCAGCGTTGCGCCGACGGTTCGGGCGAGGATGGCGATGCATCGGAGCAGACGCAGTCGATGAAGGAAGAAATCCTGGCGGAATGCAAAAGCTTGATCCTCGACGTGCTCAGTGAATTGCAGGAGCGCTAGATGGCGGGTTTCAGCACAGGCTTGAAGGAAAAGCTGAAGATATCCCCTTGCCAGGTCGATGCGGGGAAAATCACCGTCGATACCAGCTTGCCGTATTTCGAGGCATTGATCAATCCATCCGGATACAAGCATCAGTTTTCGATTTCCTACAACAAGAAAAAAACGCTGGGGCAGGCCGGCGCGGAGCCGAAGTTCAACGCGATCTGTCCCGAAAAGCTGACGCTGCCGGAACTGGTGCTCGACGGCACCGGCGTGGTTGCGCTGCTGGGCATGGAAGATGTGACCACACTGGTCGAACGCCTGATGTCGGTGATTTATGCCTACCAGGGCGAAAAGCATGAGCCGAACTATGTGCGGTTCCTGTGGGGCAGCCTGATTTTTTTCGGACGGGTGGAATCGATCGCGATCGACTATACGCTGTTCAAACCGAGCGGCGAACCGCTGCGCGCGAAAGTGCAACTCGGCGTCGTGGGCTGGATGAGCACGGAAGAAATCACGCTGCGCTCCAATCGAAGTTCACCTGATCTGAGCCATATCGTCGAAGTCAAAGCAGGCGATTCGCTGCCGCTCTTATGCAATCGGATTTACAAGAATTCTTCGTACTACCTGGAAGTGGCGCGGGTCAACAACCTGACCAATTTTCGTGATTTGAAACCGGGGCTCAAGCTTCGGTTTCCTCCGTTGAGCTGAAGCGATGGCAGTTTCTCCAAGTACCGACAGCAGCGGCGTCATCAAGCTGAGCATTCTCAGCGATGAAGCGCCCATACCGGATACGATCCAGATCATATCGGTTGAGGTGTCCAAAACCGTCAACAAGATTCCGGTGGCGAAGATCGTCCTGATGGACGGCGACATGCCCGACGGCGATTTTCCGGCCAGTGACGGGGCTACGTTCGTGCCCGGTGCAAAGATCCAGATCAATGCCGGTTACGGCTCGGACGAGGCGTCGATTTTTTCCGGCGTGGTGGTCAAACACGGCATCAAGATCACCGGCGACAACGAGGCGCGTCTGTGCATCGAATGCCGGCATGCGGCGGTCGCGATGACCGTGGGGCGCAAGAATGTCAATCATCTCGATTCAGCCGACAGCGATGTGATCACGGCCCTGATCGGGGCGTGCTCGGACTTGTCAGCCGATGTTGACGCCACCGGCACGAAATACAAGGAACTGGTGCAGTACTACTGCACCGACTGGGATTTCATCCTGTCGCGCGCCGAGGCCAATGGTTTGCTGGTGATTGCGGGCGACGATTCGGTTACGGTCAAGGCGCCGGCGACGAGCGGCAGTCCGGTGCTGAGCGTTACCTATGGCATCGATCTGATGTCGTTCCAGGCCGAGATCGATGCACGCTCCCAATTGACTCAGGTGAGCGGCACGGTCTGGGATCCGGCGACCCAGGCCGTGGTGGAGCAGCAGTCCGGTCCGGCAACCCTCAATGCGCAGGGCAATCTGGAAGCAGCCACACTGGCGCAAGTCATCGGGCTCGCGTCGCTGCGCTTGCAGACTGCGGTGCCGCTCGAAAATACCGCGCTCAAGGCATGGACCGATTCGCGCCAGATCAAGGCTGGATTGGCGCGTGTCCGCGGCAGCATGAGTTTCCAAGGCAGCGCGCTTGCGCTACCGGGCAGCCTGATTGAACTCAAGGGGGTCGGCGCACGCTTTAGCGGCAACGTATTTGTCAGCACCGTCGAGCACCATATTATTGCCGGCAACTGGATCACGAAAGTCGAGTTCGGCATGGCGCCGGAATGGTTTTCCGATCGCAACGGATCGATGTCGGAATCGGCATCTGGACTGACGCCGGGTGTGACCGGATTGCAAATCGGCGTGGTGATGAAACTCGATGAAGACCCGGACGGTCAGAGCAAGATCCAGGTCGCGATCCCGGTATTGCAGGCGGAGACCGAAGGCGTGTGGGCCAGGCTGGCCGGATTTTACGCGTCGGAAAGCATCGGGGCTTTTTTCATTCCTGAGATCGGCGATGAAGTGGTGGTCGGCTATTTCAATAACGATCCGTCGCATCCGGTAGTGCTGGGCAGCCTGTACAGCAGCATGCGCGCGCCGCCGTATGCGCTGACCGCCGAGAATTACACCAAGGCGATCGTGACCAAGGGCTTGCTCAAGATCGAATTCGACGATGAGAAGAAAGTAATCACCGTGGTCACGCCCGCGAAAAACACGATCGTCATGAGCGATGACGCCAAGTCGATCTGCATGCAGGACCAGAACGGCAACAAGATCGAGATGACCACCAGCGGCATCTTGCTCGACAGCCCGTTCGACATCGAGTTGAAAGCCAAGGGCAACATCACGCTGGCCGCAACCGGCAATATCGAAAGCACTGCACAGATGGATATCAAGAGTGAAGGTCTCAACATCAACAGCAATGCAAAGGTAAGTTTGGTCGCCAAAGGTTCGGCCAGCGCAGAGTTGTCGGCGTCAGGGCAGGTGACGGTCAAGGGTGCGATGGTGATGATTAATTAAGAGCGTCAAGCATCTACTGAATTTTTGGCTGGGTGTTTTGCAACCACAGCCGTGCCCGCTATAAAGGAAAAGAGGACAGATATGCCGCTTGCCGCAAGACTGACTGACATGCACACCTGCCCGATGCAGACGCCTGCGGTTCCGTCGCCGATTCCGCACGTCGGAGGACCGATCGTCGGTCCCGGCGTGCCGACCGTCTTGATCGGCAAGCTCCCGGCTGCCGTGGTTACCGATCAGTGCGTCTGCGTCGGCCCGCCAGATGCGATTGCAATGGGATCGATGACGGTGATGATCGGCAAGAAACCGGCGGCACGGATGGGCGACACTTGCGCGCATGGCGGCAGTATCGTGGCCGGCTGTCCGACTGTCATGATCGGCGGCTGACGCCGTCCTTTGGAAATTTAATGACTTCCGACAAATCCTTTCTTGGCAGCGGTTGGGCTTTTCCACCGTCCTTCAGCAAACAGGGCAATGCGCTGGTTGCCGGCGGACGCGTGGCCATGGTCACCGCGGAAGACGATATTCGCGAAAGCCTGTATATCCTTTTATCGACCACGCCGGGCGAGCGCATCATGCAACCGTCCTATGGCTGCGGTATCAAGTCCCACGTGTTCGATGCACTCAGCAACGGCGTGGTGACCGAAATCAAGAACCAGATCGAACGCGCGATCCTGTTTTTCGAACCGAGAATTACGCTCAATGCGATTCAGGTTACCGACCGCGAAATTCTCAACGGGCGCCTCGATATCATGATCGATTACACGGTGCGCGCCACCAATACCCGCAGCAACATGGTGTATCCATTCTATTTTCTGGAAGGAACCAATGTTGCACGATAACTGCCCGGTGCCGCGCCCCATGTGCTCGCCCGGCGGGAAGCCGCGGGCCGCGCAATGAATACCTTGATCGTGCGCGACGGCAAGAGCCAGGATAAGCGGATGCTGCCCGCATTGCAGGACGGCTATTTCAATCTCGACGAGATGCCGTTCGCCGATCTGCTCGCGATGGCGACCGAATGCGCGCGGCTGGTCAGGTTCTACCAGCTGGATAACCAGGCGGACGGTGACTGGATGCCGTATTTCTCGGCCGATGAAACCATTGTGATTGCGCAGATTCTGTCGACCAGGCTGTCGGTATCGGAAGCGCTGTTCGAACAGTGGTGGAACACCACCGCCGAGTACAAGATCGGTGTGGCGGCGCCCGGATGGCGCATCGTGGACTTGCCGATGACCGGTCTGGCCCGGCTGCTCGATAGCTGGCTGGTCGCACTGGCAACCACCAATGGCGCCACCGGCCAGAAACTGCGCTTGCTGCTGATTAGCGTGATCGAGCGGCTCTGTGAGGATACTTCGGGCTTTGCCGCATTTCTGCTGGCGCCCGGCGCCGGATTGTCGCTGGATCCGGTCTGGAGCGCGGCACGCAGTCGGAACACGACGACACGCACGCGCGTGACCAAAGCGAGCATCAAGTCGAATTTCTATGCCTTTGTAAAGGCGGTAGAAATGGTGCAGAAGGAGGCGCATCTGCAGTTGCCCGACTCGATGAAGAGCCAGACGCACGACCCGGCGGTTGGATTGCTGATCGCGTTCATCCGGCTTTTCGACACGCTCAAGAAAAAGCTCAATCGCTTTACCCAGCGCCATCTGGATTTTTACTATGACAAGGTGTTGCGCATCAAGCCGCTCGGCGCGGTCCCGGATCATACCTATCTGGTGATCGAAGCCGCGGCGCCGGGCCAGGAAGTGCGGCTTGCCGCCGGGACCGAATTCCTGGCCGGGCTGGACGCGGCCAATCGCGACATCCTGTACGCGGCGGACGGCGAATTGATCGTCAACGATGCGCAGGTCAAGGCGCTGCACACGTTGTTCTTCAATCGTGACCGGTACATATCGCCGGAAAGGCGGCTGGCCGATGACGATGCAAATCAGGATGGCCGCAAAAAAACCTGGCCGACCCATGCCTGGTGCGACCAGATTCCGGTGCCCGTCAAACAGGTCATCACAGACCGCGAAAAACTGCGTTCCCGTCCCTTGCTCGGTGCGCCAAGGGGTATCGCGGAGATGCAGTATTTTTCCGATGCGCGACTCGGCTTTGCGTTGGCAAGCAATGTGCTGCTGTTACGCGAAGGGCAACGCAGTGTGGAAATCATGCTGCAGTTTGAAACCGCCGATCTGGAAAAGCGGATATCGGCTTTGGCGCTGGTGATGCGGGCAGAGGACGTAAAGAGCGGCGTGGCGCAGCAAGAGTCCGAAGACATGCATTTGAGCGATGTCTTCTTCAAGGCTTTCCAGAACATGTTCCGGATTGCGGTGACGACGGCTGCCGGCTGGTACGAGGTTTCGGAGTACGTGCCATCGCACGGCCAAGCCCCCAACGGGGAGAATGGAAGCTGGCTGCAGATCGCGTTCGAGTTGCCCCTGGATGTGCCTGCGGTAGTACCGTATTCATCGAAAATACATGGTGATAACTACGGTGCCGACGTGCCGGTGGTGCGCTTCGTATTCAACCCGAACGGCTATCTGTATCCATACGGCTTGCTGCGCGAATTGCCGCTGGCGGGAGCCCGCATTAAGGTCGATGTCTCCGGCTGCAGGCAATTGATATTGCATAACAATATCGGGCAGCTGAGCGCCTCCACACCGTTCAACCCCTTCGGGCCGATTCCCGAGGTCGGTGCATTCCTGATTGTCGGCAGCAGCGAGGCCGCAGTCAAACGCTTGCACAGCTTTAACGTGCAGATCGAATGGGGCGGATTGCCCACCGACGGTGGCGGATTCCGATCTTACTATCGCGGTTACCGCAGCACCGTCGAGACCGAAGACTACGTGGCGACGGTCTCCTTGCTGACCGATGGCGTGTGGGTGCCCGCGGAAGAAAAGGCGCAGCCCGCGGTGCGCCTGTTCCATGCCGGTTATGCGCAAAGCGCAAGCAAGCGCGTCGACCGGAATGCAAGACTGTCCTGCGATGGCGTGATTCACCGCTTCAAGCCGAACCCGACCACGCCGTCGACGCAACCCCTTGCGTACAGCCCGGCATCGAGAAGCGGATTCTTCAAGTTCACGCTGGCCGGGCCGAAGTTCGCGTTCGGCCACAGGGAATATCCATTCGCGCTGGCCGACTCGCTCAAGCGCAACTTCAAGCAAAAAGACTGGTCGCTACATAAGGACACGCCGGATGTGCCTTACACGCCGTTGATAGATTCGATATCCGTCGACTACACGGCATCGGCCACGATCAGCCTGGATCAGCCGCGCTCGCGTTTGCGCGACGGTTGGGACAACATCCTGTTTCATCTGCATCCGCTGGGATGGGAGGCGATCGGCTCGGCCAGCGAGCCTGCTGCAATGCTGATACCCGCCTATCCGGATGCCGGCAACCTGCACATCGGCCTCAGCGCCGCCACATTGAAGACGATAGTGACGCTGTTTTTTCACCTGCGCGAGGATTCCTTGCCGCTGGACCGGCGTACCGCGGGACAGGTGCGCTGGTACTACCTGAGCGACAATCAATGGAAAGCTTTCTATCCGCAAAACATCGTATCGGATACCACGCATGGCTTCATGGTGTCGGGCGTGGTGGCGCTGAATATCCCGTCCGACATCACCGACCGCAATACCGTCATGCCGTCCGGCCTGTTCTGGCTACGGGTCAGCGCATCAGGAAGCCTGGAAAAATTCTGCAGCGTCTATTCCGTCTACACGCAGGCGCTGCGGGTCACCCGGCAGCAGGCGGCCGACAAGCAGGATGAACCGGCGATCATTTTGCCGGCGGCGACCATCAAGCGCACCCGCAGGATCATTCCGGGTCTGGGCAAGATTACCCAAGTGATCGATTCAATCGGCGGCCGTTGTGCCGAAAGCCGGCCGCAATTGCGCATCCGGGTGGCCGAGCGGCTGCGCCACAAGCAGCGCGCGGTGACGGCTGCCGATTACGAGTCGCTGATCCTGCAGCAGTTTCCGGACATCTACAAGGTGAAATGTTTCGCCAACATGGCGACCGATCGTGGCCCGGAACACTGCGTGCGGCCGGGACATGTGCTGATCGTCGCGTTGCCGCACTTGCCGAGCGGCGACCGGAACCGCACGCCCATGCTGAACGGCAATCTGGTGCATGAGGTCAGCGACTTCATTACCCAGTTGGCGCCGCCTTCGGTGACGATCTCCGTCGAAAATCCGGTCTATGAACAGATCCAGATCCGCTGTACCGTGCGTTTGAAAAATGGATTGAGCGGCGGCTATTACATCAATCGATTGAACGACGACATCTCCGATTTTCTGTCGCCCTGGAGCAGTAATGGATACGGCGTGCATTTCGGCTGGAGCATACGCCAGCACGATGTCGAGTCCTTCATTCTGGGACAGGACTACGTCGACAGCGTGACCGGGTTCTCGATGCTGCGCATCGCACCGACCGGAGAGGACACTTTTTCATTGGCTGACACGGCGGCACAGCAGGACGCCGCTTCGGGTGTACAGATCACACCGCGGTGTCCGTGGAGCATTGCAGTGCCGATACGCATGCACGCAATCGAAATTACGCTTGCCTCGACATCGATTCCGCCTGAAAGAGTCGGACTGAAGACGTTGGATATCGGATCGACATTCATCATTTCACCAGGGGACAAGAATGGCCAGACGCAGTAGAGATTCGCTCAAGCTGAAATTCGGCCAGGGTGCCATGCCCTCGTCAGAAGCATTCAGCGACCTGATCGAATCCATGTTGAACATCGTCGACCAGCAGTTCGACAAGACGCCGCCGGACGGCTTGAAGGTCGGTCAATTCAACCAGGGAAGACTGCTCAGCTTTTATCACAATATCGATATGAAGAGCCCGATCTGGTCGATCAGGATGGACCAGCCGGGCGACAATCTGCTGTTCGGCAATGCGGATTTTCCGGCGGCGTTGTCATTGCACAGCCGCAACGGTGACGCGGCGCATGCCGGATTTGCGCTTGAGCCGTCCACCAATGACGACCGGCAGCGGCAGGGCGTTTTCGAACTGGACCTGAAAGGACGAGTCGTCGCCGACGGACGCATCGGCAGGGCCGGCACAAGCGTACTTGCCGACGGCGAATGGCATAGCATCACACCGGTACTGTTCGGCTGCCAGGCATTTGAGGTGATGGCGGGCGCAGGAAAAAAGGATTCCGGGAAATATGCAGTCATGCATGCATTTGCGCTCAATGCCTTCAGCGAAAAAGGCGAAATCACGTATCACCAGTCGCGCTACGGCAGCAAGTGCAGCCGCATCGAGTTGCGCTGGCGCAGGGAAACGGATCGCCTGCAGGATGGCTATCGCCTGCAGATCCGTGTCGGCTGCGCTTATGACGAATGTGGCCGGGGCAAGACGCCTTCCGGCGGTGCGCCGACTTCGATTTGCTTCTATCTGACGCAGCTGTGGTTCGATCCGTCGATGAAGCAATGCCAGGTCAAGACGAAATAGGCGAGCCGGCATGAACTCATTCACCGAAAAACCGCAGTTCGCCATTACGCTGCGCAACGACGAAGGCGGCCTGGTCATCGAGGCGTTGGCCGAGTGCCCTTTCAAGCAGGTCTACGACCTGATCGGCCGGCTTAACCAGCAGGCCAATGCATCGCTTGCGCACGGTGCGGGGCCGGACGATCCGGTGGAGTACATGATGAGTGCGGCTGACATGAAGCTGATTGCTGCGGCACTGGGCAACCTGCCGTTCAATCGCGTGCATTCGCTGCTGGAAAGCCTGCAGTCGCAATTGCACCTGAAAACGGCAAAGGGCGCATGACGTCGCCGCTTTTCATCAGCAAGATCAAGCCCGATCAGGACGGGCTCGATTTCGATGCGCTCAAGCGGGCGGGTATCGCCTTGCTGCAGGATCTATGCGGGACGATCTGGACCGATTACAACGCACACGATCCCGGCGTCACCACGCTCGAACAGCTTTGCTATGCATTGACGGAGCTGGCGTATCGCTCGGATTTCGAACCGGAGGATTATCTGGCCGGAAGCGGCGGGCAGATCGACATGGCGCGCCATGCGCTGTATCTGCCGAATGAAATTTTCCCGAGCGAAGCGGTCACGGAAGACGATTTCCGCAAAGTGCTGTATGACCGGATTCCCGAGATTGAAGACGTGTGGATCGAAGATGTCGTGACACCTTCAGGGAAAACGTCGTGCGGCGGATTGATCACGGTGTTTCTCAAACTGGGAGATCCTTTCACGGCAGAGGGATCGAGCGTGGGACGGACGAGCCTTGAAACGCGCATCAAGCAGCAGGTGTCGGACTTGTTTGCGCAACACAGGAGCATTTGCCAGGACATCGATGAAATCCGGATCGTCGGCACCGTGCCTTTCTTTCTGACCGGCGACATTGAAATTCACAGCATGCGCGATCCGGCCGCAATTTATGCCGACATATTTTTCCAGTGCGCGCATCAGGTGATTTCCGGATTCCAGGTGGAACGTTACGAGGACGTGATCGCGCAGGGTGCGAGTCTGGAGCAACTGTTCACCGGCCCGATTACGGAGCACGGGTTTATCGCCGGCGCGGTAGGTGCAGATGCGCGTGAGGCGATTCCGGTGGTGCGGCTGATCGGCCTGATACGTGGGATCGACGGTGTGCGGCAGGTGCATCGCCTGGGGATCTGCGATGCGCAGGGCAACCCCGCCGGCACCAAGGCGCAGGATGGGAAAATGGTTCCGCGTCTCCAGTTCCCCGAGACGGAACAACAGAAGGAATTTTTGAGTCTGCATTTCACCCACACCGCGAAAGCGCAACGCGGATCGGATGATTCAGGCGCCCAATTGCAGGCGGAAAAGGCCGCCGCGCTGGTCGATGACGCACGCATCGAGCTCAAGAAGCTGCAGTTCGAATCGAATGCCGGCCGTCACCGTTCGCAATCGATGGAGCAGGTGGTCGTCGCGCCGCGCGGCATCCCTCGCCAGTTGGCGGAATATCATTCGATCCAGCATCATTTCCCGGCAATCTATGGCATCAATCAATACGGCATGCCGGCCACAGCCGCACCGCACGAGCTTGCGCGCGCAAAGCAGCTGAAAGCTTACCTGTATGTATTTGAACAGTTGATGGCGAATTACCTGAAAAATGTTCAAGAAATTCCGCAACTGCTTTCGGTCGATGCGGATCTGAAGCAATCGTATTTTTCGCAACGGATCACCAACCAGATGTTGCCCAACATCGAGCCGCTCTACGTTCCCGGCATGGAAACGGCACTGGACGATATCCGCGCTCAGTTCGACCCATTCGAGGACCGGCGCAGCCGGGTTCTGGATACGCTGCTGGCCATGTACGGAGAGGAATTCACTCAGCAAACCCTGCGCAAATTCAACTATTACCATCATCGTCATTCGCACGGATGGCTGCTTGAAAACAAGTTGGCCTTCCTGGTGCGAATCGCGCCCCTGAACCAGCAGCGTGTGGCTGCGTTCCATTATGCCGAACCGGCCTGGGATACCGATAACGTCTCCGGTGCGCAGCGAAAAATCAGCGTGCTTCTGGGTTTGCATGAGCAACACGGATGCCGCTCGCTATGCGACGTACTGCTCAAACGCGGACTCAAGCTGGTGCCGGACGCCAATGCGAACGATGCCACGCTGAGCAGGCTGCATGCGCGGTTGACAGCCGAAGTCGCTGCCTCGCGGCAGCCCGAGCTGCATACCATGCCCGAGTCGCTGTTCCGAAAAGGTTTCGGTGCCGACAGCTATGTGATCGAGCGCCAGGGAACCGAAGCGGCGGTCTACTTTCAAGCGCCGTCGCGCCAGCAGAAGCTGGCGCTCGGAACACACGCGCGATATGAAGATGCGGCGCGCCAGGTGCAGGAGTTGCGAGAGTCGATCCGCGCGCTGAACATGGCGTGCGAGGGATTCCATGTGGTCGAGCATGTGCTGCTGCGGCCGCGCCGGCCAGACAGTGCCGAACATGCTGAGGCAAAGACATCGCACGATTTTTATGCATTCCGCGTCAGCGTCATATTTCCTTCGTGGACTGCCCGCTTCGGCGATCGGGAGTTCCGCAAGCTGGCGCAGGAAACCGTGTGCCACAACTTGCCGGCACACGTCTATCCGGAATTTCATTGGCTCGATTTTGTGCCGATGCAGGACTTCGAGGGACGCTTCCGCCACTGGCTGGACGTGCTGCGCAAGCCGATCGGCGGCGAGCGATCGATTACCGAACTTGACCATGCCTCCGCTCGGCTGGTCAAGTTCCTGCAGCGGCATCGCAAGAGCGCCGTAAAAACCCATTGGGTGTGACGAGATGAACACACCACACCGCATAGATGAACTCATCGTCGATCTGTCGTTCCAGCGCGATACGGGCGCCGATGTGCCGGTTGACGAAGACCTGCTGCGCGGGTTGGTGATCGACAAATTATTGCCGGCGCTTGACCAGGTTCTTTCACAGCATGCGGACGGTGGGGGTGTTTGGCAAATCGATACGCTGGAAATCGACTTGGGGGACATCCCGGAGGAAGAGCTGGATTCCGAATTGCCGCTGCGCTTGCAGGACCGGGTCCGGAGCGCGCTCGCCGACCTGTTGCGCGGTTCGCCGCAATCCGCGGCCGGCACCGGTCTGCGGACAATACCGCGTGCGACGGCAGACGCCGATTTTCTGAAACGCTATTTACGGGACGGCGGTATCGTCTCGCGCGTCGCACCGGATGCACTTGCGCCGCATGAAGCGGCACTGGACCGGCTGCTTGAAGGCGCCACGTCCGAGTTGTTGTCCCTTCTGCGGCATGCACCGATGCGGCCGGTATTCGCCAGGCGGCTGGCGCAACAGTTTCCGCAGCGGCAGTTGCATGCATTGCTGCGAACCCTGGTGCCCGTATCCGACGCGGATCAACTGTTGCAGTTGATCGAGCGCTTTGAGCAAATGCTTGTCCGATCCGAAGGCGATGGCGCGGCTCATCGGAACATGCTGCGCGTGCTGTGGCAACACGTGCTGGAGCTGGCATTGCGTGACGGTACAGCCGTGCCGGAACTTGCCGCGTTTGCATCGAGTATGCAAACGCCAATTCCGCCCAGCCTGCGTTCTGCCGCAGCGCAATTGAGGCCGGCGGCAGAAACGCCCGTTGCCGGATTAGCCGCGCAACTATTGAACCGGCTTGCCCTTGGTGCGACGACGGCTCCTGTCGTTGCAGCTGAAGAAGCTGTCGTTACTCCGCGTCCCGAGATGCTTGCTCTTGCGGAGGATGAGGCTACAGTGCACAAGCTGACCCAAGCGCTATTGCAGGCCGATGCAGGGTTGTCTGCGCAATGGCGGCATCTGCTTTCTACCCGCCCGGCGCTGTGGCGCGAAGCCTTGTCCCGGATCGGCGCGAATGCCGATGCGTGGAGGCGCATTGCAGCGGTATTTCCCGCATCGTTGCTTGACGAGATCGCGGCATTGCAGGACCCGGATACTTCAGCTGCGGCAGCGGATCGCAGTATCAATGCAAGCGTGATGCCGGCGGACAGGCTGCACGAGGCGCGCATGGCGATCGCGCAAGCAGCGGCACGCGACGACCATGCCGCAGCCAATGGCAACTTGTCGACGGTTCCAGCAACCAGCCGCACCGTGATACCGGTTGCTGTGCCAGGCGACGATTCATACCGGCCACCCGGCCCGGTTCCGGCCACCGGTGCCGCCATTGAACAGAGCGACAGCGACGTGGCGGCGGCGCTCGACTTGCCGTCGCAACAGCAAGCGGCCTGGTTGAAGCAATGGTTGGTGCAGGTACGGGCAGGTGAGCGCCGAGTGAACGCGCATCGATGGACGGTGGACCGGCTCCAGCGCCTGATCAATGCGGTGGCGGCACTGGAAAGCGCCGGCATCGCAGGCCGGCATGCGCCGATGCTGCAATCGATCGCGTTGCAGGCGCCGCGCGCGCGTGACCAGCAACGCTACTTCGCGCTGGTGCTGGAACAATTGGTGCGCGGTGTGCTGCTCGATCTGGACAAGATTGTGGCGCAGTGCAATACGTCCGGTGAACATCGCGCTATGTCCACGATGCAAGAAAGGACCGGCAGCACAGCCGATACACCGCCGGGCATAGCCGCCACGGTGAACGCAGGACCGGCCGATCGTGTCGGGACACTGCGCATCGCAATCATCGAGGCATTGACCAAAGGCGATACGGCATTGCTGGCGTTGTATCGGACAAAGGTGCGTTCACGGCATACCGCGCAAGCGACCGGTTTGTCCGGCAATGCGGATGACCTGTATCAATTGATCGCCGCATTGGCGAACGAGCATGCCGGCGCAGGCCGAACCGACCGCAGCATGCTGTTGCGCGCCATCGTTACTCATGCTCAATGCAGTATCGATGCCGAGCGCTACCTGCGCTACGTACTGGAAGATTTGGCGCACGAGCGCGACATCGATTTCGATGCGATCGATGCGCGGGCAACTCTGGATCCGCTGCCGGCACCGGTTGAGCCGAAAGACGAGCCAGCGCTCGGTCGAACAGGTATGGCAGCTTTGCCGCCAACCGATTCGAGCCGTTTGAAAATCGAACCGGCACATGCTGCAGACGAGATCCGCGAACGTGTGGCGCAGGCATTGTCGAGTGCAAATGCGGCGAGCCTGTACCCGGAATGGGAAAGATTGCTGCGCACGCATGCGCCGGTGTTGCGCCAGGCATTGCATCAAATCGGCGCTCGGATCGGCGTATGGCGGAAAGTTGCAGCAACATTTCCGGCATCGTTGCTTGACGAGATGACGGCATTGCTTGCACCGGAAGCGGCATCGGCACTGCGGTCGCTGATAACGCGCGACGCATTCTTCGAATCGGCTGGCGGTGCTGCGAGGCACGGCGACTTGCAGCAATGGGAGCAACAATTATGGAGCGCCAGCTTCATGCATCTGCTCGATTTGCAACGGCCGCAATTCAACGCTCGTGATTACGTCATGGCGCTGTTGAGCGCGATGGCCGGCTCGGATCAGGTACGCTATCGCCGGCTTGCGCTTGAGTGGAAGCAAGAATTGCTTGCGGATCCAGCAGCCGGCATGCGCCTGGCTGCGCTCGTGAACGCACTTTCGGTATTTGCGGACAAGACACCGGTTCAGGCGGTCGTTTCAACCAGCGGCGCAGAGACATCGCCGGAGGCACAGGACCACGATTCATACCGGCCATCCGGCCCGGTTTCGGCCACCGGTGCCGCCGTTGACCAGAGCGACAGTGACGTTGCGGCGGCGCTCGACCTGCCGCCGCAACAGCAAGCGGCTTGGTTGAAGCAATGGCTGGTGCAGGTGCGGGCAGGTGAACGCAGCGCGGCCGCGAACCGATTGACGGTCGAGCAACTCCAGCGCCTGATCAATGCGGTGGCGGCACTGGAAAGCGCCGGCATCGCAGGCCGGCATACGTCGATGCTGCAATCGATCGCGTTGCAGGCGCCGCGCGCGCGCGACCAGCAACGCTACTTCGCGCTGGTGCTGGAACAATTGGTGCACGGCGCGCTACTCGATCTGGACGAGATTGTGGCGCAGTGCAATGCGTCCGGCGAAGATCGCGATACGTCCGCGGCACATGAGACAGCCGTCAATCCAGCCGATCAGTCCGGCCGATCCGGAGCTGCAATTTTATCGGCGTTCGACACGAGCCGCTTCGAAGCCGGCCAGATTCATTCTGATGACGCGACGAGTATCCGCAAACGTGTGCTACAGGCGCTGTCGAGTGCAAATGCGGCGAGCCTGTATCCGGATTGGGAAAGATTGCTGAGAACGCATGCGCCGGCATTACGCCAGGCATTGCATCAGATCGGCGCTCAGATCGATGTGTGGCAGCGTATTGCGGAGACTTTCCCGGCATCGTTGCTCGATGAATTGACGGCATTGCTTGCGCCGGAAGCAGCATCGGCGCTGCGGCCGCTGATGGTCCGGCCAGCGTGGTTGAAGGCAGTGCATGCTGCGGCTGGGCCGGATGCACATAGTGATTCAGTGCAGCAACTGTGGGTCGCAAGCTTCATGCATTTGTTGAGAATGAAGACGGCCGCGTTCGATGCCGGCCACTACACCAATGTGTTGCTCGACCGGATGGCGGGCCAGGCCGCTGCGCAACGCCGCACAATGGCTTCTGCCTGGCTGGATGCGATATCCGCGCAGGCGAGCGCTGCGGACGAATCTTCCGATGCCGTTGCGCGCGCGCTGTCGGAACGGCTTGCATTGCCTGAGCCATCTGCATCTGTATCCGTCGCGGCAACGAATCGCAGTACCGATGCAAGCGTGAAGTCGGCGGACGGACTGCACGAGATGAAAAAGGCGATTGCGAATGCGGTGGCGCATGAGGATCATGCGGCACTCAAATCCTTGCTGCAAAGCTTGCCGCCTGCCGGACCAGCCTTGGAATTGCCGGGCATGAACGGTGACGCAGTTATCCTGCATTGGCTGATCAACTCGTTCGTGGCGGCCGCAGCCGGCGGCGCCGACCGCAGCACGCTGCTGCAGGCGATTGCGTCCCATGTCGCACGCAGCCGCAATCAGACGCGTTATCTTTTGCATGTGCTTGCGGACCTTGTGCATGACCGGGTAATCGATCTTGATGCCATCGACGAACTGTGCGTCGAGCCGACGAATGAGTCCGTGCGGCCGGAGACGGTGCAAGCAGCCGCAGGACCTGCGCCGGAGCGCGCATTGCAAGTCGGACAGAGTGCCGGACCGCAGTCGTTCGCCGCACCGGCGCGCCACGGCTTCTGGCTGGCGCAAGCGCTTGCGGCACATCCGCCGGCGGTACGCGCGGCCTTGTCGCCGATGTTGCACGAAGCCGGAACAGCTTCTTCTGTCGACCAATTGCCGCGAACGCTATTGCGCAAGCTCGTGACTTTGCTCGCCGGTGCGGACGAAAGAGCGACGCAGCGCCATGCATGGGATATCGCCGATATTTTTGCGCAATGCCATCCCGGTGTGAGCGGCGAGCGTATCGACGAATTGAAATGGCAATTCCTGTTTGCATGGCTATTCGAGCAACGACGGCGTTTCGAGCCGTCACGTTTTTCGCATGCGCTGGCGGATTATTTGACCAGCCGCACCGGTATTGCGCCGACTTCCGACATGCGCGATTTGATGCGGCGCCGCCTCGGGATCGAACCTCTGGCGCCGGATGAGTTACCGGAACTTCTGAATGCGGCTGCACCTTACCTGATGCCGGAGACCGTCATCGACGAAGCGGAGCAAATCTACGTCGGCAACGCGGGTCAGGTACTGGCGGCGCCCTATATGCCGCGCTTGTTCGCGATGCTGAACCTGACTGAAGGCGGCCGCTTCAAGAACGGCGAGGCGGCGGAACGCGCGGTTCATCTGCTGCAATTCATGACAAGCGGCCAATCGGACTGCCCCGAATATCAACTGGGTTTGAACAAGATCCTGTGCGGGGTAAAGGCCAGCCAGCCGATCGTGCGCGAAATCGAGATCGAAGCGCATGAAAAGGACGTCGTGGAAGCGCTGATCAAAGCCATGATCGAACACTGGAAGGTCATCGGCAACACGTCGATCGACGGCTTGCGGGAATCGTTCCTGCAACGCCCCGGATCACTGCACATGAAGGACGATGCATGGTATTTGACGGTGCAAGCCGGCGCATTCGACATGCTGCTCGATCGTCTGCCGTGGTCTTTTTCGATTATCAAGCATCCATGGATGGAAAGGGCAGTGCATGTCACTTGGCGCTAACAATATGTCGATGCCGGACGGGGCAGTCACGAATGATCTGACGGCGAACGCGCGCAGCCTGGAACGCGAAGTCGCATGGTTCGGCGAGGTGCTGTCGACGCGCTTCAATGCCTATTTCGCGCAAGGCGGCGCGCAGCAGGACATCCGCAGCCATGCGCCGCCGGACTTGAATGGCGACCCATCGGTGTTTGCCCGCACCGTGCAAGAGTGCGGCATGGGATTCGATGAGCGGATCGTGCTGATCCTGACGCTGATTCCGCATATACGGCCGCAGGCGCTCGATCTTTTTTTTACCAGCAACAAGAACATCGAACGCGGATTTACCGAGTTCGGCGGATGGAAAGGCAAGTCGCACGGCGGCATGCTGCCGACCTGCGAAACCGCCGCCTTTGTGATTGCCGGTGACGATTTGAATCGGCGTTTCGAAGTGGCGCGCTTGTTCGAACCCGGTCACTTCTTCGCGCGGCGCGGCATCATCAGGGTTGAAACCCAGACCGGGGGCGAACCGTTCTTCGGCTCGGCGCTGATCATGGAAACCGATTACCTGAATCGGTTTACCACCGGCCAGCACCACAAGCCCGACTATGGCGCCGGCTTCCCGGCGAAGTTGATCACGACGCCGCTGGCGTGGTCCGACCTGGTGGTGACGCCGGAAGTGATGGACGAGATCGAGAACGTCAAGGCATGGCTGAAACAGGGGCAGGAATTGATGCGCCATTGGGGCCTGGACAAAGCCGTCAAGCCCGGCTTCCGCACCTTGTTTTACGGACCGCCAGGCACCGGAAAGACGCTGACCGCGACCCTGCTGGGCAAGGCGGCCGAGGTCGACGTTTATCGAATCGACCTGTCGATGGTGGTGTCGAAATACATCGGCGAGACCGAAAAAAATCTGGCCAACGTATTCGACCAGGCACAGAACAAGAACTGGATCCTGTTCTTCGATGAAGCCGATGCGCTGTTCGGCAAACGCACCGAGGGCAGCACATCCAACGACCGTCATGCCAACCAGGAAATCTCCTATCTTCTGCAGCGGGTCGAGGATTTTCCCGGCGTCGTGATCCTGGCCACCAATCTCAAGACCAATATCGATGAAGCGTTTGCGAGGCGCTTCCAGACCTCGATCTATTTTCCGATTCCCGATGCATTGCAGCGCCGGCGGTTGTGGCAGCACTTGTTTCCGGATCAAAGCAGGCTGGATGCATCAGTCGATCTTGATGAACTGGCGGAAAACCATGTTCTGTCCGGCGGCGCGCTCGCCAACGTGGCGCGCTACGCGGCGATCCGCGCTTCGCGCATGCAGCGCGAAAAAATTGCGGCCGACGATCTGCTTCGGGCCATCAAGAAAGAATTCCTGAAAGAAGGACGAACGCTGTAGACCGACTATGAAAAAATCATCCTGCCTCTACCCGGTTCGGGCCGCCGTTATCGGCGCGCTGCTACTCGTGATGCACCAGGCCATCGGTGCGGATGCGAATCCGCCCGTCAAGGCGACCGAAGCACCGGCCGCTGTTGCCGGCACGCCCGTCGCGTCGGCGCCGACCGCTACCACGACAGCCAAACCGATCGAGCCGGCTGACGCCAAGCCCATTGCTCCGGCTACGGACAAAGCGACCGAACCGGTAATTGCCAAGCCCGCCGAACCGGCTGTAGCCAAACCCGACGAACCGGCTGTAGCCAAGGCCGCCGAACCGGCTGCAGCCAAGCCCGCCGAACCGGCTGCAGCCAAGGCCGCCGAACCGGCTGCAGCCAAGGCCGTCGATCAGGTTACAGCGAAAACGATCGAACCGGTAACCGCGAAACCTGTCGATCCGTCTGCCGCCAAACCAGCCGAGCCGGCTGCGGGCGGGAAAGCGGTGAAACCAGCGGACGCAGCGCCAAGCGTCAACCAGGTTGGGACGACGGCCTCATCCAAGGCCGCGCCATCGACAGCCAAACAGCCTGATGCGGTCATCGTTGAGCAAACCGATGGTGCGACCGGACGGTTGCTGTCGCTGGACGTGCTCAAGAAATACAACCGCAAGCGCCGTAAAAAAATCCAGGACGCTTTGCTCGAAATCTATCGCGACGATCCGATCTACATGGCGGCGCGCTCGGAAATCTCGCGGCCGCTTTCCGATGACGTGGTCGGTCCGATCACGCTGTCGTACATCAACCGGTTCTGGCTGTACTACAGCATCGACCCGGTCGGCAACCTGACCGATGCATCGGTCGATGCAATGCTGCATTTCGCGCAAATGATCCAGCAGTTTCCGGATTGGAGAAAGGACTTGTTGAGCGCGGAATTCGGACACTGGATCGACGCCCGGCCGATGCCGGAAAGAGCCGAGGATTACCGGATCCGGCTGGCGGTGGATGAGGTGCTGCTGCCGCCGCTGCTCCGGCGTTATCGTGCCGATGCCCGCTGGCAGGCATTTTCCGGCGTCGATACCGAAAATGCGCCGTTATCGGTTTACTGGTATGGACTTACTGCGGACGATTTCAAGTCGCTCGGAGAAAAGGCGGCAGTGGCGCCGGCCCTCGAAGCGCTCAAGGACGAGACGTTCACCAGCAAGCGGGATTTCGAAAAAGCGGTGCTGGCCGCGTTGGCGGACGCCACCGCGCAGCCATCCGCCTATCTTCCGAATATCGAACGCCAGGCGCGCGGAACCGGATACACATTGACCGCCAAGGGGATGGAGAAACTGCTGAATGGTCCGGCTCTTCCGCAGGAAGTGCTGAGCGCAGCCGAAACGATCAAAGGCGACGTCTATGCGGACCAGGCCGGAATCGAGCAAGCGGTAACCGAGGCGATCGAGCAGGCCGAACAAAAATCCGCGCAGTACACGCCGCTGATCATGCGGGAGACCGTGCCTGTGACGATCTATGCATTTACCGATACGGTGCTGGAAAAGCTGGGCGCGGACCAGAAAACGGTAGCGGTTCCGGCCGTCGTGTCGAAGATGCTGGCGGATTTGACCGACGTGCAGTATCCGCGGCTTTCATTGTTCGACAAGGCCGTTCTCGCCAAATTGCGCGCGCGGATTGGCGCGTGTCCCGGCGGCATGACCAACTACGAACAGATCCGGCAAAAAGATCGGAAAATCACTTCGGAGGAAATGCAGGCATTGAAGGACGCGGTCGGCGAGCCGCTGGCATCGCAACTGGAAAAATTATGGAAGGGCGGGGAGTGCGATGCAACCCAATTGGCGGAAATGAATACGCGAATTTCCGAACTCTACGGGCGCTATCGGCCGGCGATCGGGGAACTGGTCCGCAAGTCGCCTTCCTTCGACGCAAGCAAACAAGTCAAATGGACCGGTGATTCCTGCGGCTGCATGAACGATCAGATGTCGGGAGAGGTGTACCAGTTCTATCCATTTTGGATGGCCGGCGAACCGCAACGAGTGAACTTCAGCACCATCTCGCGCATCGGCTACTACGGTGTGACTTTTGATGAACTAGGCGTCTTGCGCATGGCCAATGACGGCCGGGAGCTCAAGGAGATTTTCCGGAATTCCGATAGCGCGCAACTGGCTTTCGTCGGGACAGCCCGCAAGCACCGGACAAAGCTGGATTGGGTGATCCACAAAACCGACTGGAAAGCATGGAAAAACATCAGTGATGCCGAAAAAAGGAAATCGTTCGATCAACTGGAAGCCAACATCATCGGCTTGCTCAGTGCAAAACTGACCGATCTGCCGTCGAAGCTGTTGCCCTATCTGTCGCTCGGAACAAAGGAGGTGCCTGGGCGCGGCGACGGCGTGACTTTGTATTTCGACGGTTATCCGCGCGACGAAGCATCGGTAGCGCTATTCGGCGTTTTCCTGAAAAAACTGCAGGCCGAACTGCATGCCAACGGCTTCGCGCTCAATATCCTGATGCGGCAATCGGAAATGAATAAAAGCGATGGAATTTATTCTTATCCAAAGCTGCTCGAGATGACCCAAATGGAGGCGAAGCCGAAGAACAAGAAGTATTTCTCGTTCAATGCAAAGCCGGCGTTCAGATTGCCGAATTTCCTGGTGTTGACCGAAGAGCCGACCAGCGAATCGAAAAAGAAATTGCGGTCCGACATCGAAGCGGCGTTCCATGGCGTGGACAGGGCAAACATATTGCGGCAAATCGTACCTGTGACGGAATTCGACAGGAGCAACTGGCAACAGCTGGAAGACGATCTCATCTATTACCGCGACAATTTCGGCGGCGTCGGTTTCTGGCCGCTCAGCATGAACCAGCCGGGTGCGGCTGCGCTCAAGGACGGCGTCCAGCACTGCGATGTTACGCGGTCGATCGCCGATTGCCTGCAGGACTATTACCAGATCGAGCCAGGCACGGCGAGCAGCAAGGTGTGCAATTTCGTGTGTGAAAACCGCTGGGGATTCCGCTTCGGCCTTGATCTGATCCTGTTGTTTCTGCTGGCTGGCGCGGTAACTTATTACCGGTCATGCCGCTGGCGTCCGGTCATCGAAAAAAATTATCTCGTGCCGCTGGGCGCCGGTGCCGCGTGCCTGGCCATTTTCACGGCACTGGTGTCGTGCGATCCTTACCTTAACCGCCTGTCCCAGGGTTATGTGATACCGGCGGTCCTGTTGGTGGTGATCGTCGGCATCGTCCTGTTTTATCGTCACAAGTTCAAGGTGCGGGATGAGCAGCCATAACCTCGAAGGAGAATGTCCATGAAGCGTGCATTGCAAAAGCAAGCGGTCGGAGGCGTGCCAATGGCCGCAGCTCGGACAAGCGGCGCGGAATCTGCTTTCATTGATAACCGACCCGCGAGCGACGTGCAACGCAAGTTGCGCAATACGATCGAGAATGGCGCGCCGATGATCGCCCAGCGAAAAAAGATGGAGGCGATTCGCGGCGAACCGGCACAGCGTAAGGCAGAGGAGGATCCGCTCCAGGCAAAGTCCGCCGCTGCGCAGCGTGTGGCGGATGACGAGGACGTATTGCAGGGAAAGTTCGATGGCTTGGCAGCGAATGCGGTACAAAAGAAAGACGTACCAAATGAAAACGGCATGCCGGAACAATTGAAAGCCGGTATCGAGTCATTGTCCGGCGTGGACATGTCTAACGTACGGGTGCACGCCAATTCGGAAAAGCCGGCGCAACTCAATGCGCTGGCCTATGCGCAAGGCAACGACATTCATCTCGGTCCCGGCCAGGAACAGCATTTGCCGCATGAGGCGTGGCATGTGGTGCAGCAGCGGCAGGGCCGGGTAGAGCCGACGACCCAGGCCAAGGGAACCGCAATCAACGATGATGCCAACCTCGAACAGGAAGCCGATGTGATGGGTGCACGGGCGATCCAGATGCACACGGTGCAGAGAAAGCAGGCAGTGAGCGACGGCAATGCGGTATCGAGCGATGCGCAAACGCCATCGGCTTCGATGCTGCAAATCATGCAGCTTTATGCTGGCGTTGCTCAACTGGGAAGGAACCATGCAGGCGGAAACCCCAGAGGCAGGGGCGGCAAAGGCGGCTACCATTCCGGCAAAGGCGGGAAAAAAAATATTCACAAGGGAGGAAAGCCCGCCGAGGAAATGCTGCGTCGGAAAAATATCGGCCTCCATGATGAAAGACGAAAGGCGCGCAGGCAAAGACCCGTCCACAATTTCGATCCTGCCCCTCATGCTCGCGGAAACGACGGGAATCATGCACGGCGTGACGTACCCCAAGAAGACGATGTTCATGATATGCCGGTCCAGGGCGGTCTTGGAATGGGCGTTGGTCTTGGCGTGGTTATCGACGATATGGAGGATCTGGACGACGAACGAGGGCGCGGCGAAGTGCGCATCGATATGCCGGACGACGAACAAGGGCGCGGCGAAGTGCGGATCGATATGCCGGACGATCAGCGGGTACAAGGCGGGGTTCGCCGCCGGCGCGGCATAGGAAAAAGAATACGCGACAAGGCTTTCGGGGGCCGGACTTTCGGCGACGGCTCCAATTTGATCGGCGCAACCGCGAACACGATTGGCGACGGGACGTATCACGAAGTCGCAATTGCATCGACACTGCTCATGATCGGCAGCGCGGGCGTACTGGCCAGCGGAATCAAACTGCTCATCGATGGCACCTCAAGATCCACCACGGCGACCAAGCCCGAAGACAAACGGGAAGCCCGGAACACCATGGCGATGGGCGGCTCCAACATGTATAGCGGCCTGATGGGAATGCTTTCCGCCTCCGCTGCATTGGCCGAAAAGAAAACGCTGGCGACCATTTGGGGCACCGTATCGACCGGGGCATGGGTAGTCACTGAGCTGATAAACATTGTTTCCCAAGTCGACATTATTCAGATTCTGTTCAGGAAGAATAAGTCGAAAGTGGAGTATGTAAAGCCACTGCTCGCCTTGCTGGCATCCCTGATCAAATGCATAGGTGGCATTCTGTATGTATACAGCGCCATCATGAGCGCCGTCGACGAAAAAAGCGACGACGGGCCGAAAAACGCCGGCATCAGTTTGATGATTATCGGTGCCGGCATCAGCACCTTGCATGGAATCATCAAGCTTCTGCTGATCTGCATACAGAAATGCAGGGAGGGCGGTAATCATGAGCCGGAGGACGTCATTGAGGATCTGGATCTGGAGATGGGGCAATAGCTAAAAAGGAATAGCCATGAAGCAGACAATGCCGGTCCGGCCTGAAGCGGAAAACAGCAGTGCAGCAAGCGGGAGAGTTGCCGATGAAAACCGGCAGGATGCCTTTGTCGACAACCGCACCACGGCTGCTGCTCAGCGCAAGCTGGCGTACGAGATTGACCGCAGCCCGCGCATGGCCGCGCAGCGCAGGCAGAGCGGGATGCAGCCGGCATTCCAGATTCGCGGCATCCCGATGGATCGAAATGAACCCGCCTCCGCGAGGCCCGCGATGCAAAACCAGCCAGTCCAGCGCGAGGTCCGGGTTGACAGCTTGGACGATGGGGCGGAGTTCGAGGTGACCGATTTCGTTCCGAAGCACTTTGGATTTACCTCCGCAGGCGCTCTCATTTACCGCAAGTGGCTGAAGGATGGAGTGGATCATCACTATGCGACGAAACAGCAACTGGTTGCGGCGATAGAAGCGCTGGCCCGGCCATCCAGGCAATCTTTCGGCGGCATCTTCGCACATGCCGCGCAACAAGCCGGTGTGGACATCCACTGGCTGGAACAGTATCTGACGGACATGGGCGGAACACTGCAGACCCTGAATCTGGAAACACCGGAAATGATTGTAGAGAAGATCCATGTGCGTAATCCGAATTCGACGATTTCCGTCGAGCAGATCGAAGACTTCACATTACAAGAGTTGATGGAGCAGATTCTCCTGTCGAACATCATGACGCAGAGTTGCGGGCAGACTGCCAACCTGATTCATGAATTCCTGGCGCCATCCACTACTGGCGTGGCGCCTGTTGAAATGGATCTATCCGCGGTGATTAGTGCGATCCGGAGTGCTAATGACAAGTCAGCCAGCGAATTGAAGCACCAGAATGTAAAGATCGAAGGTGGCGGGCACGCATTTGTGGTTGAGGTTTTCAACGATCGCGGCAAGATTTTCCAGAGTTTCTTCGGAAGATATTCCTTTGCAAAAGATCTGGAGCGGAACAAGAGCTACCCGCTTGGCCAGTTCGTACAGAAGCTGGAAAATGCGCTGGCAACCACGCCTGTCAGCGCTACTGCGCCGGCAAAAGTCGATGCGGCGCGGATTGAATTGTTCAACAGCGGCGCGGTGCACCCGGACGGAAAATTCCGGATCAATATTTTCGCCTCCGAGAGCAATGTGGAACAGCGGATCGCCAATAAATTTGCCGCGCAATCAAATGTGTGGAACCCGCGACTGGGCGATGCCGCGAAGGACCATTTGCATAACGGCGAGCCTGAAGATGCGATGGATGGGCCGCCGGTGACCATACTGGATTACGAATTCAAGGTAATCGGCATGACGCTTGACTTTGGCGATATCAATGAAGACGTAATCAAAAATGGTGGATTGGATATCGGTGCGACGGCAATGCTGGACGCGTACCGGTTTGTTTTAAAAAGCAAAACCGCAACAAATTATCGCTTCGAGTATGACCCGGCATGACAATGCATTGATGATCCGGAACCGGGCGGCCTTGAGATGCTGAACCAATTATCAACATGAGGCAGCCAGTGGATCACGCCGAAGGGAAAACGATATGAAGCAACGAATAGAGCGTGAATCCGGGCAGCAGCCATCGAACATTGAGGACAGGACGCCCGCCGGCCATCAGGCGCCATTTGTCGATAATCGCAGCTCTGCAGCGACGCAGCGCAAGCTTGCTCGCATGATTGCACAGGGGACTTCGGCGCAACGCAAGCAGATGACGCTCATATCCGGCGCAACAGCGCAGCGTATGAACGACGAGGAAGAAGAACCCCTGCAGCGCGCCGGCATGGAAGAGGCGGCGTTGCCGCAAGCCAGGCTTGCCGAATCAGCACCGGCGCAATTGGCGCAACAGGAAGCGCCCAAGGCCAATGACACGGGGCTGCCGAACCAGCTGAAATCGGGCATTGAAAACCTGTCTGGCATGAGCATGGATCATGTGCAGGTGCATTACAACTCGGCGCAACCGGCGCAGTTGAACGCGCATGCGTATGCGCAGGGTAGCGAGATTCATGTGGCGCCCGGGCAGGAAAGGCATTTGCCGCACGAGGCGTGGCATGTGGTGCAGCAGGCGCAAGGAAGAGTGCGGCCCACCATGCAGATGAAAGGTGGCGTTCCAATCAATGATGATGAGCGCCTGGAGCACGAAGCGGATGTAATGGGGACCAGGGCGGTTGCGCAACGTGCGGGTGAAAGTGAAGATGCGCCAGGAGGGACAACAGAGAAGTATTCCGGCCTGGCGGATTCCAGTCGGCAGGAGCCAGTGCAACGGAGAAGAGCCCGCCATTTCGATGATGGGAATTCATCGAGACTTTCACGGACTTTGTCGCGTCCACGGCTCGCGTCGCCCCATGTAGCACTACAGAAGGTAGAGTCTGGTGGAATTGCCAATCGCGGAAACGATTGTTTCCTCAACGCCGTTCTGCAGTTGGTCGGCGCAGGATACGCCCCATTGTTCAATCCGGAGAGAAATTTGTGGGGGGAAGACTCCCGGATAATACAGGCGGCTCTATGGCGCGTAATCGGACGTGTCAATTCCGGAGAAGATGTCGACAAGGAGGCGATCGGTACCTTGCGCAAGCCCTTGGTGGGCCACAAGGTCCAGGGCAAGCCTATTGTTCCATCGGAAGACGATCAGGAGGATGCCGCGGAGGTCTTGGAGCGGTTGCTGAGCTTGGCGCTCCCCGGAGGCCAGACGGTAGGCGTCGAGGAAACTCGGCGCTTCAAGAAATCGACCAAGGACGAAGGTTTCAAAGGCAAGCGCGAACAATTGCTGGAATACCAGGACAACCAGGCGGCAGTCGCACACAATACCTCCATCATTCCGGTTGAAATGGAGAACTACGCGACCTTCCATGAGTTCTTGTTTCGTGAATACGGCGAAGGAAATATCACCACGGAATTCGATGCAAAAAACCGGGCGGCCCTGTTGGTAGGAGAGGAGGTTCATCGGGTCGATGAAATTTCCGTTCAACGACGGTTCACCCAGTTGCCGGATGTCCTGACCTTCCACTTGCACCGATTCCGGATCGGCGCGGAAGGCGCGCAGCAACGGATCGGTCGATCCTTCGATATGCCTCCCGAGTTGGTCCTCAAGGCCGGCAAGGATAAATCCGCGACATGGAATCGCTATCGGCTGGTCGCCTTCGTGGTGCAATCAGGCGGCCTGGGCGGTGGGCATTATGTGGCCGAACGGCTGGAACAGGAAGGCTGGCTGACCAAGGACGATGACAAGAAATCCGATGCAAAGCGCGCACCGCAAAATGTGACTCAGGGATACCTCTACACCTATCAGCGCATTGAACGGGTTTCGACGAAGCCATCGGATCCGCTTCTGCAGGAAACGCAACCTTCCCAGACGGAGTTCGTCCGCGACATCGATTTTGGACCGAGCGAATCGAGCGATTCCACATTGAAGGGGACAGTTGAAGAATCTCAGGCGATTGCAAGCACCAAACACTCCGGCTTGGCGAACAATGGAACAGATTGTTTCATGAATGTAGCCTTGCAGATGATGAACGGCCCCCTGCGCGATGTGTTCGATCCGGTCAAGATGAATCCGAAATCCCCGAAATTCTCGTTCTTCGAAACGCTATGGAAAATGCTCAGGGCGCTAAGAGCCGAGGGGAGCAAGGCGCTCCCGCACAAACACGTTGCGGCGATCCGCAAGGTTTTGAAAGCAGAAAATCTGTTGAGCTCGGAAGTCGGGCAGGAAGATGCGTCTGAACTCCTGTTGAAACTGCTCGATCTGGCGCTGCAAGGTGCGCAAAAAATCGGCATCTCCAGGGAGCGTAGTTTCGAGGCGTCGGCCTCTACTGCCTATGTCGGTGAAGTCACGCGGGATCCGGCCGAATACGATCCTTCTGGCACGAATGTGGCGCCGGAAGCGCCGGCCAACGCCATTCCCGTCGATATCCGGGATTACGATACTCTGGAGCAGTTCATCGGAACGCGATTCGGGAAAGGTACGTACATCGATTACGGAAAAGGGAACGAGCCGAAAATACTCCAAGGGGAACAGATGTTGACGGTGTCGCGGGTAAAAGAAGTGCTCAAGTTCACCCAATTGCCGAGTCTTTTGACGTTTGTCCTCAATCGGTCCATGCAAAACGAAGAAGGACGCCGCAGGCGTTTGGACAAAGCGTTTTTCATGCCGGACATGTTCGCGCTGACGAATCCGCAAGACCCGTCAAGCGTTCTACGCTACCGGTTAAACGGCGTGATCGTCCAGTCCGGAACGCTCGAAGAGGGGCACTACTACGGATGGATGCGTTCAGGCGATCAATGGCTCAAGGCAAATGACGCCAAAGTGACGGAGCATGTAAGTCCAGGTGCGGATCAGGACCGAGGATACGTCTATACCTACGAGCAGGTTTCGGACAAGGCATCCGAAAAAATGGCTTCGGCCGAGGTCATGTCTTCCATGTCTCCCGATGCTCTATTGCTGCACGAGGTGCTTCGAAAGAATCGAAGGCGTGCTTTACAGATTTTATCCACCGGTCGAGTTCCTTTGAATTTCAAGCATCCCAAATCTCAAACGACGGTGCTCCATGAACTGGTGCGGCAAAATGACTCGGAGCTGGTCCGATTGGTCTTGCGCCTGGGAGCTGACCCCACGATTGCGAACGTGAAGAACGAGACTCCAATCGAGATCGCCTTGGCACAAGAGTCCACGGAAATGGTGGCTTTGCTCACCCAGTCCAGTCAAAGCGATTTACAAGCATTGCGAAAAAATCTGCAAGTCATTTCGGGCGACGATTCGGCGAGCGCACTGGATCTCTACGCGAGACTGGGCGAACTGCGGTCGCAACTGGACAACGACATTGACAAGTTGCTTGGAACAAATCCCGACGAAGCTGCGAAACTGATCGCTCGTCGCGAGGAGCTTGATCAAACCCTCGCGAGCCTGAATGAAAAAACGGCTACTGCGATGGGAATCAAGCGCGCAGGACCTGGCCGCAGGCCGGATGCCCATAAATCCTATGACGACCGTGAAGGGGCCGATTTGAAGCTCCTGTTGAGCACGCTGAAAAAACCGCAGCTGGATGCCTATAAGCGATTCATGGCGGTAGCAAAAAATGCGAAAGGCGCTGCCTCGAAGCCCATTTCCGAAGGACTTTCGGCGGCTTATGCCCAGGATGTATTACCCGCGTTCAAGAATATTTCACCATGGAAGGGTGAAGGCGACCTCGAGTACGACATCGACGGCGTCGCCTGGGATCAGAAAGCGCTCTTCGTGGATCAACATACGCCTTTCGAAGGACGACTGGGCCATACGCAAAAAAAACATTCGAGCTCGAAAGGAGGACTCAATGGATTATTGTTGGACTCGACCACTATCGATTCCCGCAACTATGAACTGATTTGGGAAAGAATTCTCAACGAAGCGCTGACTGGGCACCTGGATCCAAAATATTTGGCCGAAGTGCGTGCCCCCGATTCTTCAGCCCTGATTTCCGAATCAGACTCTGTATTCGACGAGACAAAAAAGGGAAATCCGGAAGATGTTCGTCTGGCCATCAAGCTTGACAACCTGGCCACCGGTCCCAGTTCGACGATTCGACCAATCGAGCAAAGCTGGGTGCCTGGTTTGGGCGAGAATATTCAGAAAATATTAGCCAAGGAAAAAATAGGCTACACGCGCCACTCGAACAATCGACACTGGCTTCCACCGGGAATCTTGTATTGGGAACACAGCATCGGTTCAGGGAGCCGGGTCAAGCTCGTGGTCAGTCATGATCTATCGACCATGTACCTGACGTGTACGCATTATTCCGGATTTTCCATTCGCAACGAAAAAGGCGTCGCTCGGTTTTGTAATCCGTTCTTTCAAGTGAACCTTCAGGATGCGCCTCGAAAGTAGAAATGGCCGCGCTCTAGCCACGGAGCCCTTCCATCGCATACAGTTGGGAGCAGCTCGCGGTATGGCAAGATTTCTCCATGGCTTGCCTGATAAGCGTGGCGGAGGGCACTGCTCGTTGATGGATACTTGAACTGAGACGTTGGATTTTCCTATCTGGAGGCTTGCATGACATACCACGCCGATGCCCGGCAACTCGAAACGCAGCAACCGACGGGAACGACCGTCAGAGCGCCCGCGCAATTGAATCCGGCGGCCTCGTTTATCGATAATCGTGTATCGACTGCCGCTAACCTTCAGTTGAAGGCGATGATGGAAACCAGCCCGCGACATGGCGGCGTGCGGGCACTGAAGCAGTTAATGGCGAGCGGGACAGCTGGGCATGCGGCGCCGCTGCCAATGATGTCGGATGAGGGGCTGTCGCAGGGCAAATTTGTCGGTGCTTCAGCGGCGCAGCGGCAGGAAGCATCGGTGCCGAATCCCAACAATACGGGTTTGCCGAATCAGCTCAAGGCAGGGATAGAGTCTTTGTCCGGCATGAGCATGGACCATGTGCAGGTGCATTACAACTCGTCACAACCTGCGCAATTGAATGCGCATGCGTATGCGCAAGGCAGCGACATTCATGTCGCGCCGGGCCAGGAGCGGCATTTGCCGCATGAGGCATGGCATGTGGTGCAGCAGGCACAGGGTCGAGTGCAGCCGACGATGCAGATGAAGGAAGGCGTGCCGGTCAACGACGACGCGGGGTTGGAGCATGAGGCTGACGTGATGGGGGCCAAGGCGGTGGCGCAGCGTACAGGTGAAGGTGCGGACGGGCAAACAACGCGAATGAATTTTCTTGCACCGTCGGCCACGCCCGTGACCCAACGCGCCATCGGTTATGAGGTCGAACTTGGCACCGTGGACGTCAGGCCGCGGCCGGGCGCTGCCGCGCCTCCGGTCCTCGCCAAGGGCATGGTGTTGTGGAGCGGTTCCGGCTGGGATGTGTCGGTCGATGACCTCAACGGTTCATTCGACCTTGAAATGCGCGCCGACCCGATCGACGATCTCGCAGCGGGCGGCCGGTCGAAAGCGGAAAGCCGGCTGCGTACCCTGGCCGCCATCTGGCAGCGCATCGACAACGCCAACGGCACCCAACCCGCCAGTTTTTACAACGGCGGCGCGTCCCCTGACATTAATATAGTCAGTATGGGCGCTCCGCACTATGCGCAAATTCAAGCCAGCGCCGGTCTCAGCCTCGACGCGCTGCAAGCGATCCGGTCGGGCGCCGCGATGGCCGCCGTGGCCGGCCCCGGCGCCGCTCCCGCCGTCGGCTACATCAATCAAGGCGGCGTAGAACATGCCGGGATCGGCGCGCAGGTTACGGCACGCCTGCCCAACATACGCGCGGCGCTCGGACTCGGACCTGCCGAGAACATCAACAACATGGCTGCCGTCATCGGCATGATCGTCGAGGTTCCGGCCAATTCCTGGAACGCAAACGCACCCTATCCCAAGGGTTTTGCGGGCGGTCTGATGGCGCGCACCGACTTCGCCACCGTGCTGCGGCAATTGCCGCCGAACCAGGTGCAAGCCATCGCCACGCACGCGGCGGCCTGGCGGCAGGAATTGATGCATATCGCGCGGCAGATGATCATGGCAAGCCCGCACGCGCCCGCGCACGTCAACGGTCAAACATCGGTATTCCGGGCCGGATCGGCGCCCGGTGCAGGCAGCTTCGGCGGACGCCTGCGCATGGGCGACTGGTTCAGGGACCTGGCGACCGGCACCGATCGCCTCACGGCAGCCGACTACCGCGCGCGGCATCCGGGACGCGCCGAAGCCGACGATCTCGAATCGCTCGGCAGCTACGGCGACCGCATGGATGCGGGCAGTTACGAAGTACGGATCGGTTCGGCGCTGGAAGCGGTGGCCGGCGCCGCCCTGATGGTTGCGGGCACTGTCGCGAGCTATGCACCCGTCGAAGGAGCCGCTGCCACGGGCGCCGCGGTGGCCGGCACCGGCGCGCTGATGGCGGCGCATGGGGCCGGCAATATCGCGGCACCCAACAGGAATCGGCCGATCTTCGAGTTCCGTGCGCTGGGGCAGCCGGACCGGCCTGACCTCGTGGATGCCGGGCTTGCGGTTTGGGATTACGTGGATGCCGCGCATGGGCGCGGGCCGGGCGGGGCGAATCAGCTTGGTCTGGGTCAAAGACTTTGGAATTGGTGGGGCTCGAAGTGAGCGTAAAGAAAGAGGCCGCATTCCTTAGAGGGAAAGAAGGGGTAGAGAAAATGAATTCGTTGTTCGAGCCGAAGCAAGGGTGAGCCTTGAATGGGGAAGTGAAAGAATGAAGCAACTCATACCAACCGGATCGGAGCAACACCGCGGTGCCGCATCCGATGCCGCCACCGTCGCCGATCGGCAGGCATTCCCCGATAATCGGGGAGAGTCGATTGCACAACGAAAATTAATGGATGGCAGCGCACAGGGGCCGCGCGCAATTGCACAGCACGCTTTCAGCGACCAGATCCATGGTAGCGCGCGCATGCTGGCGCAGCGCAAGGAGATGGCGGTGGTTTCCGGCGAAACCGTGCAGAGGCGGAGCGGAGAAGAGCCGTCTCGGCAGGAGGGCATGCCGGTACAGCGCATGGTTGAGCCGGATGAGGAAGTTCCGCAAGCGCCTGTGCTTGACGAGCCTGTCGTCGTTGACGCACCTGCCGCCCCGGCGCTGGCACCCGCCCTGAATGACGGGATTATCAACGCCGCCGCTGCAATGCAGGCACGGCTTGCCGCTCCGATTGCGGAACGACTTGCTGAAAGCCTCGCTCAGCAAGAAGACGAGCTGGAAGCGGATATTGCGCGTATGCCTGGCGGCACAACCGATCTCAGGAGCTATCAAAACCTGCTGCTCGATTTAACCGAAACGCAGATAACGGAGGCGATCGATAACGCCTACGGCAACCCATTTATTCTGCATGGCTATCTGGCCAACACCTTGGATTACACATCGTGCTATCCGGCAGCGGAGCGCCTGCTGTCACTGCTCGGAGTGACCGGATCGCCGCAAGAACAGAACGGAGGCCAGGGCCCGACTATCCATGGGTCCGCGCAACAGCTTGTCCTGATGACGGGATTGACCAATGCAATGCAGGCGCGCGCCGCCGCGCACCAGCCCACCATTTTCCATATCGGCCTTGCCGGCCATGGCTTCATCCTGATCGTGAGGCAGAATCGGGTCGAACATCTGGAAGCGGTAGCCCATTCAGCCGATCTGATGGAAAGTATAGAAAATGCGCCGCAGTTCACGATGGCCGATATAGTCGAATACCTGCACGCAATGGTTGACCCCGACGAGGGTGAAAGAACGCGCGGCGCCGATGAAATGAACTGGAATGCCGAGCCGCTCGGTCTGCTCGACCCCGACGTGGATCCGCACGACTGGCTGCTCAAGTATTATGGATTGGTGTGGCGGTCACGCCCACTGGCTCCGGTACAGGAAATCTCGCGGCGAGTGGCCGCGCGCATACGGGCGAACCGTGCCGCCGTCATTACAGGACTTGGGCTGTAAACGAATCATCTAGTAGACTGTTACAGTCCACTAGTATTCCATGGGACATTTCATGAAAAAGACAACGGATGCCGGCCTCGATGCAGAGAGTAAAACCCCGATGGCCGGTGCTATTCAGCGCAGGCTGGCGGATACGCCCGGCCAGAGCGCGCGTATTGTGGCCCAACCGACATTGAGCGAACGCATCCACGGCGGTGAGCGCATGACGGCACAACGCAAGCAGATGGAAATGATCAAGAGCTGTCCTGTACAGCGTCAGGAGATGGAGGAAGAGCAGCCATTGCAGGGCAGGTTCGACAGCGTGCAGCGGCAGACAGCGGAAGAGGAAGAACCGTTGCAAGGAAAATTCGTTTCCGATACGGCGCAATTGCAGGAAGACTCCGTATCGATGGAGAACAATACCGGATTGCCTGACAACTTGAAGAGCGGCATCGAAAATCTGTCCGGCATCGCGATGGACGATGTGAAAGTTCATTACAACTCGCCACAGCCGGCACAGCTCCAGGCGCTGGCCTATGCGCAAGGAACCGACATTCATGTCGGCCCGGGACAGGAGCAGCATTTGCCGCATGAGGCATGGCACGTGGTACAGCAGAAGCAAGGCAGAGTACAGCCGACGATCCAGGCAAAAGGAACGGCGATCAATGATGATCGAGGATTGGAACACGAAGCGGATGTGATGGGTGCGCAGGCAATGCAACATACCGCCGCGAGCGTTCAGCGTCGGGCAGCCCCTCAACCGGGGAGCTTTGTGCCGGCCAGCCGGACCACCGTTCAAATGGCAAGAGCCTATATGCGCGCCGTCAACGAGGACGCCAGGGTCGGCGGCGAAGTGGACTCCCTGAGACGAGTGTTCGAAGGCGAGGTCACTCGGGACAATCAGGTAAATACATGGGTCGACGGATTTGCAGGCATGCCGACCGTACGCTATGTGGCGGGCAAGCAGCATTACTACAGCCCGGTGGGCTACGAGCTGGAATTGTCGAACGACAGCGATGTACTGGCTAATTTTTCGGGAGACGGCAATACCAACGATATCCCGGTTACGCATGACAAATGGCTCGCCACGGTCGGTAAAGTGATGACCGCGCTGGATGCCATACCGCATTGGAAGGATTGGGCTACGGCAGAGGATATCGCGACAGGTATGGGCGGTGCGGCGGGATGGAATCAAGCAGCCCGGAATTATTTTTTCCAGGAGGCGATCACCAATTATTTCACTGCGTTCAAAGGCGACGCGAATTCGGCGGCGCAGGTCGCCACGGTGCGCAACACGATCAAACGCATAGCGGGCGAAGATCTGGCGGCACATTATGGAGACAATCACCAAAACAGATTCATCGGAACAGGCTTGAATCCGGGCGGCATGGATGCGGCGGAGGCGAATGCCGCTATTCCGTATACCGAATCGGTGATTCATGCAAAGTTTGGCCAAGTGGTCGGGGCCTGGTACAACGCCAATCTGGGTGCATACAGCGACGCGCAGGCCGGGCAGCCGACATGGAAAGACGCGGCCGGGGATTGGGAGGCGGCGCGCAAGACGTCGGCGGAAGGAATCAAGACGGCCTTCGACGCACATGGCGCAAATCTCACCGTAAAGAAATTGAAAGATGGCGTACTCAGTTGATCCCTTGAAGCCAGGGCCGCATTGAAAGAAGAGGTAATCCCGGCGGCCGACGCAGCAGTCTTGCCGGAACTGCAAACGGGAAGCGGCATTCTTTTAGGACGAACCGCGTTGGATCCAAACAGGTTCAGCATCGAACCAATCGATATCCCGATTACTCTATCGAATAGGTTGCGTCTCATCATGGAGCAGGTAAAAGTTTCTGCTAGCATGGACGCAAATTGAAAAATCATGCAGACAGTCGCCATCATATTACTTCTTGCCGGAATCGCGCTTGCCGCTTTTGTTGGCTTTCCGCTGCGTTCCAAGCTTGGCAAACGTCTTGGACAGGAAGACTTTCAGGCAAAGCTCAACAACGCGCGCAAAGCTGGAGATCCATTCGCCAAACGTTTGTTTCTGGTTGGATGGGCATCTGGTGCGCTCGTCATTCTCGGGACGGTCCTGCTGATCCTTGGAAGGTATTTTCAGGGCGTCTGAGACGGCCAGTGTCATGCCAATAAACACATGGATTGCATTCCATGCAGCGCGATAGCGAGAAGCACTGGGCTTCATTCGTTACCGAATTAAGATCAAATCATTTGACGCAACACGTTGCCACAGTCGACCGCATGAGGATCAATACATTTCCCGCACGTAAATGACGGGACCTCTTTTGTATATGCCGAAGGTTTCATGTCCCGCGCCTCCCGGCAGGTAGCCGGTAACGGTCGCGCTTGGCGTGACCGTTACGCTCCCCTTCGTGGTGAACCCGGTGGGCTTGGTTAGCGTGATTTTCCCGATGCCGCTCGATAGCGGCACCCCACCTTGCAGCGTGGTATTGATGGTGCCGCCGGTGCCGGGGCCCAATACAAAATTGCCGCTCAACGTCGCCGTGCAATGATCGGCGCTGTTGACGGCGAAGGCAGCGCCGCTCCAGTATTGCGTGAACACGACGACCGGCAAGGGCAGCAGCTCCGAACCATAAGTGTTGTTGATCTTGAACCGGCCGAAGCGCATCTCCGTACCGCTCGATGCGCCGCCGCCGTCGAACGCGATTCCGGCGCCGGTGCCATTGAACACCGCCGACGATGTGGTGACGATCGTGCCTTGGTTGGCGCCTGCTTCGGCGGCGTCCTGCACGCTGACGGACAATGAAATATTTGCATTGAATGGCGCCTGTGCGGCGGCGCGCGTATAAACGAAAACGCCCGCGGCATCCGAACTGATGATCCCGGTGCCGTTATTCAAGGAGATGAGTGACGGCGAGCCCCGCGCGGATGCGTCGAAAGGCGCGGGCGGATAGGCCTCGTTAATATCCGCAGCAGTCAGCTTCCACAGCGCCCCTCTATAGTTGGCCGTCGTTGCCCCGCTTGCGTTTCTTGCAGTGATCAACGCAAGCGGCGGCGTCACCCAGCCGAATGGCTGGCCGATGTAGGTGAATGTACGGCGCGGCGCGGGGCCTGCCGTACAGGCGCCGTCGAGCGCATTATAGGTTCGGTATTGCGGCGTGTTGTTGTTGGACACTGCAAAGTGATCCGGCACGAAACGTCCGACATCGATTTTTGCCGACAGCGGGATATGGCGTTCAACGGCGCTGGAGTCGGCCAGATCCACATCGGAGAAGGTGGTATCCGTTAGTTGCAAGCCAAAAGACCCGACCTCGCTGTAGGTCGCGGTGCCAGCGGTCACTGTTCCGTTCGCCGGAACCGGCGCCGACCATGTGCCGGTGCTCACCACACCGAAGCTGGCGGTGCAGGCCGTGCCTGGGATGCCGCAGGCGGACACGGTGACGCTCGGCCCTCCCGCATAATTGGCAGTAACGACGCTCGCCGAATTCAATGCGGTCGCCGCGATGGTAAATGGCTGTCCCGCCTTGTGTACGTTGCCGCCGATCGCGATGCGATTGCCGAGCGGGCGCGCGGCGCCGGCGGTCTGCCAGGTAGCGTCCGTAACGGTTACGCCGGACAGGCTGGCAGGGCGGATCGCAAAATTGTCGCTTGAACAGGCGACGGTCGATGCCACGCCGATCGCCGGATGGCTGATTCGCACCCGGACATCGCGCCATGCATCGGCAATGGCGACGAATGAGACATTGCTTTTGCGCCCGGCGTCGCCGGCGATGAAGGTTTGGGTCGAAGTGCTTAACACGGTCGAGGTCAGCGGACAGTTGTCGGCATCCAGCACAATATTGGTTGCGGTGTTGCCCAGCAATTCGACCTTGACGTCCTCGATGAAGCCCGGTTCGATGGCGGTTTTGGCAAGATTCCGCGCGATCAGGTCAAGGTTGAATGCGGTACCGGCAATCTTCGTATTGATGACTCCGGCAATGGCGCCGGCGGCGGTGGCGTTTTCATAGGCATTGAAGCTGCCCGGCGTGGCTGAAGCCGGCGGGGCGCAGTAAAAGAAATTGCCGGCCGGGACGGTATTGAAGGCGCCGTTCTCGTAGTTCGCCAGCAGATGCGCTTCGGCGCCGCCGCCGCGTTCGTAGAAATCCATCTGCAGCGGATAAACCTGGTTCGCGGTGAGTGTGACGGGCGCGCTATCGTCATTGGTCGGTCCATGATCGGTCCAGTTATCGATCAGCGTCTGTCCGTTCAGATACAGCCTGACGCCGTCATCGCTGTTGGTGCGCAATACGTAGCTGCCGTTCGCGGGCGCCAGCACGTAGCCGGTCCAGCGCACGCTGAAATCGTCGGCGCCGATGCCCGCGATCGGTATGCCTGCGCCCCAGCTGAAATCGATCGTGCCGTCGATGCGCTGTATCGGGGTGCCGGTAAAGAATGCTCCGGGCGTGCCGTTTTGATCGTAGTACAGGCCGTTGATGCCGGGTGCCAAGGCGCCGGTTTCCACGGTAAAACCGGTCTGGGTGCCGATGGCAACCGGGTTCAGCGCCAGGTCGCTGACATTCGCGACATTCAATGTATAAGTGCCGGCCGCCATGGCCGAGGTCTGCAGCGAGACCGACCTGCCGTCGGCCTGCAGCGTGGCCGATGTCACGGTGACGCCGCCGGTCAGGGTGTAGTTTGCCGCGGTCTGAGCCGAAGCGGTATCGAGTGTTTCCGAGAAATTGACGAGTATCCGGTTCAGGCCGCAGATGCCGAAGGCGTTCAGCAGCGTCGGCGCAGTCGTATCGGGCGTGAAGTCGACGATGATCTGAATGTGGTCGACGCTGACCGTGTGGGACAGTCCTGACGAACTCGGCTTTGTGGCCCGGAAAGCCGCACCGAAATTTGCCGCGTTGATATCGGCCGACGTCCAGGCCAATCCCCAGAGGTCGGCCGCGCCGCCATGGGCTTCGACCACGTCCGTTGTTGTATAGGCGGTCGCCGTGGAGCGGTCATCGGTGCCGATCGTGCCGCCCTGGACGATCCGCATCGCGGCATCGCGGCTGCCGCCGTTTGCGGTGCGATTGGATGCGCGCTCGACGTTGACGATGATGCCGTTGATCGTCGCGCCGACCGGAATCGTAAATCCATAATCCACGCAGCGCAGAAAGTCGGTGGTCGAACCGTCGAGCGTGGCGGTCGCATCGGAGTTGTTGCTGGTTTCGGCGCGGACAGGATTTGCCCAGTTGACACCGGTCCCCGCAACAGTCGAGCAGGTGGCGGGGCTGCGGATCTGCGTAACGGCCCCGGCCGTGTTGCTCCAGACGAGACCCAGGAGTAAAGCCGCCAGCGCCGCACCATGATGGAAAGGCGACGATTTTTGCGGATTAACGAGCTCTGGGTGCATGGTCATTCAACATTGGCTGTAGCGCTGGACTTGCGAATTCAAAGTCGGCCCAAGTGGCGCCCCGGTATAACCGGAGACCTTTTTATTTATACGAGAGCCATTGAAATAATCCCGATCGCGAGCCGCGTGAAAGGCGGATGCGATGGATTGGTACCGAAGCCTAAGCTAAATGACAATATTTGTAAATATGACATGCGATTGGCGTCCATGCCCGCAACTCGCAGATGATTGGACGCGCCGGCAGAAGCATGCGAGTCATACCGGCGCGGTCCTTAGGATTTCGCCGTCTGTGCGCTTCGGCGAATCGATTCCAGCGTCGCGTTCGGCGTAATCAGGTTGCCGTCGTAGCGCAACTCGATCAACGCCGGCAATCCTGTCGCCCGGATATGCGCCAAAGCGGTCTGCAATTCATCGGCAAAGGCGCCGGTCGTTTCCACCGCCGCACCATGCGCGCCGTAAGCCCGTGCCAGCGCCGCGAAATCCGGATTGCGCAACTCGGTACCCGACACGCGCGCCGGATACTCGCGTTCCTGATGCATCCTGATCGTGCCGTACATGCTGTTATTGAACACGATGAACAAGACGCCGGCTTGGTATTGCACCGCGGTTGCCAACTCCTGCCCGGTCATCAGGAAATCGCCGTCGCCGGCAAAGGTGAGCACGGTACGCTGTTTGCCCTGATGCTGTTCCACGATTTTGGCTGCGACACCTGCCGGCACACCGTATCCCATTGCGCCGGAAGTAGGTGCTAACTGTGTGCGGAACGACGATGACTTGTCACCGTACAGCCAGAAACGATGCGCCCAGGATGCGAAGTTGCCGGCACCGTTGGTCAGCACCGTATCGGGAGGCAAAGTCGATTGCAAGGTTTGCACGACTTGCCACAGATTCAATTTCGCTGTCCCATCCTTGAAGACCGGCGGTTCGGCTTGCCACGCATCGAATTGCGCGCGCGCCTGCGCCACGGTTGCCTGCCACGCGGCGGATGGAACCTGTTCCATTTCCTGCAGCGCCGCCGCAATCTGCGGCATGCCGCTATTGACCATCAGATCCGCTTGATAGACGCGTCCCAACTCTTCCGCGTCGCTGTGCACGTGAATCAATTGCTGCTTCGGCAGCGGCGCATTCAGCAGCGTGTAACCGCCGGTGGTCATTTCACCTAGGCGGGGTCCGATCGCCAGAATCAGGTCGGCATTCCCGATGCGCTCCGCCAGTTTCGGATTGATGCCGATCCCGACGTCGCCGATGTAGTGTGCATGCCGATTGTCGAACAGATCCTGGAAGCGGAATGCGCACGCCACCGGCAGATGATTTGCTTCGGCAAACTGGCGCATCGCATCGCATGCGGCGCTGTCCCATCCGCCGCCGCCAAGCAGGACCAGCGGCCGTTGCGCGTTCGCGAGCATGGTTCGCAGCTGCGCAATTTGCGCCGAGGAAGGCGAGGCTTGCACCGGACGATACGCGCGTGCATCCGCCACTGTCGCGGATTCAACCAGCATGTCTTCCGGCAACGCCAGCACCACCGGTCCGGGCCGGCCGCTGGCGGCGACCTGAAACGCGCGCGCGACGTATTCCGGCACGCGATCGGCGCGGTCGATTTGCGCAACCCATTTGCTCATCGGACCGAACATGCGGCGATAGTCGATTTCCTGGAATGCTTCGCGTTCGACAAAGTCGTTGCCGACCTGGCCGATGAACAGGATCATCGGCGTCGAATCCTGGAAAGCGGTATGCACGCCGATCGATGCATTGGTCGCGCCCGGTCCGCGGGTCACGAAGCAAATACCCGGACGGCCGGTGAGCTTGCCGTAGGCATCGGCCATGAATGCCGCGCCGCCTTCCTGGCGATTGATGATGAAACGGATCGGCGAATCATGCAGCGCGTCCAGCACCGCAAGATAACTCTCGCCAGGGACGCCGAACACAAGATCGGCACCGTGTGTCCGCAAGGCATCGACAAGAATCTGACCGCCGCTTCGTGCTGTAGGCATATCGTCGTAATCCCGGAAAAAATAATAACGTAACAGAAAACCGGCTGAATGATGACGCCGGTCTGGAAAATCCGGCGCTGCCTCGCGCAGCGCTCTGCGCTACAATGACGCCTGAAGCAAGCCAAGACAGCCGCTGGCCGTTGCTGCAACTTCGGTTGATCACAGCACGGCGGGAGGAAGGTCCGGACTCCATAGAGCAGGATGACGGTTAATGGCCGTCCGCCGTGAGGCGAGGAATAGGGCCACAGAGACGAGCGTATTAAGTTACGGTGAAACGCGGTAACCTCCATCCGGAGCAATTCCAAATAGGCACGCGTTGATGTTGCTCGCGGAGCGTGCGGGTAGGAAGCTTGAGCCGTGAAGCAATTCACGGCCTAGATGAATGGCTGTCATAGCGGACAGGTTTACTTGTCCGCCGTAACAGAATCCGGCCTATCGGCTTGCTTCATTTCTATTTTTACTTGCAGCGGAACCGCAATTCCGCTGCAACGTTCCCCTCGGCAGATTTTTTGCCGCAGTATTTCCTTGATGGTACCGGTCGCCGGACAGCGGAATATTCTTGAAATATTTCGAATCCGATCATGAATTGCGCGCGTATATCTTCCAGCAGGTTCGGAAAAACCGGCTTTCAACCAAACCCCATAAAGGAAATATCATGCGCAAATTTAGCTATGCACTCATCTTCTCGACTTCTTTAATGACTGTCGGCGCAGCAGGCGCTGCCAATACCGTGATGGTTGGCGGGCAGAGCATGTTGCCGAGCAAGGATATCATCGACAATGCAGTCAATTCCGCCGATCACACCACCCTGGTTGCGGCGGTGAAAGCGGCCGGACTGGTGGAAACGCTGAAAGGAAATGGCCCATTTACCGTGTTTGCACCAACCAATGCCGCATTCGGAAAATTGCCGGCCGGGACGGTCGATACCCTGGTCAAGCCGGAAAGCAAGCCGACGCTCACCAAAATACTGACGTATCACGTGGTGCCCGGCAAATACGATTTCATGGCGCTGTCCAATGAGATCAAGAAGCAGAACGGCAAAGCCAGCTTGCCGACTGCAAGCGGCGGCAAGCTGACGTTCGCAATGAACGGCCCGCATAATGTCGTGGTCATGGACGAGAGCGGCAACACCGCCAGCATCAGCACCTATGATGTATATCAATCGAACGGCATCATCAACGTCGTCGATGCCGTGCTGCTTCCGAAGTAAGATCCTTGCCGGCCCCCGCGCACGGGGGCTGTCCTCTTCTGACGGTTGCGCCGCACCATGCATTGGCATTGCGGTCGGGGTTGTATGAAGTTGACGATCCTCAAGATCGTCGTCCGCACGGACCATAAAATGAAACCAGGAATTTATCGGCCGTGAGACGGGACGAACTGAAATGCAGCGCCGCGCCATGCGGCACGAACATGCCGCTTTGACGAAAAAGAGAGGGCATGAATTTTTCAGCGATTTCATCCCACGACCAATAGATTTCCTTCCATTTTCCTGTCGCGCCAGGCAAAATCATTCGGCGGATTTTTACCTTCAACGATCGTTCGCCGTGCTCGTCTCATGATTTGTCCGAGCGATCACGAGCAAGCGGTGCAATGACGATAAACTATCGTCAAGCGATGCCGAATACCGTCGCGCACAACTTGAAATGCATCGCAGTTGTAGAACCGTATCCATCCAAACTCCAAAAAAGGAAACACGCCATGAATATCCACTTGAGCCTTGCACCGCTGATTTCTTTGATCGCCGGGATTCTGATTCTGATCATGCCGCGCCTGCTGAACTTCATCGTCGCGATTTATCTGATCGTGATCGGCTTGATCGGGCTATTCGGTACCGGCAATCTGTTCAAGTGACTTCGCTCCTGATTCATGGCAAAAACGCCACCGTCACGGTGGCGTTTTTGCATGCGCCCGGAATAAGTATCGGTATCGATGCTTATTCCGGGCGCTGCTTGAGCATACCGGGGCGTGTTTTTATCTGTTTTTCCCAAGTCGTCGCACTCTCCAAGCCAACTGCCGTTAAAAAAACCGGTTTTGTAAAATTTGACTCAAGTCAAATTTTTTAAAAATTTGTTTGTTACATTCGGTGCTTTCATGAAGGGAGACGGCTGTGCGGCAAACCGTATTTCCGCTGTTGAAGGTCCGGAAAAAATTTGCACTGCCGATTGTTCAGGGCGGGATGGGCGTCGGCGTTTCCGCGCATCGGTTGGCCGGAAGCGTGGCGAACATTGGGGCGGTAGGAACGATATCCGCAGTCGATCTGCGCCGGCATCATCCGGACCTGATGGCGCAAACAAAAAAATCGCGCGACAAGGAGTTGATCAATGCGGTCAACCTGCTCGCGCTGGATCGTGAAATCCGCGCAGCCAGGGAGCTTTCGAGCGGCCGCGGCGTGATCGCGGTAAACATCATGCGCGCAGTTGCGGAGTATGCGGCGTATGTGCGCCAGACATGCGAAAGCGGAGCCGATGCAGTAGTGGTAGGTGCCGGACTGCCGCTGGATCTACCGGAACTTACCGTGGATTTCCCCAATGTGGCGCTGATCCCGATCCTGTCCGACGTACGCGGCATTTCGCTGTTGCTGAAGAAGTGGATGCGCAAGAACCGGTTGCCGGATGCAATCGTGATCGAGAATCCGCGCTATGCGGCCGGCCATCTCGGAGCGGCGCGCGCGGAAGATGTGAACGAGCCGCACTTTGCTTTTCCCGCCGTCCTGGAAGGAACCTTCGAGCTGTTCCGGCAACTGGGTATCGAGCGGGAGAATATTCCACTGATCACCGCGGGCGGCATCCACAACCATGAACAACTGCGCGAGTATTTCGCAATGGGCGCCAGCGCGGTGCAGCTTGGCACCGCGTTCGCGGTGACGCAGGAAGGCGATGCCCATATCAATTTCAAGAAAGTGCTGACCGAAGCCAAGCCGGAAGACATCGTCACCTTCATGAGCGTGGCCGGCCTTCCGGCGCGTGCGGTGCGCACGCCGTGGCTGGACAGATACCTGAACAAGGAAGCAAAGCTGCAGCGGCTGGCAAAGCCGAAGGAATGCACGGTCGGTTTCGACTGCCTGCATCAGTGCGGTTTGCGCGACGGTATCGCAAAGTCGGGCCAGTTCTGCATCGATACCCAGCTCGGCTTCGCATTGACCGGCGACGTGAACCGGGGCCTGTTTTTCCGCGGCTCGGAAGCTCTGCCGTTCGGCAGCGAGATCAGGCCGGTACGCGACCTGGTTGATTATTTGCTGACCGGCGTGGATCCGGCACAGGCGTCAACCAGCATCGTTTGAAGTGTATAAATCAGGACGCGATTTGACAGGCTGTGTATGAGCGTCAATATCGAATGTCGGCGCGAAGTCGCCTGTCGCGCTGCGCAAAGTTGGATGCTGGAAGATTAAGAACGTCTAACAAAATGATGTGTCGTTCCGAGGTGTGCAACGACGAGGAGTTTTACACTCAGCCGCGGTGCGAAGGTTTGAGATTCCCGCCGGCCCGCACGTCAAGGCTGTCCCATCTCACACCCCAACGGAATACCGCAACATCATAGCTACGCCATCCAGGTCCGCCGCCGAGTATGGGGCCGACCGGAGACTCCTGGCCGAACACCGCCTTTCATGAGCGCCGTGAAAAATCGATCGGGGCGAGCATCATGGCCGATTCAAACGTTTCTATTGACCTGGAAGTGCCCGGCGTTCAAGCTTTGCATACGGCGGCGGTCTTTTGCATGGACGGCGCTCGATGCATTCATACAAGAAAAGGAACCTGAAGTGACTGAAAGACGCACCGGTAGCTGGTATTTCGGATGGAACATTGTGGCGGCGGCGACCGTGCTGACTTTGCTCACCGTCGGCATGCGGATGGGCATCGGCCCGTTCTTCCTTCCCATGGCCGAAGACCTTGGATTCAGCCGCAGCCTGCTCGCCGGCATCATCGCAATAGGCATGCTGTGCTATGGCCTCGGCATGCCGTTGGCCGCGCACCTGGTCGGCCGGTACGGCACCCGCTTCGTGCTGCTGCTCGGCACTGTCATCGTCGTGGCATCGACCATCTGGACGGTCACGGCGCGCAGCCCGGTCACCTTCCTGCTTGCCTTCGGCGTGCTGATGTCGATCGGCCTTGCATTTACCAGCCCGGTCGCACTCACCCCCGTCATCAGCCGCTGGTTTTTACGCAAACGCGGCATGGCCCTTTTCTTTCTGTCGACCGGCTCCATGGCCGGAATTGCGGTCATGACACCGGTGCTTACCTTTGCCATCGAATCGGTAAGCTGGCAAACAACGCTGCTCGGCTTCGCCGCCGTCTTTACCGTATTTACTGTCCCTATCGCACTGTTCGTCATCCGCGACACGGCGCCGCTGCACACTGATCTGCTCCCTGAGCAGATTGCTGCCGCCCCCGCACACCTGAAGGCCGCGCCCGAGCCGCTCAAATTCGGCGAGGCGGTGCGCACCGCGCCCTTCTGGAAGGTTTCCCTCGGTTTATTCGCCTGCGGGTTCAGCATGAACCTCCTTGGCACGCACGGCATGCCCATGCTGATGGATCATGGTTTCGACGCCATGACAAGCTCCTATGGCATCGGTGTCATCGGCCTGGTCGCCATCTTCGGCACGCTGGTGCTGGGGCGCGTATCGGATAGCCTGCCGCGCAGGAACCTCCTTGCCGCCATCTACCTCATTCGCGGACTGGGTTTTTTCGCATTGCTGCTGGTGGGCACGCACTGGGAACTGTACGCCGCAGCCACCGTCGGCGGCATCGTCTGGGCCGGCAGCATCGCGCTGTCGTCCGCCATCCTGGCCGACATCTACGGCGTGCGGCTGGTGGGCATTCTGTATGGCTGGGCCTACCTGGGACACCAGATCGGCGCAATGATCAGTTCGTGGCTCGGCGGGTGGGGTTACGAAACCTTCGGCACCCATTGGGTCTCCTTCGGCGCCGCCGGAGTCATCCTGCTGATCGCCGCCGTCATCTCGCTGCGGTTGCCGCTGAAGGGTTTTACCCTGATGGCGCCGGGGCTGGCGGCGAAGCGCTGATGATCGGCCCGGCGGCTGCTTTTCACGGATGCCAGTCCGATGCGTCGTGCCGTTTTCCGTTCAGTGCGCGGTATAACCGCCGTCGATCACCAACTCCGCGCCCGTGACGAATTTCGCTTCGTCGGACGCCAGGTACACCACACCCCATGCGATGTCATCGGGCTCTCCCATATGCCCGAGCGGATGCAATGCATCGGTAGCCGTGCGGCTGGCCTGCGGATCAGCCATTCCGGCCAGATGTTTTTCCACCATCGGGGTCCAAATGAAACCGGGGTGGATCGAGTTCACGCGAATCTTGTCGGGTGCGTAAATCAGCGCATCTGTCTTGGTCATCAGCCGGACCGCGCCCTTTGATGCGTGATAGGGCGGCACATCGGGTCCGCCTACCAGTCCGTAGATGGACGACAGGTTGATGATGCTGCCTCCGCCCGCCTGGCGCAACGGCGCGATCGCATGCTTGGTGCAGAAGAACACGCCTTTGACGTTGATCGCCTGAACCCAGTCCCATTCCGCTTCAGTGACTTCGTGCGTCGGCTTGTTGATTCCGGCGACGCCGGCGTTGTTCACCACGACGTCAAGGCGGCCGAAATAGGATGTCGTTTCGCCGATGACCTGTGCGACTTCCGCTTCTTTCGAAACATCGCAATGCCAATAGCGCACATTCAGGCCGCGCGCATGCAACTCGGATGCGAGCGCCTGGCCTTCTTCGTCGAGCACGTCGACTGCCGCGACCGCGGCGCCTTCTTCAGCCATCCGGATAACCATTGCCCGGCCCAGTCCGAGTGCCGCACCGGTGACGATCGCGGTCTTGCTGTTCAATCGGTTCATGCATCACCTCTGTAGGTTGTATCGATGTTGATCGATAGCGTTTATCGAAATACCATGACCGGCAGCGTGGATCCGGTCAGCACCTTCTGCGTCTCGCTGCCGATCATTAATTTGCTCAAGCCGGTCCGCCCGTGCGACGCCATGAAAATCACGTCGCAGTTGAATCTTTTCGCGGTGTTGATGATTTCTTCCGCCGGGCTGAACGATTTCATTACCGTGGTTTGGCAAGGAACGCCGAGCGACGATGCAATGCCGGCGATTTTGTCGACGTTCGACTGTGCCATTGCATAGGACTTCTGCTCGTTGGCGGTCGCCACCGCGCTTTCAGATAGCGGTCCGTACAGATCCGGTTGGGCCACCGACAGGCCGACCACTTTTGCGCCGGTGAACTTTGCAAATTCCAATGCCGCGGTAATTGCCTTGTCCGACAGCGTGGAGCCGTCGGTTGGTACCAGAATCGTTCTGAACATGAATGTCCTTCCTGTAGTGGGAGCGTCTTCGTTTAACGTACGATCAATACCGGGATCGTGGATGTGGCAAGAACCTTGGTGGCTATCGAGCCAAGCACCACGTTGGCCAACGCGCCATGGCCATGCGATCCCATCACGATCATGTCGATCTTCTTCTGCAGCGCGAAAGCATGGATTTCCTTCGCAATGTCGCCTACCTTGTAATGCGAGTGAAACGGGATGCCTTCGGAGCGCAGTATCTTTTCCGCCGGCGCCAGCGCTGCTTCCGATTCTTCCTTGTAGTAATCGGTAACCGAATCGTCGCCGAGAATCCGCCGTGCCTGCTCCACAGCCAGCCCGGCCGGAATCGGCAGCTTGACATGCAACAGGTGCAGTTCAGGCTCGCCGCGGAACCATTCCAGGTGCGAGGCCAGGTAGGTTACCGCTTTGATGGTGAAGGGAGAACCGTCCACCGCAAGGAGAATTTTCATGCTTGCTCCACAGTAGGTTGGTCAGTGCGACATCAGCACCGGGACCGTCATGGTTGCCAGTACCGTCTTGGTGACGCCGCCCAGCAAGACTTCGCGAAACCGGGTGTGGCCGTATCCACCCATCACGATCAGATCCGAATTCAGGTCCGCCGCCAGGGATAGCAAGGCGTTGCCGACATCGATCGATGTTGCCTGTTGCATGACTTCGACCTTGACGTCGTGGCGCGCCAGGAACAGCGCGATATCGGCGCCGGGCTGTTCGCCGTGCGCGTCAGCGCCGCTGGACGGGTTGAACAGCGCTATGGCCACGTTGCTTGCGCGGCGCAACAGCGGAATCGCATCGCTGACGGCGCGCGTGGACTCCATGCGGCCATCCCAAGCCACCAGTACCCGCTGGCCGACGGTCTTGAACACGCCGGCATACGGGACAATCAATACCGGACGCCCGCTGTTCAGGACCACATATTCCGGCAGATCCGATATGACGCGCGCGCTGGGCTCGTCCATGTCGGTTTGGCCCAGCACCACCAGATCGCAATAGCGTGCCTGAAGGGTCAGTCCGCCCTGATTGTCGTCGTTGACCAGCCGCCTTTCTACCGACAGCACGCCTGCCTGTCTCGCGATCTGTTCGAATTGCGCCAGCGACTCGTCAGCCTGCTGATGCAGGAAGTCAACATGGTTGGCTATGACAGTACGATTCAACTCGATTGTATTTTCTTCATACAAATAGCGTGAGAGGCCGGTCATCGCCGCGCCGATCAGGTGCGCGTTTTCCTCGACGGCCATTTCTGCCGCGATCTTGATCCGGGCGGCAGCGTGTTTTGAATGGTCCACGTGAACCAGTATGGTTTCGTATGGCATGTCGGATCTCATCCTAAATAAAATTCAGCGAATTCCATCGATCAATCCAGCCCGATTCTTTACCTGCCGGGCGGCGTGCTTTTAGCGTAAGCCCTGATGCGCAAGCCGTCCAGAAACAATCGAATTTCTCAATCAATTGTTTGAAAAAATTTGACATACATCAATTTTTATCCAGCAGATTTCAAGTGCTCCTCGTGCCTGCGGTTAACCTCATGCGGAAGGTTCGATGATCCAGGCGGTTTGCCTTCGCCATAACAGATTTTTGCGGCGCAAGACATCATGTGTTTTGCGCCGCCACCACCAGCAAGTCGCGGTCGAGTCCGTGCAGAACCGCTTCCGTGACGCTGCCAAGAAACGATTCCTGCAGCGCTGACCGGCCATGCCTGCCCATCACGATCAGGTCCGCCCGCAATGAATCCGCTTCGTCAAGAATCGTACGGGCCGGAGAGCCGTTCCGTACTGTCGGCAATATCGATCCCTGCCAGCCCCGTTCCGCGAGGAATTGCTGCATCATCCGCCTCGCTTCGGTTTCCGCGCCGGTACGATATTGCTGAATCACATCTTCTTCTACGCCTGCATAACGCATCTTGCCTTCGAACAGGACATCATAGACATGCAACGCATGGATGGCGGCGCCCGGCGCAAATTTTTGTGCGGCATCGACCGCAGCGCGTGAAATGTCCGAGAAGTCCACCGCAACCAGTACGGTGCGGTACGGCGCCTGTCCCGCGGTTTCGGCGATCAGGGCCGGCGCGGTGCCTTCGCGCAAAAACCGGAACGCGGTGGAACCGATGAACAGGTCGCGCGCAAAATTGCCGTCGTGCGGACCGAGGACCGTCAGTCCGACGGCATGCGTGCGCGCGTAATCGGCGATGCGCACATGCGGCCTGCCGATGTCGACATGCGATGCAACCTCGATGCCGTACTGTCTGCGGCAGGCGTCGGCCACGTTGCTCAGGCGCGTCCTGGCGGCATCGTATAGCTGCTTTTCGGTCACCAGGGGGTGCTCAAGCAGCACTTTTCCGAACGCCTTCCACGAAATCGGCGGCAGCACATGCAGCAAGTGCAATGTCGTCCGGTACTGTTTGGCGAGCATCGCGGCACGCGCGACGGCCTGTTCCGCAGGGGGAGAAAAGTCGGTGGCTGCCAGGATCGGTGACATGTTCACGATCATCCCTTTCGTTTGTGAAGCGGTATTTCCGGTTGGCGCGGCTGGAGCGAAGCCGCGATTTCATGTGCGGCAAAATCGGCCGCATCGTCGTATGGATGGAATATCCGGGTGGCGCCGCGGCTTGCCAGCAGCGATTCGTCTTCCATGCCGCGTGCGGTCATCGCCACAGTCCCGGAAAATCCCTGCTCGCGCAATCCTTGCAGCAGCATGAAATTCACATCTTCCTCGGGCAGCGCGCTCACCACCCATTGCGCATTCTTCAGGGGTAGGGTGGCGACCAAGTCCATGTCCTCCGCATCGCCGAAGCGCACCGGTATCCCCTTGTCGCGCAGGCTCTGTACCGCTTCCGGATCGAAGTCGACCACGAGCACTTTCAAGCCCCCGTTCAGCAGGCGATCGACCAGCCGGCTGCCGAAGCGGCCACCCCCGAAAACAATCACCTCCGGCGCTTGTTCGCCGGCCACCGCGCTTTGCTCCACCGCCATCTCGCGGTACGGCTGCTTGCGCTCGAATAGCCCGAGCCAGGGCTGGATGCGCCCGTAAAGCTGATGCGAATAGAGAATCATGTAAGTCGACAGGGTGATCGTCACCAGTCCCACCAGCGTCACCAGCCCGAGAGAGGGCGACGCAATATGGCCCAGGTTGATGCCCATCGCGGTAAATACGATCGAGAACTCGCTGATCTGCGCCACCGTGAGGCCGGCGAGGAAGCCGGTGCGCTTGCGGTATCCCATGTAGCCCATGATCGCCATCACGATCAGCGGGTTGCCGATCAACACGAAGACCGACAGAATCACTGCATCGGTGACTTGCGCGCCGAGGATGCCGATGTCGAGATTGCGGCCCATGTCGATGAAGAAGAACAGCAGCAGGAAATCGCGCAGCCCGGTCAGGCGCGATGCGACCGATTCGCGATAGCTTGTCGATGCGAGCGAAAACCCGGCAAGGAATGCGCCGACTTCCTTGCTGAAGCCGAGCATCTCTCCGGTGGCCGCCAGAGCGGTGCCCCATGCGACGGCAAAGATCAGAAGCAGATCCTGCGACTGCGCAAGCAGATGCATCAGGCGCGGCAGCACGTAACGCATCAGCAGAACCACGATCGCCAGCGCCGCTGCGATTTTCAATATGATCTCGCCGCCGAGCAGCCACAGGCTGGTCTCGGCTGCGTTTCCCTGGTAGGAACCGAGCAGCAGCATCGCCACCACCACCGCAATATCTTGCACGATCAGGAATCCCACCGCGATCCGGCCATGCAGCGTATCCACCTCGCGCTTGTCGGAAAGAAGCTTGACGATGATGATCGTGCTGGAAAAGGTGAGGGCGATCGCCACATACAGCGCGGTGATTGCGGACATGCCGAGAACCAGCGCAATCGCAAAGCCGATGATGATGGTGAACGTCAGTTGCCCCAGGCCGGTTGCCAGGGCAACCAGTCCGACGTTTTTGACCATGTTCAGGTCGAGCTTGAGTCCGACCACGAACAGCAGCACCGTGACGCCTATCTGCGCCAGCAGATTGACTTCCTCATGCGCGGTAACCCAATCCAGACCCGAGGGACCGAGTGCGATGCCGACGACAATGAACGCGACGATCAGCGGCTGCCGCAAGCGCAGTGCGATCATCCCGCCGACCGCCGCAACCAGCAACAGTAGCGCGAATTCGTAATAGACGGTTGTCAAGATGGAGGGGCCCGGTTAAGCGACGATTTGATTGCGCCGGCTGCGCCGGCAAATTGCCCCTGTTTATCCTTTGGCGATGGCGTGCCGCAACGCGGCAGTCAGGCAGATCGGCGGCGACGGACAAAAATGTCTCGACGCAGTCAAGTCTCTCAAACGATGCCGCAAAATTGTTTGATTTGAGTCAACCGACCGGGATATTCCGCGCTGCGCAAGTCCATCGGCGGCCGGACCAGGAGGATGTTTTCCCTCATCCGTCACGGGCAGGTGCCTGCTGCGTAGTAGCCGGGCGAGGTCTGCCTGACATTGGAAGAAAGAAACGGCAGGTAATATCCCAGATACTGGTTCGAATTTACCGCATACACGCGCCACCAGTAAGCATACGCGCGGCCTTCGCGCACATGCGCATGGTTGCTGTCCTGCCATTGCGAGCAAGAGAATGGGGCGGCGGCATTGCCGCTGACGACACGGTCGATCATGGTCTTGATGGCCACCATCTGGCCGCCGCTCTTGCCCGGGAAATGAACGTCGTCATAACCCCACCAGTCCCAGCAACTGTTCGGGTTTGCCGATATGGCCGTGGCCTGCGGATAGAGAACGACGATGCTGTTGGTGTCGGCCCACTTGTTGTAGCCGGCGTTTTTATGGAATTGATCGCCGATGGTTGCCGCATTCTGTTTGCAGCCGTGCAATGCAACATGCAATTTGCACGGCTGGCCACCGGCGCAATCGGCGGGTACATAGGCCCAGCCGTCGTCGGCCATGCCATGTCCGGCCGGATCGCGTTTGGCCCAGTACGCACGCTGGTCGAAATTGATGAAGCTGCCGCCGAGTGCGCCGTCGTTGCGCGGCTTGAGCGGGCCGTGTATCCACTGCAGGATCTCTCCCGCTGCATCGACATTGCAGGAACTGATGTAGGGAGAGCCTTTGAAATCGCAGGCATTGCCGTTCGGCCGATCGGTCGGCATCGCATGTTCGGCGACGACATTATTCCTGTAGCTGATATTGGCGTCGCCGATATAGTTCAGATACATTTTGTGAAGGTCGTCCATCACCGACTGCCTCACGGTCGAATCGACAGTGCCCGAGAACAAATACACTTTCGATCCCGCAAGGTTGGAAATCGGGTCGATATACCCGTTGCGGGACCAGGTATTCACCGTCGCGATCAGGTGCGGTAAATCGCGCGATCCGGTATCGGCCATGCACGGGCCGAGCGCAATATTGAGCTTGCCTTGCGAGCAGTAGATCGGCCCGCCGGCAATGATGCCGGCTCCCTTCCTGATCGTCCTTGAATAGGCAAAGTGCATTTGCGCCGCCATGTAGCCGCCGGATGAAACGCCGGATACCGACACATCGGCAAAGCCGACGTTGTACGTTGGCAGAACCACTGCCGCCGCGAAGACCGGCGGACAGGCCAGTGCATTGATCGATATTGCGAGGCATGCGGCGCGGAGCAAGGTGGTCGGCATACTTTTTCCTGGTGATTATTGGTGCTTGCTTATGAAGACGCAATCGCCATCATAAATGCGACCGGACGGTTATCGAGCAGGGCGATGCGTACAGCATTGCGAAACCGCAAACGGAAACGGCGCGAACCCCATCCTCGCACGGCGGATTTCCAGAGACGCACTAGAACGACCCCAGCCAGGTACCGAGCGCCACCACGGCCACCAGCGCCGCAATCGGGCCGATGACCGCCACCACCAGAATATCCGGATAAGCCTCTCGATGGCTGAGCTTGCAGATCGACAGCAAGGTAATCACCGCGCCATTGTGCGGCAGCGCATCCAGCCCGCCGGTCGCAATCGCGGTCACGCGGTGCAACAGTTCCGGCGAAATGTTCGCGGTGCGAGCCAGCTCAAGGTAGTTTGCGCCGAGCGTCTGCAGCGCGATGCTCATGCCGCCCGATGCCGAGCCGGTAATGCCGGCAAGGATGTTAACCGCGATCGATAGTGAAATGAGCGGATTGCCGGGAGCAATTTCGAGCACCGCATCGCGGATCAATCCGAATGCGGACAGCGATGCGATGACCGCGCCGAAGCCGACCAGCGACGCGGTGTTGAAGATCGGCAGCACGGACGCACTGGCGCCATCGTCAAGCTCGCCGCGGATATCGGCAATGCGGCGGAAATTCAGCGTGAGCGAAGCAAGGCTCGACAGGAACAGCGCGCAGATGATCGACCACACACCGATCAGTTGCTCCAGGGCGGCCGGCCCGTATTTCGGTTGCATCAGGTAAGCGGCGTCAAGCGCGGGGAATACGATTGCCGAAAACACATAGTTGAGCGCCACCACCAGCACGATCGGCAGCAGCGCGACGATGATGCCGGGCTGACCCGCGTTTTCCGCGCCGATTTCCATCAGGTCGTACCCTTCGCCCAGCGCCATCGGGCGCAGCGCCTTGTCCAATGCGGGGCCGGTCTCGGACTGCGCTTCTCCGTAGCCTTCGCCGCCGCGCGCCGCACCGGCGGCACGCCACCGCAGCCACACGATGCCGACCGCCAGCATGATGATGCCCGCGGTGATGCCGAGCCCCGGCGCGGCAAACGGCGTCGTCTTGAAGAAGGGCATCGGAATCGCGTTCTGGATCGCCGGTGTGCCGGGCAATGCCGTCATGGTAAACGTAAATGCGCCAAGCGCGATGGTTGCCGGAATCAGGCGCTTGGGAAGATCGACCCGGCGAAACAGCGCCGCGGCAATCGGGTAGACCGCGAATGCCACGACAAAAAGAGATACGCCGCCATAGGTAAGCACCGCGCACGCCAGCACGATCGCAAGAATCGCATTGCCTGGCCCTAACCGGCCAACGATCCATTGTGCAATTGTATTGGCGGCGCCGGATGCTTCCATCAGTTTTCCGAACAAAGCGCCCAGCAGGAATAGTGGGAAATACAACATGACAAAGCCGCCGAGCGACTTCATGAATACCTGCGTATAGCTTGCAAGAATGGGTGTGTCCGGGCTGAACAGCACGGCCAGCAACGCCAGCAGCGGCGCCAGCAGTAGCACGCTGAAGCCGCGGTAGGCGAGGTAAATCAGCAGCAGGAGCGCGACGAGAATACCGGTGATGCCGATCATAAAGCCTCTTGTTTGTGCGCGTTTATATGGGCCGGCGCCGCATGGCGCCTGTAACTCATTCTATTCAGGCTCGCCCGCGGGTCGCCCTTGTGACGGCAATTCTTTATGTGCGCGCAAGCGGAAATCTCATCCGGCCGCAGCGCTTCATTGTATTCGCTGAATTCGCCGCGCTTTCAGCGTAAGTTGCGACACCGGGCCCGGTCCAGAAACAATCGATATTTTCGGACGATTGTTTGGCGATTTTTGACTTGTATCAATCTTTGGCGACGGCTAGTGGCCTGTAATGGAAAGCTGGTTTGCGCCGCTTCTTGCAGGGTCTGCCGCGGCAGCGCATGGCTTCATCCAATAGAACAAAAGCAACAACACCTAACGGGAAAACATCATGAGCGTTAGAAATCTGCAGTTCCTGTTCAAACCTGCATCAATCGCTGTCATAGGCGCCTCCGAAAAGCCGCATAGCGTCGGCGCCACGGTGCTGCACAACCTGATCGAGGCACGGTTTGCCGGGGCGATTTTTCCGGTCAATCCGAAGTACCGGATACTCGAAGGGCGCGAAGTATTCAGCAGCGTGACTCATTTGCCGGCTGTGCCTGATCTGGCGGTCATCTGCACTCCGCCGGATACGATCCCGGAGATCATCAAGCAATTGGGCAAACTCGGCACCAGGGCGGCGATCGTCCTTACCGCCGGTCTGGGCGCGGCGAAAGACCGGCATGGCACCAGCATTAAGCAAGCCGTGCTGAATGCGGCAAAGCCGACCCTGATGCGGATTCTCGGCCCCAACTGCGTCGGCTTGCTGGTGCCAGGCATCGGACTGAATGCCAGTTTCGCCCATACCGGCGCATTGCCGGGGAAAATCGCCTTCGTGTCGCAGTCCGGCGCATTGGTGACTGGCGTGCTCGACTGGGCCAAGTCGCGCGGAATCGGTTTTTCCAAATTCATTTCGCTGGGCGATAGCGCCGACGTCGATTTCGGCGATGTGCTGGATTACCTCGCCAGCGATAACGATACGCACGCGATATTGCTGTATATGGAAGACGTGCGCGAGGCGCGCAAATTCATGTCGGCCGCACGTGCCGCGGCGCGCACCAAGCCGGTAGTCGTGGTCAAGGCCGGCCGCGCCGCGGAAGGCGCGAAAGCGGCCGCTTCGCATACCGGCGCCCTGGCCGGCGCGGACGATGTGTACGACGCAGCCATCCGGCGTGCCGGCATGCTGCGGGTACTGTCCACCGAAGATCTGTTCGATGCGGTCGAAACGCTGGCGCATGCGAAGCCGCTTTACGGTGAGCGGCTGACGATCGTGACCAACGGCGGCGGACCCGGCGTGCTCGCGACCGATGCGCTGATTTGCAGCGGCGGCAAATTGGCCGTGCTTGCGGATGAAACACTACGCAAGCTCGACGCCATCCTGCCGCCGACCTGGTCGCGCGCCAATCCGGTCGACATCATCGGCGACGCCACCGGCGAGCGCTACCGCAAAACGATGGAGATCCTGATGGAGGATCCGCAATCCGATGCGATCCTGTTTATCCACGCGCCGACCGCGATCGTACCCAGCGAGGAAATCGCGCGCGCGATCGCGCCGATGGCAAAAGACGTATCGCGCAATATCATTTCCTGCTGGCTTGGCGGGGACAGCGTTGCCCGGGCCCGGCAATTATTTTCCGAGTCGGGCATCCCGACCTACGCCACGCCGGAAGACGCCGTCGGCGGCTTCATGCAAATGGTCCAGTATCGCCGCAACCAGGACCTGTTGATACAGGTGCCGCCGTCGGCCGCTTCGGAGTTTGTGCCGGACCGGAATGCGGCCCGCGTCGTGGTGCAGCGCGCGCTGGAAATGAATCGTCCGGTGTTGTCGGAACCGGACGCCAAGGCAGTGCTTGCGGCCTATGGCATTCCCGTGGTCGCAACCGAGATCGCCGACCGCGCCGAAGCCGCGGTGTTGCTGGCCGATCGGATCGGCTATCCGGTTGCCCTGAAAATCCTGTCGCCGGAGATCTCGCATAAAACGGAAGTCGGCGGTGTGGTGCTGGACCTCGAGTCGGCGGAGGCGGTACGTTCCGCCGCCCAGGCGATGCGCAAGCGGCTGTTCGAAATGCGCCCCGATGCGGTATGCCACGGCTTCACGGTGCAGGCGATGGAACGCCGGCCGAGCGCGCACGAGCTGATCCTCGGCGTAAGCACCGATCCGGCATTCGGGCCGGTCATCCTGTTCGGGCAGGGCGGCATCGCGGTCGAGGTGACAGCCGATCACGCGCTCGCGCTGCCGCCGCTCAACATGGTGCTGGCGAAGGACGTGGTGTCCCGCACGCGCATAGCGAAACTGCTGGCCGGATACCACAACCGTCCGCCAACCAACGTCGATGCGATCTGCCGGACGCTGATCCAGATATCCCATCTCATCGCCGACATGCCCGAAATCGTCGAACTCGATATCAATCCGTTGCTGGCCGACGAAAATGGCGTCATCGTGCTTGATGCGCGCATGCGGGTGGTGCCGGCCGTCACCAAGGGGGCCGAGCGTTTCGCGATTCGGCCTTATCCCGAGGAGTTGGAGGAGAGCATCACCTGGCAGGGCAAGCCGTTGCTGCTGCGGCCGATCAAACCGGAAGACGGGCCGCAGCATGTGGAGTTTTTCAATGCGCTCGATCCCGAAGATGTGCGCTATAGGATCTTCACCAGGATGCGCGAGCTGCAGCCTTCGCAACTGGCACGTCTGACGCAGGTCGACTACGATCGGGAAATGGCATTCATCGCAACCAGGCAGCGCGACGACGGGAGTTCCGAAACCCTGGGCGTGGCGCGCGCCATTGCGGACCCCGACAATGTCACGGCGGAGTTCGCCGTCATCGTCCGCTCGGATATCAAGGGCCAGGGGCTGGGTAAACTATTGATGGACAAGTTGATCCGGTATTGCCGTGCACGCGGAACACAGGAACTCGTCGGTGAAGCCTTGCCGCACAATCGGCGTGTATTGAATTTGACATCGCATCTGGGTTTCGTCGTCAATGCGATTCCCGATAGCGGCACCATGCAGATGCGGCTGCGCCTGCAATAGCGCAGGCGACTAACTGCGCATGAAATGAATTTTAATCAAGCAAGGCCAGTTTTTGCTGGTGCAAAAGGAACCGTTCTTCATCGATCAATAGAATTGACGATTTGGCAGCTTTCGCGGTCGCGGCGTCGAGCGAACGCTTGCGAATGTTTGCCGGCGTTTTCGCCCATGCGGTTTCGCGCGAGTTTTTGGTTGCCCCAATTTTTTTTGCCGATGAAGCTCCGGATTTGACGGCGGAAGGCTTGCGCGCAGTGGATGCCGGGACAGCATCGCCGGCTTCCTTGCATAGTCCGGTCGTATAGCTAAGCTTGCCGGTGTTGTCGACGCATCGCGTCACTTCGGCTCTGGCAAGCCCGGAAAATACTACCAGCATGCAGCTGATCAGAATTGTGCGGGAAAAAGTATGATAGGTCATGATGAGAGTCCTGGTGGGCGTATGCGTTGATACTGCCGGACTCGCGGTTCATGATCTGTGCGGCACCGCACGCTCGCAAATTTATCGTGCGCCGGTGCTCCCTGAAATTCATCCGGTTGCGCTGCCAGGCCAGGCCGCCATTCCTGCGTCGATTGCCGTATAAAGGCTGGCGCGCCTGGCTCCGGCTTTCGCCTTCACGCCAAGACCGGCGAGTAGCGCGTAGAAGAAAGAGGCGAGATCTGCGGCACTTGCGTCTGCCGGCAATTGGCCGTCACGCTGGGCGCGCACCAAGCGCTCGCGTATTTTTGCTTCCGCATCGCGCGTCGTTTTCTGCAATGCGGCCTCTACGGCAGCCGGCGTGGACGGACCGCCGCAGTCAGCCATCCCGTTAACCACAAAGCAGCCGCCCGGCAACACCGGGTCGGTGTACATCGCCGCCGCGGAGCGCAGGAACGATCGCACTGCTTGCCGTCCGTCCCGCTCCTTTTCCAGCGCTTCCACATGGCGCGAAAGCCATTCCGACGCATACAGGTCCAATGTCTTCAGGTAGAGCGCTTCCTTGTCTCCGAACGCGGCGTAAAGACTGGGTTTGCTCAGCCCCATTGCCTCGGTCAGTTCCGTAAGCGATGCTCCCTGAAAGCCGTTGCGCCAAAAAATTCCCAGGGCTTGATGCAATGCCTTGCCGGAATCAAAGTTCCGCGGTCGACCTCGCTCTTGTGTCATTTCATCCTCAATAATCAAATACGGTTGACAAATATTATACCGATCAGTACATTACATACCAATCGGTACATAAATATCGATAAACCGCTTGTTAAAAACAACCGCCGCCTAGCGCGGCGTCACAGGAAAATCATCATGAATCGACTTCAAGGAAAAACTGCTCTCATCACCGGCGGCACCACCGGAATAGGTTTTGCTACTGCAAAATTGTTCCTTCAGGAAGGCGCGCGGGTTGCCATCATCGGGCAGGATGAGCAGCGCGTCAGGGCGGCTGCGGAAGAGCTTGGCGCCGGAGTGGTCGCCATCCGCGCCGACGTGGCATCGGCATCGGACATGGAAGCTGCGGCGGCACGGATCAAGCTAGAGTTTGGCCGCCTGGATATCGTATTCGCCAATGCCGGCATCGCCAAACCAGCACCGTTTGCGGACGCCGATGCGTCAAATATCGACGATCAGATCGACGTCAATCTGAAAGGCGTGATCTACACTGTCCAGAAAACGCTTCCCCTGCTTAACAATCCGGCAAGCATCATCTTTACATCGACCACTCTGGCCGAGCAGGGCGCCAATAACCTCGGTATCTACTCTGCGACGAAGGCGGCAGTGCGATCTCTGGCGCGAACGCTGTCATCCGAGTTGAAGGAGCGTGGTGTGCGGGTTAACGTCATCAGCCCCGGCCTGATCGAAACGCCGATCTACGGCAAGCTCGGCATGACACCGGAAGCCGTGCAGGCGTGGGCCGGCGAGTTGCTCGGCAAAGTACCCGCAGGCCGCTTCGGCCAGGCCCATGAAATTGCGAAGGTTGCCTTGTTCCTGGCGAGCGACGATTCTTCCTATATCCTCGGCGAAAACCTGCTTGTCGATGGCGGCATGGCGACGATCTGACATACCGCTACATTTCGCATCGGGCAAAACACGATGAAGGAAGGCGCTTCTAGCCACGCGCTAGAAGCGAGGCGTCGATGCTCCGACGTCGTTGCGCTCCGTGCGGGCGGTCATTTCCCCGGCTACAGCGTGGTCTGGGGCGAACATAAGCTTGCCCGCCACGCCGGCAATACAGCGCCGGATGTCTCGCGGCTTTCGGTAAGCGGCCCGAGCGCCGCGAAGCAACTTCGGGTGAGGTGTGTAGATTGCATCCGCGCCGGACGCGAATGCCGGGGCGCTATCCTTAAAAAAATCATGATCAGGTAATGCTTTCAGTGTGCGCGCACATCCAGTCGCTTGTGTACCAACATGCTTACACCCAGCAGAAACAGCGCGGCCAGGCCGACCCGGTATTCAATCAGTATCGCCGGCCCAAGAATGGGTACGCCGATTCGAATCAAAAGAAACGAGCCGCCACAGATGGCTGCCAGAACCAGAAGCCTTATCAGGCTTGGGATATTCATTTCGGCCTCTTCAGAAAGAGGTGATTGTCTTACGGTACAGGCATCGTCGGATATCCGATTCTTGCGGTCGAATAAATTGAAGGCGGCGGCTAGATCTCAAAGCCCTCATGATTCAGCAGCCAGCGCTTTCGATCCAAACCGCCGCCGTAACCCGTAAGCGCACCATCGCGACCAATCACGCGATGGCAGGGCACCACGATCCCGACTGGGTTGGCGCCATTGGCAAGGCCCACGGCACGAACAGCTTTGGGCCGGTTTATTTGCAGCGCAAGGGTGCCGTAACTGATTGTCGTGCCCAATGGAATGCCGCGCAGGGCGGCCCAGACTTCCTTTTGAAACGCGGTGCCGCCGGTTTGCACAGGCATCGCCGCGATTGCCTGCAGGTCGCCGTTCATGTACCGATCAATCGTCGTGCTCAGCCCGGCGGGATTGCGTTCGGGCTGCAATGAATATGTGCCGTAATGAAGCCGAAGCAAACGGTGCATGCGCGCCTCGTAATCCTGGAAATCCAATGCCCGGAGATATTGGTCATCCGAAACCAGCAGTATGTCGCCGATGGGCGAAGTGATGCGGTCGATCAAAAATTTCATGTTGCTACCAGATCCTTTGCCGTGCACAGGGAATCGGTTAGCGGCCCAAGAGGAGCCGGCCCGGACCAAAGATGTTGCGCTGCATAGGCGCGCCATGGTTGCCACGCATCTGCCTGCGTTCGAAGTTTTGTCTCGCTCGGCTTCTGGCCGTTCGCTTTGCCGGCCGCGTTTTGCAAAGCCACATCGCCTGCCGGAAAAGCATCGGGATGCCTCAATGCGCGCATTGCGATGTATTGCGCCGTCCAATCGCCGATTCCCGGAATCCGTTTGAGCCGAGCCACGCTCTCCTCCAGAGGCAGCGACGCGGCAAACAGCAGCGGGTCGGACAGCGCCGCTCGGGCCAGCGCATTAATCGTTTGCGCCCTGGAGCGCGGCATGCCCAGCACCGTCAGGTCCGCTTCCGCAATCCGCTCCGGTGCGGGAAACAACCGGATAAGTCGCGGCATATCGCCAGGGAGATCGAGATGCGCAGATACCGGGTTCCCAAAATGATCGACAAGTCGAGATCCTAAACGTCGTCCGCCGGCGACCGTAATCTGTTGGCCCAGGATGGCGCGCACGCCGACTTCAAAACCGTTCCAGCCGCCTGGAACGCGCAGTCCCGGCCGCATCCGCACGGACTGTCCGAGCAGCGGGTCATGCGCCAAATGGCGATTGATTACTTGTGGATCGGCGTGCAGGTCGAACATTTCCTTGAGCTGCCTGACCACCTGCGGCAGCACGGCCCAGCTGGTCAGTGAGATCGTTGCCTGTAGCGCAGTTTCACAATGCCGGCCCGCCGCGGGGCGCACCAGCACGAAGCCGGTTGCGGTGCCCACCGAGATTGTTCGTGCATAAGCGTGCTCCCGAACCGCTTCAATCCCATCCAGTGCCCGCGCTGCAAAAAATTGCACCATGCCGGGCCAATCGTAAGGCGCGCAGTAGGGTAACAGCAACGAGATTGTTCCCTGGTGCGCTCGATCCAGACTGGGGAATACATTGCCGTCGGCCGAGGACTTGGGACGCCGCAGCAGGGACGGCGGCTGGCCATACAGCTGCTGGAAGCAGTGATTGAACCGTCGGATACTGCCGAATCCCGACGCGAGCGCGACGTCGGCCAGGCTCAATGCGGTTTCGGTGACGAGTTGCTTGGCCAGGTGCACGCGGCGCGCCTGCGCAATGGCTAATGGAGAAACGCCCACATGCTGCACGAACAGGCGCCGGAGTTGGCGTTCGCCCAATCCCAACCGCCCCGCCAGTTGATCGACCGAGCTTGAATCCAAAGCCCCGGCTTCTATGAGCGCCATCGCACGTTCGACGACCGCGCCGGTTCCCCGCCATGCAGCGAGGTTGGGCGCCACTTCCGGTCGGCAACGCAGGCAAGGCCGGTAGCCCGCCTGCTGTGCTTCCGCCGCCGTGGCGTAGAAAGTGCAATTTTCCGGCTTGGGAAAACGTGCCGGGCAGATCGGACGGCAATAGATCCCGGTCGTGCGCACGGCGGTGAAGAACCGTCCGTCGAAGCGCACGTCGCGTCCCAGTAATGCCCGGTAGCAGGTTTCGCGATTCAGCATGGGTGGATTGCCGCGTCGCTGTTCATGGTTCGGTCAATAGAGTGATCAGGCATTGAATTGTCCAAAAATGCATTCCTTGCCGCGTTGCGTATCCATATACTCGCGCACTTTTGAAATTTTTCCATCAATCAGCTCAAAAATGAAGCAATAGTCATTGTCGTATTTATTGCCATTGGCCAGCGTGGCCTGCATCCGTTCCTCGACAATGACCGTGTGGCCGTCCGCGTAAAACCCTCGAAAGTCGATGGATACGTCGGCCACGAACAGTTTTGGAAATTCCTTTGTGATGAAGTTTGCAATCGCCTCGCGTCCGATCATATGGTTCGTACCGTTCAGTGCCAGCGCAGTGGCATTCCGCTCGGGCGCGATCCACTCGGCGTCCTCGGTGAAGAAGGCGCCGATGCATTGCGCATCGCGCTCGGCGAAGGCTTTCCATACGTCAATTACTATTTGTTTACTCCGTTCTTGCATGATGTTCCTTTTGTAGGTGAGGGAAGCCAAACCGCAAAGGCCGATTCCGTGCCGTCCATGTCGCTGTCCATTTCGGGATGAAGCTTGAATTCCTGTTTCTGTCATGGATGTCTTCTTGCGCTTGATGATGAAGGACATGATAGGTACACATGGCACGTCTGTCTGGCCGTATTCGGACGTGATCATTTGCCGCTGTGTCCGAAGTGCCGGGATTAGGCCGTTTTGTCAGCCGCTCTTGATAAATCCGTTGGACCGTCGGTAAATGGAATTCCATTGCACGGATGCTTCATCAAGCAGGATTGCAGATAATTATTAAATGGGCCGTATGAAACACGATCCTGATCAAGTCGTCGTTGACGGCTGACGTTGCGGCCATGTGCGATCATCGTGCGATACGATTCTTGTGCAATACGCCAGGATACTGATTGCTTACTCAACCGGAAGGCTCCAAAGATGCATAGACATAAGGAACGACACTACACCGACCGCATCGGCTGGCTGCGGGCGGCGGTGCTGGGTGCGAACGATGGCATCGTTTCGACAGCGAGCCTGGTGGTTGGCGTTGCCGCCGCGAACGCGAGCCGGGAGAATATTTTGATCGCCGGGATCGCAGGACTGGTAGCAGGAGCGATGTCCATGGCTGCCGGTGAATACGTGTCGGTAAGCTCTCAATCGGATTCGGAAAAGGCCGATCTGGCCCGCGAGCGCCGCGAGTTGGAAAACTATAATGAGTCCGAACACAAGGAGCTTGCATCCATCTATGTCGGCAGAGGGCTGGATCCGGCGCTGGCGCGGCAGGTTGCCGACCAGCTCATGGCACATGACGCTTTGGGAGCCCACGCTCGCGACGAGTTGGGGCTTTCCGAAATGCAGAATGCCCGCCCCATCCAAGCCGCATTCGCTTCCGCGATTTCGTTTGCCATTGGAGCGATCTTGCCGATCGTTATTGTTTTGCTCAGCCCGGCGGCATTCCTGGCTGTACCTGTAGCCGGCGGCTCGCTATTCTTCCTGGCGCTGCTGGGCGCGCTGGCTGCACGCGCAGGCGGCGCAAGCATCGCCATCGGCGCCGGACGCGTGACATTCTGGGGTGCACTGGCGATGGCGTCCACGGCGGCGGTCGGCGCGGCATTCGGTACCATTGCGTGACGGCCAGACTACCGGCCCGAAATGAAAAATCTCGCGGCGATGTCAACCGGGATATCCATGCATGACCCCGAAAAATGAATCCCGCCGCTTGCCGCCGCGCCAATTTTTTAATATTGGCGATTGTTGACTTGTGCATTCGTGCGCACATATAATCGTTCATGGACAAACCGTCGCCATCTCGCCAGAAGGCCGTCGACGCCGCGATTGCGGTACTCGACACGACTTTCTTTAACGCCTTGCAGGAGCCGGCCCGGATTGCCGTTCTGCGGCGCCTGATGCTGCTTGGACGCGCCGATATTGGACAGATCGCCGAAGGATTGCCGCAAGAGCGGTCGGTGATCTCGCGGCATTTGCAGGTACTCCTTGAAGCGGGCATTGTCCGTTGCGCAAAGGAAGGCCGGCATCGCTATTACGAGGTGGATGGTCCGGCGGTGTTGCGAAATCTGGAGGCAATTACGCGGCAACTTGCGGCAGTGGCGCCGTTTTGTTGTCCTGCCACGGATCCGGGGTAGCGGATTTTTTTTGCGCAATATAAGCATTAGTGTGCATGCATACTTGTTTTGCGCCCACCAAGTACGGTGAAAGAAAGGGCGCTCATGATCGGAGATCGGAATGAAAAAAGCAGCATTGGATTTCGTGGCCGGCGGCGGCCTGATTGAAAGGCGATCCTTTCTAAGGAGCGGACTTGGGTTTACCGTTGCCAGCATGATGGGCGCCTTGCCGGTTGCGCATGCCGGGGCCGCAACGCCCGGCGTGGCAGCGCAACCGTCCAGCCGTCCGGTGACGCCGCTCGATCACCCGATTGGTGCGCAACTGCCCGCATGGATGAAAACCGCAGGCGGTGCGGACGTCGCCTATGGCATGCCATCGCCCCACGAGAAATTGGTAGTCCGCAAGGCAAAAGAAGATGCGCCGCAAAACGCGGGGTTCGCCGTATGGCATACCCCGATCGAAACGCAGCGCGGCATCGTCACACCTAGCGGCCTGCATTTTTCAGTGCATCACAACGGCATTCCGGACATCGATCCACAGCGGCATCAACTGATCATTCACGGTTTGGTGGAACGGCCATTGCGCTTCGACATGGAGCGCTTGTTGCGTTACCCGATGATCTCCAATATCCAGTTTCTGGAGTGTTCCGGCAATACGGCGGCCAATGCCATGTCGCCCTTTGCGCGTGATGACAGTTGTCAGGACTTGTTCGGCCAGGTTTCCTGCGCCGAGTGGACCGGCATACCGCTGTCAACCCTGTTGCGCGAAGCCGGCGTAAAAAGCAGTGCCAAGTGGGTCATTGCCGAAGGCGCGGACGGCGGTTCGCATACTCGCAGCCTGCCGCTGTCGAAACTGATGGACGATGCCATCATTGCCATCTACCAAAACGGTGAACGGTTACGGGCGTCGCAAGGGTATCCGATGCGGCTGTTCGTGCCGGGATGGGAAGGCAATGTCAACGTGAAATGGCTGCATCGTTTGGAAGTGACGGACGGTCCGGCGCACACCAAGGATGAGTCAGGCCTCTACAGCGAAGTGCTCAGCAATGGCGATATCGAACGGTTCACGTTTCATATGGATGTCAAGTCGGTCATTACCCATCCATCGGGCAACCAAGTTCTTCCGGAGGCCAAAGGGTTTTACGAGATTTCCGGATTGGCCTGGTCCGGCTATGGAAAAATCCGCAAGGTGGAGGTTTCCGCCGACAACGGAAAAACCTGGGCGGGCGCCCGCCTGCACGGTCCGGTGCTCGACAAGGCATTGACCCGGTTCAGTATTCCATGGCGATGGGATGGTTCGTCGACGACCTTGCTGAGCCGGGCCACCGACGAACACGGCCGCACCCAACTGAACCGGAATCAGTGGAAACGCAAATATGCCATGCATTCATTCAACCACTACAACGCCGTTCAAGCGTGGAAGATCAACCGGAACGGCAAGGTGGAGAACACCTATGCGTAAGTTCAACGTCCTTGCAGTCGCGCTGGGGTGGGTCGCTCTGATGAATCTGGCCTGGGCGCAAATCCCCGCGCCATCTTTTGGAGTGCCCTTGAGCGATGCCGAAATCAAGCAGTTTTCGATCACGGTGTTCCCCGACGGACGAAACTTGCCGGAAGGACGCGGCAGCGTCTCCCAAGGGAGAACGCTGTTTCAGAACCAATGCGCCGTGTGTCACGGCGCCAATGGTATCGAAGGGCCGTCCGCACGCCTGGCGGGGTCCGACGGCTTTTTCAGCATTTCCGATCCATTGCGCTTCATGCGGATCCGGAAATATCCTTTACTGGTTCTCTCGGTCGGCGCCCAATGGCCGTATGCGACATCGATTTTCGACTATGTTCGCCGAGCCATGCCGCACTATGCCCCCAAGAGCTTGAAAAATGAAGAGGTGTATGCGCTGACTGCCTACATCCTGCATTTGAACGAACTCCTTGCAAAAGATGCCGTGCTCGACCGCGATACGCTGCCTACGGTGGTGATGCCGGGATTGTCCCGGACGGTATCCGGATGGCCGGAGAAAAATTCGCCAAATCCGGAGATGGCGCAGTAATGCTCAATCGGCGCATTGGTGGCGTAAAAATATACCAATTGGAATTTGATCCGACAGCGTGTGTCGGATGTTGAGTGTTTCAGTGCGACCCAGCACAGGCAGTTACTTGAATTTCTTGCGCGTCTGCGATGCAGCGCGGTCGTGTTAAAACATGGAAATGCCGCGAATTTACCCGGTCCGGTCAACGCGGCACAGCGCAGATCGCTCCCATGTTAAATTGGCATTTTCCAATTTATAACAGGTTAAACTTTTATGGATGCACTGAACCAGGCAGGGGCTTTAGTCATGATCGCATTGGGAGGCATGGGCTTATTTTTTCCCGAAACCGCAGCTCGCTTTGTTTCGGTTGCTCCCGTTGGCAAACTTGGAAAGTCGGAATTGCGCGCAACTTACGGGGGATTTTTCCTTGCGCTGGGATTGGGATGTATCGTTCTAGGTTCACCTGAAGTTTATCGCGTGATAGGCATCGCGTGGCTTGGCGCCGCTATAGGGCGCACTATTTCAATTGCGGTAGACCGCAGTGTTAGCTATAAAAACTTTGGTGGAGTTTTTTTTGAAGCAGCAATTGGCGGGGCTCTCAGCGTCTAGCTTGCTGGCCAACAGGAAATCGTCGAAAACGGCTGCACTTCCATTCGCGCCGCCAGCGCCGATCCCGATCCCGATCCCGTTCCCGCGACGTTAGGCTTTACGATGGCTGCTTCCGAACAAGCAAATGTAATCGCGGGAACCGAAGGCTATTCGGACGACGCCAATTCGTTGATTGCCCGATACGAGAGCGTTTCGTTCACCGAGAAGCATGCAGCAGTTCTTCACTTGCTGCCCGCGAGGCCGAGCAAGGTCCTGGACCTCGGTGCAGGCACCGGAGCGGACGCTGCTTGGTTGGCAGAGAAGGGGCATTGGGTCCTGGCCGTTGAGCCTACGGACCCGCTGCGCGCAGCCGCATCCGCCCTTCATCCGTCAACGAGGATTGAATGGCTCGCTGATAGCCTGCCGAGCCTTCGTAAAACCATGGCTCGCGAGGAGAGTTTCGATCGCGTGCTGATCACGGCGGTGTGGATGCATCTTGCGAAGGAAGAGCGTGAGCAGGCAATGCCTAACGTCGCATCGTTGCTTGCGCCGGACGGGTTGTTAATCATGGCGCTCCGGCATGGTCCCGCTCCGGCCAATCGCCGAGTATTCGATGTGACTGCCGAAGAAACGATCGAACTTGCCGAACGGGCAGGCCTCAAGAACACTCTGAAATTACGGACCGATTCTGCTCAACCGATCAATCGTCAAGCGGGAGTCATGTGGTCTCGGCTGGCTTTCCAGAAGTGACGCCTGATTCCTCCATCGAGCGGACGGGTCCCATCAAGCCGGATTATGCTCCTCGTGTCGACCGATAGGCATTGAAGACAGGCTTAAAAAAGATGAACCATGCAAGCACGTACCGGGATTTTTGAAGCGCAGCCTCATCGGCCAGACGAGGTCGTCGCCTTATTTCACGATAAAATTACCCCAGCCTTTTCTCGGCACGAAGGCTGTATAGGCTGCCAGGCGTTCATCGGCCGAGAAAGCGGACACTTCGTTTGGATATCGCTTTGGCCTACTAAAACAGCGCTAGAGGCCGGCACCGCGATTGATTAGAGAGTCGGTCAAATTCGAATGTCGCAAACCGGCCAGTGATCAAGCGCTGGCTAAAGTGAAATGCACGCAGTCCCACGGATGTTCAATACTACTCAGGAAGGTTCAGAAATGCGATATCGACATTACAAGGGCGGGATCTACGAGCTGATATGCGAGGCCACATTTGAATCGGACCTCACTCCAATGATTGTCTATAGCGCTCCGGATGGATCGAGATGGATCAGGCCGATCGACGTTTTTTTCCAAATCATCGAGGTCAATGGTCAAATGGTTCCCCGTTTCGTACCAATTGACTGACGTCGCCCGATAGAAAATTATGCTGCACGGCTCTACAAACGACAGGTCGAATTGACAAAAAAGGTCTGCCAGACTGGCACTTGGTCCGAAGGGAGCATTGTTTTTTGGAGTGAGCCGTGCGCGCGCGATGAAGTTGCTGTGACAGGTAGAGCACAATGAATCTCTTCCCAAATGGACGACAGGATTAGACATGCATGCGTACGGCTGGAAATTCTTTGGCAGAGCGCTTCAAAGGCAAACGCAAGGTGCGTTTCGCGATTGAGCGTAACGACCGCATTCATCGCATCAGCGTAGGACGTCTCGTGACCCTAAAGCAATGGCTAAATCATGAGCTTTTGCTAAGCAGCGGAAGCGGTCATTCAATTTTGAAGGCGATAGGCAACACTCGGCCAGAAACGGTTCGTGATGAGGTCCTCTCCAAACCGGTCATTCGCGGCCTCAATGTGTTATAAATTCAGCATTAATAAAAACCCTAACTCCTTGCGTGGTTTGTCGATTCTGTTAAAACTCTATATTCATACAGAACAGCGGTGGAAAGCCATGACTGACGCGCCTTTGCAAGGATTTTTGTTCCCTTGTTAAATCGCAGCGATCGATGTTAAACAAGCGTTTTACGATTTATAACCAGTTAAAGGGATGTATGGCAGCCAATGGCAAAGACATGCGGGCGAAGCGGATCCTGGTTGCAATAAGCATTGTGTCGGGCTTGACTGCCGGCTTTGCGTTCTACGTTTATGGGTTAGGCCTCGCTTCGGTATTCCTGTTTTTCGTATTTTTGCTTGCAGGCTGGTTTGCCTTGGCGACGCCAGAACAAATAGCTGACTTATTTGAGAAGTTGAGCGATTAAATGTCCGATCCAACCTTTAACACGTCGGTCAACACCGAGTCGCCTGCGGCGACCTGGTTACCTCGGCGTTAAATATGCTAATGCGAGCACTTTTATGGTTAAGAGTTTTCCCTGGGGCGCTTGCCGGGTTTCTCCCTGGTGCTTTCCTTGCGATTGTTATCACCTTAATCGGCGAAGCAAATTGCTCGTCAGATTTTGTTGGGTGGAAAGGCTGCTTTTCGCCAGAATTCAAACGATTTGAGATCGCAGCTTCTATTGTCATGTCCGCTACCAGCGGTCTACTTGTCCCGCTGTTGCCTGGCCTTCTGGCTCCAGCTTTCCAACGCACTGTAGGGATCATTGCGGCCGTTGGCGGGTTTTTCATATGGAGACATTTCAAATTTGGTTGGTCCGATGGACTGATCCCTTTTGCGGTTGGAGTAGGAGTTTCGTTTTGCTTAATTCACATAATTGTAAGAAAACACGTTGGAGAAAAAAACTAGCCGTTGGCATATTCACTCTATGCGCCGCCATATCGGTAAACGCGAAAGGGATTCAGAATTGGAAGCAGTTATTAAGTCAGCCAAAATGTAATGAGGGAGGAGGATTTTTGCTATGGGACTCTCAGCGCTGCCTCTTTGATACTGCCGCAGTCTATATTGATGGCCACGCTGTTAGTGTTGAAAGAGGCGACACCAAAGTACTTCGCCGGAAAAATGCCCTGCATGACTCGATCGGTGATCGATTTCTGGAGACTTACAGAGCTAAAAACATTCGTGTACTTATTCAGATCGAGCTTTTGCCCGCACGCTGTCACTATGCAGACGAACAGTGCACTTATCGAAATATGCGAGCTAGGATAAGAGTTGAGAGAGTTGAAAAGCCGACTCAAATATATGATGCTGTAGGATATTCCGGATCATAAATTTAACTAAACAATCGACACGGACACACAAGTGCGTCCGTGCACTGCATGCACGCGCCTCGTGTGCGCCGGTCAAGTCCAACGTTATGGTGCTTAGATGCTGAGACTGCTGTCCCTCGCCTTGATACTTATGGCTGTCTCCACGCCAGCTTTCTGCCAACAGATAAAAGAGTTTAAGAACATTGAATCCTTCATTGGCTCGCTGCGGAACGCAAGCGTAAGGGGTTCGGCGGAAGGCGACCTTATGGGGAGAGGTCGAATGGATTGGGCAGGTATAGTCGCTTCCAAAGAGGAAAACGACGAAGAGATTGTAGACATTTACATTCTAGAGAAATTGGGCTCTGGGAATTACGGGCTTGTCGAAAAATCGGCATCAAGACCAGCCTTTGGCGGAACAGGAAATTTTGGATATGAAGACATAACCATTCAAGACAAAAGCGTTTTTGTCGTGTTTAGCTATCATTGGCATTCCTGCGCCGGAAATTCGACAAGCCAATTTAAGCTAACTAAAAACGGCTGGCAATTGATGGGCATCGAATCTTTTGAAACAAACGCTGTTGACGGTTCTGGCATCGACATTAACACTAGTACCAACCTTCTAACCAGCAGGGCCGTTATTAAAAAAACGAATAATGGAAAGTCAAAGGTTTATAGAATAAAAACGGCGCCTAAATTACTCCTGCTAAAGAATTACAGTGGTGAGGGCACAATATCAATACAAGAAAAGACGCCCATATGTTGAACCATAACTTGTCGCTGGACATTGTCACGCAAGCGTGCCGGTCAGCTCTACGTTAAATATCATGCCAAGCTACGACTGGACATGTCACTCATGCTGGAACTCGAACAAAGCAAATTCCGATGTATGCAGCGTATGTTCATGTCCGGCTTCTGCATCGCTAAGGAAAATTTCGGCATTTCGGGAAAGACACATAGCCAATGCTGGCAAGGTGTTGACTGAGCGAGCTGCTATCACAGAGCCCCATCGTGAGATTGGCCGGATAAATGCGAGTGACCTTTTACTATGGGGCTTTGTGATTGTCGGGCAAATAATGACATTCTTCCTTTATGAATACTTGTTTGCGACGCCTTTAATTGTCTTGGTAATGATTGCGACAGTTGTACTTGTGTATAAAGTATTCGCATCTTTTTTCGGCAAAGGTCATCGCTAATGGATCAAGCGATTGACCGCCAGGGGCGAGTATACTTATGCTCCATCACGCCATCGAATTCGAAAGCAATCATGTCCGCCATTCCCGCCTGTCCCCAATGCACCATGGAAAACACTTATCCCGATGGCGCCAACTATGTTTGTGCCGACTGCGGCCACGAGTGGCCGATGGTGCAAAGCGCCGTTACCGATGACAACGCAGGGGCGGTGGTGAAGGATGCCAACGGCAATGTGTTGAGCGATGGTGACGCCGTGGTGCTGATCAAGGACTTGAAAGTGAAGGGCTCTTCCATCACGCTGAAGATGGGCACCAAGATCAAGAGTATTCGCCTGGTGGGCGGTGACCATGAGGTGGACTGCAAGATGGATGCCGGCAGCTTCATGCTGAAGGCTTGCTACCTGCGGAAAGCCTGACGGTTCTTGCGCGCCGAGGGGCGCACTCGTTGACCGTGCCCGTCTATTGCTCAGGCGGCAGATGCCGGTGATGTTTTATTTCGCGTTGTTTTCTTTGGCCGGTGCAAAGGAGATGACGCAACGATGCGCGCGCACCAGGTGTTTAACGCTTTTTCTCCCGTTGCGGAAAACGCGACGACACGCGATCCCTTTACGCGTTTGGCCCAGCCCAGTTCTTCGATGCGGCTAAGCAGCGCGGCGCCCAATGCCCCCGCAAGATGATGACGGCGTTCACTCCAGTCGAGGCAGGTATTGCAAAACGTGCGGCGCTTGCCGGCGAGACTGTCGACGTCGACGCCGATGTGCTGAAACAACTGCTGCCCGACCGCTGTCAGTTCCAAGCCTGCCGTGCCGAGTTGCAGTGCACGTACTTGCAGCAGGTTTTCGTAAACAAGCACACCCAGTTCGCCGGCGAGATGATCGTAACAAACACGCGCTTTTCTCAATGCCGGTTCGCTCGGGCTGGATCGAACCCGTATCGCGCCGGTCCTGAATGCAACGCCCATCAAGGATTCCAGCAGTTCCGCCACATCGTGGTTGGCCAGGCGAAAGTAACGATGCCGTCCTTGCGACTCGACTTCAATCAGGCTCGCGTCGAGCAGCTTGGCAAGATGGCCGCTGATGGTTTGCTTGGTTACACCTGCCACTTCGGCAAGCTCGGTGGCGGTGAGCGCCTGCCCCGTCATTAATGCAGTCAGTACGTCGGCGCGTGCATGATCGCCGATCAGGGCAGCAATACCGACAATGTTCGGACCGTCTTTCATGGTTCGATCTTAGCCGAACCATCAACGCCGATCAAGCGGGTATTGTTATGCCTCGATCTGCAACGCATGGAGAACCGAATGACAATCACCTGCTTTATCCGCTATGAAATCGACCCGTTTCAACGCGACGCCTTCAAAGAATATGCTGAAAATTGGGGGCGTATCATTCCCCGATGCGGAGGACAGTTGATCGGATACTTCCTGCCGCATGAGGGCACCAACAACGTGGCCTGGGGCCTGATTGCTTTCAACAGCCTGGCCGCCTATGAGACTTACCGATCCAGGCTGAAATCCGAGCCCGAGGGGCGATCGAATTTCGACATGGCGCAGTTGCGAAAATTCATCGTGCGTGAAGAACGCACTTTTGTAGAAGCGGTGGATGGAACTTTTTGCATGACCTTACCAGACAGGAGCGAACCAGCATGATTGCCGTCATATTTGAAGCGATACCGCATGCCGATCAAAAGCAGGCTTACCTGGATGCAGCCGCGGTACTGCGGCCGCACCTGGAAAAGATCGAAGGCTTCGTATCGATCGAACGATTCGAAAGTCTTGTCCAGCCGGGAAAAATCCTGTCGCTGTCATTTTGGAAAGACGAAGAGGCGGTCAGGCAATGGCGCAACCTTGAATCGCATCGCGCGATTCAATCCCTGGGCCGCACCAGCGTCTTTGCCGATTACCGCTTGAGAGTGGCGAGCGTGATCAGGGACTACGGACTGCATGATCGGGCCGAGGCGCCGGCGGATTCGCGCGAGATCCACCGTGACAATGAATAGGCGCAACACTCACGGCAAATTTTGTTGTGCCGACGGGCTTGGCTGAATTGACATTGGCGAATCGCCTGACCTCCCGCGCTTCCGGTTTATCGCTGAACTTATTCCGCCTAGTGGACTGTAACAGTTGATTTGGAAGTGAAAGGCGCCCGTTCGGCGTGCAGGGCAAGGCGCAAAGCACAGCGATACCGAGGTATCGCGAGCAT